>NZ_JBHVVB010000020.1:0-1118 GCF_042883835.1 Paenibacillus sp. NPDC058177 | reverse complement strand
TTCCTCAACCATTTAGAGGGGATGATCGACTATGTCCGGTATGGTGACGCTGAAGCAAGGTGACTTCTATTACAACATCCCCATGCATGAATACAGCCGTTATTGGTTTGAACACTTGGACATTATCGAACAGGGCGAGGAATTTTTAGTTGTGGAGAAAATCCCTTACGACAAAATCCCGAAACCGTCCATCATGGCTGCTATGAAAAGAGGTAAAGGCGTGAAGCGTGTTGTGAAAGCTTACAGCACGAAAGGAAGTGGAAAACATGCGAATGACAATTGGCGATGACGAACACGTTTTTATCTGTGGTCAAACCGGTACAGGTAAATCGGTTGTCGCTGAGGTATATCTCGCTGGGAAAGACCATGTGGTAAAGCTTGATACGAAAGGCGAAGTACACGAGCGCCGCAAGAAACGGCAGGAATTGTGGCATGGCTTGCAGGAAGGTAAGGACTTTACTGTGGTTCACCGATTGGAAGACGTGTCCGAGGTCGAGACGCCGAAAATTATCTATTGCCCGGTCGCTGAAGAATTAGAGCCGGAATATTACAACGCGCTCATGAGCTGGGTGTACAAGCGTGAAAATACGATTCTATGGATAGACGAATTAATGGAAGTCGCGCCAAGCGCCCATAACTACCCGAAAGAATTGAAAGCCTTATACACGCGCGGGCGTTCGAAAGAAGCAGTCGTTTGGGCTTGTACCCAGCGCCCAACAGACATTCCGGTCATTGCTATGGCCAACAGTTCACACTATTTCATTTTCACCATGCAAAACCCGGATGACCGTAAAAAGATTGTGAAAGCAACAGGGATGCCGCAATTTATGGAGCAACCCGGCGGGCACAATTTTTGGTATTGGAAAGTGGGTATGCAAAACCCGGTACTAGCAAAATTGAAGCTTTAAAGGAGGTGATGACTTGGAGACACGAAAATTTGCAGGTGTCGGGCTGAAGAACATGATTGTCATTGCGCTATTCACAATGATGGTCATTGTCGTAACAAAGGTTATTGTCACGAAGCATCCGGTTAACGGTGTGACGCAATTAGTAAACGCAGTATAAGGAGGAAAAAAGCATGAAGGTTAAATGGTTAGTTCATACGTTCATTACTGTAT
>NZ_JBHVVB010000019.1:0-1257 GCF_042883835.1 Paenibacillus sp. NPDC058177 | reverse complement strand
CGATGGTACTTGGACCGAAGGGTCCTGGGAGAGTAGGACGCCGCCAAGCACATGAGCCCTTGTTGATTAAATCAACAAGGGCTTTTTTGTGTTTTATAATAAATCTTTTAGAACTTCAATAGAGTTTTGGGACGGTTCAAACAAATTATTATAGTGTTTGTAAGCAAAATGTACAATTTGTAGAAGTAAGGTGAAAGAAGGATAAATGAGAACAAGTAAGGTCGTAGACTTGACCAGTCTGCCGAAAGATTCAAGTGTCTGTCAACCGAAGACAGAAGATGGGGGAAATATTATCCTGCCACACAAAGGGCTTGTTCTGTCCAATCATTTGGCAGCTATTCTGAAACTGGACAAGGGTGATACGTTTCTTGTAGAGGTTGTTGATATGAGAGATGGCATTACCCTGAATATACAAGTAGTTGATATTGTAGCACATTATATTGGAATTGTTGCTTATATGAATTATGATGTGATGCAGGAATCTTCTTAAGGCTCAGAATATGAGGGCAATTAGACTTTTGAGGCAGAAAGTAATCGGTTTTCAGAGATTGGCAAGCAATTTTAAATTAATAATAGAACAACGATGATTCTTGATACGAGTAGACTTCAGCAACAGTTCGAACAGTTTGTGCAATATGCCGAGTGATTAGAGGGCAGAAGCAGAATAGCAAGGTATACAATTTCCTTTAATTATTGAACCTAAGGCCATGTTTGTGGGTGTGCTAGGTACTCTAGCGTTCTTATTAATAGAACAACGGCAAATAAATAAAAAGATCGATAATCTCTCCATCCTTGAAGCACTGCAAGATCAGGAGTAAAAAAAGCTTCAATCCTTAAACTATCTAATTTCAAACATGCTGAAAATATGAAGTAGAACCAGCAGCTTAGATTAATGCAGTTTTTGTATACTTTGATGTTCTCAACTAAAGGGAAGATTGTGTTATACCGGTATGTTAGTAGAACATTAAAGACTCTATAAATAAAACAGGCTATTTTTCTAAAATAATAAATAATAAAGCTTGCATTATGGTAAGGTAACATGGTATATTAAATGTCCGGTCGAGAGCAGAAAGAATTGTTTGACGATTGGAATAAGATGAATAGCCGGCTTCGTAAAACTTTTAAAAAAAAGTGTTGCATTATGTCGGAATTCATGGTATATTATAAGAGTTGCTGCTGAGACATTAAGCAGACAACGAGAACAGCTTGATCTTTGAAAACTGAACAACGAGTGAGTATCGAATTCACGAAAGTGAG
>NZ_JBHVVB010000018.1:0-1952 GCF_042883835.1 Paenibacillus sp. NPDC058177 | reverse complement strand
CCCTTCGGGAAATAAAAAAAACGGCTCCATAAAGAGGAACCGTTTTGCTTCAAAAATCACGTTTTGTGTTATACTGGAGAAACGAAATTGTGTTTTCAAAATTGTCATTTTCGACATGATAACTTTTCTCGTAGTGTGGTTTTGCCGAACCCACTACTTTTTTTATGTCTCCGAACTTCATTTCTTCCCGTTCCGGCTTAACAATCCCTTTTGATTTTCGATACATATTCATTCCGGAAGGATACATGTGCAGCCGTCCGCCTTTTAAAAATTTCTTTTCCCGACCTTCTACGATCTTTGTTTGCACCTCACAGCCCTCTGAAGCCACTTTTAAGGCTGTTTCCCTGTCTTGGACATCTTCTAGGTCTATATCAGTCAAATAAGCGCTCAAATAGGCTCCTATGTTGTCTATATCCTTTAATGACTTGATTGTTACAAATCCTAAACCCCATAGACTCCTTAATTCAGCATTTTTAATATAAATCTTATCCAAATCATTAAAGCGCATTAAAACATGACAATGCCAGGCTCCACGTCCTTGTGGCTCTACCACCGATAAATAATCTATCGAACTTTCTTTCTTGTATTTATAACGCAACCTGTCGATAAAATTTTGAAAATCACTATAAAGTTTTTTCGTGTCCGTCATATTTTTCTTGTATGTCAAAGTTATATGTAATTCATTTGGCCGTCCTATAAAATTGTTATTTATCAAATAACGCAGCTTCTTAAAGGTTTGTCTCAAAGAATTATAATTTTCCTGCCGATTTTCCGAATGCTCGAACTCCCGGATCTCCCCAGTAGAGAGGTCTACAAACCTATCCTTGTCCAATTTTTTGATATTATTTTTCCGGTTCATCTTCTCCATATGCTGAACTTCAATGACGTGATTCATAGTGGTCACTTTTACAACATCATTTGGAGCTATGAAAACCGCGTCACCATTGCGTTTATCCATCCATTTCCCCTCAATTTTTCCTGTAATGTTTAATTAAAATCAAGTTAATAATAAAGAACCCCAAATCCGAAGTCAGTTTTTCAACAAAAATTAGCGTCCTTTTCCCAAATAGTCCCTATACAATTCCTTAATAGCAAACTCAATTACAGCATCTTTTGAAACTCTTCCAAATTCATTGTGTTTTGTAAAATGTTCGGCTAATAACTCTAGCTTTTTAAATGTTTCAACAGTAATTCGAGGTCCAATTTGTTTTTTCTCTTCCATCCAAACACACTCCTAACAAGTTGTTAACATAATTCTAACATTGGAAATAATAGAATTCAAGAACAGAAAAAAGAAGCACACTCGGAATGATATTTCGTTTCCTTTTGATTCCGAGCCTCCACCCCTTACAATCCCCAAAGGCAACCGACAAGGGAAAATTCGTCCCTTATCGGCACCTCCGGAAATTGTACAGCAAGGGGTCACTCCCAATAAAAAGACTACGACATATAAAACAGGTTTAGCTTCAGAGAAAAAGAGCATAAGGAAACTCGGTGCCACCCTAAAAAAAAGGGTGTCAAACAGGCTGTGCCTGTTGAGTTTCTATGCTCTTAGAACAGGTGCCGTTTTTGAAGCCAAAGATATAGCATAGATACCCCATAGATATAGCAGGGATATACCAAAATATCTCTAGAGATACGGGTATCTATGCTATATCTCTCTACAAGATTCCTCCACACGCTTGACGGAAATGCTTCAGCATTTTAGCACTCACTCGACAGAGTGTATAAGTGCGCCATTCGGAATTTCAAAGCTTCAAATTTCACAGAGAGTGCCCATTTATACACACCCCCTAAATCGTGGTGTGACAATGGGTTCTCGCCGGCTCGAAATCGGTTTGTCATTCTGACAAATAACCCTTCGGGAAATAAAAAAAACGGCTCCATAAAGAGGAACCGTTTTGCTTCAAAAATCACGTTTTGTGTTATACTGGAGAAACGAAATTGTGTTT
>NZ_JBHVVB010000017.1:0-5070 GCF_042883835.1 Paenibacillus sp. NPDC058177 | reverse complement strand
ATGCTGCTAATGCGTCAAGTTTTCGTGTTAACCGTTTCATTATATATAATATATAGAAACAACTTGTTGCTTTTTAAAAAATGGTGGAGGATGACGGGATCGAACCGCCGACCCTCTGCTTGTAAGGCAGATGCTCTCCCAGCTGAGCTAATCCTCCATATGACCCGTACGGGATTCGAACCCGTGTTACCGCCGTGAAAGGGCGGTGTCTTAACCGCTTGACCAACGGGCCGTTGGTTGAGAACTTATCTGGCGGAGAAGGAGGGATTTGAACCCTCGCGCCGCTTACGCGACCTACACCCTTAGCAGGGGCGCCTCTTCAGCCACTTGAGTACTTCTCCATTATGGCTCCGCAGGTAGGACTCGAACCTACGACCGATCGGTTAACAGCCGATAGCTCTACCACTGAGCTACTGCGGAATATTATAAGCTTCATAAACAAAAACATGGTAGATAAAATAAAAAAGCTTGGCGGCGTCCTACTCTCACAGGGGGAAACCCCCGACTACCATCGGCGCTGAAGAGCTTAACTTCCGTGTTCGGCATGGGAACGGGTGTGACCTCTTCGCTATCGCCACCAAACCATTGAGAGTGTTCTCTCAAAACTAGATAACAGTAAGCATACATTCAAATTGGTTAAGTCCTCGATCGATTAGTATCTGTCAGCTCCATGTGTCGCCACACTTCCACCTCAGACCTATCAACCTGATCATCTTTCAGGGATCTTACTTCCTTGCGGAATGGGAAATCTCATCTTGAGGGGGGCTTCATGCTTAGATGCTTTCAGCACTTATCCCGTCCGCACATAGCTACCCAGCGATGCCCTTGGCAGAACAACTGGTACACCAGCGGTGCGTCCATCCCGGTCCTCTCGTACTAAGGACAGCTCCTCTCAAATTTCCTGCGCCCGCGACGGATAGGGACCGAACTGTCTCACGACGTTCTGAACCCAGCTCGCGTACCGCTTTAATGGGCGAACAGCCCAACCCTTGGGACCGACTACAGCCCCAGGATGCGATGAGCCGACATCGAGGTGCCAAACCTCCCCGTCGATGTGGACTCTTGGGGGAGATAAGCCTGTTATCCCCGGGGTAGCTTTTATCCGTTGAGCGATGGCCCTTCCATGCGGAACCACCGGATCACTAAGCCCGACTTTCGTCCCTGCTCGACTTGTAGGTCTCGCAGTCAAGCTCCCTTGTGCCTTTACACTCTGCGAATGATTTCCAACCATTCTGAGGGAACCTTTGGGCGCCTCCGTTACCTTTTAGGAGGCGACCGCCCCAGTCAAACTGCCCACCTGACACTGTCTCCCCGCCCGATAAGGGCGGCGGGTTAGAAGGTCAATACAGCCAGGGTAGTATCCCACCGATGCCTCCACCGAAGCTGGCGCTCCGGTTTCCAAGGCTCCTACCTATCCTGTACAAGCTGTACCAACATTCAATATCAGGCTGCAGTAAAGCTCCACGGGGTCTTTCCGTCCTGTCGCGGGTAACCTGCATCTTCACAGGTACTATAATTTCACCGAGTCTCTCGTTGAGACAGTGCCCAGATCGTTGCGCCTTTCGTGCGGGTCGGAACTTACCCGACAAGGAATTTCGCTACCTTAGGACCGTTATAGTTACGGCCGCCGTTTACTGGGGCTTCAATTCGCACCTTCGCTTACGCTAAGCGCTCCTCTTAACCTTCCAGCACCGGGCAGGCGTCAGCCCCTATACTTCGCCTTACGGCTTCGCAGAGACCTGTGTTTTTGCTAAACAGTCGCCTGGGCCTATTCACTGCGGCTCTCTCGGGCTTGCACCCTAACAGAGCACCCCTTCTCCCGAAGTTACGGGGTCATTTTGCCGAGTTCCTTAACGAGAGTTCTCTCGATCACCTTAGGATTCTCTCCTCGCCTACCTGTGTCGGTTTGCGGTACGGGCACCTCTCACCTCGCTAGAGGCTTTTCTTGGCAGTGTGGAATCAGGAACTTCGCTACTATAATTCGCTCGCCATCACAGCTCAGCCTTCACGGGAAACGGATTTGCCTATTTCCCAGCCTAACTGCTTGGACGCGGATATCCAACAGCGCGCTTACCCTATCCTACTGCGTCCCCCCATTGCTCAAACGGTGAGGAGGTGGTACAGGAATATCAACCTGTTGTCCATCGCCTACGCCTTTCGGCCTCGGCTTAGGTCCCGACTAACCCTGAGCGGACGAGCCTTCCTCAGGAAACCTTAGGCATTCGGTGGACGGGATTCTCACCCGTCTTTCGCTACTCATACCGGCATTCTCACTTCTAAGCGCTCCACCAGTCCTTCCGGTCTGACTTCACAGCCCTTAGAACGCTCTCCTACCACTGTTCGAAGAACAGTCCGCAGCTTCGGTGATACGTTTAGCCCCGGTACATTTTCGGCGCAGAGTCACTCGACCAGTGAGCTATTACGCACTCTTTAAATGGTGGCTGCTTCTAAGCCAACATCCTGGTTGTCTAAGCAACTCCACATCCTTTTCCACTTAACGTATACTTTGGGACCTTAGCTGGCGGTCTGGGCTGTTTCCCTTTCGACTACGGATCTTATCACTCGCAGTCTGACTCCCAAGGATAAGTCATCGGCATTCGGAGTTTGACTGAATTCGGTAACCCGGTAGGGGCCCCTAGTCCAATCAGTGCTCTACCTCCAAGACTCTTACCTTGAGGCTAGCCCTAAAGCTATTTCGGAGAGAACCAGCTATCTCCAGGTTCGATTGGCATTTCACCCCTACCCACACCTCATCCCCGCACTTTTCAACGTGCGTGGGTTCGGGCCTCCATTCAGTGTTACCTGAACTTCACCCTGGACATGGGTAGATCACCTGGTTTCGGGTCTACGACCACGTACTCAATTCGCCCTATTCAGACTCGCTTTCGCTGCGGCTCCGCATCTTCTGCTTAACCTTGCACGGGATCGTAACTCGCCGGTTCATTCTACAAAAGGCACGCCATCACCCGTTAACGGGCTCTGACTACTTGTAGGCACACGGTTTCAGGATCTCTTTCACTCCCCTTCCGGGGTGCTTTTCACCTTTCCCTCACGGTACTGGTTCACTATCGGTCACTAGGGAGTATTTAGCCTTGGGAGATGGTCCTCCCGGATTCCGACGGAATTTCACGTGTTCCGCCGTACTCAGGATCCACTCAGGAGAGAACGAAGTTTTGACTACAGGGCTGTTACCTCCTATGGCGGGCCTTTCCAGACCTCTTCATCTACCTCGTTCCTTTGTAACTCCGTATAGAGTGTCCTACAACCCCAAGAGGCAAGCCTCTTGGTTTGGGCTAGTCCCGTTTCGCTCGCCGCTACTCAGGGAATCGCATTTGCTTTCTCTTCCTCCGGGTACTTAGATGTTTCAGTTCCCCGGGTCTGCCTTCTCATATCCTATGTATTCAGATATGGATACCACTCCATTACGAGTGGTGGGTTTCCCCATTCGGAAATCTCCGGATCAAAGCTTACTTACAGCTCCCCGAAGCATATCGGTGTTCGTCCCGTCCTTCATCGGCTCCTAGTGCCAAGGCATCCACCGTGCGCCCTTTCTAACTTAACCGTTAAAAAGAATCACTACGTGATATCTTGCATTACTAATTGAATGTGAATTACTTCTGTTATCTAGTTTTCAAAGAACAACATCTCGAAGAATCGAATGATCCTTCAAAACTAAACAAGACAGGGAACGTTCTGTTTATAAGACCCAAGGTCTTATATTCCGTTAAAATCCTTAGAAAGGAGGTGATCCAGCCGCACCTTCCGATACGGCTACCTTGTTACGACTTCACCCCAATCATCTGTCCCACCTTCGGCGGCTGGCTCCTAAAAGGTTACCTCACCGACTTCGGGTGTTACAAACTCTCGTGGTGTGACGGGCGGTGTGTACAAGGCCCGGGAACGTATTCACCGCGGCATGCTGATCCGCGATTACTAGCGATTCCAGCTTCACGCAGTCGAGTTGCAGACTGCGATCCGAACTGAGAACAGATTTGTGGGATTGGCTTAACCTCGCGGTTTCGCTGCCCTTTGTTCTGTCCATTGTAGCACGTGTGTAGCCCAGGTCATAAGGGGCATGATGATTTGACGTCATCCCCACCTTCCTCCGGTTTGTCACCGGCAGTCACCTTAGAGTGCCCAACTGAATGCTGGCAACTAAGATCAAGGGTTGCGCTCGTTGCGGGACTTAACCCAACATCTCACGACACGAGCTGACGACAACCATGCACCACCTGTCACTCTGCCCCCGAAGGGGACGCCCTATCTCTAGGATTGTCAGAGGATGTCAAGACCTGGTAAGGTTCTTCGCGTTGCTTCGAATTAAACCACATGCTCCACCGCTTGTGCGGGCCCCCGTCAATTCCTTTGAGTTTCAGTCTTGCGACCGTACTCCCCAGGCGGAGTGCTTAATGCGTTAGCTGCAGCACTAAGGGGCGGAAACCCCCTAACACTTAGCACTCATCGTTTACGGCGTGGACTACCAGGGTATCTAATCCTGTTCGCTCCCCACGCTTTCGCTCCTCAGCGTCAGTTACAGACCAGAGAGTCGCCTTCGCCACTGGTGTTCCTCCACATCTCTACGCATTTCACCGCTACACGTGGAATTCCACTCTCCTCTTCTGCACTCAAGTTCCCCAGTTTCCAATGACCCTCCCCGGTTGAGCCGGGGGCTTTCACATCAGACTTAAGAAACCGCCTGCGCGCGCTTTACGCCCAATAATTCCGGACAACGCTTGCCACCTACGTATTACCGCGGCTGCTGGCACGTAGTTAGCCGTGGCTTTCTGGTTAGGTACCGTCAAGGTGCCGCCCTATTTGAACGGCACTTGTTCTTCCCTAACAACAGAGCTTTACGATCCGAAAACCTTCATCACTCACGCGGCGTTGCTCCGTCAGACTTTCGTCCATTGCGGAAGATTCCCTACTGCTGCCTCCCGTAGGAGTCTGGGCCGTGTCTCAGTCCCAGTGTGGCCGATCACCCTCTCAGGTCGGCTACGCATCGTCGCCTTGGTGAGCCGTTACCTCACCAACTAGCTAATGCGCCGCAGGCCCATCCCGCAGTTACAGATT
>NZ_JBHVVB010000016.1:0-7326 GCF_042883835.1 Paenibacillus sp. NPDC058177 | reverse complement strand
ATATAGCCTTTTAATAGTTTTTTCTGTATTCGATTTTGCTCATTTATAACTATACTAGTATTTTTCTGAATGTGAATCAGGGTGAAGTCTGATGCTTCTTGGCGGCCCGCAAATTAAGAGAGATCCATCGGGTATGCATTCTGATATTTATAGCGGAATCGACTGAACTGGCTGCCGAGGGGCTACAAATATGATGCATTCCGGTGGGTTGTAAGGAGCCGTCTGGGCCTGGATGTGAATGAGGCAATTTGCAGTCTTGTAGGCCATCATCAGTCATAGCTTGCGGAGAAGGATTTGCTCCATTTCAAAATACTGGATGAACACGATTATGACTATATTCATGTCAGAGAACAGGACATCATTCAATTCGTCAAAATAAACCGGAGAGTTGTTCTGGTCACTGTGCAGGGAAACTATGAATTGCTGCATTATACGCTCATGCATTATAAAGAACTGATGAACAGCAGCAATTTTGTGGTGGTATCAAACTTACTTGATTAATCTGTACCATGTCAAAGCAATTAAAGGGGATTTCTTTCAGTTGTCCAATTCCGATACCATCTGTCTCGTACCGAAAGAACATGTGAAGAAGCTTTTGTGCAAAAAAAGCATTTTCGTGCAAAAAAAGTTTTACTTCACAGCTTAATTTAAAGATAATATAGCCATTAAAACCCATTAAATGGAATATATCTGCATTAAATAATGTGATTAAATTCACGATATGTGAAAGGAGGTGAGAACAATGGAGAATATTTTTGTCGGAGAAGAGCAAGAAACTGCTGCATGTTGGGGATGCGCAGTTTGTGCCGCTTGCTTATGGTGTGCTTCGTGCCTTGCCTGTGTCATTCCAATTGTAGGTCAAGCTGCCACCGCTGCTGTAGCTGTTGAAGTTGGAGCACCAGCCACAGCATCCGCGGTTGCAATAGGGGTATCGTCCTAATTAATTTTTCACACTGCCAGCTCCTGTGTTTCCGCCTGATTCCATTCTACATATCGAATACTAACGCTCATTGGGCAGAGACGCAGGAGTTTCCAGGTATCTGTAAACCTTCACAGAAAGCGGTGTTCAAATGAAAGGTGTTCATTTCGTAAGCAAGCAAGGAACGGAATATTATTATGACGATCTCACAGGTCAAATCTTCCCGTCTGAGCAGGTCGATTGTTCCTTGCTCGGTGACCAGTTTCAGAGCTTGGCTTCGGACAGGGCCAACATGGGGCTGTACATAAACAGAGATGCTGACCAACAGGATATTGAAGATTATTTATGCAAAGAAGCTAATGGCTTCAAGCAGTTGCTTTTGGAAGTAACGTCTTTTTGCAACTTGCGCTGCAAGTATTGTATTTATTCTGATCACTATCAATTTACGAAGAGTTATGAAAACAAGCATATGACATTCGCCGTTGCCAAACAAGCGGTAGACTACTATTTCTCTAACTTTAAAGAGATTCATCGCCGAAACCCAACGCGTAGTCCTGTTATTGGATTCTATGGGGGCGAACCTTTATTAAACCTGCGTCTAATCAAAGAAATTGTGGAATACATTAAACTAACATACGGAGAATATGAAGGCATTCAATATAATATTACGACTAATGGTATCCAATTTACAGAGGAAAGTCAAAATTTTCTTACGAAGCATGACTTCTCCATTATTGTTAGTCTGGACGGTTACAAAGAAAATCATGACCGTAACCGGTTGAAGGCTGACGGAACGGGAAGCTTCGATGAAATTATGAAGAACCTGCAGACGTTCAGGACCAATCATAAAGGGTATAACAAATTTGCCATAAGCTCTTGTTATGACTTCAAAACGGATATGTTTCAGCTCATGGAATTTTTCGACGGCGAAGACTTGTTTTTAGCTAGGTTGGCTTCGGTTGATGCGAACAATACTACCTATTATGAGCAATTTGCACATGACGATGTACAAACATTCTTCGAAAATCTTACTTCCATGAAAGAGTTGTTTTTGAACCTCACGGCAAGGAACCAAATCAAAAAGGACTCGTTCTTATATTCCCTTGTCGGGCTGAATTATTCGGAATTGGCCTTCCATCCTATGATGAATGAAAAGCGCCCCCATATGCTCCCTGTCACGGCCTCTTGCATTCCCGGAGAGAAGATTTATGTAACCATTGACGGGAATTTTCATATGTGCGAGAAAATAAATACCCATTATGCCATTGGCAATATTGAAGATGGTATTGATTATGGCAAAATTGCTGAAATCATCAACAACTTCAAAAACAAGGTGTGCGGCAACTGCACCGAATGTAATGTAACAAGGTTCTGTAATATCTGTTTTCAGCAATGCGCGACAGATCATGAATTTGAGAAGAAAGATTCCATGTGTGACAACATCGAAACTCATGTGAAATCGATGTTAATTGATTTTATCAATGTACTTGAGACCAATCCTACATTATTCGAGGAAATTACAATCGATTACTATAAAACTATTTATGAAAAGGTAGGGGTTGTTCTTGAGTAATTCATATTTCCGACTGTATTCCGAATGTTTTTTAGTGACGGGTAAGAAGAGGTCTGTATTGTGCCATCTTTTGAAGGAAGAGATGGTATGGCTCAATGAATTGAATACCAGGAAGATGGAGGATGCGGAAGCCAATCAGCCCGTTGATCCCCATGAACCTTTATTTGAAAAGCTGGCGGAAATGGATTTCGGCTTCTTTTCCAATCGTAAAATCTATATTGATAAAATGAGGCCGATAAACAGCTTTAGTCAAAAAAAGCTATGGCAGGATGCTCCGCGCATTCATATGGCCGTGCTTCATGTAACGAATCAATGTAACTTGGATTGTTCATTTTGCAAAGACTCTTTTTGCCCTGTGTGTAAACAATTCGAGCATAACGGTGAAGAGACCTTAACTTATGAACATTGGAGGAATATCCTTACTGATCTGGCATTTTTCGGGACAACAACGGTGTTGTTTACTGGCGGAGAGGTCATGCAATACCCCTATATTTATGAGTTGATCGATTTATCGCAGCAACTGGGGCTAGCAACAAATCTCCATACCAACGGCATGATTCCGCCTAAAAGCATTCATTCTAAACTGGGCGTTCAGATCTCTGTAACCCATAAGCCAAATCTTAAAACCATTATCCATAATTACTACAAGGTTAAAAATCAGGTCACCTTATTAGTCGAAGATCAGCTATACAATGAAGTTAAACAGATTGCTGGCCCGGAATGGAAGATGATGAAGACAACGATTCATAAGCCGCTTATTGTCAAAGAGCGTTTGGTGAAACCGAATATGAACAGCTTCTATTCCAGAAAGCTTTCGGATGCATGCCTCAATGGTAAAATTGCTATTTCACATGTAGGCGATGTATATCCATGCCTGGGAAGCCAAACGCCTGTGCTGAATTTGAGGAGAGACTCTTTATCCCAGGCTATTAAAATACTCGTTAGCGACTATTGGAAGCAGAATGTAGATGCACGGGATCATCAACTTAAGTGCCAGGGATGCGAGTTCAGGTATTCCTGCAATGCCTGCAGATTTCTAAATACGGAAGAGAACTGCACGTACAGTTTGGAGGAAGCTACATGGTTATAAAAGTAAGCAACGTCAGTAAAAAGCTGGGCCAGCATATGGTTCTTGATGATGTTAGTCTTCAGATCGGCAAAGGGCAAATCTTCGCATTGGTTGGTCCCAATGGTGCCGGCAAAACAACGCTTGTCCGGTTAATCATGAACTTATATGAGGCGATGAGCGGAGACATTTCGATCAACGGGATCTATGTGACGGACCGCCGTTTTGACCAGGAAAAAAAAAAGATCGGCTTTCTTTTCGATAATATCGGCTTATTCAAGGACTTGACGGCCTGGGAGAACATTGAATTCTTTGACCGGATTTATAACCCCAAGGCCAAGAAGGCAGATCGTCATCGCCGGATCGGGCAGGTGTTGCAGGATTTTGATCTATACGACAAAAGATACAGTTCAACCACCACATTTTCCCGGGGAATGAGGCAGCGGCTTGTTCTCGCTCGGGCGGTGGTTAACAATCCCGAAATTATCCTTTTAGATGAACCATCACGGGGGCTCGATTTGGAGGGGCAGATTACGCTCCGGAACTTCTTGTTGAACTGTAAGAAGAACGGTGTAACAGTCCTAATCAATTCGCATGATTTAAATGAGCTTGAGAAAGTGTGCACGCATATCGCATTTATTAAGAAGGGCAAAATCATTCGGTCCGGAACGTACGACGAAATTCGTGAAGCTTATACGCAAAACAACTATTTAATTGGAGGCAAAGAGGTTATCAATGATTTACATCAAATACAGCCGGAAATCGGGATCAGCTGGATCATTAAAAATGAACGCGAAGCCGTAATCACAGTGGGCCATTCCGACATTGATATTCTGGAGTGGTTAAGCAGCCATCATGTGAAGTATGAGCAATTCAGAAAAGCCAATGATGGTTTAGAGGAATTGTATCAAGAAATTATTAACGAAGATGTTATTCATGTATGAATGATTTAAGGGTAGTATATTGGCGGGAATTCAGACGGCAACGGCACTTATACAGATCCATAGCCATGCAGCTTATCTTTACCGTATTGGTGTTGGCTTGGAAATTTGAAGACCTTACAGTCTTCTCTTTCTTTATTTATACCACTTTCTTGTTTTCCGTCCTTTCGCAAAATGACATCTACTTCTACGACTTAATACCGTCTATCGAAACGATATTAGCCACTCCGCTTAATGTCGTTCAAGTTCTCCGGGCAAAAGGCAGATTCGTCTTTATGAAATCAGTCATTCTCGTAATGGCCATCCTTCCGGTGTATCTGGTTATGTCCTACAACAACGGCGTAATTCCCAAAAAACTGATGTGGAAGGAAGCACTGCTCCTGGTATTGCTTCTGGTGCTCCAATATTCGTTGAGTAAGCTTATAGGCGTATTGGCATGGGCATTCGGGAAGAAAACCAGAATCGGTATTATTATTGGTCAGGGACTGATTTTAAACGGATTCATGGCAATCCGTATATGGGACTTCACCAGATCTGCGGCCATTATATCGCTCTCCATAGTTATAATCTACGCAATATCAACGGTGTTCCTTAAACGGGTCAGTAAAGAGAAACTAATAATGAGGTGTTTATAATCTTATGAATGCTCTATTATGGAAGTCATTTCAGACGCTGAAGCAACAGAAAATACGAGGGATCGTGTTCTTGCTGCTTCCTGTAGGATACTTGTTTGTACTGAAACAGTCTGGTTTGAGCGAAGAAATGATTCTGGTACTCTTTCCGGCAACATTTACGTTATTCAGCAGTGTTATTCATTTTTCGATGGAAAATGTGATCAGCAGTGAATCGATCCTGGCGACACCTATCACAATCCGAAAGGTCTGGCTGTGGAATCTCATTTTCATTATAGCTACCGGTTATCTTTACTCCATCCTGTTGTTAACGGTAATGAATTTGATAGGTTTCATGAGCATCCCGTTAAGCGTAGAAGGCATGACGCAGTTTGCTGCTTATCTCACGCTTTGTTTTGCTTTTCTCGGTGCTTCAAATTGTCATTATGCGGACTACAGCTATACCAAACAGTTGATTGCCTCGGTATTTGCCATAATCAATCTTGCCGGTCCCTTTCTGTTATTGCTAATGGGTTCAAAGGCAGAAGCTTATCTGGATCATACCTGGATGATTATAACCATCGCTTTTTTCATTTTTGGATTCTCCTTTATAATCATGTTACATTCCAGCAAAGAGAAGTTGCTTATGAACACACAGAAATTAGTAACGGTATACAACAATACGAATATCATAGAAGAGTAGAGGAGATGAGAGGAAGATGCTGATCTTCTCTTCGTCGTTCTGTATTAGCAAAAAAATAGTGAGACAGTATTTGAAGCTCTATGAAGAAAACGAGCTGGAATTAATCCAGGACGAACGATATACCCAGAAAAAGAGGGATCTGTTAGGCCGCTTCATGATTTCCCCGGCACACCTTTTCGCTTTCATTGAAGAGACCAAGGGGCTGCCGTATACCTGTTTCCGGTTTGGTAAGGGTTATCCGATGAAGAGAAAAAGGGCCCTCGATGTTAACTATGATATAAAATTCAACGAATTTATCTACATTAAGATTCCTTTTTTTAATAATGGCGTTTCCGGGAAGATCAAGGATATTCTGCAATGTCACAGCAACTATAGATGCTTGATTCTTGATTTGCGTAATCATACAGGAGGCATACTGGAGGAATGCGTTAAAACATCCAGACTGCTACTCCCTTCTTGCGAAATCGTAGAATTACGTTATCCGGGAAAAAAGGAAATGTACCTGTCCGACGAAAGCCGATTCTCTTTTCAACGGATCTTTATTTGGGTCAATGGAAATACGGTTAGCTGCGGGGAAATATTGGCATTGACGCTGAGGAAGCATCTGGAGGAAGCAACGGTGATAGGCAACAATACGGCAGGTAAAAATATTGGACAAAGAACCTTTGATTACAAAAGAAAAAAATGGCTGTTTAGTATTTCAGCTTTTTCCTGGACAGTGGAAGGTGGCAATACAAATGAGCTTCGGGCGTATTTAAAGAAGGATAACCCGGCGGAATTGTCATTCTCATCGGAAGATGACTATTACCGGCGTATCGCTGACCTTGTTCATGCAGAGGCCCCGGTCGGGGAACGGGCATAGATTAATAGAAGAAGGTGAGTCAATATGGACTACTCGCTATGGTTGCCGATTATTATTGCATTAGTGGTTTCCTTTGGTTTCTTTGGTGGAGCCAACAAAAAGAAGAAGTGAATCTCTTAAGAGGGTTCCTCTTAACCACTACGTCCAGGGATCAGCAGCAAGAATATGCTTTTGTAATAAGATCAGATATATCAGAAGCTAAATAAACATTCATGACACCTCGTTCGCAAACCTAGTATGAAAATAGCGTGAGTTTAGTGAATGTGCCTACTTCCTATACTGTTAATACATGACGCAAAACACGTTCTTTTTTATGGTGGTATAACCCCGGAAAATAAACTGCCCAGGATGAGTTCTGTGCACAAACCTATGCTGGCTCTGAATGCTCATTCAGAGAACCGCGAACAGAGAAATGCTTAAGCTCGAATTCATCCGCCGTCATGCAATTCGGTTTTGGAGGACATATAAGAATGGAAGTGTTACTCGAACGTTGTGCAGGAATGGATGTTCACCAAGAGACGATCGTCGTTTGTGTGATGTCGACGGAGACTATCGTTGAGGTCCACAGTGAGATTCGGACGTTTGGAACGATGACTAAACATCTATAAATGAGCAAAATTGAATACAGAAAATACCATTAAAAGACTATAC
>NZ_JBHVVB010000015.1:0-27113 GCF_042883835.1 Paenibacillus sp. NPDC058177 | reverse complement strand
ACAACGAACAGATACATTGGCATTTATGAAGTAGACAGCAATAACAAGGTGGTATCGTTCAAGCTGATCATACTGACCGCAGGCGATATTAAGGTACCTGCTCCAGTGACTGCTCCAACATTGCCAGCATCGCCACTGCCGGGAACCAATCTGAATACAACGAAGGTGACGACATCCGTAGGAGCGGGTAATCACCTCGTGACGAAAGTCTCCTCCAGTCTAATCCCTACACCAAATGTAGGGGATGCAGCGCCCACGGGAGCGGGAGTAACGAATCCGTACACACCTGGCGAAGATATCACTGGCGTGGATGCAACAACGAACAAATACATTGGCGTGTATGAAGTAGACAGCAACAATAAGGTGGTAGCGTTCAAGCTGATCATACTGACCGCAGACGATATTAAGGTGCCGGCGCCAACGCAATATGTTGTTGATTTGTTGATTTATCCAAGTAATGAGCTGCTTCAAGTTGGAGCTAGCCAAGCTCTCGTTACAACAGCAGTATATTCTGACCAAAGTATTTTGGATGTGACGGATAAAGCTATTTATAGTACAACAGATCCTTCCGTAGCAACGGTTGATGATAGTGGTATTGTTACGGCTATATCTGAGGGAACCACCGTGATTACGGTGCAATATGACGGTAAGTCTGTTTCGGCAGTCTTTACGGTGCAAGCCGGTATCCCTGACATTAGACTGGATCTTACGGCTTCTCCAGCTTCTGTTGTAGGAGACGGACAGTCGATAGTTACACTGAAAGCCAGCGCTATACGTTTGGTAGATGGAAATCCTGTAGAGGGTAAGACCATTACGTTCCAAGGGATCGGAAACACTACGCAAACGGCTGTGACAGATGCAACCGGAACTGCGGTAGTGACCTTTACCGCGCCTGCTATTTCAGGGGTGTTACCTGTCCATAATACGATCACCGCCTCGGCTGTTGATTCGACAGGATTAATGGCGCAGACAAGCATAGCGGTCCATTATATGCCAGCTTCGGTTCATGGCGTTCTAACGGACAACACGACAGGCAAACCAATAGCAGGAGCGATTGTCTCCGTATCTACAGATTTTAACGGGGATGGAATCGTAGATTTCTCTCAAGAAGTAACAACTGGGGCGGATGGCTCGTACCAGATCTATGTGCCGCGGGGGAATTGGAACTATAGTATGAACATTCAAACCCCTGTAACCATTGGTAATCAGACGGTGATGTTAAATAAAACGCAAACTGCCCAAGTGGGGACTTTAAACGGAACGGAGCAAATTTTTACTGCTGCTAATAACATAAGTGGCCAGCTACTAATCGCGCAAACCGCCGCCGAAAACGGGAATCCGCAACCGACGATAGACAGTTTGTTTGGAGCCGGAAACGTCAGCGCTATTGTGCAAGGCGCAGGTGCAAATAACTTTAAATCACAGGTTGTACTCGATGCCAACGGCAGCTTTGATGTGAATAATGTACCGCAGGGACAATACATTGTTGCGTATCAGATTAAGGCTTCGGATGGAACAATTTTAGCCGGACCGACCGTAACCGTGAACGTGAATCAAAACGGGGAAATGAGCGTAGTGTACTCCTTGATTGATCCTTACGGCGTTGTTAAAGATGCGGTTACGGGTCAACCGGTAAGTGGAGTATCTATGAACCTGTACTGGGCGGATACTGAACTCAACAAGCAGAAGGGTCGTACTCCGAATACGCTTGTAGCCTTGCCGGAGTTGCCTAGCTTTGCACCTAATCAAAATCATAATCCACAAGTCACGGATGCAGCTGGAGAGTATGCTTGGATGGTATTCCCGGATGGAGATTATTACATTGTGGCTACTAAACCGGGATATGGCACGTTTAACACATTGACGGAGCAAACCAGTGTGACCCCTGATCCTGGTTCGGACAGCTATATCCAAAACGGAATCATTCACGTGGGTCAAAGCCTGGTGCAGTTCAGCTTCTCTATGCAACCGGTCAAGGAGTCGAACTCTGGCTCAGGCAATTCGGGAAGCACAGACAGCGGTAATGCGCGTAATAATGCGCCTGGAGACCTAAAAACAAGCAATGGTACACAAACGGGAGTAACCCTAAGCTGGACTCCTGTAACGGGAGCATCCTCTTACAACATTTATGATAACGGAAAGCTGATTGCTTCTGGAATTACGGGTACCCGTTATGAAATTACAGGGCTTGAGGCAGGAACAAAGCACAGCTTCACCGTGTCAGCTATCGTTGGTGGAGTAGAATCCAAACTATCAGAAAGTCTAACGTTTACGACACTGGGGATTCCTGTGAATCCTTCTGCACCTCAAGATTCACAGCATCATGAGAAGTACATCAATGGATATCCTGATGGTACCTTTAAACCGGCGAAGAACATAACCCGTCAAGAAGTGGCGGCTTTACTGTTCCGGGTCTTCCATCTTGCAAAATCCGAAACGGACGGCACGGCTTATTCGGACGTCTCTAGTAGCGACTGGGGAGCAGAAGAAATCGCGGCCGTGACGAAAGCAGGTATCATGAACGGGTATCCGGACGGAACATTCCGGCCAAATCAGCTCATCACGAGAGAAGAAATGGCAGGGATTGCGGCCCGCTTGAAGCAATTGCAAGGCAAGGGAGAGAACTCCTTCAAGGATATTTCGGGCAGCTGGGCTCGTGAGTCTATCAATTCGGCAACAGAAGCGGGTATTCTGAAAGGTTATGAAGACGGAACTTTCCGTCCGAAAAAGAACATGACACGCGCCGAAGCAGTCACGATGATTAATCGTCTGACGAGCCGCGGCCCGCTCGCCGGTGTAGTTATCCCTTCATGGTCTGATGTTAGTCCAAGTCACTGGGCATACGGGGATATTGAAGAAGCATCGGTAGATCACGATTACATCATTCAAGATGGTACAGAAAGAAGAGTAGAGCAGGAGAAATAAAGCTCGATTTCATTAATGGACTATACTGCCAAGCTCACCCGAGATGGCAGATAGTCCATTATTTTATGTTGCCTTTTCATTTTGTTATACTGAATGCAGCAACATATGAAAAGAGGGACCGGATTTATGTCGATTGTTAAGCCAAAAACGATTATTTTGGCCTCGTCTTCCCCGAGAAGGCAGGAACTGATCTCTTCCTTGGACCTACCTTATGAAGTAATAGTCAGTGATGCCGATGAAACGACGGAGCCGGGCTTATCTCCTGCCGAGATCGTAGAACAGCTATCCCATCGAAAAGCACAGGCTGTATACGAACGTTGTATAGCCGAAACGCGCTTCGAAACGGGCGGTGTTATTGTTGGCTCTGATACGATTGTAGTGCTGGGAGATACGGTGCTTGGCAAACCTAAGGATGCTGAGGACGCATACCGTATGCTGCAGTCTCTGCAAGGACAGACGCATCATGTTTATACTGGCGTTGCTGTCATTGATATACAGACGGACGAGCGGGATCATGCAACTGGCAGACCACTAGATAAGCCTGAGACCAATGAGACCCCAATGTACCTTGGAAAGACTGGTCAGTATCGTGTAACAGCCCTGTCAGCAAGCGGACAACCAGCGGCAATTGTCGGTCACACGGTTAGCCAGATTACGTTCAGACCTATGAGCGATGAGGAAATTCGGGCATATATAAACACGGGTGAGCCGCTTGATAAAGCCGGAAGTTACGGTGTGCAGGGGATAGGCTCGGTGTTCATCGAAAGAATCGAGGGTGATTTTTACAGCGTGATGGGTCTTCCCTTGAATTTGCTGTACCCGATTGTTTTGAAATTTGGGATGAGTCCGTTCCAATCGAAGTAAAGTATTTCCAAGCGAAGGTGTCAGTTATTGCTGCACCTTTTTTGCGTGTGTGAAGTGAAAAATCAACTGGTAAATGTTGTTTATATTCATTCCACTCTATGAGCGTTTATTTTAGGTTATACTTGCTTAGGAGGCACGATGAGTGTGGATGAAGAGGATGTTACGTCATACATTCAGGAAAGTTACAACAGGGCCATTCAGACCATGAGTGATGTGAGGATAGCAGCATCCGTGGGTGCACATTTGACAGACCAGATTTTAACCGCTTAAAATTGATAAATCAATAGAGAGCCGCCCTTTAATATTACTTTTCCTTCGGAAAATGAAAAATAAAGGAGCAAGGTTTCTAATAGACGATAATTATGACTCTTTCGCCTATGATGATTCAATGCTTGGAATAGAATCGTGGTATAATGAGTTGGATGTTAAGGGTATTCGTCGAAAAATCAAAGATATTATCAAATCTGGATGAACGACGTAACGATTAGAGGCGCATTAATCTTACATATGCGGAATGTGCTGGAGAGTCGGCCCAATAACCTGCTCCACTCATTACATCCTCGCCCCGAACGCTAATAGTTGCAATTAAGGCTTCAATGGATTGGTTTCACGTAAGTGGACAGAATCGAAGGCTGTTATTTTAACGTTATCGGACTGCCGTTGTCGCAGCTATTGGGACATGCTGTCCGAATTTGGCATAGCTGGCCCTGAATCGACAGGCAGAATAAAGGGAAGAGGGATCGGGATGGAGTCGCAAACATTTATGCTGCGGGACCTCCCCCATGAAGAACGACCAAGAGAGCGCATGATGCATTATGGGGCGGAATCGCTCAGCCAAGCAGAGCTGCTGGCCATTCTGCTGCGGACGGGAACACATCAGGAATCGGCTATTCATGTTGCGCAGAGAATCCTTAGCCAGGTAGGCAGCTTGCGTCAGCTGGCAGACCTTAGCATTAAGGAAATGACTGAAATCAAAGGCATCGGCCCTGCCAAGGCGGTGCAACTAAAAGCTGGCATTGAGCTTGGAAGGCGCATGGCGAATTCCCGGCTGACCGAACCGGTTATTATCCGCAGTCCTCAGGATGCGGCTGAGATTTTGACTGAGCAATTGCGTTACCTCCAGAAGGAGCATTTTGTCTGCCTGTTTCTCAATACGAAGAATCATGTTATTGCACAGGAGACACTGTCTATGGGCAGTCTGAATGCTTCCATCGTGCATCCCCGTGAAGTCTTCCGGGCAGCCATCAAGTGCAGCAGCGCTTCCATTATTTGTGCGCACAATCATCCTAGTGGTGATCCTACACCTAGTCCGGAAGATATTGCCCTGACGGGGAGATTGCTTAGAGCGGGAGAAATTGTCGGCATTGACGTTCTGGATCATCTCATTATCGGAGATAAAGGTTTTATTAGTTTGAAGGAAAAAGGTCATATGTAATAGAATTTTTAAGATTGACTAGGAAAAGGAGAATACAGCATGTTAGGTGGCTTTACGAAAGACTTGGGAATTGATTTGGGGACAGCGAACACGCTAGTCTATTTGCGCGGTAAGGGTATTGTGGTAAGAGAGCCTTCCGTTGTGGCTATAAATACGGATACGAAATCCATTGAAGCTGTAGGTGAATCTGCCAAAAAAATGATCGGCCGTACACCGGGTAACATCCGTGCCATCCGTCCGATGAAAGACGGGGTTATTGCCGACTTTGATACAACAGCTACAATGATCAAATACTTTATTCGTCAGGCACAGAAGCAGCGTTCCATGTTCCAGCGTCATCCGAACGTGATGGTCTGCGTTCCTTCCGGGATTACTGCTGTAGAACAGCGTGCTGTTGAAGATGCAACCAGACAAGCTGGCGCACGTGAGGCTTACATTATCGAGGAACCATTCGCAGCTGCAATCGGCGCGGATCTACCAGTATGGGAACCGACAGGTAGTATGGTGGTAGATATCGGTGGAGGTACAACGGAGGTAGCAGTTATTTCCCTTGGTGGTATTGTAACTAGCCGTTCCGTACGTGTTGCCGGTGATGAAATGGACGAATCCATTATCCAGTACATCAAGCGTCAATATAACCTGATGATCGGTGAGCGTACTTCCGAGCAGCTCAAGATGGATGTTGGTTCCGCGTTGCCGTTGGAAAAGACCGAAACGATGGAGATCCGCGGACGCGATCTCGTGACTGGTCTGCCAAAGACACTGACCATTACCTCTGATGAGATTTGCGAAGCATTGGCGGATACCGTAACTGCTATTATTGAAGCTGTAAAAGTTACCCTGGAGAAATGTCCGCCGGAGCTTGCTGCTGACATTATGGACCGCGGTATTGTGCTGACTGGTGGCGGAGCATTGCTGCGCAATTTGGACAAATTGCTAGCGCGCGAGACCGGCATGCCGGTTATTGTGGCCGAAAATCCGCTTGACTGTGTAGCGATCGGAACGGGCAAGGCCCTGGAGAACATTCACCTGTTCAAGAGCCGCAGTGGTTCTACCTTCCGCTCCAAGCGTTAAGATTGGACTGCTTGTGAACGTCAACCCTTGATAGGGGAGAAAAACGGTTGTTAGAGGGTGTTGAAACTGTTTAAGTTATTTAATAACAAGCGTTTGTTCATCTTGCTGATTACCCTGGTGATGTTCATCGTGGTCATGGGCTTCAGCCTGGGGACAAGGAAATCCTTGTCCTGGCCGGAGAACTTTGTCAGGGATACGACCGGTTTTGTGCAAGGCATATTCTACAAGCCCGCTGGATATGTAGCGGGCTTCTTTGAAGATATCGCCAACCTGCACAAGCTGGCTGAAGAGAACGAACAGCTCAAGATTGTCGTTGCTCAGTATACTCGGGAGAAAGCGCAATATAACTTTATTCAATCCGAGAATGAGCGCCTCATGAAAGATCTCAAATTTACAGAGTCACAGAAAGAGAAATATAACTACGACTATCGTATTGCCCATGTTGAGAGCATCAATACTGAACCTAACAATAGTACGCTAGTCATTGATATCGGTTCCAAGGATGGGGTTAGACCGAATATGGCGGTAATCTCTACAGAAGGTCTGGTCGGTGTGATCAGTCAGGTCAGCAACTTTACCTCTACAGTAAAGCTGATGACGATGATGAACGCCAACGATCCGAATTCTCAGTCGGCGATCGCAGCTACAGCGATTGGCAAAGAGAACGCCACCTTCGGTATGATTGAGAGCTATGATCCGAAGACGAATAAACTTACGATGAACAAGATTCCGCCCGGTGATCCGATCCAGCCTAAGGATCAGATCGTGTCTTCCGGCATCGGCGGCTTGTATCCGCGAGGACTGACTATCGGAACTGTTGACAGTGTCAAGGTAGGCGAATTTGGCCTAACCTCCTCCGCAGTGATTACGCCTGCTGCTGATTTTCAGGATTGGAAGGAACTGATTGTCGTTTACACGCAGGAGCGTGCTGAATAGTGAGAGTAAATAAATCGGTCGGTATTTTGCTGCTGTTCCTATTATTCATACTTGAAGGGACTGTTCTGCCGAGACTGATCCCGAATGCTTGGCAGATGCGAGTGATTCCCAATCTGGTCTTTATTGTGATCTTGTTTGTAACGGTTTACCATCACCGTCATACAGCACTGATTCTTGGTCTCAGTTTCGGTATGCTGCATGATATTGTTTTTTACGGTCGGATTCTCGGCGCCCATTCCTTTGCAATGGGCGTTTCGGCCTATCTGATCGGTCTGATCTTCCAGACTCCCCGTGCACCGCTGCCGCTCATGATGACAGTAGTTTTGCTGGGAAGCCTGTTATCAGACACGATTCTATTCGGAATTTACAGCGTATTTAATTTGAATCAGGAACCCTATAGCTGGGCGATTCTTGAGTATATGCTTCCTTCCATGCTCTTTCATTTTGCCATAGGCCTGCTCCTGTATGTTCCGCTCCGTCGTCAGCTTGAGAAGCTGAAGAATGAGACGCGCAAGGAAGAAACCGCATAATCCAGTAGGTAATTTCTTCCGCGGAAAAGCAGGAACTTGAGGGGCCCGGCACGAATGATTCAGGATAGGGGGACAGGTATATGACAGTGAAATCCAAACATGTAAGGATCAAGGGCATCAAGGATGGCCTGGTATTCCTGCTAGACGACAAGTGTCCCTTTGAAGATCTTCTGAGCGAGCTTCGCTTCAAGCTGGAGCACAGCCATCAAAATATTTTGACTGGACCGATAGTGCATGTGGATGTTAAGCTGGGCAGCCGCCCCGTATCCGAAGAAGAGAAAGATGCTGTTCTGGACATTCTTAGAGGTCAGGGCAATCTCTTGATTCGGTCCGTGGAGGCGCTGGAAGATCCGAGCGTTGTAGACAGCGATGCTCTGTATATGGTCAGCGGGATGGTCCGTTCCGGACAGGTGTTGCACCATCAGGGGAATCTTTTGCTTCTCGGCGATGTAAACCCCGGGGGGACAGTAACCTGTTCTGGTGACATTTATATTCTTGGAGCGCTCAGGGGAATGGCCCATGCCGGTGTGGAGGGCAATGAAGAAGCGATTATTGCGGCTTCGCTTCTGTCACCGACCCAGCTTCGTATCGCAGACATCATCAGCCGTCCACCGGACGAATGGGAGACCCGCGAGAGCAGCATGGAATTTGCCTATTTAACAAACGGAGCTATGCAAATCGACAAAATTCATAATATGGTCAAATTACGTCAAGGTTTAAATGTGTTTAAAGGGGTGTAGCCTCCATGGGAGAAGCGATTGTCGTAACCTCGGGTAAAGGCGGAGTTGGCAAAACAACCACAACAGCCA
Source organism: Paenibacillus sp. NPDC058177 (assembly GCF_042883835.1). Classification (NCBI taxonomy): domain Bacteria; kingdom Bacillati; phylum Bacillota; class Bacilli; order Caryophanales; family Paenibacillaceae; genus Paenibacillus; species Paenibacillus sp. NPDC058177. Next base: position 18,540 of record NZ_JBHVVB010000015.1, on the reverse strand, counting down.
ATATTGGTACCGCACTTGCGCTGCAGGGCAAAAAAGTATGTCTGGTCGATACGGATATCGGACTGCGTAATCTAGATGTTGTAATGGGGCTGGAGAATCGGATTATCTATGATCTCGTGGATGTTGCCGAAGGACGCTGTCGTCTGAATCAGGCGCTCGTCAAGGACAAGCGCTTTGATGAGCTGTACATGCTGCCTGCCGCCCAGACGAAAGACAAGACTGCCGTGACTCCCGAGCAGGTACGGGATATTATCCTGGAGCTGAAGAAGGAGTATGAATATGTCCTAATCGATTGCCCGGCTGGTATTGAACACGGCTTCCGCAATGCGATTGCGGGTGCGGACAAGTCTATCGTAGTTACCACGCCGGAGCATGCCGCTGTACGGGACGCGGACCGGATTATCGGACTGCTGGAGCAATCCAATGTGGAGTCGCCGAAGCTGGTGGTGAACCGTATCCGTCCGGGGCTGATCAAATCGGGTGATATGCTGGATATTGAAGATATATTGCAGGTGCTGAACATCGATCTGATCGGGATTGTCCCGGATGATGAAATGGTAATCAAAGCCGCTAACAGTGGCGAACCTACCGTTATGAATCCTGATTCCGCGGCTGCTATTGCTTACCGCAACATTGCTCGCCGTATTCTTGGCGATGCCGTGCCGTTAATGCAGCTGGACCGCAAGCCAGGTACTTTTAAGAAATTCAAGAAGTTTTTCGGATTAGGTTAAATTAGGCATTTTTCATAGGATTACCGAAATACGGGGACCCACCGCTTAGAAATTGCGCGGGGGCCCCATTTTTATGCCATTTCACCCTCCGGTCTGTCGGAGGCTTGTTCTAAAGAGACTTCCCCGCTTCATAAAATGGAAGTAAACAAGCCCGCCGGAGGGATCGATATGGACCTGAAATCAGATATCAAGAACCGTCGCAAGGAGCGCATCCGCCTTTTGCTGGAGGACACCTCCAAGGAATCGCCGCTCCCGCCGTTATATGACTTACCTGAACAGAATACAACCTTCAAGGAATGGAACCAGGAACCGAAGAAGGAGATCAGCTTAGACTCAGAACCCGATCCAGAGCTGCTCTGGAAGCAGCGCCGCAATAACTGGGAAGACGATGGGGACGGCGGGAAGCCTCGTTTTATCACGGGATTTTTGCGCCGGACAGTTGCCAGTATTCTTGTCTTTGGTGCCGTATGGGGAATTTTTGCAATCCAGCAGCCCTGGGCACATAAGACACAGGCCTTTATTGTTGATGCGCTGAGCCATGACATGGATTTTGCAGCGGTCAGAGTGTGGTATGAAGAGCATTTTGATGGTGCGCCGGCGTTCATCCCTATCTTCGGGGATAAAGAACAATCGGCGGAGAAGGTTTCAGCCCTTCATGAGTGGAGTGCACCCCTGGCAGGGAGCATCGTCCAGCCTTTTGCCACCACACTGAAAGGTGTGGAAATTATGCCTGAAGAAGATTCAAGTGGCAGTGTGACGGTGAAGAGTGTAGATATGGGGCGTGTACTGTCCGTATCTCGGGAAGCGAAAGGCGGTATCCGCGTTACGCTCCGGCATACGGGGAATGTCACTGCCGAATATGGTCATTTGAGTGGAACCCGGCTCAAAGCCGACGACTGGGTGCAGAGCGGTGATGCGGTCGGCTGGATTGTTGATCCAGGGACGACGCCGGAGACGATGTTCTTTTTTGCGATGATGAAGGACAAGACCTATATTGATCCATCCGAAGTGATTACCTTTGATTAGGATCAAAGGCATCGAATTGTCGCTGCATCCGCTGTTCGTGCTGATCATGCTTTTTTCCGTCCTGACCGGACAGTTTCTCGAACTGCTCACCTTATTCACCATCGTGCTGATTCACGAATTGGGACATGTCTGTGCAGCGCTTCTTGCCGGAGTAACCGTCAAATCTGTCCAGCTTCTTCCCTTTGGCGGCGTTGCCGTCATCGAAGATCATGGAAGGCTGACCGCCGGCAAGGAAATTGCGATTGCACTGGCTGGTCCGCTCCAGAATGGCATCTTGATGCTGTTTGCTTGGCTTGTTGGCAGTCTGGGTTTGGGGAATGAGGCGTTCTTGAATTATTTTATTGAGGCTAATGCCATCATTGCACTTTTTAACTTACTACCGATTCTTCCACTTGACGGGGGGAAGGTGCTTCGAGCAGCAACGAGCGTGATATGTCCCTATTATTTCACTTTGTTATGGTGCGGACGATTAAGTATAGCTGCGAGTGTACTGGTTGTGGTCTACGCACTGCTGCCGCTTGGAGCGGGTGGAGGCTTGCGGCTGAACGTGCTCATGATTGGCGCTTTTCTGCTTTATTCCAACGTTACTGATCAACGCAATATGCCCTATGTATTCATGGCTTTCTTAATGAATCGTGAAGCGGTATACGAGCGGCATCTTCTAACGGGAACGGTGGCCTCGCCGATTGTTGCCAAGGCTGCGAAACCTTTGGATGCTATATTGCGTCTATTTAAACGTAACCAATACCATTTGGTATATGTGCTGAACCGTGAAGGCGACGTGGTTGCCGTAGTACCGGAACAGCGTTTGATCTCTTCCTACTTTGGAATGTAGAATATAAGCTTAGCCGGATTTGATAGTGAATATGAAAGATTGATTGAACCAGAGGTGAAGCCATGAAACAGATGATCGTTCACTCTACGCAGCATATGACCCGGATGGCCCTTCTGGAGAACGGGAAGCTGGTGGAGTATGCGGCGGAACGCGATCAGCAGCAAGGGCTGGTCGGAAGCTTTTACAAGGCCAGAGTCATTAATGTACTACCAGGTATGCAGGCTGCTTTTGTTGATATCGGACAGAAGAAGAATGCATTTTTATATGTTGACGATGTTTTGCATCCCCATTTGGAGAAGCAACCTGCGGTGAAGCCCTCTATCGAAACGCTGCTTCAGCCTGGGCAGGACATTGTTGTTCAGGTTAGAAAAGAACCCCGGGGCGGCAAGGGTGCCCGTGTGACCACACATTATACGCTGCCGGGCCGCTGGATTGTTTTTATGCCTTTCGCCGAATATGTCGGCGTATCGAAGAAGATCAATCGGGAGTCGGAGCGGAACCGGCTAAAGGGCATCGGTGAACGTCTGCGCAGGGCAGAAGAGGGCATCATCATGCGGACCGTTTCCGAAGATCAGCCCCAGGAAGCCGTAGGAGGAGATCTTGCTTTTTTGCGTGCGCAGTGGGATCACATCTCGCGGCGTGCGCTTTCATCGGAAGTGCCGGCACTGCTTCACGCTGACCTCAGTATTGTGCAGCGATTTATTAGGGACGCGTTCAACCCGGAGCGCGATGAGTTGGTGCTGGATTCCGCCAAGGCGGCTAAAGAGGCGGAGGTCTTCCTTGACGATATGGCACCCGGAGGGTACAAGCCTGTAGGATTGTATAGTGGCAAGGAGTCGATTTTGACGGCTTATGGTGTGCAGGAGCAGTTGCATAGGGGATTTGCACGGAAAATCATGCTGGAAGGCGGGGCCACGCTCATCTGGGATGAGGCCGAGGCGCTCACCGTTATTGATGTCAATACGGCTCAGTATACGGGCGGGGCATCGTTGGAGGAGACAGTGACGCGCACGAACCTGCTTGCAGCAGAGGAAATCGGACGTCTGATCCGTCTGCGGGATACTGGTGGAATCATCATTATTGATTTTATTGATATGGAGCAGGAGGAACACCGCAGAATGGTGACGGACTGCTTGGAACGCGTGATCAGCAAAGATCGGACGAAGACGCATATTCTGGGCTGGACAAGGCTTGGACTACTGGAGATGACTCGTAAAAAAGCAAGACACGATTCCACCGGATTTGCGCCAGCCATCTGCCCATGCTGCGGAGGCACCGGAAAGTCTGGCAACTGGCACGAGTAGGGATTTGGCTGTAGGGATAGGTTTAAATGCTGCAGGTGTATAAGCTGTAGCCTTAGTTTATATGTGTAAGTCTATATGCTGCACCGTTTTATAATTTGAATTTAATATTCAAATTATAAAATCCAGCGTCTTTCCGGTGAAACTGGGTCTTGCGGCTGCATGTCATGAATTCCATAAAACAGTCAATGACACTGTAGGCATATCACCTCAGGGTGGTGTCTCACATAGCATTCATTTCTGCTGCATCCCAATTAACGGCATTTTTGTACCTTATATTTCTTCTTTTCAGGGTAAATAGCCAAATAAGAGCATTATTGTATCTTATTTCATGCCAATCTGCTGAAAAACCTTCATTTGGAATATTTAAGATACAAAATTGCCCTTAATCTAGGCCGACCAGCCATTGCACCACATTTAAGGTACAAAAATGCCGTTATTTACACTTCGGAGCCATTCGGGAGGTTTGGTCTCTCCTTCAGTTTTGTTCGTAACGTCTTCTATATAGCAGGAGATTGGGATTAATAGCAGGAAATCAAGATTAGTAGCAGATAATTAGGATTAATGGCGCAAAATGGTATTAATATAAGAGAAAATCAGGATGAATAGCGAAGAAATTAGGATTAGTAGCAGAAAATTACGCTGACTATATTCAATTCATGTTGCAGCATTGACTGTAGGCAATATCTATGATAATATCTTCAAGTATGTGTTTGGTTATCTGGCCCTGCACATGCTGTAACCGCTCCGATCGGGTATGAAAGTGCGGTTTCCTTAAGGGAATTCGCCACCTAGACTAGGCGAGTCTGAGACATGAGGAGGTGCAATTACAATGTATGCAATTATCGAAACTGGCGGTAAGCAATACAAAGTCCAAGAGGGCGACGTATTGTTCATTGAGAAGCTGAACGCTGAAGACGGTGCAAGCGTAACGTTTGACCGTGTATTGGCTGTTTCCACTGAAGGCGGTTTGACTGCAGGAACTCCGCTCGTGAGCGGCGCTACTGTAACAGCTAAGGTTGAGAAACACGGCAAAGGCCAAAAGGTTGTAGTTTACAAATACAAACCTAAGAAGAACTACCACAAGAAACAAGGTCATCGTCAACCGTACACGAAAGTAACGATTGAGAAGATCCAAGCGTAAGAAGGTGCGTTTATGATTAACGTGCAGATTACCAGATCTTTGGAACTCGGAACTATTGTTGCGTTTGAGGTTAAAGGGCATGCGGGCTTTGCGAAACGCGGCGAGGATATCGTCTGTGCCGGTGTATCGACTGTAACGGTTGGCACTGTCAATTCGATTGAATCTTTGACAGGAGTGATTATGGATTCGTCCATGAAGAACGGATTCTTGAGCGGGACCCTGGGTTCCATTGAAGATCCTGTTATTTCTGCCAAAGTACAATTGCTGCTGGAATCCATGGTCTTAATGCTGACTGATATCGCAGAATCATACGGGAAGTATATAACGATACAGCAGGACATTATTTAAAGAAGGAGGTTGACCAACATGTTGAAATTGGATCTTCAATTATTCGCATCGAAAAAGGGTGTAGGTTCCACAAAGAACGGACGTGATTCCCACTCTAAACGTCTTGGCGTGAAACGTGCTGACGGTCAAGCAGTTACCGGCGGTAACATTCTGGTTCGTCAACGCGGAACTAAAATTCACCCAGGTACGAACGTAGGTATCGGTAAAGATGATACTTTGTTCGCTTTGGTGGACGGCGTAGTGAAGTTCGAACGTTGGGGCCGCGATCGCAAAAAAGTGAGCGTGTACCCGGTTGATGTCGCTCCGGTAGCAGCGGCACTGGAAGCGTAAGCTTACAGAACCATAAAGACAGTGAAGCCTCCGGCATGAGTGCCGGAGGTTTTTTTGATAAATTAGATTTGAAGTTTTCTTGTGTTTCGTGAATTTTAAGTGGGAAGCTAATGAACTTCCGGGAATGGCTGTGTTATACTGGAAAATGGTAAAAAGATGTGCAGATTTTCTAACGAGGTCATGAATTTTGCGAACTGAGGGACGGGGAATAAGAATGAAATCCTGGAAACGTGTAATCTGGGCAGTCATGAGTTCCGCAGCACTTCCTTTAGGTCTCGTGTATTGGCGGACGTCCCTTTTCACATGCTTGCTGCTCGGTTTCTGGGTAGCGGCTGTACTTGCTTTCACGTGGAGCCGGACCCGGCGCCATTATGAGAGGGAGCTGCATTTACAGGAGCAGAGAATGCAAGAGGCTGCAATCCGCACACTAGGCCATCATCGTCATGACTGGATGAATGAATTGCAAGTTCTTTATGGATATATTCAACTCGGCAAGCCTGATAAATCAGTGCAATGTGTGGAAAGAATAAAAGAAGGCATTGCGCTCGATAGCCGGATCGCCAAGTTGGGTATTCCTTCGCTGGTCTTTTATCTGCAGTCATTCCGAACGTACAGAAGTAGCTTGGATCTTGTGATCCAGGTGGAGGAAGGCTTGGAGCTAGTGGACAAGTTGACACCGGAGACGGGGGAAGAACTAACTTCGATTGTAATGCAGACCGTAAGGGCTTACCAATACAGTGGGCTTGCCGCACAAGGGGACTCCAGGAGACTCGAGCTAGGCTTTAGACAGGATGGCGGAGACATTCTTATCTCCTTTGAAAGTGAGGGAGGGCATGGCAATCCCGAACTGCTCAGGGTGCAAATTGATAATATAGTACAAGGCAAAATTATGAGAGCAGAACAGTTCAAGCCCGGCGAGGCTTATGTAGAGCTGCGTCTGCCGTTTGAGATGTGAGGAAGGTGAACGTGAATGTTCGTAGATAAAGCTAAGATTTATGTAAAAGGCGGCGACGGTGGTGACGGTCTCGTGGCTTTCCGACGCGAGAAATATGTGCCGGAAGGTGGTCCAGCTGGTGGTGACGGCGGCCGAGGCGGCGACGTTATCTTCCGTGTGGACGAAGGCTTGCGTACACTGATGGATTTCCGGTACCAGCGTCACTTTAAAGCTGACCGTGGAGTTAAGGGACGCAATAAGAGCCAGCATGGTGCCAATGCTGAACATATGATCGTGCGTATCCCCCCGGGAACGATCCTGATCGATGATGATACTAACGAAGTGATCGCCGATATGACTCGTCATGGTCAGCAAGTGGTTGTGGCAAAAGGCGGACGGGGTGGCCGAGGCAACACTCGTTTTGCAACAGCGGCCAATACGGCACCTGAACTCGCCGAGAATGGCGAGGAAGGTCAGGAGCGCTATATCGTCATGGAACTGAAAGTCATGGCTGATGTAGGGCTTGTCGGATTCCCTAGTGTAGGGAAATCCACGTTGCTGTCAGTGGTATCTGCCGCCAAGCCGAAGATCGGCGCGTACCATTTTACAACGATTACTCCGAATCTTGGTGTGGTGGATGTCGGTGACGGACGCAGTTTCGTTATGGCGGATCTGCCTGGACTGATTGAAGGGGCACATGAAGGGATTGGCCTTGGCCATGAATTCCTGCGCCATGTAGAGCGTACACGGATTATCATTCATGTCGTGGACATGTCCGGTTCAGAGGGGCGCGATCCATTCGAGGACTGGGTGAAGATCAATGATGAGCTCAGACAATACAATGCCAATCTTGCGGAACGTCCGCAGATTGTTGCAGCCAACAAGATGGATATGCCTGAATCTGCTGAACATCTGGCTTCCTTCCGTGAGCAAGTGGCGCAAGTGCGCCCGGATATTGAGATTATGCCGATTTCCTCACTGACTCGCGAGGGTGTGCAAGAGCTGCTGTACCGGGCTACCGACATTCTTGACAGCATTCCGGTTGCTCCGGTGGTGGAAGAGGTTGCTGAGGCTAGCGAACGCAAAGTATACAAGCTGGAAGCTGAGAACGACAATACCTTCACGATTACCCGTGATAACGATACTTATGTCGTCACCAGCCCACGTATTGAGCGGATGCTCAAGCGGATGCAGCTGAATACGCATGATGCCATTCTGAAGCTGGCCCGTACCCTGCGTCATATGGGCGTGGATGCGGAATTGCGCAGACGTGGCGCTGTGGAAGGGACGATTGTCCGAATTGCCGATTTTGAGTTTGAGTTTGTGGAGAATAGCAGCTACTACTAAGCAGTAGGGCTGTCTGAGCGTCTACTTTGTCTGGCCTTGTATGAGGCAGATGGAGTAGGCGCTTTTTTAAATATAAGGCTGTACATGTTTTACGCTTAAAAATCATCCTTATTATTCTCGCTGAAGCGGATGACGTCTCTTAGAGGGGGGCAAAGCCATTTCTATATGATGCTCAATTTATTTTCACAAAAAGCCACCAAAACCATGAATTTATCGTATACAATAAAGAACGGAAAAGCACTTATTTCCAATTGATTGGAAGTCTTATTCAGAGGTATTACGGAACGGCCGATATATACCTACATATCCATGAATATGAAAGAGGGATACGCAGATGGCAATAATTGCAGTGGTGAAATATGATGGCCCTCCGGGTGTCTTTGCCTGGAAATATCCCAATCAGGAGCTCGGCACATGGACACAGCTTATCGTTAATGAGTCGCAAGAGGCTATCCTGTTCAAGGGCGGCCAGGCTTTGGATTCTTTTACAGCAGGTAGACATACGCTTAGCACAGCGAATATTCCGGTACTGTCCAATCTTGTGAACCTGCCGTTTGGGGGCAAATCACCTTTTACAGCTGAGGTATGGTTCATAAACAAGATGAACGCGATGAATGTCAAATGGGGAACGAGCTCGCCGCTCCAGCTTCAAGACCCTAAATATAAGATCATTGTCTCCGTTCGTTCTTTCGGGCAATTTGGGGTGAAGATTGCAGATCCGCGCAAGTTTCTGCTCAAGGTGGTAGGTACACTGCCACATTTCGATCAGGATAAACTCCTTACCTATTTCCGGGGAATCTTGATGGCCAATATCAATGAACTGGTCTCTTCCTACCTGGTGCATAAAAAAATCAGTATTCTGGAGATTAACGCCTATGTGGCCGAAATATCCAAACACATCCAGGAACGTCTGGCGCCGACCTTTATGGACACTGGCATTGAGCTGAATAATTTCTATATTGATTCCATTAATATTCCGGACGATGATCCCGCGACTGCGCGGCTGAAGGAAGCACTGGCCAAGAAAGCAGAGATGGACATTATCGGCTACACGTATCAGCAGGAACGCAGCTTTAATTCGCTGGAAGAGGCTGCCGGCAACCCGGGGGGCAACATTGGAACGGGGATGATGAACGCTGGAATGGGGCTTGGCATGGGAATAGGCTTTGCCGGTCCGGCTGCTGAGATGGTGAATCAGATGACTCGGGGAATTGGATTTGACGCAGGTGTGCACTCCGGGAATGGAACTAAGTCTTGCTCAAAATGCGGCAATATTAATACAGCCGGATCCTCATTCTGCAGTAGTTGCGGACAGAACTTGTCCATTCCGCCCACAGATGCAGCCTCAAGCAAGCTGGGCTGTCGTAAGTGCGGACACGAACTGCCTCCTGGATCTAAGTTCTGTCCGCAATGCGGAGAAAGTCAAATTCTCAAATGCAGCGGCTGCGGTCTTGAGCTGAAGCCCGGACAGAAATTCTGTGCGGAGTGCGGCACGAAGGCTGGATAAGAGGAGGATGTCATGAACCGGAAAAAGCCTTATACAGGCATCATCACTGTAATTTATGCTGCGGTGGTCGCGGCTACTGTGCTGCTCCTTACTATGCTCGGTTTCTCCGAGAATTTGCCACGGTTCGTTATTACGTTGATTGCTGTGCTGATTGCTGAAAGTGTAATTTTTGGTTATACCCTCTTTTGGCTGAAAAGAGCAGGTAGCGTCAGCGGGACACCGCCGATCCTGCTTAGCGGCGCGTTCATTATTGCCGCCTATGCGGTGGCCGTCGTGATCTCGGCTGTCTTTTTCGATAGGCTGCTGGGGCTGCCTTCCTTCTGGTACGCAGCTGTGCAGCTGCTGATTCTCGCTGCCGCTGGTGGCTGTCTTGCTCTTATTGGGCTCTACGGCTGGAATGCTGGAGCGCAGGAGCACAAGGAGCAGCAGGCGACACGCAGTCTGTTCCGGCAGCGGAAGGAACTAGCCGAGATCAAGCGGGCTGCCCGGAGCTGGAGACATGCCGAAGCAGAGACGCTCGTGAAACGGATTGGCGGAGTAGAAGAGGCATTTACATACAGTGATCCGGTTTCCAGTCCATCTTTGTTCGCAACAGAGGATATGCTGAGCCAGCAAATCGCTTTGCTGCGAGATCAGGTGGAGCTTCTGCTATCCTCGAGTGAGCCGGGTAAAGGCTGGGAAGCGCAGCTGCAAGGCATCATTGGCGACATTGAGGCTACACTTCAGCGCCGCAACCGTGAGTTAGCGGCGCTTAATTAGGGGGAATACGCTAGATGGCTAGAGTAAATATTCAAGATCCCCCCGCATCGGGAAGCGGAAGAGAGTTCTATCTGCTGAGCTATAACCGGACGGGGATCGACAGTTTTATTATTGCATTATCATATGTTCTGATGCCCGTAGGTCTTGTTGCTGCTATACTTCGAATGCTGCTGACACATTACAAGAATCAGCGGAAAGCCAGCAACTATAATTTGTTGTGTCATGCGCTGATTGGGGGCTTTGTTGATCTTTCCTTGATTATGATACTGTCGGGTGGTTTAGATGATTTAAATATGGGAATTTTCTTTATTGTCTTCATCGCGATCCTCTTCCTTATGCCCGCTTACTTTCTAGGTAATGCTGCATCCAAGGCCAAACTCAAGTTTTCACAGCTCTGTCATTCGTACATAGTGATGTCTCTGGACGAGGGGGTGCGGTACATCGGTACACTGGCCCAGCTTACCGGGCAAAGTGAAAGTGATGTGCGCAGAGATCTGCGGTATTTGCAGGAGCAAGGTCTCATCCCTCACGGGCTGACATTTTATGAAGGGCAAGGCGCGGAAGGCGCGGTAAAAGAAACAACTAGCACTGCCAGAGCAGGGCAGGCAGCAGCCCCTTCCGGCTCTTCGGAGAAAACGTCCGCATCCAGCCAGCCGAAGCCAAAGCCAGGTCCGCAGCAACTGCCCAAGGCGATGCGCTGCCCGGGCTGCGGCGCACAGAATACCGTGCAGCCAGGACAGGCGAAGCCTTGCGACTATTGTGGAACAACTCTGACATATAGCTGATAACGCAAGCTGCGGTATGTGCGAAGCCTCCGATTTTGTCGGGGGCTTTGTTTTATTTTCGGGTGTAGCAGAGGCCCCATTTCAAAGTTGGACGAAAAACTATTGCTTTTTCAGGCAAAAATCTATTATAATGTCCACTATTAAAACACAAAAGTCTTTGAGGAGAGGACGTTCGTGAAAGAACGCTATTATTTGGTCCGTGAGGACATATTACCCGATGCGGTGCTCAAGACGATGCAGGTTAAACAGCTGCTTGAAGCCGGTGATGCCAAGACTGTACACGAGGGTGTGGAACAGGTGGGCTTAAGCCGGAGCGCTTTTTATAAATACAAGGATGGCATTCACTTAATTCACCAGTTGGAGCGTGAGCGTATTGTCACGATCTCCATGGATTTGGAACACGAATCCGGCATGCTATCCAAGGTGCTGGGCTGTGTGGCGGGACATGGAGCGAATGTGCTGACCATTCACCAGAGTATTCCGCTGCAGGGCCGGGCGAACGTGGTTATTTCCGTGGAAATCTCCCATTTGAACCAAGAGCTGGGGGAAATGCTGGACAGTCTGAAGAACATTTCAGGTGTGAAGCGGGCATTGATTGTGGGGCAAGGCTAAACACTACAGGTATTTTTTTCGGAGCGATTGCTTCGTATACTTATAAGGAGGATATTGATGAAGCCGGTTAAAGTTGGTTTGCTGGGTCTGGGAACAGTCGGTACAGGCGTTGTCCGTATCGTGGATGGAAATCAGGAGGACCTCAGTAGTCAGGTCGGGTCTCCCATTCTGATTGAACGCATTGCTGTGAAGGATCTCGATAAACCCCGTGATGTGGAGATAGATCCCGCCAAAATCACTACAGACCCGTGGGAGGTTATCCGTGATCCCGAGATTGATGTCATCGTAGAGGTGATGGGCGGCATTGCCGGAACCAAAGAATATCTTCTTGAAGCACTGGAGCGCGGCAAGCACATCGTGACCGCCAACAAAGATTTGATGGCGCTGCACGGAGCGGAGATCCTGGCTAAGGCACAGGAAAAGCAGTGCGATGTATTCTATGAAGCTAGTGTGGCTGGAGGCATTCCGATTATCCGTACCCTGATTGAAGGGTTCTCTTCCGACAAGATCATGAAGATTATGGGGATTGTGAACGGTACAACCAACTATATTCTCTCAAAAATGAGTCAGGAAGGCGCCTCCTATGATGATGTGCTGAAGGAAGCTCAGGAGCTTGGTTATGCAGAGTCTGATCCAACCTCGGACGTGGAAGGGCTGGATGCCGCGCGGAAAATGGCTATTCTCGGTACGCTAGGCTTCCGCACCAATGCTGAACTCAGCGACGTTAGTGTGAAGGGAATCTCCAGCGTGAGCAAGGAGGATATTGTTTTTGCCAAGCGTCTCGGCTATGAAATGAAGCTCCTTGGTATCGCGGAATGTGACAACGATGCTTTCAGCATCAGTGTCCAGCCGACGATGATTCGTTCCGGACATCCGCTGGCCTCCGTTGGCGGCGTATTTAACGCAGTATATGTGTATGGTGAAGCTGTCGGGGAGACGATGTTCTACGGTGCGGGCGCCGGCGCAATGCCTACGGCAACTTCAGTCGTAGCCGATCTGGTAGCGGTGATCAAGAACCTGAGACTTGGCGTAAACGGACTTAAGCAAATTGTACCTTACAAGCAGAAGAAGCTGAAGGACAGTGAAGATATCTTCTATAAAAACTTCCTGCTGCTGCATGTCGACGACAAGGCAGGGGTGCTGGCCAAGATTACACAGGTCTTCGCGGAGTATGATGTCAGCCTGGATTCGGTCGTACAGCAGGCCAATCCTAACAATCCCAATGCGGAGATTATTATCGTAACCCATGATGCCAGCAAGGCAAGTATGGATAAGGTCCTTCGTCATCTTGAAGAATTAAGTGTAATCCGCCGCGTTAAGAGTCATTATCGTGTAGAGGGTTAACCATCTAGAATCCATTCTGCAAAAAAAGATAAGGAGATCACACCTGCTATGAGTAATTACGGAAGGTCACGGGTTAAAGTCCCGGCCAGCACCGCTAATCTCGGTCCGGGCTTTGATACATTGGGCATGGCCCTGTCCCTTTATGCCTGGATTGAGATGGAGGAAGCACCGGAGACCATATTTCATCTTTACGGCGACGAGATGAAGGGGGTGCCCCAGGATAAGAGCAACCTGTTGTATCAAGTGGCCCAGATGGTCTTTGCAGAAGCGGGTGTCTCGGTGCCTGAGCTATCCATCTCCATGTACTCGGAAATTCCGTTGGCTCGGGGTCTGGGGAGCAGCGCATCTGCCATTGTCGGCGCGCTGGCGGCAGCCAATGCTATGATTGGTTCGCCTCTGGATAACGCAAAGCTCTTCAATATGGCCACCGCGCTGGAAAAGCATCCGGATAACGTCGGCGCTTCCCTGTTCGGAGGTATTATCACCGCCGTCTGGGACGGAGTCGAGGCTGATTATATCCGGCTTGATTCTCCGGAGAACCTGGAAGTGCTCGTCATCATTCCCGAGTTCGAGCTTGCAACCACCAAAGCCCGCGGCGTTCTGCCAGCCGAAGTGACGGTCCGCGACGCTGTCTATAACATCAGCCGCACGTCCTTGTTGACGGCGGCGCTGGCTTCCGGCAGACTGGATATGATCGGCAAAGCGATGCAGGATCGGCTGCATCAGCCGTACCGGGCGCCGCTGGTGCCAGGTATGGAAAGGCTGCTTGCCGAAGCGCCGCAGCATGGAGCGCTGGGTATTGCGCTCAGTGGTGCCGGTCCAACGCTGCTCGCATTTGTGGACAGCCGGGAGAGCCGAAAGGCTGAACTAGAGGCTTTCCTGAAGGAAACGATGCAGGAGCACGGCATTCCTGCGCGCACTTGCTGGCTGCCTGCCTGTGCTGAAGGTGTAACGGCGGAGGTGCTCCCGAGGACCGGGATGCAAAGTGAGTCATTTTTGGATATGATAAAAGGAGAAGTACGGTCATGAAATCAATAGCGGTACTGCCGCAGGGCTCGGTATCCCATGAAGCGCTGCTGTATTTGTTCGGCGGTGAGCCGGTAAACATTGTGCATCATAAGTTAATTTCCGACGTGTTTCTTTCTACGGTGAATGGCATCACGGATTATAGCGTAATTCCGATTGAGAATACGATTGAAGGCTCTGTGAGTCTGCATATCGACTGGTTGATCAATGAGGTTGATTTGCCGATGCAGGCAGAATGGATTTTTCCTTCGATTCAAAATCTGATTGCTAATCCTGGTGAATTCACAGATGCAAGTGGTAACAAGGATTACTCCAGACTGGTGAAGATCCTTTCCCATCCTGTAGCGACCGCGCAGTGCGGCCAGTACATTCGCAAGCATGCGCCTTTGGCAGAGCTTGAGCCGACAGGTAGCACTTCTGAAGCTGTAGAGATCGTCAAGAACAATCCCGGCAAAGGCTGGGCAGCCATTGGTACAGCGCTTGGTGCTGCCAAGCATGGGCTGGAAATTATCGACCGTAAAATTACGGATCACGATAACAATTACACACGTTTCGTTCTGGTTGGCCCTGAGAAAGTGTCACTTCCCCGCGAGAGCAGCGGTAATAAGACCAGTGTGCTTGTCACGCTTCCGGAGGATTTTCCGGGTGCCCTGCATCAGGTGCTTGCTGCCTTTGCCTGGCGGAGATTAAACCTGTCACGTATTGAATCCAGGCCGACGAAGAAGAAGCTGGGTACTTATTATTTTTACATTGATGTGCTCGAACCGATAGAATCCGTCCTGCTGCCTGCGGCTATTGAGGAAATCAAGGCCCTCGGTTGCCAGGTTCGAATTCTGGGTTCATACCCCACATACACCTATGAGGAAGAGAAAGCGGAGGTGCAGTAAGTAATGGCAGAGCAAGTAATCTATTTAGATGGACAATATGTAACAAAGGAAGATGCAAAGGTATCCGTTTTTGATCACGGGTTTTTGTATGGTGACGGTATTTTTGAAGGTATCCGTATTTACAACGGAAATATATTCAAGTCTAAAGAACATTTGGACAGGCTGTATGATTCGGCAAAGTCGATCATGCTGGAAATACCATTGACCCTTGATGAGATGCAGGAAGCTATGGCGGAAACCATTCGCCGCAACGATATGCGTGATGGCTACATCCGTCTGATTGTTTCCCGCGGTGTAGGTAATCTGGGTCTCGACCCGCGTCGTTGTCCGAAAGCAAGTGTAATCATTATTGTAGAGCAACTGGCGATTTATTCAGAGCAGGCTTACTTGAATGGACTTCGTGCCGTTTCGGTATCCCAGCGTCGTAATCTCCCGGATGCGCTTAATCCGAAGATTAAATCGCTCAACTACCTGAACAACATTCTGGTGAAGCTGCAGTCTAACCTGGCCGAAGCCGACGAGGCGATCATGATGAACGCTCAAGGTTACGTAACCGAAGGTTCAGGCGACAACATTTTCATCATCAAAAATGGTGTGGTTTACACGCCTCCTTGCTATCTCGGTGCCCTTGAAGGCATCACGCGTCTTGCGATCATTGAGCTGTGTGAGAAGCTTGGCATCAAGTTGAAGGAAGAGCCATTCACCATGCACGATGTCTATATCGCAGACGAGGTGTTCTTCACAGGTACAGCTGCTGAAGTTATCGCGGCACGTGAGATTGACGGTCGCATCATCGGCGCAGGTCAAGCGGGTCCGATCACACTGAAGCTGCTTGAAGAATTCCGCAACGTCGTTGATAAAGACGGCTATAAGGTTTGGGAATAACAATACATCTAATTAAAAAGCTCCTGTCATGTATATCATGATAGGAGCTTTTGTATAAACTCAGAGATCCTTTCATGTGCACCATGAAAGAAATTTCTGTACAAAACCAGAAATCCTTTCATGTACGCCATGAAAGAAGTTTGTGTACAAACCCAGAAATCCTTTCATGTGCATCATGAAAGAAGTTTCTGTACAAACCCAGAAATTCTTTCATGTAGCATGAAAGGATTTTTTTTGTATCAGGGATGTCAATCGCCCATGGGCTGCATAAGATGTAGTAACGAAGGAGGCGGCTGTACCGCATATAACTATGCAAGCAGGCAATACTCCAAAAATTTTCAGGGAGGTTAATGCTGCGTGAAAATACACATTGTCAAACAAGGCGATACGCTGTATGCATTGTCGCAAAAGTACGGAGTGCCGCTGGAAAAAATAATCGAGGCCAATCCGCAACTCAGTAATCCCGATGTGCTGTCGGTCGGTGAGAAAGTGAAGATTCCCTCTTCAGGTCCTTCGCCTGTACCCGGTAATAGCGATCTCTACTACAAGCACACGGTAAAACAAGGGGATACCTTGTGGAAATTGTCCAAGGCATGGGGGGTTCCTCTAAAGGATGTGGTAGATGCCAATCCCCAGTTGAAGAATCCTAACGCCCTGCTGATTGGAGAAGTGGTCAACATCCCCAAGAAAGAAACAGTGTCACCACTGCCTAATGGGAACATAGCTCCAATCCAAAACGAGAACGTTACGCCAGTACCAGCGGCCAATGCCGTGTCTGAAAAAACACAAGTTGGAGGGAAAACATACACCGGGCCTAAAGAACAGCCTGCGCCACCCGTTGCGCCACTTGCCGAATCCGTCCCAGCTCCTGTTCCAGCGCCAGCACCAACTCCCGCTCCAGTACCGATTGCTAAACCCAACCCCAACCCGAATCCGAATCTTAGCCCAGCCTCCAACATTAATCCTAATCCAGCTCCAGTGCCTGTCAATGAGCCTGTACCCAATGCTGTTTCACCGATTGCTGAGGTTGTACCGGTGAAAGAAACAATCCATACCGAATCTCAAAGCCTCTTTGTACAAATTTCAGTTCCCGCTCAAGAAGCCATTTCACATCATGAACCTCCTAAATCGGAATACAAACCGGTGGCACCTGTCTTTGAAGAGAAGAAGTCGCCTTGCGATCACAGTGCAGGATATCCTGGATTAACAGAAACTAGTCCATTCCATGGAACAACTGCTCCCAATGTAAACCTTAGCCCGCAAAATAATTACGTACAGCCGTCGTATGTACAGCCATGGTATGCACCGGATTGCCCTCCATTTTACTATTATCCGGAATGGGTCTCACCGGTTACGGAGAATCAGTCCCCATGGCACACGAATGTCTCACCGGTTACGGAGAATCAGTCCCCATGGCACACGAATGTCTCGCCGGTTGCAGAGAATCAGTCCCCATGGCACACGAATGTATCGCCGGTTGCAGAGAATCAGTCCCCATGGCATACGAATGTATCGCCGGCTACAGAGAACCAGTCCCCTTGGCACACGAATGTCTCGCCGGTTGCAGAGAATCAGTCTCCATGGCACACGAATGTATCACCGGCTGCAGAGAATCAGTCCCCATGGCACACGAATGTATCGCCGGCTGCAGAGAATCAGTCCCCATGGCATACGAATGTATCTCCGGTTGCAGAGAATCAGTCTCCATGGCACACGAATGTATCGCCGGCTGTAGAGAATCAGTCTCCATGGCATAATTCGGTCAATGCTGCACCAAATGATAGTTTTGTATCTGGAATACAGCCCAACAATCAATTTCCTGGCGCGGTTAGCCCTCAATATAGTGTGCACCCGCAGAATCTGCCATGGCCGCCTTGCGGATGCGGGGGAGAACATCCTTATCAGCCGTTTACTTATGAGGCTCCAATCTATAACTCATTTCCTACGTATGGACATCATCCCGGTGTAGTCTCGCCTTATGAGACAGGAGCGCCGTTTTCTCCTAATCAGGGAATAGTTCCGAATGCACCTCTGGGAGCTTTTGGAGGGGGAGGACCTGCATTATCTAATATTCCTCCGAATCCACAATATCCGGGGATTGGCGATTATGCTCATCATAGCCGTGTGCCAGAAATTCAAGAGCCTGAAGTAATTATTCAAGAGAGCCAGCCCATTGCAGCAACCACTACAGAAGTTCCTAGCAAAAGAGTTGTCGAACAGAAGGAGAGTAAGAAAGTGGAAGTAGCTTCCAAGGCTAAAACTTCAGGACAAAGCAAGTCAGGCAAATCCTCAGGTAAATCACAAAGATCAAGTAAAAGTAACCGAAATGACAGTGCCAAAAAACGCAGAAATCCATGGATTTCTAACTAAGGCGAACTCGATGACATGGTGAAAAGCATTACGTACAGACGTTGTATCGACAGATACAGCATCTGTACGTCTTTGTCTTGTGTTAGTAAGGTTATTTAAGCGAATATTGAGAACTCTTCAATAAAAACACTTGCAATCTCATTTTATCCATGGTATATTCTATTTCTGGCCGAGAAACAAACAATGCCAAGCTCGAAAAAAAGAAATTGAATAAAGAGCTTGACATTAAAACGCCGGACATGATATAGTATAAAAGTTGCTGCTGAGACATTGGGCGGACAACGAGAACAGCTTGATCTTTGAAAACTGAACAACGAGTGAGTATCGAATTCACGAAAGTGAGTTCAAAAATGAGAATTTTTAATTCTC
>NZ_JBHVVB010000014.1:0-45483 GCF_042883835.1 Paenibacillus sp. NPDC058177 | reverse complement strand
GAACACGACCGTTAAGCCCTCCAGCGCCGATGGTACTTGGACCGAAGGGTCCTGGGAGAGTAGGACGCCGCCAAGCACATGAGCCCTTGTTGATTAAATCAACAAGGGCTTTTTTGTGTTTTTAGAAATGAATAAATAGAAAAGCTCAAAGGTTATTTTTGTAAAATGAAGGCTGAATTACCTCGTTAACGTGTTTCGATGGTGGATAGAACCACTATCTTTGTCCGCCTATTGTGGACTTTTGTCCAAGAATTCGCTTACCTGTGCAGGCAAATTTTAATCCTGTAATTGATGATGTAATATTCTTGACAGTGCAAATGCCCTTTGCTAAGATAGGCAATAATATATTTTTGGACATGCATCTCAAACCTACACTGAAGATACGATTTTGTACAACTTTTGTTGCTGTACTTTTGTCTGTCGTGAATGGACTCGATCGAGTTTTTCTTCATTTATAAAGTTTGCGGGCGGGTGGAATAAATACAACTATCGAGGAGGAATGACCCAGGTGTGGGAAGACAAGTTTGGTAAAGAGGGCTTGACGTTTGATGATGTGCTGCTGGTTCCGCGTAAATCCGAGGTACTGCCGAAGGAAGTAGACTTGACGACTGTTCTGAGCAAGAATGTAAAGCTGAATATTCCGCTTATCAGTGCAGGGATGGATACAGTTACTGAAGCGGCTATGGCGATCGCTATCGCACGTGAGGGCGGTATCGGTATCATTCACAAGAACATGTCTGTAGAGCAACAAGCGGAAGAAGTAGACCGTGTGAAGCGCTCTGAGAGTGGGGTTATTACTAACCCGTTCTCGCTTACTCCGGACCACTGGGTCTCTGACGCAGAGCATCTGATGGGTAAATACCGCATTTCCGGTGTACCTATCGTCGATGAGAACAAAAAACTGGTAGGTATCCTTACCAACCGGGATCTGCGCTTTATCCACGATTTTAACATTCAGATTAAAGAAGTAATGACTCGTGAGAATCTTGTAACTGCACCTGTGGGCACAACACTTCAGGAAGCTGAAGGCATTCTCCAGCGTCATAAGATCGAGAAGCTGCCGCTTGTCGATGAGAACAATATTCTTAAAGGCCTAATCACCATCAAGGATATTGAGAAGGCGATCCAGTTCCCTAATGGTGCGAAAGATGCACAGGGCCGTTTATTGGTAGGCGCGGCAATCGGAATTTCCAAGGATACTTTCGAGCGTGCTGAAGCACTGGTTAATGTAGGTGTCGATCTGATTACGGTCGATTCTGCCCATGGCCATCACATCAATATTATTGATGCCGTTCGTAAATTGCGTGAATTGTACCCTGAACTGACCATTGTTGCAGGTAACGTGGCTACAGGCGATGCAACACGTGAGTTGATCGAAGCTGGGGCTTCTGTGGTTAAGGTCGGTATTGGTCCAGGCTCGATCTGTACGACGCGGGTTATCGCCGGTATCGGCGTCCCGCAAATTACAGCAATCTATGATTGTGCGACGGTTGCCCGTGAGTATGGGATTCCAATCATTGCTGATGGGGGTATCAAGTACTCCGGTGAGATTACTAAGGCGATTGCCTCTGGTGCCCACGCTGTTATGATGGGTAGTCTTTTCGCAGGAACAGAAGAAAGCCCTGGTGAATCTGAGATCTACCAAGGACGTAAGTTCAAAGTATACCGTGGTATGGGCAGTATGAGCGCTATGAAACAAGGTAGTAAGGACCGTTACTTCCAAGATGACGACAAGAAGCTCGTTCCTGAGGGCATCGAAGGTCGTGTAGCTTTCAAGGGACCTCTTTCTGACACCATTCACCAATTGATTGGCGGTCTCCGCTCTGGTATGGGTTATTGTGGAACGAAGAATCTTAATGAGCTGCGCAATGACACGGCATTCATCCGAATTACAGGTGCTGGATTGCGTGAAAGTCACCCACATGATGTACAGATTACAAAAGAAGCGCCGAACTATTCCGTATAATGGAATAGAATGACTAAATAATGGACAGACCGGGCGATTTTCGCCGGGTCTGTCTTTTTTTGCAGATACCCCTGTGTTAGAATAGAACAAGCACTGAAATGAGTTTCAAAGGAGAGTAGTATCATTGAAGCATAAGAGAAAACAATTCAGCGGTAAACAATTCGTGATTAAGACAGCAACGGTAGGTTTGCTTTTAAATATGCTTTTGTCACCTTCGATTCCGGCAGCTTTGGCTGAAGCGGCGAAGACGCCAGCTACAACAGATTCCGGTAAAACACCGACTACGAAGGCTGTAACGGGTACAGTCTCCAAAATTCCTTCTGTAGATTCCTTAGGTCTAAATGTACGGTCAGCCGTTCTAATGGAGCCTACTACAGGCGAAATCCTAATGTCTCTAAATGCGGATGTTCCACTTCCTCCGGCGAGTATGACTAAAATGATGACCGAGTATTTGGTTGCTGATGCTGTGAAGAATGGACAACTGTCTTGGGATCAAAAGGTTGTCGTGCAAGAGAATGCTTCCAAACAAGTCGGTTCCCGTATTTTCCTCGCTCAAGGTGATGAGCATACAGTTGAAGAGCTGTATATAGCTATGGCAGTTGGTTCGGCCAACGATGCCACCGTGGCTTTGGCTGAGCTGGTATCCGGTTCGGAGCAGCAATTTGTAGAGCTCATGAACCAGACGGCACAGAAAATGGGCATGAAGACGGCTTATTTTATCAACTCTACAGGTCTTAGCCGGGCGGATATGCCAGCGAAATTCCGTCCAGAAAGTGACCGTGAGACTGTAATGTCTGCTATGGATGCTGCGATTCTTGCTAGATACATTGTTACCGATCACCCGGACTTTAATAAGTTCACAACCATTCAATCTTATAAATTCCGCGAGCGTGATAAGAAGCCGATCATTAACTACAACTGGATGCTAGAATCAAATAAGGATATCGCCAACTTCAAGGCGTATGCTTATCCTGGTCTTGACGGACTTAAGACAGGTCATACTGCCAGCGCCGGGAACTGCTTTACAGGTACGGCTGTCCGTGATGGCATGCGCTTGATCAGTGTGGTTATGGGAGCAAACACTGAAGCGCATCGTTTCACCGAGACGAAGAAAGTCCTCGATTATGGATTTAATAATTTTGAGATCAAGCAGGTCGTTGCACCAAAGTCAGTGATTCAAGGTACTGAAACAGTGCCAGTGGTAAAAGGGAAGAATAAAGAAGTACCGGTAGTTACGGATCAAGGCGTAACATTTATCGTACCTAAAGGAACGGCTGCTCCGAAAATTGAGTCCACTGTTCAGACCAATGATCCAGCGACACTGGTTGCTCCTATTGCTACCTCCTCCAAGGTCGGCAAGGTGACGTATACTTACAAGGTAGACGGCATGGATCTCGTTCAACAAAAGACTGTGAATCTGATTACGGCAGAGGAAGCTGAAAAAGCGGGCTGGTTCAAGTTATTTCTTAGAGCAATAGGCGAATTTTTCGGTGATCTCTTTAGCGGAATCAAGAACTTGTTCTAACGAATTTTTTGTCTAATGAAGTAAATAATCCGAGTTAACGGGTTGTATATTTACGCTTCATGCAGTAAAATTACAAGTTAGATTAATGATAGTCAATCGGGAGGCATGGACATGGAAACAGGAACATCGCGAGTAAAACGAGGCATGGCAGAAATGCAAAAAGGCGGCGTCATTATGGACGTCATGAATGCAGAACAAGCAAAGATTGCCGAGGCCGCGGGTGCAGTTGCCGTTATGGCTCTGGAACGCGTACCTTCCGATATCCGCGCAGCAGGTGGCGTAGCACGGATGGCTGATCCTACTATTGTAGAAGAAGTTCTCAAAGTGGTAAGTATCCCCGTTATGGCAAAGGCGCGAATCGGTCATTATGTTGAAGCGAAGGTCCTGGAGTCCTTGGGTGTGGACTACCTTGACGAGAGTGAAGTACTGACTCCGGCTGATGAAGTGTTCCATATTGATAAACGTGAATTTACCGTTCCATTCGTTTGTGGTGCGAAAGATCTGGGTGAAGCTCTTCGACGTATTAATGAAGGAGCATCCATGATTCGGACTAAGGGAGAACCAGGAACAGGCAATATTGTTGAAGCGGTACGTCATATGCGCTTTATCAATAGCCAAATCCGTAAAGTGACTAACCTTTCCAAGGATGAGCTTTATAATGAAGCCAAAACACTTGGCGTTCCTTACGAACTGCTGCTTGAAGTTCATGAGCTGGGCAAGCTTCCGGTGGTTAACTTCGCCGCAGGCGGTGTAGCTACACCGGCCGATGCTGCTTTGATGATGCACTTGGGTGCTGATGGTGTGTTCGTCGGCTCCGGTATTTTCAAATCGGACAACCCTGAGAAATTCGCTCGTGCTATTGTGGAAGCTACTACACACTACACTGACTACAAATTAATTGCCGAAGTGTCCAAGAACCTTGGTGCACCAATGAAGGGTATCGATATTGCGACGCTGACACCGGCTGAGCGTATGTCGGAGCGTGGCCGTTAATAGAGAGAGGGTTCAGGATGAAAATAGGAGTGCTGGCGCTTCAGGGCGCAGTAACAGAACATATTGTCAGTATTGAGAAGACCGGTGCTGTAGGCTTACCGATTAAGCGGGTAGAACAGCTGGAAGAGGTTCAGGGGCTTATTATCCCTGGTGGTGAGAGTACTACGATCGGCAAGCTGATGCGCAAGTATGGCTTTATTGAAGCGATACGTGACTTTTCTAGCCAAGGTAAGCCTATATTTGGAACCTGTGCCGGTCTGATCGTACTTGCACAACGTATTGCCAGTGGCGAGCCTGGACATTTGGAGCTGATGGACATTACCGTGGCTCGGAATGCATTTGGCCGCCAACGGGAAAGCTTTGAATGTGACCTGGAAGTCAAAGGGATTAATGAAGCGGTTCGTGCCGTATTCATCCGCGCCCCTCTTATTACTGAGGTGGGCCCTGAGGTCGATGTTCTTACTGTCTATAACAATGAGATTGTAACTGCACGCCAGGGCAATCTGCTGGTCTCCTCTTTTCACCCGGAATTAACCGACGATTACAGGCTGCATCAATACTTTGCAGATATGGTTCAGGCCGTCGGTACAGCTAATAAATAGAACTGTATATAAGAACATCTTGACTCTTTCAATGCTGTAACAGGCCTATTGAAAGAGTTAAGGCTGTTTTCAGGAGGGAAACTTTGTGTTAGATGTGAAAATATTGCGCAGTGATTATGCCCGCGTAGAGGAAGCACTTGGGAAACGTGGAAAATCACTGGATTTGATTGCGGAATTCCCGGCGCTTGATTTGCGTCGCCGTGAAGTACTGCAAGAGACAGAAGGTCTTAAAAACCGTCGGAATACGGTTTCTGCAGAGGTAGCCAAGAAGAAGAAGAACGGTGAGCCTGCGGAGGACCTGATTACTGAAATGCGTACGGTATCTGACCGTATTAAAGAATTGGATGATGAGGTACGTGAGCTGGAAGTCAAAATCTCCGAGCTGACGATGAATATTCCGAATATTCCTCATGAATCCGTACCGGTTGGCAAGTCTGAGGAAGAAAATGTCGAGATTCGCCGGTGGTCAGAGCCGAAGGAATTCGGATTCACGCCAAAATCCCACTGGGAGCTGGCACAGCAGCTGGATATTATTGATTTTGAAGCGGCAGCGAAAGTCACAGGCTCGCGGTTTGTTTTCTACAAAGGCCTTGGGGCTCGTCTGGAGCGCGCGTTGATCAACTTTATGATGGATCTGCACAGCGGAGAACATCAATATGAAGAAATGCTGCCACCTTATATTGTTAATAAGGACAGCCTTTATGGGACAGGACAACTGCCTAAGTTCGAGGAGGACCTCTTCAAGCTGCGTGACACAGAGTATTACCTGATTCCGACAGCTGAAGTTCCAGTTACTAACTACTACCGTGAAGAAATCCTGACAGCTGCTGACCTGCCCAAATACCACGTGGCTTACAGCTCTTGCTTCCGTTCTGAAGCCGGATCTGCTGGACGTGATACACGCGGCTTGATTCGCCAGCATCAATTCAACAAGGTAGAGTTAGTTAAAATCACCTCAGCTGAGACCTCCTATGAGGAGCTTGAGAAAATGACGGCCGACGCTGAGCGTGTCTTGCAACTGCTGGGCCTTCCTTATCGTGTACTAGGACTCTGTACAGGCGATATGGGCTTCACAGCGGCTAAAACATATGATTTGGAAGTTTGGCTACCTGAAAGCGGAATGTACCGCGAGATCTCTTCCTGTTCCAATACAGAGGACTTCCAGGCCCGCCGTGCCAATATTCGTTACCGCAAGGAGCCTAAAGCTAAGCCGGAATTCGTACATACGCTGAACGGATCCGCACTGGCTATCGGTCGGACTGTAGCCGCTATTTTGGAGAACTACCAGCAGGAAGATGGCAGTGTACAAATTCCAGAATGCCTGCAGCCGTACATGCGGAATGTGAAATCCATTACCCCAAAATCGGCTCAATAATAATATAGTTGCGTAACCTTTAGGTTGTGTGATATAATTCCTATTGCATGTGATTTTAGTTTTATTGGAGAGGTACCGAAGCGGTCATAACGGGGCGGTCTTGAAAACCGTTAGGGTGCAAGCCCACATGGGTTCGAATCCCATCCTCTCCGCCATTTATTTTCAAGAACATCATCTATATAACGAGTTGAAGCTGTCTCCTCTGGAGGCGGCTTTTTTTGTTTGGTTTCATTGGGGAATAAAAAGATGGGTTTCTCCGCAATGTATTAGAGAAGGAGGTTGATTATAACAATGAACCGAGATCTGCAATTGGATCAACAGCAGTTGGTCTCTGCTTGGCAGGAGCGCCTGCCCGCGCTTATGGAGGATGGCGACAGCTTCACCGTGCAAGGAGACGCCGCAGACCGCACCAGCCTGCTAATTCATTTTAATGCAGCAGGACATCAGGATTACTCACTGGATTTTCGCTGCACGTATGTGGACAGCAGGGAGGTAGCTGTGAACCTGATTGATGTGGAACAAGCAGGACGGCATATAGATGAACATACGGATGCCGTACAGGGCCTGGCACAGCAGTATGCGCGGCAGATACATGAATGCGCACAAGCCTTGAAAGATATTACTAATCCTTAGGAGGAGAGCGTATGAGCAAACCTAAAACGATTCAGGTTCCAGGAACGCAGAATTCCGGAAGAAGTCGCAAGGAGGAGCCTAAATCTAATGGACAGGAGCCACTTTCCGGTTCGAAAAAGGTGAAGCAGGCCAACCATGTGGATCATCATAATCCACAAGGATAAAAATTAAACCGACTTTAGTTCTTGAGTAATGTTTCTCAAAATTGTCAAATGGTATATCATTAGGGGAGGGAAACATTTCTTTGCATGGGAGAGGAGATATATAATGTTTAAAAAATGGGGGCTATCCGCGGCAGCGCTGTTGGTTGCAACAGCTGTAATTCTGCCAGGATGTGCAAGTAAGCAAGAACCACCGAAAGAAGCACTAAAGAATGCCGCAGCTAAAGCGGTAACACTCAGCTCTTATGAGCTGAACACCAAATTTGTGGTCAATAATTTATCTATTGATGCACCTACGGATGATCCATCGAGTGCGATGGCTACGCAGGTAATCAGTATGCTGAAGAACGCAGAGATTTCCGTGGACAGTGTATATCAAGCGGATCCGATGCAAACCGAAGCCACGCTGGTGCTTAACCTGAAGGGCGATATGGCTATGAGCTTTACTATTCCTATCGTTGCCACTAAAGAAAAAGTGTATATTAAGGTTCCATCTATACCGTTCTTCCCGATTCCAGAGAACATTGTCGGCAAATTTGTAGAGCTGGATCTCAAAGAACTGGCTGAAAAATCAGGTCAAGAGATCAACACTGCAGCACTGGATACTGAGAAAGCGCGCAAGCTTCAGAGCGAAGTTCTGGACGCTGTTCTGGCTCAGTACGACGAAGCTAAATACTTCAAAGATATCAAACCTAAGGATGCAGGACTTCCCGAAGGTGTGGATGCGAAGCAGGTCATTCAGTTTGGGCTGAACAATGACAATATTAAAGAAGCGATCACGATCTTCATCAATAACGCGCTTCCTAAACTCTTCGACGTAATCAGCAAGGAAGAATATAAGGATTTGTTGCAAGTAGATCCTGCGGATCTAGCAAAAGCTAAAGAGGAGATACTTGCCGGAAAGAATAAAGAAGAAATTGACAAAGATCTGGCCGATCTCGAAAAATACTTAACGATCAACCAGTTCCAGTTCAATACTGCAATCAATAAGGATGATTTCCCGGTGTATCAGAATCTTCTGATGGACTTTAAAGTGAACATTCCGGAAGATAGCACAAACATTGGATTGTCGGTAACTGGCAGCAACCAATATAGCAAAATCAACGAAAAAGCCGATTTCAAAATCGGTATTCCGCAAGGCGATGCTGTTGTAACATTGGATGAGTTGCAGAAGCAGTTTGGCGGTAGCTCTGATACATTTTAATCGGTAAAATATAAAAATCCCGCATGTGCCCTTTAAAGGCATGTGCGGGATTTTTAAAAATATAATAATTTATATGTTTTACGCTATAAATCATCTTTATATTTCTCGCTGAAACGGATACCCTCCCTTAGAGGACGGCAAAGCCGTTTCTACTTGGCTCTACTTAAATTCGTCGGCCAGGATGGAAAAGGTCTGGTGATCCTGGTATTCTCCGTTGATCCTAAGGTACTTACGGGCCACGCCTTCGGCTTGAAAGCCATTCTTCTCAAGTACCCGGCGGGAACCTTCATTGTGTAGCAGGATACCTGCCTGCACCCTGTGCAGACCCAGTGCGCGGAAGGCGTATTCCAATACAAGTCTGACCGCTGCGGTCATATAGCCTTTACCTTCGGTGTCCTTATCAATGAAATAGCCGAGGTCTGCATATTGAGCTACTCCACGTGCTACATTAGACAAAGTAATTTGGCCAATGAGTTTGCCATCCAGCGCATAAATTCCGAACATATAAGCCCGATCTTGTTCTGCATCGGCAGTCCGTAGGCTTATATGCTGATGCTGGGCTTCAAGTGTGAAGAAATCAGCATCCCGCTTTGGCTCAAACGGCTGATGTGCGATTCGGTTACGCAGGCGTAGAGCAAGCAATTCCTCGGCATCTTTAAGGGCTAGAGGGGAGAGATAGATTCCTTTGGATGAGTTGGATAAAGTGAGTGTCATTGTTCTATTCCTTTCTAATATCTTGACTTGCTATCGGAATTTCTAATTTGTCGGCTGTGGCCGGCTTGCGGCGCAAACGACGGAAGAAGGAGGTCAACAGTTCAGCGCATTCCTCCTGTAGAATGCCCTGAATGACCTCCGTACGGTGATTAAATCGCGGTTCCTCCAGCAGATTCATCAGAGTCCCCGCACAGCCCGCCTTAGGATCCGTTGTGCCGTATACAGTCAGTGGTACTCTGGATTGTACCATCGCTCCTGCGCACATGGGGCAGGGCTCTAGCGTAACGTAAAGTTTGCAATCCAGGAGCCGCCAAGAATTCAGAGCCTGACTGGCTTCCCGAATGGCTACCATTTCGGCGTGTGCAGTCGAATCCAGTGTGGTCTCCCGGAGATTGTAGCCACGTCCGATGATTTTATCATCATGTACAATAATTGCACCAATGGGAACTTCACCGAGCGCTTCTGCCTTGCGTGCTTCTTCGATTGCATACCTCATCCAATACTCATGGGCGGCTTGTGCATCTATAGGCGGTTCATATTCCATCTTACTCAAAAGTACATCTTCCCTTCGGATTTTGTTCCTATTGTTCAACGAACAAATATTCGTTCTGAACAAATTGTGTACAAGTCTGTGGATAACCGCCGACTTATACACATTTTTGTACACAATACGTTCTGATAATTTGTTTATATGTGCATAAGATGTGGATGGTTTCATACCCATTGTAGTGAATGTGTTTCTGTATTTCAATCCCCGTTCGTATTCCTACATTATAATGTTCTTTTCAAATGAAGGGGCAAAAGGTATGATAATGATGAACACTCCGCTAGGATTTACCAGCGGTAAGAGGTGAAAAGCGAGCTTGTCCATAAAAACTAAATTATCAGCCATTTTATTTGGTTCAGTGCTGCTTGTTCTAGTACTGAATCTGACACTTAACCTCTATGATGTGCGAAATAATTTGCAAAATGAAACGGAAAGAAACATGAGAATGACCGCCATGCAGATTGCCGTTTCCGTTGAACAGAGCAGCTATAGTTCCAATTATGTCGAAAGCCAGATTGCCAACAATTTGCGGATGGCTGCGATCCTGGCTTCACACGAGTTGGACCCTGATATTAAGAATGTGGACAACCGCCAACTACGAGAGCTATCCCACAAGCTGGGTGTGTCTAATATTTCGCTGCTTGTCAAAACTAATGATGATATCGTGATTGCCAAGTCTTCTGACCCCAAAGAGGTGGGCTTGTCCACCAAGGGCTGGGGTTTTTGGTATATTGCCTTCCTGGAGCTGTTCCTCAATCATCAGGTCACCATCGACCAAGGACAGACGCTGGACCATTTTTGGTCAGGTCCCTTCGAATACTCTACCTCCAATCCGGAATTTATCGAGAAGTGGGGATATTATTATGATGGGACAAGCAATTATATCATTGATCCTTATGTCCGTAGTACTTCCGTTAACGATTATGTCAAGATTATGAGCCCAGACGAAATTGTGAAGCAGACGCAAGAGGTTAATCCAGGGATTCTGGAGATTACGGGAATTAACCCAGAGACCTTTGCCCTGACCAGTATGTCATCAGATGGAAGCGATACATTGAATCTGAAGCTGCGCAATCGTCCCATTAAGTATGGCAGCTATGATTATGGCAATGTGCAGCAGGATAAGGCGGCTGTGGCTGCAGCTATAAGCCGGCAACAGCCAGTGCTGCTTGATACGGAAGCTCTGGGTAAAAGAGTGCTGAAAAGCTTCATCCCTATTATGCAGCCAGGGAAAGGCTCCTATGTCATCAGTGTGGTTATGGATTACTCGGTCATATCCTCGGTGATCCGTAAACAGCTGGTCAACAATAGCTCAACTAGTCTTCTGTTGCTGGTGACCTTCTTTTTAGGCAGTTATATTCTGTCCGGCTTTGTTACACGTCCAATTAAAGCAATCCTGGCCAAAGTCAATGATGTCGCCAGGGGGAAATTTGAGACGACGCTAAAGGTCAGTAGCCGGGACGAACTGGGACAGCTGGCTCAGCGGATTAATGCAATGTCTGATCATCTCATGCAGCGTACAAGCCGTCTCGGCCAGACGCTGGAAGAGAATCGTGCGGTCAAGGAGCACTTGGAATCGGTGATTAACGGAACATCCGATGCGATACACACGATGGATATGAATGGCCAGATTCTTAGTACGAATCGGGCATTTGAGGAGCTGTATGGTTGGAGCATCAATGAATCGGCAGGGAAAACCCCGTATCTCGTTCCCGCAACGGCCTTCAAGCTGGAAGCAGAGCGGCTGGAGGAACTAAAGAAGGGGAAGGTACTTCCGCCTGTGGAGACCTTAAGATTGAAGAAGGATGGTTCTATTATTGAGGTCAGCGTCAGTACCTCGGTGATCCGGGATGAGGAAGGCAATCCGCTGTCCTTTGTCCACGTCTCACGTGATATGACTGAGCGGAACCGGATGGAAGAACTGCTGAGACGCTCAGAGAAGCTGACTACGGTCGGTCAGCTTGCGGCAGGGGTAGCGCATGAGATCCGCAACCCGTTGACCACGCTGCGGGGCTTCCTGCAGCTGCAGCAGGAGAAGAAGGTCCTAATCCCGCTACATATTGAGCTGATGCTGTCCGAGCTGGAGCGGATCAATCTTATTGTCAGCGAGTTTCTGATTCTGTCCAAGCCGCAAGCGGTTCACTTTCAACAGAAGGATGTCCGGTTTATCCTCAGTGATGTCATTTCCCTGTTGGATAGTCAGGCCCATCTGTTTGACATTGAATTCGTAGCCAGGTTCTCCGATGAGCCCGCAACGGTTCATTGTGAGGAGAATCAGTTGAAGCAGGTCTTTATCAATATTGTCAAGAATGCCATCGAGGCCATGCCGCAAGGCGGCACAATCACACTGGAACAGTATATCGCTGATCAAAGCGTAGTCATTGTGATTACGGACGAAGGTGAAGGAATTCCAGAAGACATACTGCCTAAGCTGGGAGAACCATTTTTCACCAATAAAGAAACCGGTACAGGACTGGGACTTATGGTTAGCCAGCGTATTATACAGGCGCATAAGGGCAGTATGGAGATAGCAAGTGAGGTAGGCAGCGGCGCTAAGGTTACAATTACTATGCCTGCTGCGGAAGTTGTTATCCCCCGTAAGGGCATGAATGAAGAACGGAGTGAATAGCAAGGTGAGAATCAATAAATTCATCAGTGAGACAGGCTACTGCTCACGCCGTGAAGCTGACAAGCTAGTTGAAAGCGGCAGAGTAACGATCAACGGAGAACAAGCAGTGCTTGGCAGTCAGGCTGAGCAGGGTGATGAAGTACGGATTGATGGGAATTTGCTGGAGACGGGCAATACTATCGTGTACATCGCATTGAACAAGCCAGTAGGCATCACCTCTACAACAGAGGAGCATATTAAAGGCAACATTGTTGATTTTGTAGGGCACTCTGAGCGGATCTTTCCGATCGGGCGGCTTGATAAAGATTCGGAAGGCTTGATTCTGCTGACTAACGACGGAGATATCGTTAACAAGATATTGCGTTCAGAGGGTCGCCATGAGAAGGAATATATAGTGACTGTCGATCGGCCGATCACACCATCCTTTATTACAGGGATGTCGAGCGGTGTGAAGATTCTGGGGGAGAAGACGCTGCCTTGTACCGTTACACGCATCACGGAGCGGGTCTTCCGGATTATTTTGACTGAAGGTAAGAACCGGCAGATTCGCCGTATGTGTAGCGCCTTCGGTTATGAGGTCAGACGTCTTCAGCGCATCCGTATTATGAATATCAATTTGGGCAGTTTACCGGTCGGACAATGGCGTGATCTGTCGCCTAACGAAAGAACTGAGCTAGGAGCCATGTTGAATTATGAATTGCTGTAGGCTCAGCAGTACCTTATAAAAGAATAACAACAAATAAGAGCGGCTCCTAAGGTTTACCTTTAGGAGCCGCTCTTTACTTGCCCACGACGGATAGCTAATTATCGGATGGAGGAATCCCTGTGAATTGCTTGAACTCCTGATACTTCCGAATGATGGAGACTTCAACCCGGCGGTTCTTCGCACGCCCTACAGGTGTGGAGTTATCCGCGATAGGATGGTATTCACCGTATCCGATCGGACTGAATTTCTTTGGATCGAGATTAGGGTTAAGCAGCAGAATCTTCATGAAGTGCAAGGCCCGATCCACACTGAGATCCCAGTTGGAAGAATAGCTAGTGTTGGAGATCGGGATATTGTCCGTATGTCCCTGAACGACTACATCGTAGTCGGGGAATTGCTGTAACATTGTTGAGATGGACTTAGCCAGCTGTCTGGATTCATCCTTGACTACAGCCTGTCCGGAAGCGAACAGGGCATTGTCACTGATGGTAATCATAAGCTGGGACTGGTTCAACTTGGTGCTGAGCAGATCGGTCAGTCCATTGTTCTTGATATATTGATCGAATTGCTTCTTGAGCTTCTCAAGATCTTCCTGTTCCTTCTGGCGCAGCTTGGCCATTTCTGCTTCTCCCGTATTCTTGGAGATGACATTGTTCATCTTCTCGCTTTTACCCTGGTCCAGATTACTCTCTGAAGGGGTTGCTGCCCGTTCTGTCAGCACGCCGGTTCCGCCGTTCAGAACGGAACTGAAGGCCTGGGCCATCTCTTCGAACTTCTTGGCATCGGTGGCGCTCATGGCATACATAACGAGGAACAAGGCGACAAGCAGGGTCATGAGGTCGGAATACGGCAGCAGCCAGGATTCATCGGCATGCTCCTCATGTTCCTCGTGTCTAGTCTTTTTGCTCACTCGAACCGGCCTCCTTCTCCAGCAGCTTGACGCGTTCCGTAGGTGTTAGGAAGACTGCCAGCTTCTGATTAATCGCAATGGTGGAGACCCCGGATTGAATGGACAGCAGACCTTCTACCATCATTAGGCGGACATCAATCTCTTGCTTGGAGAGCCGTTTGAGCTTGTTGGCAATCGGGTGCCACAGCACATACCCTGTGAAAATACCGAGTACGGTAGCAATAAACGCTCCGCCGATCGCATGAGCGAGCTTTTCCATCTCGGTCATATCGGCAAGTGCAGCGATAAGCCCGATTACGGCTCCGAGTACCCCAAGCGTAGGTGCGTACATACCGGCCTGGGAGAAGATCAGTGCACCGGCTTTATGACGATCTTCAGTAGCACGGATATCCTCCATAAGTACATCGCGAACGAATTCCTGATCGTTGCCATCGATAATCATCCGCATCCCGTTCCGGAGGAAACCATCCTCTATTTCATCAACCTTGGACTCCAAAGCCAGCAGACCTTCGCGGCGTGTGATGGATGCCCATTCCATAAATGTAGTAATTAGTTCCGCTTTGCTGACCATTTTCTTTTTAACAAAGATCATTTTGAACAAGCTAGGTACCTTTTTGATTTCTGAAAATGGAAAAGCCATAAAGATTGAAGCGGCGGTACCCAATAAAATAATTAAGTATGCAGCGGGAGTGGCCAAACTTTGGATGGGAGCGCCCTTCAGCACCATCCCGAAAAGAACAGAGACCAGACCAAAGACTAGACCGATTATTGTTGAGATTTCCATTATGCACCTCGTCCATGAGATTTAAGAAGTGATCCGACTTAGCCGCGTTAATCATCCTTGAAGCGCGGCAGGGCATCTTAACCCAAACGGAATAACTTATATTCTTATTTATCGACATCATTCCCTTTTTTGTGAAGTCATTTTTTCGGCTATAATGGATAAGGTAAGTTATTATTCATCAGTGAAGAAAACGGAGTGATACACATGGGCGTTAAACATGGCAGAGATTATGCAGAAATCCTGAACGAATTGACTGAAGCAGCCTCACGTATTACCGACGGATTTTTATTTTTTGAAATGGACCCGGAGGAATGGCAGGAGCTGCCACAGGAGTCGAAGCTTGAGGTATGGGAAGCGCTTGCCGAGGATCTGTTCTATGCACTGGGCAATGAACCGGTCATTGAAGTGGGGAGCGGGGTTGTGATTTACGACAAGGATACACACCGGATCAATATTTTGCTCGGCGATGAGGACTTGGCCTCTGTTGTTCTGGTTTAATAGGAATACAGGTGAGCGGAATTTGCCGCAGTCTGCCGCCCGTGGTAAAATTGACGGAGCGAAGTACTATTTACCGGGATTGAAGAATACAATTAAACCGAAAATTGTCTTTATCCTGGCACATCCCTTGGACCTCAGAAGCTAAGGGATGTTTTGTTTAAACAAGCAAAGAGGCAAGGCGATCGGAACTTTGCTACTAATAAGGTAAGGGAGGTAATAATGTGCTACTTACAGAGGAAGAACTGATCGAGCAGATCGGCAAGCTGGAAGGCTGGAAGCTGGTGAAAAATACGATTACACGCAAATATATGTTCAGCGATTATATGAAGGGAATAGCCTTCGTCGATGCGGTGGCCGCCATTGCGGAGGCTTTTGACCACCATCCGCATATTACGATTGATTATAAAGCAGTCACGCTTCGCTTGACGACACATGAAGAGGGTGGAATTACGCCGCTGGACATTCGTGGTGCACAAGAGTTTAATGAAGCCTTCGAGAAGGCCCGCTAGCCAGTCGTATAGTCCTTTAACATAGCAATGGTAAAAGAATACTCATACATGCGAAAAAGCCCGTGTCGCAGGATGTAGATCCTGACACGGGCGTATTTGTGTTGTCTCTCTAATGAAGCTCTACTTCTTCTCAGCCAGCCATGTGGCCACGTTCGCAATTTCCTCCGGCGCCAGCTTTTCCTTGAAGGAAGGCATTTGGCCCCGTCCTTTGGTTACTATACTGTAAATCCCGGCAGCGTCATGCTGGCCACCTTCGTTTTTCAAGCTAGGTCCTATCCCGCCCTGAAGCTGATCGCCATGGCAGGTGATACAATTGGCTTTCACAGTCGCTTCTGCCTTGGCGGCATCAAGCTGAATTTCAGGCATAGTAGGCTTGTTCTGTTCCGCTACCTCTTCTTTACCTGGAAGTGTGAACATTAGAACTACCGCAAAGGCACAGGCGGCAAAAAACAATCCGCTCATGATCCATTTTTGCATCCCCAATCGTCCCTTCTATGTAAGCTGCTCCCTACATTATAGCGGAAGGTGAAGCGTTATCATAGCATTTGTGGCAAAAAAATGAACGACTATGCGATACTTCTCTAAACTTCCTTTAACAAAGCATCATTTCTCATAGACCATACAATAAAATGGTTTACTTCCAGTGGGTGTCATTCGTTCGTAA
Organism: Paenibacillus sp. NPDC058177; assembly: GCF_042883835.1. Lineage (NCBI taxonomy): Bacteria > Bacillati > Bacillota > Bacilli > Caryophanales > Paenibacillaceae > Paenibacillus > Paenibacillus sp. NPDC058177. The sequence continues at coordinate 29,063 of NZ_JBHVVB010000014.1, read as the reverse complement.
GTGTCAGTAATCGTAAAACCACTTTTTTGATAAGTCCGAATGGCCCGCTGATTCCAGGTTAGTACCTCCAAATCGATTTCCCGCTCAGGGTAGCGTAGAACTGCGGCTTGGACGATGGCACGGACAAAGTGTTGGCCCATTCCGTGACCACAAAGCTCTGGACGCATACCAATCCCCAGACGCACCACACCCTCCATCGGGAATAGCTGTGCGAAGCCGCAGAGATCGCCTTCATCGTTCAGCACAGACACATACTGCTCACTGCGCAGCTGGGCATCGCCGAACTCAATGCCGAGCTCCTCCATCTGTTGCCAGGGCATCCAGCCATATATATTGTAAGGAGGCTCATAGCTCCATTGGCAGATGTCTTCGGCATGGCTGGTCTCCATGGGTACCACATGGAACGTAACAGGTAAATGCATCATCGGGTCGTGAGACCTCCTTTCCACAGGATAAAGCTCTATAATTTAATTATATACAAAAAGCATAAGATCAGGCGCAGAAAGTCAGGAAAATGTTGTTTGGTGAATCTCAGGAGGGGTAATGAAGAGTAACAGAAACGACAAAAAAGCCCTTCTCCAGATTTCGATAAAATCGGGAAAAGGACTGGCTTATGACTTATAAATTATTGTACATCGTCAAAATCTTGAGCATCCGTCGCAAGCGCCTGATAAGCATCCGTGCTCATCACGCGTTTAGCACCCACATAACGACTAACATAATAGCTTTCACTCAGCGAGCTGATCGTTACACCACGAGAAGATGAAGCATGGGCGAATTTTCCTTCGCCAACATAAACGCCAACATGGGAGATTCCTTTGCCACTGGTATTGAAGAATACCAGGTCGCCCGCTCTAAGTTCATCACGGGACACCGTGGAGCCCATCTGATATTGGGAACCGGATTGGTGTGGTAGGTCAATACCCATCTTGTTGAAGACATACATTGTAAAACCAGAGCAATCAAATCCACTTGTAGTCGTGCCGCCAGCTACGTACTTGGTGCCGATAGCCTTGTCAATCACCTTATCCATCTTGGAATCGGCGAAAGCGCTCCCTGCTCCAATAGCGGTAAGCATCATTGAAAAGCCAAGCACTGCTGCTGCTAATTTCTTCTTCAAAAGTGTAAACCCCTTCCAATGCCTACGAGGTTAGCTTAAGGGTTCGGTTGAAGGTCCCCTATGACCCCTCTTCAAACAGGAGGTCAATTCACCCAAAGTGGTTCCCCCGTTTCCCTAATGATTAGGGAACTCGGCATATACCGTTGATTAGAATTAGACTGCTATATGAATACATGACAAAACCTTATAAAAAGGTGACTCAATAATTACAAAAATGTTACTAAAAACTCACTGCGCTAATTGTAACAAACACAGCGTCGCTTGGCAATCATTTATAGCATATTTGTGCGCAAAAAAATGGGATTTTAAGAGCGGATTCTCACTATTAACGTTGAAAATAGAGGACAAACTAAATTTTCCAAAATTTATTGAGTTTTTTGGCGCAAAATATGATTCATCTATTCCAAAGAGGTGTATACGTATACTATAAAATAGGAAAAACCCGGAAATTGACTATGATGATAATCAAGTCTCCGGGCACAGTATAGGTATGAGGTTAAATGGAATGATTGTATTTTAGAGGTTAGTTTAGTCGTAGGCAACCGCTTTATAAGCAGTTGTGCTCATGATTCGTTTGGCACCAATGTAGCGATCAGCCCAGTATTTCTCACTCAGTGAGCTAATAATGACACCGCGGGAAGATGAGGATTGAGCAAATTTACCATTGCCGACGAAGATACCGACATGAGATACACCGTTGCCGAGTGTGTTGAAGAATACGAGGTCTCCTGGACGCATTTGACTGCGAGAGATGGAGGTTCCTGCGTTATATTGCGATTGGGATGTGCGCGGCAACGAAATGCCGATGCTTTTGTATACATATGTAGTGAATCCAGAACAATCAAATCCGGCCGTGCTTGTTCCTCCAGTTTTGTAGGAGGTTCCGAGGGTTTTTGTAATAACCGTGTCCATTTTGGAGTCTGCTGAAGCGCTATTGGTTCCGATACCGATGGCGAGTGCCAAACCTAGTGTGGCTGTAACAATGATTTTCTTAAAATTCTGTCTGTTCAAAAGATGTACTCCTTCCAAGGCCTGCGAGGTTAGCTTAAGGGTTCGGTAGAAGGTCCCCTATGATCCCTCTCTTACGAGATCAATTCACCCAAAATATGGTTCCCCCACTTCCCGGTGCAAGGAATTCGGCGTTTTATGCACCTAAAGTGTGACGTATCGACAACTGCATACATGACATAAGCGTAGATATTAAGAAATACCTTCAAAAGATTACAAAGTTGTTACTAGTAGTACAGAAGCCATTGTATCAAACCCGTTACCATTTTGCAAATCGCTCTGCTGAAGATGACAAAAAAGAGTCGCGGCTCCTGTTATCCAGGAACAGTGACTCTTCTAATATGCCCCGAGGGGGCGGATTTATTGTGGAAATGCTTTACTCCTCCATAAGTCATATTGAGCCGCAATGCCCCACAATTTGAGGAGTGTGGACGGGAGCGGAAGGAGTTGGCGGATCAGGAGTGCAGGCAAGCCAGGGAAGTAAATAATCCCCAAGGCGTAGATCACCAAGAGCAGCAGACTGCCTGCTCCCATCACGATTGATACCCCTATCGCGGTGAGAAGGCACCGTAGGGCGATTAGCAGGGAGGAGAACATGCCAGTTCCTGCTGTATAACCAAACTGCATGTACAATAGCAGCAAGCGGATAACATATACATAGGCACACCAAGCCAGAATATAGGGAACACCGTTCAGCAGCAGCTTATAGTCCATTAAAGACGACAGCAGCAGTGCATATATCTTGGGTGCGAACCAGTAAACGGGCAGGAGGGCGAGTAGCCACTCTACCAGGCTGAAGATCAGCACGGACAGACCATGCTTTTTCATGCCGGGGAAAAAGAACAGACCGCGTTCTCCTGAGCGCTCCTGATGCAGCTCATGAAGCAGGCCCGCCCGAATGAACGGGGAAATGAGCAGTCGCAGCAAGGTTAACCCTAACAGCAGGCATAGCCAGCGCTGTACGTCAGGGTCGGAGGTAAGACTATGCTGACCCTCGATGTAGAACAGCAGCCTGGCCATACCGCTGCCCCCCGCGTTGTGGTCGGGATACCGCAGTAGGACTGATACTACGGCCTCCCGTACGAAACCATACATAAAATAGCCCCAGAGTAGCCGGTAGATGAATAGCAGTATCAGAATATAAGTTTGCTCCTTCAAACTTTGCCAGCCGCGAATAATTGATGTTTTCAAGCTCATCCACCTCACCAGACCAGAGTTCCAAGCACAGTTTCAAGCAGTTTCGACAAGGTTAGCGTCCAGCGGGAGAGGGTATCCGGCTTGATCTCCGCCAGCCTGAAATTGTTGATATGTTTGTTCTCCAGCAGAAGGGTGTGCTGGGGATCGATCTCTGCCGACAATAGCGGGGAGCTGGAGATCAGCTGGAACGCTGTATTCTTGTTGTCCCCATTCCAGACTCGCTCCACGGTGTGGCCATCAGAGAAGGTGAATTTAATGGGGACATTCGCGTAGTGGCTACCTCTGTTGCTGACCTTTACGATGGATTCGTAGCCTTGGCCGGTGCCGGCATTTTCTTTGGTACGCATCTGGATATCGTCGATCGAGAAATCAGGAGCTCCGCCGTCATAGATATAAAGATCGAAATAGTTCTGCCATGATTTCTTGGTCACGTTCTCTACGACCTTCTGAAAATCACGGGTAGAGGGATGGCGGAACCGGTATTTATTCGCATAGGTGGACAGGATGGTATCCATAGTTTTAGTGCCGACCTGCCGTTCGATGTCTTTCAGCACCAATTTGCCACGGAGGTAAACATTCTGGGTATAAGCATTTGCTCCGCTATATTTCCAGGTTTCCAGTGTGAGGGCCTGAGGAGAGGTCACCAGGCTGGCTTGAATGGGCAGATTGGCCATCACACCGTATTCTTGCTCCATTAGACGGTCTTCGGCATAGGAGGTGAAGCTCTCATCCAACCAGGCTTCCTCAAATTCGTTGCTGGCTAACATACCATAGAAATATTGATGGCCTATTTCGTGAACCACCGTTCGTTCCAATGAGGTGTCTGGAGAAGACTCGGATGCACCGAAGGCTGTAATCAATGTGGGGTATTCCATTCCTCCAGCCCCGTTGGCATCCTTGGGCGGAACCACTATTGAGAGTGTGGAATAAGGATACGGCCCGTACCATTTACTAAATGCGCTTAGGGCAGCCTTCGTAGCTTGGAAATAACGCTCCTTGAGGTCTTTATGCAGCGGGTCCAGGTATAGCTTGATTCGCACACCAGGAACTTCCGGCGTGGAGAAGGCCTCTTCGGTGACCACAAAATCAGGAGAGGCAGCCCAGGCAAAATCATGGACGTCGTCAGCGTAGAATTGATAAATTTTCTGATTCTGCTTTAGTTTAGCGGTCTTCACCGGGAATCCGGTGGCAGCCACGGTATACTCAGGAGGCACAGCTATCGTCACATTGTATATGCCAAAATCGCTGTAGAATTCTGATGTCCCGTGGTACTGATGCAGATTCCAGCCTTCCTGGGTTACTCCGCGGGTTCCGGCGGGTTCATAGACGCTAATCTTGGGAAACCATTGTCCGGCCATAACGAAGTTTCCCGCGATCCCCATCCGGGCGAATACTTTGGGTAGCTTGACCTCAAATTGCAGCTTGAGGGTTACACTTTCCCCGCCGTTTACGGGTTCAGGCAGATGTAACTTCACCAATGTGCGGTCATTGATATTTCCGTCATCGGGTTGAACATACTGCACTCTCTGGATGAGAGAAGTGCCTTCTGAGGTTCGCACATCCGTCAGGATCATGCTGCCGAACCCATTGTCGGGCATCTTGTCACTTCGCAGCTCACCGCCGGATTCTTTCATAAAAGTCGTATTGCGGGATTCAAAGGCATTGGGATAGAGATGAAAATAAAGATCGCTTACCGGCTTACGGCCGGGATGGTTCCAAGTTACTGTCTCTGCGCCTTTTAATGTGGCTGTCTCCGGGTCAAGCTTCACGTCGATATGGTACTCGGCGACTCTTTGACTCAGCGCCTCGGACACGGGAACGGGTGCGCTCTCCGGGAATGCCTGCTGCGCGTTGCCCTTTCCGGGCGAGACAGCGGGGGACTTGGCCGCTTTTTGGGCAGACATGCCTGCCAAGGCAGGGCTTGCACCTGGGTAGCTCCACAAGCTCCCGCCCAGCAGCGTTAGGGCGGCCAGAGCCAGAATGCTGATTTTGGTTCGAAATGTCGGTGGCTTCATACTGTGATTCCCTCCCGTTGACAAGCATCTACGGGATGTATATGTTTGCAATCGCCGGATTATTAGCTAAAATTAAATTATTCGTAAGAGGAAGGACGTGCATCTGTGGATAACAAGCAACCGGAAGGCAAGAAACAGATTGCCTTGAATATTGTCAACGCGAAGAGCAAACATAAAGGATTTGGAGCAGGCTCAATTGATTTGAACAATGTGTCCCCCGTCATTATTGATAACGGCGAAGCTATCATTGATATCGGGGCTATGCACGCTAAGAGCAAGGTGGAGAAGGGCATTAAGTTCTCCATGAACCGTGAGGATGTTCCGAACGGGAGACAAGTCTGGGTCGTATGGGTAGCTGTAGACCGGACAGCCGAGGGCCAGCACTACGCCGGAATTACGGCTTGTGAGATGTGGATTGACACTGAAGCCCGTCGCGGGTGGAAGATTCTGGCCGAGCATGTGAACAAACTTGATTCTGCGTTAAAACGGAAAGTTATTGTGGAAGGGCTTGGCCAACCGGAAAAGGCGGCGCTGAAATCCCTGCTTATATCACATAATGAAGAGTGGTGGGAAACTTCGAGGGAAGAGCTGAAGGCGGCACTATCGGAATAATCTTCAGAATTTTGCCGGATTTATCCGTCCGTTAAGCAGACATCCCAGCAAAAGGCTGCATCTCCTGTACTAGGGGGATGCAGCCTTTTTAGTATTCTATAATTGCTAATAGAGCGGAGTGCGGCAACTCAGGCAAATCGAACGATATGGATTCCTTCCGGTACAGCCGATCAGCCGATCTTGGATTGCCTCGGAGCATTAAGCTTGCGCTTTAGTTGGCTTACCCGCGCTTGGCTGATTCCCAGGATCTCGGCGAGCTGCTTCTGATTGGCGAATGGATGCTCTTCAATGGCCCGCTCCAGTCGCTGTGTCATCTCTTCAGTCTTCTTCCGTTTGACACTGCTGCCAGGGTCGGCGGTAGCCTGAGGAAGGAGCGGAGAAGGTTCAGGCTCCTGCGGGAGACGCTCCGGATCACCGAGTTCCTTCAGACAGCTGTTGCAGATGAATTGATCCTTGTAATAGCTCACGTGGTCCAGACTTCTGCAGAAGGTGCATTCCGTGGAGGTGTACTTTCTAAGCACAATAACATCCTCATTCATAATGAAAAATTCGATAGGATCTCCAATGTCGATATTGCGTGTCATGCGGATTTCCACGGGAACCACAATTCTCCCCAGACTGTCCAAATTCCGAATCATACCCGTATCTTTCATACCATGTCCCTCATTCACATGTTTAGATTTGGTGTTTCTTTTATTATAACAGAAATGTAAATAATTAGAGTTAAGAAAGCGTATACGTGAAGTGAACCTGTCGGTTGTCCTCGAAAGACGTCCAAGTAAAGGATAGCGTATTGCCCGAACGTCCATTATATTGGAGCCGGTCGCCCGGATAATCAAAGTCCCAATTCGGGTACTGCTCCAACCAGGCCTGATCCTCTGACCCTAGAAGTTGTGTATAGAGCGCTGTACTTTCCCCGCTCTTGCAATCAATTAGGAACAGTGTTCCTTTCTGGTACGGACGCACCAGAAGAAAGTCCTCATCGATGGCTTCGAGGGCAAAAGTATCGTCAATGCCGGTGAGCTCTGCTAAATTGTAGGTTTTGAAAATATGACCGTCCGGATTGACCAGGTAAAGAATGCTTTTGTTCATCATGACCAGATTTCCTTGATAGGCGGAGACATTCTCTCTCATCCCGAGATTGCGCATTCCTCCGTAACTACTTACGGCCTGGCGAACCAGTCGTCCTTCATGCAGCAAAATCCGATAGTTACTGACATGAATATGTGGCTCACCAGAGGCATTATTAAGATCAAGCACATAGCTCGTTCTGTTCACCGTACGCACGCTGAGAGTGGTCCAATCCAACTGACGAACATTAGCGATTCCTGCCCTTACAGGTCGCCTCCCACTTTCTCCGCTATAGACAACCCCCTTTTCCTTATGTAGCCAGAACAATTCCCGCCCAGATACCGCTTTGAGATACCGTTCGGTGTATGGAACAGTAACATCTAGCTTACCGTCCCACCCAACAGGAAGGCTAAAGGCTTTGGTGAACAGGGTGGTCGGTACATAGGTGATGCCATCTCTGATGAGTGTGGGTGCACCTAGACTGATCACTTTATTGTCCGCCGTGTAGGCCTTTGATTGTCCAACCTTTAGGCTAAGCGCCTGATAAAGACCGGTAACCTCAATACTGGATTTGTCTGCGTTCCACAGCACGTGGAGATCGAGCAGTGGTGCCATTTCTTTTAAAGGTAGGTAGATGGCGCCTTGCTGACGGAAGCCGGCATGTTCCAGCGATCGCCTGGTTTGTTCTGTCGGTGCAGCCGGAGAGACAGTAGCGGATCCTGTGCCAGCCGTAGCTGCTAGAGCAGAGCCTGATACCAACGAGCAACCCACGCTTGCGATAAAGATGATTGCGGCCCCATAGACTGCCAGCTTTGAGGGGACCATGGACAGACCTCCTTTATAAGGATACGGAATAATAAGCAGATATTTTCTGTCTGTGCGTAGAGGTTGCGGGGGTTATCTATGCCTTACATCCCAATACCCAGTTATAGGTTCTTAAATAAAAACCTCTCCGATTCAAAGGTCCAAAGGGAGAGGTTGCTTGGGGTTCTATTCTTTTATACCCAATTTTGGGCTGACGAAACGCTAAAATCCAATTCTTTATACCCAAGTAGGCCTAATTCATCCACCAGCGCTTGATATCCTGCCATAGGGAGTGACCTTCACCGGGATCATTCTTTCCGGGAACGGATTCTTCTGTTCGGTGGGCCTTTTCTCCTGCCCCGTGCAGATCGCAATATGCTGTGGGTTCTGTGCCGCTGATGAAGGTCTCTAGCACCTTGTCCGGACAATCGGCTGTAGCCAGCTTGCCGGATTGCTTATCAATATAGACACTAACTACACCGTCTGGAATTGGAAAAATCTTAGGCGGTACGTTTTCCAGCGCTTTCTCTGTGTACTGGGCAAAAATCGGGGCAGCGCGCCTACCGTCTGCCGTTGCGATATCCCGGCCTTTGTCGTATCCGACCCAGACGGCCGTCGATAATTCGGGGGTGAAGCCAACCATCCAGCCATCGGTATCGGTCGTGCCGGTCTTGCCGGCAACAGGCCGTTTGATAATGGAGGCTACGCGGTTCCCGGTGCCCCCGGTCTCGAACACACCCTCCATCAGCCGGGTCAACACATAAGCTGCTGCCGGTTCCGCTACGGCCTCTCCCTGAGGCTCAGGTGCCTCGTACAGAACGACTCCCTTGGCGTCTGTAATCTTCAGGATGGCTGTCGCAGGCATCCGGACACCGCTTCCGCCGATCACGGCGAAGGCTGAGGCCATTTCCAGCGGACTGACCGGTGAAGTGCCTAGCGCCAGGGAAGGCACGTGCTGGAGCGGGCTTTTAATCCCCATCTCCGCAGCCATCTCTGCCACCTTGTCCGCTCCAATCTTCATGATCGTATTCACGGCATAAATATTGTCAGAGGCAGCAATCGCCTGACGCATATTAATTTCACCCAGATACTTGTCGCCAAAATTACGGGGCTGGTAGGTCTTGCGGTTATTGTCATAATGGAACAGTGTGGGTTGGCTATTGAACACTGAAAGTCCGTTCATCGTCTTGGAAGACAGGGCCGCAAGATACATAATCGGCTTGAAGGAAGATCCGGGCTGGCGGGTGGTCGCCAATGCGTGATTGAACTGGTTATTCCGGTAGTTTTTGCCCCCCACCATCGCTTTAATGTAGCCGGTGCGTGGATCTATGGATACCAGGGCCGTCTCCAATTCGCTAGCCGGGTCCATTCCTTTGCCGACGGCATCCTCTGCGGCTTGCTGCATGACCGGGTCCAGAGTGGTGTAGACATTCAGTCCACCCTGTTCGAATTCGTCGCTGTCGATATCCAGCAAACCTATCGCCAAGCCACGCACATAATCACGGAAGTAGGGCGCGGCTACGGTGGTGTCTTTTTCCCCTTGCGGCTTGAAATTGAGCTTCTCCTGTGCCGCCAGCTTGGCCTCAGCTTCTGTAATGTCGCCAAGCTCGGCCATAACAGACAGGATGAGCTGCTGGCGATTCTTGGCGTTGTCTATGTGATTGTAAGGTGAATAGTAAGTTGGCCCCTTGGGTACCCCGGCCAGCATCGCACTCTCTGCGAGGTCAAGATCCGCTGCTGATTTGCCGAAATACATTTTGGCCGCGGCTTCAATGCCGTATGCCCCGTGGCCGTAGTAGATTTCATTTAAATACATGTTCAGGATTTCGTCTTTGCTATATTTCATCTCGAGCTGCATCGTATAGAAGGCTTCCTTAATTTTGCGGGTCCAGGTCTTCTCATGGGATAGATAGAGATTGCGTGCAAGCTGCTGGGTAAGTGTACTGGCGCCTTGCGAGCGGCCTCCTTCCTCCAGATTGACGAGGATGGCCCGGGCCATGCCCTTGAGGTCAAAGCCGGTGTGCTTATAGAATTTGCGGTCTTCAACCGCCAGTGTAGCTTGAACAAGCAGCGGCGAAATATGACTCAGCTCCACTGGATCGCGACTGCGTCCATCTGATGTGAAGGTGGCCAGTACATTTCCCCGGACATCAAGCAGCCTGGAGCGGACATCGTCCAGGGTAGGCGGCAGATCTTTCTGATATAGATATCCCAGCAGGGATCCGGCGGCCAGCAAGCATAAGATCGTCAAGGCTGACAGCAGCCGAAATGCCCGGCGGAGAGGACTTTTGCGTTTAGGCGGGTTGGCGGAATTGCTAGGCATAGCACCAGACTCCTTTCTTGCTCTTATCCTCATTATGGGAAAGGAAGTGACAGGATATTCACTGGGGCGGGGGAGGTTCTGACAGAGTAACAATTGCAGCACGGGGTATATATTAAAAGGAGGTGTTATCCCTATGAATTGGACACATCATTGGCACAGAGCAGCATTGACGCTCTTTTCAGCAGGACTGCTGGCGCTTTCAGGCTGGGGAACGGTTGCTTCTTCCGCACCAGCGCCCCAATCAGCTGCAGCAGGTACACCGGTTTGTGGAACGGGCGATCATGGTTTGCTGGAGAATTTACAAAAAAAACATGCCCAGCAAGCTGAAACGCCACTCACCTATTCAGACATTGCATTTCTGAATAGTGAGACTGGCCGAGCTGTTGGTAACGGCTTTATGATTGGCACCTCGGACGGCGGGTGTCATTTTCAAGAAATTTATCACGGACAGTGGAACTTCAAAGGAATTTCTTTTCCCGATAATGTGCATGGCTGGGCAATTGCTTCTATTGGAGAAGGACAGGCCAACTATCTGATAGCTAGTACAGACGGCGGCTCTACCTGGAAAAATCTCTCCGGGAAGGCAACAGCCTTCGACCGGATTGACTTTACGGACAGTAAGAACGGCTTTGCTTACAGCCGGAATGCAGTATTTACCACCAAGGATAGCGGCCAGAGTTGGACGGAGATTCCGACACCTGCCAATACGCGGGGTGCCTATTTCAGCAGCCCCAGCAGCGGTTGGAGTGTTGTCGTGGCACCCGGTAAGGGTTACCGGGTAATGAAGACGACTGACGGCGGATCTACCTGGAAGCTTTCTCTCCAATCCCGCATTGCTTATCCAACAAGCGGCGAGATCTATGCGAAGGGCAACCAGGTATATGCCCTGCTGTATGGCGACTCAGGCATGTCGCAGACCTCATATTCCCTGTATGCCAGCTCAGACAAGGGAGGGAGCTGGAAACGTGTAATTGCTCAGGCGACAGCCGGTGGTGGGCCTGCGCCGGGCAGTGGATCGGCACAGCTCAAATCTGGGCCGGCATCCGGCAGACCTGGCAACATGCAGTTGGTTGGTAACAGCACCGCTTTTCTCGTCGGCTATTCTCCCGCTGGAGAGCAGGTTGCCGTAGGACGCACCGTGAACGGTGGGAAAGCGTGGAGTAACTTGAAGCCTATACAGGGATTCGAGGGTACTATCTCCTTCCCGGACAGCAAGCATGGCTGGCTCGCCGTAAGGGAACAGGATCAATCAGCTGTATATGCCACCGCGGATGGCGGATCTACCTGGAAGCAAAGATTCGCCTTCAAAGATGCGGTAAGGTAGCTTCAGGCCGCTATCTAAAGAGGAAGAGGCTGCTCCAGTCCTATTATATGGCTGGGGAAAGCCTCTTTTTGTACTTGGCGTCCTTGTTTAGTTAGTGAGCGTCTTTCGGTTGTGTAAGGAGCATTTATAGAAGAGAAAAATATGAAGCAATGAATCATCATCTTTGTAATAGCAGGGCAAGTGTCTTTTTTGTGTCGCTATGGTAAAATTAGATTCCGTGGAATCTTCCTCGAATAAGGAATTGAATTGCACCCTTGAACTGGATATAGTAGTACAATGGGAAAGCGAATTCGCCTTTGGTCTGCAGAGGCTTGCAGAATGGAGGAATGCAGGTGCCGGAAATTCAGAATCACAAATACGGCGTTTCAGTTACACTCGTAAGCCAGCATGAAGGTGAGCGTACTGTACTGAATACCACCGGAGAAGTTATAGCCAAGGGACAGCAGCTGTTCATCCGATATGTAGAGCCCGGGCAGGGCCCTCAGGGTGAGGAGACAGCTGTTCGTACAATGATAAAGATTGCAGGCAGCGAACTGAAGCTGATCCGCCATGGCGCGGTTGAGTCCGAGCAGAGCTTCCAAGAGGGACAGCGTTTGCCGGGCTTTTACCGCTCTCCCTATACGAACTTTAATCTGTCCACGGAGACCCGGAAGCTGGAGATTTCCCGAGACGGGCGCTCTCTGAACGTAACGTGGGAGTATGATTTATACGTATACGAGGAGTTGTCAGGGCAGTTCGTACTCAGTTTGCATATACAGGAGGAACCAAAATCATGACACAGAGTCAAAATCCGCTCGAACTTATTAATGAACGGGTAAAAGAAGCCATTGCCGATGCAGTTGTTGCTGCGGGGCTGGTTGCACGTGAAGACCTTCCAGCCATCGTGCTGGAAGTGCCAAGAGACAAGGAGCACGGTGATCTGGCGACCAATGCCGCTATGCAGCTCACCAAAATTGCTAAGCGCAATCCGCGCCAAATTGCTGAGGCCATTCTAGAACACTTGGACAAGAGCGGCGCTTCCATTGAGAAGGCAGAGATTGCCGGACCAGGCTTCATTAACTTTACATTGTCCAAGCACTATCTTTATGATGTCATCACCCAGGTTGCCGCACAGGGAGACAACTACGGCCGCATTGACTTAGGACAGGGTCAAAAGGTAGAGGTTGAGTTCGTCAGCGCGAACCCTACGGGAAGTCTACACTTGGGACATGCCCGCGGCGCAGCTGTCGGCGATGCACTCTGTAACGTGCTGGATTATGCCGGTTATCAGGTAACCCGTGAGTACTATATTAATGATGCCGGAAATCAGGTTGCCAATCTTTGCAAATCTATCGAGACCCGCTACCTGCAGGAGCTGGGACAACCGGCAGAAATGCCGGAGGATGGCTATCATGGTGAAGATATCAAGGGATTTGCCAAAGAACTTGTGGCTGAGAAGGGAGATTCTCTGCTGGAGCTGACGCCGGGGGATCGTGCGGCATTCTTCCGTACCTATGGCTTGAATAAGGAATTAGATAAAATCAAACGCGATCTGGGACGTTTCCGTGTTCCATTTGATATCTGGTTTAGCGAGACCTCTCTCTATGAGAATGGAGCAGTCTTGCGTTCGCTGGACGATCTGCGTGAGCGTGGCGAGGTATACGAAGAGGAAGGCGCAACCTGGCTGCAGACGACCAAGTATGGCGACGACAAGGACCGCGTGCTGATCAAGAACGATGGTACCTATACGTATCTGACACCGGATATTGCCTACCATAACGATAAATACGGCCGCGGCTATGACAAAATGATCAACATCTGGGGTGCCGATCACCACGGTTATATTCCGCGGATGAAGGCAGCGATGTCGGCACTCGGCAATGACCCGGGGAAACTGGTTGTCCTGATTGCCCAAATGGTCAGCTTGTTCCAGAACGGCGAGAAAGTGAAAATGTCCAAGCGTACTGGTAAAGCGGTAACGATGGAGGATCTGATGGAAGAGGTTGGTATCGACGCCATCCGTTATTTCTTCACCATGCGCAGCATGGACTCTCATCTGGACTTCGATATGGACCTGGCGATCTCTACATCCAACGAGAACCCGGTATTCTATGTACAGTATGCTCATGCGCGGATTTGCAGCATCTTCCGTCAAGCTGAGGAACAAGGAATCGCACTGCCGGATTATGCCGAACTTGATTTCAGCAAGCTGAGTGCTCCTCACGAATATGACTTGCTACGCAAAATTGGTGAGCTGCCGGCTGAGATTGCTTCTGCAGCGGATGCTTACGCGCCGCATCGCCTGGTGCGTTATGTCTATGATCTGGCGGCGCTCTTCCACAGCTATTACAAGGCTGAGCGTGTCATTACCGAAGATTCGGCCCAAACATTGGCCCGTCTTGCTCTGCTTGGAGCAACGCGTACCACTATTGCCAATGTATTGCGTCTTCTAGCGGTATCCGCTCCGGACCGCATGTAATTCGTCCATCCTCAAGCCCCCGCCTGAACGGGGCAAGGGATGGTCAGCACACCGCCTCCAGCGATTTTTTGGAGGCGGTGTGCTTGTGTCTATACAAAGAAGAGAAGTGCACATAGTTAGCTTCATGTGCTTTGCAGACGGCCGCCATCCTTGGTTACAGGATGGCGGCCGTTTTGAGCCAGTGGCGCTGCGCCACTGGCTCTTGTCAATCCGCGCGCCGGCTGGCGGCATTCGCGGATGGGCCCCGCTTGGCCCTGATGCCTGCGCGTAGCAGGCGAAGGGCATCGGCAGCGCCGCCGCCGAGGGAGGCTCTGCGCTGCCCTTTACGCAGCCGCACCGGGCAAGCGGTGCGGCGCAGCAGGAGCTTCAGCTCCCGGGGGGTGAGCCCTGGCCGGAGAGCGAGCAGCAGAGCAGCGGCTCCCGTCACATGTGACGTCGCCATGGATGTGCCGCTCATTTCCTTGTAGCCCTCCTTCAGCCAGCAGGAGGGCACGCTTTCGCCGGGTCCGTATACATCGATGTACGACCCGCGGTTGCTGAAGCTGGCGACCCGGCGCTTCTTATCTATGGCGCCTACGGCGATGGTCTCCGGATAGCGCGCCGGATAATCCCCGCCGCGTTTGCCATCATTGCCTGAGGAAGCGACAATGGCAATGCCAGCGCGGTAGGCCTTCATGACGACATTATGAAGCGCCTTGCTTCGTGTCTTCATGCCGAAGCTCATATTAATGATGTCGATCCGGTTCTGGACGCACCAGTCAATCCCCAGCACAATGTCGGACACATAAGCAGAGCCGTTGTGATCAAAAGCTTTGACGGGATAGAGAATGGCTCTTGGTGCAACTCCCATCATGCCGCGTGTGCCGCCAGCGGCGGCCAGTGTACCGGCGATATGGGTGCCGTGGCCATTGTCATCCAGTGGTAGCATCCCCCGCCGCAGCAGATTGACACCTGTTGCTAGCGAATGGCGCAGATCAGGGTGACGGTAGTCGGCACCTGTATCAATAACGCCTACCTTAACTTGCACACCGGTTGACTTCGACCAGGCCTGGGGGGCATGAATCGCTTTCACTCCCCAGGGCATCACGGCGGTCCCGGTTTTTTCACTGGGCAGCGCATGGAGCTGTATGCGGTAATCGTCTTCCACGCTCAGCGTGTCTGAAAATTTATGCACCAGCTTTGCCGCGCCTGCGGCAGGCACAAAAAAAGCGCGGATCAGCGGAGAGACCTGCACCTGCCGCAGTCTCGTTTTTTTCGTACGTAGGGTCTTCCACTGGGATAAGGCTCCGGCGTAATGGCGGGCATCATAAAAGGTAACTATACGCCGTTCGTCATTCTTGGGGGCAGCCGATATCTCATCAAGCAGTATCTGCCAAAATCCGTAATAGTCCATGTGTTTTGCCGTCCCCTCCTCGGTGCCGTACTGAAATATTGTATGAGCGGAGGAGGGTAGCCGAATGGGAACTTGCCCTTTTTTAAGGAAATGGGCTGCCCATCGTGTCAAAAGACGGCGCTTCACATAAAATAAACAGAAGAGATTTAACACTCTCTTTGCAACATCCCGTAAGGAGCCATTCCTTGGCGTGGATACAGTCATGCGCGGAGGAGTTTCCTCCGCCTTTTTTAGAGAGGCCTTACACCTGTACGAACCGGCTTAGTCATTCATAAAAGTACATATTGATCGTTACCTGCGAAAAAAACGTTTCCCTGTCGGAAAATGCCGGCGGTTTTTTTGCGTCTGAAGCTTGTCCCTTTTGACTTGCATTTTGTTGCTAAATAGGTTTTACTTAGGTTTGTTACTGGATATTATTGAATTAAAGCCGTGAATAGTGAACAATGCGTGAGAGGAAGTGTCCTTTAATGAGTACGCCACTCAATTTAAAGCTGGACCCCGAGAAAGTAAAAGAAATGCCGATGGTGGACCTGGCTTTCCTAGTGCTGAAGGCGGCTAATACGCCGTTTTATTACCGTGACCTGATGGTCGAGGTGGCCAAGCTGCGCGGGATGACCGAAGAACAAACCAACGATACTATTGCCCAGTTATATACTGAGATTAACATCGACGGACGTTTTGCCTGTGTAGGAACGAACCTGTGGGGGTTGAAACGCTGGTATCCGCTGGAGCGCTCCGATGATCCAGTCGGTAATTCCAAACGTCCACGTATCATCAACGACGAGGATGACGATTTGGAAGACGATGATTTCACCGAGGAAGATGATAACTACGCATCCGAAGAAGAGGATTTCGACGCTATCGACGAAGATCGCGACGACCTCTATTCCGACGACGACAGCGAAGAAGAAGTTGACGACGATGTGGTTATTGACGAAGAAGACATCGACGAAGATGACGTGGACGATGAAGACTCCGACGCGGAAAGTGAAGAAGATTTGGACGATGAAGACGAGGAAGATAAATATTAATCCCGTTCTTTGAGGTAGTACAATTCTGCCCTTGACAGTGGAGAACCGTCAGAGTAAACTATTGCATGGGCTTATGATGAAAGTTAATATGTGTTTTCTAAAATAAAAAGTGCCCCGGTGCTACGGGTGTCACTTTTTTGTTTTTTTAGATGCCAAGGAGCCGGAATTTCCGCGATTTTAAAGGGGCGGAGGAAGGTCTTTTGTGCCGGCTAAAGTAACTTTTGATTTCCCCCGTTTGACGATAGAAAAACGGGTTACGATAAACATCATGCGTCGCCTGAATTTCTGGACTTTATTTAGGAGGGTTTTACAGTGACAAAGTATATTTTTGTAACGGGTGGGGTTGTGTCTTCCCTTGGCAAAGGCATTACCGCTGCTTCGCTGGGTAGGCTGCTTAAGAACAGAGGTCTAAAGGTGACGATTCAGAAATTTGATCCGTATCTTAATGTGGACCCTGGAACAATGAGTCCTTATCAGCACGGTGAAGTATTCGTGACAGACGATGGCGCGGAAACGGACCTTGACCTTGGACACTATGAACGGTTTATTGACATTAACCTGTCTAAGAACAGCAATGTAACGACAGGTAAAGTGTACTCCTCGGTAATCAGTAAGGAGCGCCGTGGTGAGTACCTGGGCGGAACAGTTCAAGTTATTCCGCATATTACGAACGAAATCAAGGAGCGTGTCTTCCGTGCAGGCCGTGAAGCCGGTTCCGATGTCGTAATTACGGAGATCGGCGGTACAGTGGGCGATATCGAGAGCCTTCCGTTCCTGGAAGCGATTCGTCAGATCAAGAGCGATATCGGCCGCGAGAACGTAATGTACATTCACGTAACCCTGATTCCTTATATCAAGGCAGCGGGTGAAGTGAAGACCAAACCGACCCAGCATAGTGTAAAAGAGCTGCGCAGCATCGGAATTCAGCCGAATGTGATTGTATGCCGTACGGAGCATGAGCTGTCTTCGGACATGAAGGCGAAGATTGCCCTGTTCTGTGATATCGACGCCAATGCCGTAGTGGAATGCCGCGATGCCTCCACGCTGTATGAAGTTCCGCTTAATTTGCGCGACGAGGGATTGGACGAGATCGTAGTTAACCATTTGAAGCTGACCACGCCTGCACCGGATATGCGGGAATGGGAAGGCATGCTGGACCGGATCAACAAACTGGAGCATACCGTTGAAATTGCCATTGTCGGCAAGTACGTTGCTCTGCACGATGCTTATTTGAGTGTGGTTGAATCCCTTTCGCATGCAGGCTTTGCATCCAACGCAGAAGTTAAGCTTCGCTGGGTAGATGCGGAATTGGTTACCGATGAGAACGTGGACGAGCAGTTGCGCGGTGTAGGCGGCATTCTCGTTCCAGGCGGCTTCGGCGATCGTGGTATTGAAGGTAAAATCTCTGCTATCCGTTATGCACGGGAAAAACAAATTCCATTCTTCGGTATCTGCTTGGGTATGCAGGTGTCTGTCATTGAATACGGACGTTCCGTATTGGGTCTGGAAGGAGCGAACAGCTCAGAGATTGATCCGTCTACGAATCATCCTCTGATTGATCTGCTTCCTGAACAGAAAGATATCGAAGATATGGGCGGTACAATGCGTCTTGGTCTTTATCCTTGTAAGCTTTTGCCGGGTTCCCTGGCGATGTCTTGCTACGATGATGAGCTTGTGTACGAGCGTCACCGTCACCGGTATGAGTTCAACAATGCTTACCGTGATGAGATTGAAAAAGCGGGTCTGGTGATTTCTGGTACATCCCCAGACGGACGTCTGGTAGAAATCGTGGAGCTTCCGGGTCATCCTTGGTTCCTTTCGGTACAATTCCATCCGGAGTTCATTTCCCGTCCGAACCGTCCGCAACCACTGTTCCGCGAGTTCGTCAAAGCTTCACTTACTCACTACAGTGCTCAATAAATAGTATATATAGCACCATAAAGGTGTTCGTGAGAGCCTCCATTTGGAGGCTCTTTTTCTTATGCTAGGTCCTATCTGACCTCAAGAATAATTTCAATTTTAATGTAAGTTGACATTTTGGTATTTTTAACATTTCCTATCAAGAAAAGTCGATCCGGACGATACATTTTATGGCATACATTTACGCATTTTATCCAATTAGCAGGATTTTGAATCTACACCACGAATTATAGGTTTCGTATGGACTAAGTTACAAAGGGGCCGTTAGCTGTGGAGAGCGCGGTATGGTCAATCTGCCTTAAATTCTGGGAGGGTATTGATAATGGAGAAAAATAAAGTGTTAATTGTCGACGATCAGAACGGGATCAGGATTCTTCTCATGGAAGTGTTCAACAGCGAGGGTTACACCACATTTCAGGCGGCTAACGGTAAACTTGCACTGGAAATTGTTCGTACCGAATCCCCAGACTTGGTCTTGCTCGATATGAAAATCCCGGGAATGGATGGGCTTGAAATTCTCAAGCATCTGAAGGAGATCAATCCGGAGATCAAGGTGATCATGATGACTGCGTACGGAGAGCTGGACATGATTAAAGAAGCAACGAAATTGGGCGCGCTTATGCACTTTACCAAACCTTTCGACATTGACGAGATGCGTGTGGCGGTAAATATGCATCTTCGCAATAAATCGGTCGATCAGTGCAGCTGAAGTAAGGATTCTGCTAAATGGCAGAATCCTTTTTTCGGAGGGGAAAACTTGGAAAAGGGCAGATAACAACAGGGGTGGATAAATATCGTCCCACCGGGACATTTTTTTGCTAGTGCTATTTAGTATTTGACACTGGATGTGCTATAATAAGCCTGTATGTGATAAACGGTTCTATAAATTATAGCGAAAACATCTTTAGGAGGATGAACCATGCCATTAGTATCAATGACAGACATGTTGAACAAAGCACTTGAAGGAAAGTACGCAGTAGGTCAGTACAACATCAATAACCTTGAATGGACTCAAGCTATTTTGGGTGCAGCCGAAGAAGAGAAATCTCCGGTAATTCTTGGTGTATCCGAAGGCGCAGCCCGTCACATGGGCGGTTTCACCACTGTTGTTAAGATGGTGGAAGGACTTATCCACGACCTGAAAATCACTGTTCCTGTAGCGATTCACCTGGACCACGGTTCCAGCTTTGATAAATGTAAAGAAGCCATCGATGCTGGCTTTACTTCCGTAATGATCGACGGATCTCACCACCCAATCGATGAGAACATTGAAATGACTAAGAAAGTCGTTGAATATGCTCACGCTAAAGGTGTTTCTGTAGAAGCTGAAGTAGGTACTGTAGGCGGACAAGAAGACGATGTTATCGGCGGCATTCAATATGCTGATCTTAACGAGTGCGTACGCATTGTTAAAGAAACTGGCATCGACACTTTGGCTCCAGCACTTGGTTCCGTACACGGTCCTTACCATGGCGAGCCTAACCTCGGATTCAAAGAAATGGAAGAAATCCGCGACGCTGTTAAATTGCCACTCGTTCTGCATGGCGGTACTGGTATCCCTGTACATGACATCGACAAAGCGATCTCCCTGGGTACTTCCAAGATCAACGTGAACACTGAGAACCAAATCGCATTTGCTAAAGTAGTTCGCGAAGTTTTGGCTGCTAAACCTGATGCTTACGACCCACGTACATTCATCGTACCAGGCCGCGATGCTATCAAACAAACCGTTATCGGTAAAATCCGTGAGTTCGGTTCCAACAACAAAGCGTAAGATCTGTTTTCTTAAGTTTTGAAGGACATTAGTCCATGAAGTTTTGAATAAGCATATCGGACAGGTTATACTGTCCTTTTCAGTTGAATATGATGATGTGGAGAGTACACCGCATAGCCGGTGTCTTTCCATTTTCATCGCCTTTATCATCAGAAAAGCCACAGCACGTATTGTCGATCAACCGCAATACACGTAGGGGGAACCTGTTAATTTATGGAAAAATTAATGATTGGCGGTGGACGTCCGCTGCAAGGTGTTGTTACAATCAGCGGAGCCAAGAACAGCGCGATTGCGCTTATTCCTGCGGCGATTTTAGCCGAATCTGAAGTTGTGCTGGATAATCTACCGTCCCTTAGCGATGTTGCAGTTTACTCCGAAATACTGGAAGAGCTTGGCGCAAGTGTATCCTGGTCAGGCAACCAAATGAGAATTGACCCCTCCCGTATTGTGTCCATCCCTATGCCTAATGGGCCTGTCAAGAAATTGCGGGCGTCTTACTATATGATGGGAGCGCTCCTTGGAAGATTCAAGGAAGCGACAATAGGGCTTCCCGGCGGCTGTAATTTTGAGCCCCGTCCGATTGACCAGCACATCAAGGGATTTGAAGCGCTGGGCGCAACAGTGACTAATGAACACGGCTCTATCCACCTGTATGCCAAGGAATTACGCGGGGCCAAGATTTATCTGGATGTATCCAGTGTCGGGGCCACGATTAATATCATGTTGGCGGCTTCAAGAGCCAAAGGCTCTACTATTATTGAAAATGCGGCTAAAGAGCCTGAGATTATAGATGTAGCTACACTCCTTAATTCAATGGGCGCCATTATTAAAGGTGCCGGTACGGAAACCATCCGGATCGAAGGCGTTACGGAAATGCACGGCTGCCGTCACTCCATTATTCCTGACCGGATTCAAGCTGGAACATATATGATTGCTGCAGCGGCAACGCGCGGCAACGTCCTTATAGATAACGTCATCCCTAAGCATCTTGAGGCTTTAACCGCCAAGCTGCTGGAGATGGGCGTAGATATTGAAGAGCTTGATGAGAGCATTCGTGTAATTGGCAGAGCCAAGTATGAGCATGCAGATGTCAAAGCGCTGATTTACCCGGGCTTTGCCACCGATCTGCAGTCCCCAATGACCAGCATGTTGACTCAGGCTGAAGGTGTTAGTGTGCTGAGTGATTTTGTTTACAGCAATCGCTTCAAGCATGTGCCGGAACTGGTTCGTATGGGGGCCAAGATTCGTGTCGAGGGTCGTTCGGCAATCGTGGAAGGCAGCAAGCTTAATGCAGCCAAAGTCAAAGCGGCTGATCTGCGGGCTGGTGCGGCGCTTGTTATCGCCGGCCTTACAGTAGAGGAAGGCATCACCGAAGTAACGGGCGTGGAGTATATTGATCGTGGCTACGATCATTTGGTGACAAATCTCCGTAATCTGGGGGCTGACGTTTGGCGCGAGAACGAATAGAATGAATTTATAGGGTTTCCCGCTAACTGGAAGGAGTTTATTTTGCAAGAAGACTGCATATCTCCTTCCAATTCGGGTAATCCTATTCTAATGAGGATTTTGCCGGACTCTTATTTTTTGTTGATATAGTTCAGTGTACATAGAGCTATATTCACGGACTCATTATAAAAATTGAATAGGTGGTTATTACATGGATCTTCAAATTTCCGATCTGGAAGAAATGAAGCTGACCGACTTGTACAAGCTGGCCAAGAAATACCAGATTCCTTACTACGGGCAGATGAAGAAACGGGAGCTGATCTTTGCCATCCTTCGGGCGCAGGCGGAGCAAAGCGGGCTCATGTTTATGGAAGGTGTACTGGAGATTCTGCCGGAAGGCTACGGATTCCTAAGGCCGATCAACTACTTGCCAAGTGCGGAGGATATTTATATCTCAGCCTCCCAGATTCGCAAGTTTGATCTTCGAAGCGGAGACCTGGTATCGGGGAAATGTCGGACCCCCAAAGAAAATGAACGTTATTTTGGATTGCTTCAGGTCAATGCCGTTAATGGCGAGAACCCTGCCAGCGCAGCGGAACGCCTGCATTTCCCGGCGTTAACACCTCTTTATCCGCAAGACAAGCTGCCGCTTGAAACATCCCCTACTCATTTATCTACCCGAATAATGGATTTGCTCGCTCCTGTAGGTCTGGGGCAACGCGGTTTGATTGTAGCGCCTCCTAAAGCAGGGAAGACGCTCCTCCTAAAAGAAATTGCCAACAGCATTTCCACTAATAATCCTGAGATAGAACTGTTTGTGCTTCTGATCGATGAACGTCCCGAGGAAGTAACCGATATGCAGCGCTCTGTGAAGGGTGAAGTTGTGGCCTCGACTTTTGACGAATTGCCGGAGAATCATATCAAAGTAGCTGAGCTCGTGCTTCAACGTGCGCTTCGTTTGGTCGAGCACAAGAAAGATGTTGTTATTCTGCTGGACAGTATTACGCGACTCGCGCGTGCATACAACCTTGTTGTACCTCCATCTGGACGGACGCTGAGCGGAGGGATTGATCCTGCTGCTTTCCATCGCCCTAAACGGTTTTTCGGATCGGCGCGTAATGTGGAAGAAGGCGGTAGTCTGACGATTCTGGCTACAGCATTGATCGATACAGGTTCACGTATGGATGACATTATTTATGAAGAGTTTAAAGGTACAGGTAATATGGAGCTGCATCTGGATCGTAAGCTTGCGGAACGACGTATTTTCCCTGCGATCGATATTCGTCGTTCAGGTACGCGCCGTGAAGAGGTATTGCTGAGTAAGGAAGAACTGGATACCATTTGGGCTATCCGTAAAAATATGAATGAGTCCTATGATTTTGTGGAAGGCTTCCTCAAAAAGCTGCGTGACAGCAAGACGAATGCCGAGTTCCTGGCATCATTTGATGTTGCAGGTAAAGAGTCTGCCAGTGGCACGGCCAGCAGTGGCGGTACATCGAACAGCGGAGCATCTGCACGCCGCACGACCCGCTCGAAGGCACCCACCGTATCCACAACCTAGAACGAGAATAAGAGGAGACTAACATGTATTTGGTATATGCCGATGAGAAAGGTAACGTATATGATCATCCCGAGCTGTATGGGCTAGCCCGCAGCGGGGATATGATTGTCGAAATGCTGGAGGAAGAGCTAATTCCACTGCCTGAGGGTGCTACGCTGGTTGGTCTGCCTAACACACGGGCAGTGGGCATGAATCCGGCAACCGGTGAAATGCTGCCGCTGCCCGAAGGTTCTCAAGCGGTTGGGGCATTGATGCCGCAAGGTTATACACGGTTATGCCTTCCCGGCTATGTCAAGACAGATAAGTCTTACAAGCTGCCCCTGTTCGGTTATTCGGCAGTGGTATGGAAGGACGGGCGCTTCTATGTAGGCGCAGAGCTTACAGATGATCCTGAACAGTGGAACCCGCTTAACTGTGATCGGGATCTTGTCAAGAAAGGTGTAGGCGATCTGACGGCTAAGTATCCAGAGAACCGTCTCTTTGGACATTTGTCCAATTGTGCACTTGGTTATGAATGCTTAACCTCCTCCAACACCTTCCTGGGTCGTTGGGAGGGCGCTGTACCTGTCTCCTATTCTTGCAATGCAGGCTGCTTCGGCTGTATCTCCGAGCAACCGGATGACAGTGGCTTTGTCTCTCCACAGACGCGGATGAACTTCCGCCCGCGTGTAGACGAACTGGTAGAAGTGATGTTGGAGCACCTGAAGACGCCAGAGTCCATAGTTAGTTTTGGACAAGGTTGTGAAGGTGAGCCGTCGACACAAGCTAAGATTATTATCGAAGCTATGCGAGAAGTGCGTGCTACTACCGATATGGGTTACATTAATATCAATACGAATGCGGGCTTAAGCGACCATATCCGCGGAATCGTTGATGCTGGGCTTGATCTGATGCGTGTCAGCACCATCAGTGCGTTGGATGATCACTACAATGCCTACTACAAGCCGCGGGGTTATACTTTAGCCAATGTTGAGAAATCTCTGAAATATGCGGCATCCCAGGGCGTGTACACGTCGATCAACTATCTGATCTTCCCTGGTGTGACCGATCGTGAAGAAGAGATCGAAGCCATGGTGGAATTCGTGCGACGCACCGATCTCAAGTTGATCCAGATGCGGAATCTGAATATTGACCCGGAGAGTTATCTGGAATTGATCCCTCCAGCTCAAGGGGAGATCCTCGGTATGAAGACGATGTTAGACATTTTCCGGGAAGAACTTCCCGGTGTGGTTATCGGCTCATTTACCCATGTGCCGCCTGCTAATTTGACCCGTGCCAAGTCTGGTCGGATACACGTTTAGCATTGGAAATGTAAATTTGAAACATATTGCCCATTTGCATGTTTCGTGCTAAACTATGCTCATGTGTCTATTAACTCTGAGTCCGCATGAGGCTTAGGGCAAGAGAGGTGAAATTCAAATGCAAGAAGCAATTCAACCAAAGTACAACATTACTAAGGTAACCTGCGCATGTGGCAACACTTTCGAATCCGGTTCTGTTAAACAAGAGCTGCGCGTCGAAATTTGCTCCAACTGCCACCCGTTCTTCACTGGCAAGCAGAAGTTCCTGGATGCCGGCGGTCGCGTTGATAGATTTAAGAAGAAATACGGTATCTAATTCAATTAGCCCGTTTGCGGCATAATTATTAGATCTAGCCCCCGGCTTAATGCCGGGGGTTTTTCATTGCTCCAAATTATTGGGCGTTATTATTCCTGTAAAGCATGTGATGGGGAGCTGTTAATTCTCCGAGGTTGATTTTTGTCCGAGCGTAGGATATACTTAACTTCGCCGTGCTAGACGGGGAGGTAGCGGTGCCCTGTAACTCGCAATCCGCTGTAGCGAGGTTGAATTCCTGTTAGAGGTGCTGTCGATGTGAGGCCTTGGTCCCTATGGGCTGTGTTGACGGTTGGGTCCTCCGCAATGAGTGCTTGTGAACCTGGTCAGGTCCGGAAGGAAGCAGCCATAAGCAAGTTTGCTCTTGTGCCGGAGGGTGGCCTAGCCCGAGCAGTCAGTAGGGTTGCCGCTTGGATCGCAGCCATCAATAACAGGTGCACGGTTTATATGAATAAATGACAGCATCTTTGCGATAAGCGAGGATGCTTTTTGTTTTTGGTCAAAGTCTGGAGAATATAGTATAATGAGTTAGCGACAAATGCCAGGAAAGTGGCACTTGAGAGAGGGTAATGCATAGTGGAACATATCGCGCTGTACCGTGCTTGGCGGCCGCAGTCGTTTCAGGACATGGTAGGACAACAGCACATTATCCAAACGCTGCAGAATGCTATACGGGAAGACAGGGTCTCACATGCCTATCTGTTCAGCGGTCCGCGGGGGACTGGTAAGACCAGTGCTGCCAAGGTGCTGGCCAAGGCGGTCAACTGTGAGCGCGGCCAGGGGCCGGAGCCTTGCAACGAGTGTCCATCCTGCCTGCGGATTACTGCTGGCAATGTCATGGATGTGCAGGAGATTGATGCGGCGTCCAACCGGGGTGTAGAAGAGATTCGTGACCTGCGGGATAAGGTGAAGTACGCGCCTACCGAAGTGCGTCGTAAAGTGTATATTATTGATGAAGTGCATATGCTGACAACAGAAGCGTTCAATGCGCTGCTGAAGACGCTGGAAGAGCCACCGCCCCATGTAATGTTCATACTGGCGACGACAGAGCCTCATAAGCTGCCGGCAACGATTATTTCCCGTTGTCAGCGGTTTGATTTCCGCCGGGTATCATTAGAGGAGCAGACGGGTCATCTGAAGCAAATCTGTGAGAAGGAAGGCATCTCCGCAGATGATGACGCTCTGCAGTACATCGCACGTCTCTCTGATGGGGGGATGCGTGACGCGCTTAGTATTCTCGATCAGATATCTTCCTTTACAGAGGGCCAGGTTACCTACCAGCAAGTGCTTGGAATGACTGGGGGAATACCTTCGGAACAGTTCGCCCGTCTGGCCAGAGCGATTTTGGAAGGCGATATGGGACTTCTTCTGGAGCTTGTTGAGCAGCTTATGCATGAGGGCAAAAGTGCCGATAAATGCCTCGAAAATTTATTGTATTACTTCCGGGACCTGCTTATGATTAAAATGGTTCCGAATGCCGATCACTTAACCGACCGTGTCCTGAACCCGGCGGATTTTAAGGATATGGCAACCGCCTTCAGCCGTGAGCAGCTGTTCGGAATTGTGGAGACGCTTAACCGTTATCTGGGTGAGATGAAATATGCTACCCATCCACAGACACTGTTCGAAGTAGCGCTAATGAAGCTTTGTAGCTTGCAGGAAAGTGCCTCGGTTCCGGCTGATGCGGTCATTTCTTCTGGCGCCTTCCAAGGAGCTGCTGCAGGAGGAGCTGCCGCTTCTGACCCTGGTGAGCTGGGCGTGCTTAAGAAACAGATCGCCACACTGGAGAAGAAGTTGGAACAGGCCTTGCAGTCAGGTGGTATTTCCGGAGGGCGCGAGGGTGCACAGGCTAGACCTGCCTCTGTGCCTAGTGCTGCTCCGCGGATCAGCACGGCTTCCAAGATGCCGCCACAGGTGGATAAATTCATCGCCGGTAAGGACAGTGCTGACTTTGCGTCTATTTATAAACAGTGGAGCCTAGTGCTGCAAGGTGTGAAGGAAGAGAAAATCACCGTCCATGCCTGGTTTGTGGATGGAGAGCCTGTATCGGTTATGGAAGACGCAGTTCTGGTTGCTTTCAAGAACACCATACACCGGGATACTACTGAGAAGCCGGCTAACCGGCAGGTGATTGAGGGTGTTCTGGCTGCCCGTCTGGGCAAGCCGTACCGTCTTGTAACCATCATGCTTCGCGATTGGAATGAGGCTTCTATGAAGTCTGCCGAACAGCCTGGCAAGGAAGAATTGCGCCTGGAGCATGAACACGAGGCAGGAGCAGCAAAACAAGAACCTTGGATTGATGAGGCGATCCAGCTTTTTGGAGAAGACCTTGTTGTCATAAAAGAATAATGCTTTCAGCAGATTAGCGCCAAACGGCGCATTCCAAAGGAGAGATCGATTATGAACAATATGAACCAAATGATGAAACAAGTTAAAAAAATGCAGGAGCAAATGCTCAAAGCTCAAGAAGAGCTTGGCAGCAAAACAGTTGAAGGTTCATCTGGTGGTGGCGTAGTTACCGTACAAGTGAACGGACACAAGAAACTACTGTCCATTCAGATTAAACCGGAAGCAGTGGATCCGGATGATGTGGAAATGTTGCAGGATCTTGTGATCACTGCTGTGAATGATGCGTTGACACAAGCTGAAGATTTGGCAAACAACGATATGGGTAAATTTACTGGCGGAATGAAGATTCCTGGTTTGTTCTAGACCATTACTCCATTTAGCCTAAAGGAGAAACATTACTTTGCATTATCCCGAACCGCTAGCTAAGCTGATCGATGCTTTTACGCGTTTGCCGGGGGTTGGTCCGAAGACGGCCGCTCGTCTTGCGTTTCATGTGCTGAATATGAAAGAGGATGAAGTCATTGATTTTGCTAAAGCGCTGGTAAGCGTCAAACGCAATCTTCACTATTGCTCGGTGTGCTGTAACATTACCGATACTGACCCGTGCCGGATCTGTCAGGATAAGACGCGTGATGCGTCTGTAATCTGCGTGATTCAGGATGCCAAGGATTTAGTTGCCATTGAGCGTACTAAGGAATTCAATGGTTATTACCACGTCCTCCAGGGAGCGATCTCGCCAATGGAAGGTATTGGACCGGATGATATCCGTCTGAAGGAGCTTTTGGTAAGACTCGGCGACGAGCGGGTGAAGGAATTGATTATGGCGACAAATCCCAATATTGAAGGGGAGGCGACAGCTATGTATATTTCGCGGCTAACGCGCCCTTTTGATATTAAAATCACTAGAATAGCCCACGGCTTGCCTGTAGGTGGCGATCTGGAGTACGCAGACGAGGTCACACTGTCTAAGGCCTTAGAAGGCCGTCGTGAGCTGTTTTAGATCGTAAGGTGCTTTAGAGTATGTAGAGAAGTCCCAAGGAAGCTAAGGGGCTTCTTTTTTTGCGTTCAGAGCTAATCAGGGGTGTCCTGTTATAAGAGGTTATAGATTTGTGGTAGTTTTTTAGTTCTAAGTTTGTCCCGTTCCCTATATGAATGAGAATGAACGAATGAGCGGTAGCGTTCTTGTTGTTCACACTTATTCGGAAGGGGAGCTGAACATGGGCTGGTGGGGTGCATGGCGGGGGAATGCTGAGAAGGAACGGGAGTATGATGAAGGTTGGAACACGTTTATAGAAGTTCGCAAAGCGCAAATGGAATGGGAACGAGCCTACCTGATGTTCGATGAAGCGCTGGGCCAGGATCAGATAGATTACGCTATTTATATCTTAGAAGCGGCGGAACGCAAATATCAGATTCATCTAAAGCATGCCAAGAGTTTGGGGCTTAACTGGAAACAGCTGTAAAGAAATGTAACAGAGCTGATAAAGGAGGAGAGACATTGTTGAGATTAGTGGCTATTGGAGTATTGAGTATATCCGTTCTTCTATTGTTTCTGATTGCATTTCGCAAAAAACTGGGTTTCAGCTGGTTAAGTTTATTCGGCACTCATTTAATCCTGGCAGCGCTGGGTATTTACTTAGTGAACTTCTCAGGCGTTATAACAGATGCGCATATTCCCCTTAACCCGGCAACTATAGGCGCAGTAACGGTTTTAGGGCTGCCCGGAGTACTGATGTTATTGGGTTTGAAAATAACTTTGTTTTAAGGGTTGACGCAGTACCGGATAATATGGTAAATTAATTCTCGGCCCTTGAAGCAAGACATTTTCGAATGACTTGATGAAAAGGAAGCGAAAAAAAGAAATTAAAAAAACGCTTGACAGAAAAACGGTCGCCATGATATATTATAAAGGTCGCTGCTGAGACATTGAGCGACGGACAAGCAAGACATTGATCTTTGAAAACTGAACAACGAGTGAGTATCGAATTCACGAAAGTGAGTTCAAAAATGAGAATTTTTAATTCTCGTCAGATGTTTCAAAAT
>NZ_JBHVVB010000013.1:0-63635 GCF_042883835.1 Paenibacillus sp. NPDC058177 | reverse complement strand
TACCCGCGACAAGACGGAAAGACCCCATGGAGCTTTACTGCAGCTTGATATTGAATTTGGGTACGATCTGTACAGGATAGGTGGGAGCCGTAGAGACAGGAGCGCAAGCTTCTGTGGAGGCGCCGTTGGGATACCACCCTGATCGTATCTAGGTTCTAACCTGGTGCCCTAATCGGGTACGGGGACCGTGTCAGGCGGGCAGTTTGACTGGGGCGGTCGCCTCCTAAAGAGTAACGGAGGCGTTCCAAGGTTCCCTCAGAATGGTTGGAAATCATTCGAAGAGTGCAAAGGCAGAAGGGAGCTTGACTGCGAGACCTACAAGTCGAGCAGGGACGAAAGTCGGACTTAGTGATCCGGTGGTACCGCATGGAAGGGCCATCGCTCAACGGATAAAAGCTACCCTGGGGATAACAGGCTTATCTCCCCCAAGAGTCCACATCGACGGGGAGGTTTGGCACCTCGATGTCGGCTCATCGCATCCTGGGGCTGAAGTAGGTCCCAAGGGTTGGGCTGTTCGCCCATTAAAGCGGTACGCGAGCTGGGTTCAGAACGTCGTGAGACAGTTCGGTCCCTATCTGTCGTGGGCGTAGGAAATTTGAGAGGAGCTGTCCTTAGTACGAGAGGACCGGGATGGACGTACCGCTGGTGCACCAGTTGTTTCGCCAGAAGCATGGCTGGGTAGCTACGTACGGACGGGATAAGCGCTGAAAGCATCTAAGCGTGAAGCCCCCCTCAAGATGAGATTTCCCAATTAGTAAGACCCCTTGAAGACGACGAGGTAGATAGGTTGGAGGTGGAAGTGCAGCAATGCATGGAGCTGACCAATACTAATCGGTCGAGGGCTTATCCTACATTTAGAACGCAAATTCAATTCGGATTCAGTTTTCAGGCGATTAAGCCTGAGCATTTGTACCGCAAATGCCCGTTTGGTGGCGATGGCGGAGGGGTTCCACGCGTACCCATCCCGAACACGACCGTTAAGCCCTCCAGCGCCGATGGTACTTGGACCGAAGGGTCCTGGGAGAGTAGGACGCCGCCAAGCACTAAAACCATTGTTGAGTGTTCAGCAATGGTTTTTTTGTTTTATATAAAAGTTGAAATGGAGGCTAAATTGTCTCCAATAGGATGACATTTTTGTTACCGACACTTTGGATGATACAAGTATAATAGAAAAGTGCAAATAGTAAGAATAGCCTTGATACGAATGAACTACTGTTAAATTCATAAACTGAATTTTCTTGTGTCTTTAGATGCATGGTAGAGGTAAGGAGGATTTAAGGTATGAAGCCAACCAAACCTTTCTGGATGCTACTTGTTTTTTGTATAGTTGGTATAATGCTGGTGGGCTGCGGAGCGAAGCAGCCTTCCTGGGATATATTTGAGGGTGCACTGAACGAAAAGAGTTTTCCGGTTCCGAAGGAAGCTAATTCTCCTGACCGGACAACCACAAATGTAGCAATGGACTATGTACGTTATTCTTTGCCTGGATTAAAGGAGAAGGATAGTATACCAGAGCCTTATTTGAATACCATCAAGGAATGGGGCTGGGTAGAGCAGGACGAAGAAGAGAAGACGGGCTCGCGAGTTTTTCAGAAGGACGGACTGACTGTGCATTTATCTGTTCATGATGATTACTTTATCGTGATGGTTCCGAAGGAAAAGAAGACCTCTGTTAAAAGTCTGGGAGGAAAATAGGTAAAGGCCATCCTTAATCGGATGGCCTTTATTTGATATGGTTTATTTTCGCGGAAGCCTGTGTAAAAGAAGCTATTACGTTAACTGGTTATTGCGAGTAATAGGAAGCATCCGCCGGGTTGAACTTGAGCATGCCTTCCTTGCTTTCCCGTCGTAGCCGGAGCAAGATATATAGTCGCGGCAGTAGCAGCCAAAGGTGACATACCACCAGCGAGGCTGTAAAGGCGGGCGGAGACCAGACAATAAAAAGCGCTGCGATGCAAAGGCCGATCCAAAAATTATGCAGCTGGACCTTCCGGAATATGCGATAGCTGATGTACTGATCCGGCATGTAGCCGAGCCAGGGGAGTTTCAAGGAGATGCCCCATCTTTTAGCGATAGGATGGCCCATAATGACCAGGACTGATCGTGAGATCACATATTGTATCCAAAAGACAACAGGTGCAGCGATAATCATGAAGAATATACTCCACGAGGAGACAAATACTGTTTCCAGCACCAGACACACCATAGGGATCGTAATATAAATGCTCAGGAGTGATTGGGTCAGGTTAATTTTTCGGATTAGTTTATATTGATAGAATGTAGCTGCACTTTTCGTGTTGGGTTCCATAAAAAAGGACGGACCTCCTCGTAAGTTCTCAATGTTTTTAATATCGGCTGATGAAGGCTTTTTCTTAACCGAACTCTGAAGAACCTTGAGGGCAGCAGCTGAATATAGATAAATTACAATCATATAGATATGAAAATACTATGAAAAGGTTTAAAATGATAGAAGGTGTATCATACTGTTCTTAAAAGAGTCAAGGTGGGATGCTAAATGGATCAGCAACCGGAACAAGCTTGTATCATTTGTGGACAGATGAAAGAGGAAGGTATTGTGATTGTCTCACATTTTATTTGCGAGGATTGTGAGGCTGAGATGGTGCGCACTGAGGCAGAGGATGCTAAATATCGCTTTTTTATCGGTCAGATGAAGAAAATCCAACTTCAAAAAAACGCTTGAGGCCACAATTGCAAGTGCAGGATTAGAAATAGAATTAAGGTTGGGCGGTGGATCGGTGTCGCGTTGGTTGCAGAATAAGTTGTATATACGGCTTCACCGTTCTTTTGACGGCGGAGCCGTTTTGTTGTGCTTCCATAAAGAGAAACTGCGGCATAGGCGTTTGCGCGTATTTGCGATACAATAGAGGTTAACCCTACCGGAAGGAATGGATAATGAATAAGGACAAGCGCAGTAGTGCGCCTATATATGAGATGTTAGAGCAATACAAAGCTCAGGGTAATACCTCTTATCATGTTCCTGGGCATAAGAATGGTAAAGCATATGAACACGAACCTAGGAATGCCGGGTTTTTGGGTGAGATTATGGAGTATGATGTAACTGAAATTACAGGGACGGATGATCTCCATCACCCAGAAGGTGTAATCAGGGAAGCGCAGGAGCTGGCGGCAGATTGCTTTGGAGCAGAGGAGAGTTTTTTTCTGGTGGGTGGCAGTACAGCCGGTAATCTGGCGTTGATCCTGACAGTATGTCCTGAACCTGGCATGATTTTGATTGTGCAGCGTAATGTGCACAAATCGGTTATTCACGGGTTAATGCTCGCAGGGGTGCGGGCAGTGTTCCTGGAGCCTGAGATGGACCCGCTGAGCGGACTTGCGGTGGCTCCGGCGGCGGAGACGGTGCAGGCTGCTCTTGCAGCGTTTCCTAAAGCCGCCGGGGTGCTAGTAACCATGCCAAACTATTACGGCATGGGTAGCGATCTTGCGCCTCTAGTGCAGGCCTGCCACGATAGCGGAGTACCGCTATTGGTGGATGAAGCGCATGGCGCGCATTATGGGCAGCACCCGACTTTGCCTGCCGGGGCGCTGATGTGTGGTGCGGACGGTGTCGTACAGTCCACGCACAAAATGCTGTCCGCGCTCACCATGGGCGCTATGCTGCACGTTCAGGGACCGCGTATTGACCGGGCCCTGCTCCGGCAGCGGCTTGCCATGGTGCAGAGCTCCAGCCCATCGTACCCGTTGATGGGCTCGCTGGACCTGGCCCGGCGGCTGCTGCACAGCCGGGGCCCCGAAGCCTTCACGGCGGGACTTGCCGCCGTGGACGTTCTGCGGCGCGGCCTCGCAGAGCTGCCGCGCTACAGGCTGCTGCAGCCGGCTGCGCCGCTGCAGCACACCGGCGGTGGCTATGCCACCACCGCCGGAAGTGGCACGCCGCCGCTGCGCGGGGCGGCGTACACTACACAGGACCCCTTCAAAGCCGTCCTCTATGACGGCGCCGGGGTCCTGGGCGGCTTCGAGCTGCAGCGGCGGCTCGAAGCTAAGGGCTGTGTGCCGGAGATGAGCGACGCCCGGCACGTAGTGCTGTTGTTCAGCCTCGGATCCTCGGCTGAGGACGCGCAGCGGCTCTTGCACGCGCTGCGGGAGATTGACGAAGAGGATCGCGCGACAAGAGGAACACAGTGGGGGGCAACCGATAAACCATATGTAAGCACAGAGAATGAATCGGCTGCTGTTTCTGCGGAGACTTCTTCTCTAATTCAGGAACATCATGTCATCCATAAACAAGATGGACAAGCAGAGTTGATCGCGAACGCCAATGTTTCCACGTGGAACATTTTCAACAGGGAATTATTTTCAGATCCTGTACCTTTTTCGCTCAAGCCGGTGGCATCCGGAGATATGAAGCCGATCAGGCTTGCGGACAGCGCTGGGGAAATAGCAGCTGAAATGGTTATTCCTTATCCTCCCGGCATACCGCTGCTTTATCCGGGGGAAAAGATTACAGAGTCTGTACTTCAAAGACTAATGGATTTGTCTAGAGGCGGTGCGAAATTTCAGGCGTGTGCGGATTCCGCATTGCAGCATATAATGGTATACAACAAGAAGAAAGGCGGAGAGGATTAAGTGGAACGACAAGGTTTCTTTATCACACTGGAAGGGGGGGAAGGGTCCGGAAAGACTACCATTATAGGGAGGCTGGCGGCTTACCTGCAGAATCGTTCTATCCCGTACCTGATTACCCGAGAACCCGGCGGAATTGAGATTGCCGAGAAGATTCGTTCCATTATTCTTGATCCGGCGCATACCGCAATGGACTCACGTACGGAAGCATTACTATATGCAGCAGCCCGCAGCCAGCATTTGGCGGAGGTTGTCGAGCCAGCTTTAGAGGAAGGGCTTACGGTACTGTGTGATCGCTTTGTCGACAGCAGTCTCGTGTACCAAGGATATGCCAGAGGTCTTGGTATGGAAGCGGTGTGGGAGATCAATCGTTTTGCTATCGGTAACCGTATGCCGGATTTAACCTTCTATCTCGATATTGAACCCGAGGTGGGTCTGTCACGAATCGCTGCCAACCAGGACAGGGAAGTGAACAGACTGGATCTGGAGAGCCTGGCTTTTCATGAGAAAGTCCGTGAGGGTTACAAGCTCGTGGTAAATAACAATCCGGACCGAATTGTCGTGCTGGATGCCGGACGTCCGCTTCATATGGTGGAGCAGGATATTGTACGAACTCTGGAAGAGAGAGTATTAAAGGGTTTTTGATGAGTTTTGTCAAATATATAAGGATAGCTGCTCTGTATCGAGACAGCTCCATATTTCTTTAAGGAGGGAATGCGAAGATGAAGTTGATCGTAGCGATTATCCAGGATAAGGACAGTAACCGGTTGTCCAGTGAATTGGTCAAAGCTAATTTTCGTGCAACCAAGCTTGCCAGTACAGGAGGATTTCTGCGAGCGGGCAATACTACCTTCATGATTGGGGTGGAGGACGTTCAGGTCGAATCTGTACTGAGTGTCATCCGCAACAGTTGCAAGGTACGTGAGCAGCTAGTCACTCCAGTAACGCCGATGAGTGGTACGACAGATTCATATTTGCCGCTTCCTGTAGAGGTTCAAGTCGGCGGTGCGACCGTATTTGTACTTCCTGTTGACCGTTTTGAACATTATTAAAGCACTCCTACAGAACACATTATTCTTGAAATATCAGGAAGAGCATCTCAAGCTGTAGCCCTTCTGATATTATTAATAAAGGCGGTAGATGAACCTTGAAGATCAACCCGGGTTACAGACCTCTGAAGAGTGAGCTTTCCAACGCGGAGGGGCTGAACAAGCCAGTTCAGCAAAAAACGTTCTCCGATGTGTTCCAGCAGCAAGGAGAACAGAAGACGAAGGATGAGCTAAACCGGCAAATTCGGGAAATCCAGCTCCAAGGAGACCGTTTGTCCAAATCCATGACGGTTCGAGAACTGTCTATCTACCGGACGTTGATCAAACGGTTTTTAGAGGAAACGGCACGGCGCGGCGTAATTCTGAAAGAAACAAAGGGCTGGGATCGTCGTGGTCGCAGCAAACGCTACAAACTGCTGGAAGAGATTGATACTGCGCTGTTATCGATGGCAGATGATCTGCTAAGCAGTGAACAAGGCCGTATAGATCTGTTGGGCAAGGTGGGAGAAATCCGAGGATTATTGTTAAACCTTGCTTTTTAAGAGTGATTTGGGAGGAATTTATGTCTTTTCATGATATATTGGGTCAGGAGGATGCCAAAAGGCTGCTTCAGAACGCACTGCGCAATGATACCGTGAGTCATGCCTATCTGTTCAGTGGGCCATCTGGTAGCGGACAGATGAGTACGGCGCTAACATTCGCCCAGGCCATATTTTGTACAGTGTCAGACGATGATGCTTGTGGGGAATGCCTGGAATGCCGAAAGGTAGAGCATGGCAATCACCCGGATCTGACGATCCTGCGGCCTGATGGAGCTAGCATCAAGATTGATCAGATTCGTGAACTGCAGCGAATGTTCTCATATCGGTCCGAAGGTGTTAATCCCAAGATCTACATTATAGATGAAGCGGACAAAATGACGGTGCAAGCCGGCAATAGTCTGCTGAAGTTTCTTGAGGAGCCTTCGGCACCGGCAGTGGGCATTCTGATCTCGGATAATAGCCGGGCGCTTCTGCCGACGATACAATCGCGAACTCAGCGTATCCCATTCAGTCCTGTACATCCGGATCTAATGCTGCAGGCGCTTGCTTCTGACGGAGTTCCGCTTCCCTTGGCCCGCTGCGCCGTATCCTTGACCTCTGGTCTTGAGGGCTGCAGGCAACTTTTGGAACAGAATTGGTTTGCAGAAATGAGAAATCTAGTGTTACAATTAGCAAAGGAGTCTTTGGGCAAAGGCAGCTCCGCGCTTGCAACTGCGGGGGTGAAGCTGTTCAAGACCGGGCTCGGTGAACATTTGGATACTCTATTCAGCATGTTCCATCTATGGTTCAAAGATATGCTCTACTTCCTGTACCGAAAGCACGAAAGTATCGTTTTCATAGATCAGTTAGACTTTATTTCCAGACATGCCCGTCAGCGGACTACGGAACAGTGGGTTGGATACATGGAGTTTGCTGCAGAGAGCAAAAGAAAGCTGCGCTCCAATGCCAATGCCCAGCTTTGTCTGGAGCAGTTCTTAATCCGTCTGGAAAGCTAAAGGATAATTATGAATATCCTCCATATGTCGCTTCAGCCTGGAAGTATTGGTGTAACCGATGAGGAAGGACAAGCATGCATTACCAGGGAGCGGACTTGCCCTTAGGTTCCTTTTACCGGCAAACAAGGGGGTTAATTTTTGTACAGCGTAGTAGGTGTCCGCTTCAAAAAAGCGGGTAAAATATATTACTTCGATCCGCTGGATTTTCCGATTGAACGGGATCAGTGCGTGATTGTTGAGACGGCACGTGGGGTGGAGTACGGTAAAGTCGTCATTGGCAAAAAAGAGGTGCAGGAGTCTGACGTTGTACTGCCTCTGAAGAAAGTCATGCGTATTGCCGGTGAAACCGACGCACGTGTGGTGGAAGAGAACAAGGGTGCGGCAAAAGATGCCTTTACCACCTGTTTAAATAAAATTCGTGATCATGGCCTTAAAATGAAGTTGGTGGATGTCGAATTCACGTTTGACCGCAACAAAATCATCTTCTATTTCACGGCTGAGGGACGTGTCGATTTCCGTGAATTGGTCAAGGATCTGGCTAGTATCTTCCGTACCCGGATCGAGCTTCGGCAGATTGGTGTGCGTGATGAAGCTAAAATGCTGGGTGGACTGGGTCCCTGCGGGCGGGTTCTCTGCTGTTCATCCTGGCTGGGCGATTTCGAGCCGGTATCTATCAAAATGGCCAAGGATCAGAACCTTTCGCTCAATCCGACCAAAATTTCCGGATTATGCGGACGGCTTATGTGTTGCTTGAAGTTTGAGCATGATAATTATGAAAGTGTGAAGGAAGAAATGCCGGCAGTCGGTAAGATGGTCATTACCTCTTTAGGGGAAGGCAAGGTTGTAGGCATTAATGCCGGAAACCGTACGATTCATGTGCAGCTGTTTGAAGTGGGCAAAGTGAAGGAACTTCCAATGGATGATGTTGTCGTCAAGTAAACCATATAAGGTTACTTTCGGGGTGGAAACTTGGAGAAGAAAAATATATTTGCACACATGCAGGATATGGAAGCGCAGATGGAAACGATGCGCGCCAATCTTGGCGAATGGAAACAGACGGTAAAAGAACTGATGGAAGCCAATCAAAGGCTCAGTCTCGAAAATGAACAACTTAGAAAAATATTAAAGAGGGAAGCACCCCTAGATCCTAACGTGGATTCGGCGGAAGCAGAAGCGCTTCTGGCGGCAAGCGAAGGAACAGAGGAGGTTGTCGGGGAAGGTTATGATAACCTGGCCCGTCTATACCATGAGGGCTTCCACATCTGTAATGTTTACTTTGGGCATTTGCGTACAGAGGGTGATTGTCTGTTCTGTCTTTCTTTTCTTAATAAATGAGGATATCCAGCCGTAGGGGATTTACGCCTACGGTTTTTTTGTAATCTAGAAGAGATTTATGGTATTTCAATTTTTCAAGGGTAAGGAGAGCTACAAGATGAATTCGTTCAAAGATTCAGCCATTCCTCTGCTTCCGTCGGAGCGAGTGGATGATTTATTGACCCATGATTTGCATATTATACAAAGCGATGAGGTATTCAGCTTCTCGATGGATGCTGTGCTGCTGGCCAGATTCGCAGGTATTCCGCCGCGTGGAAGAGTGCTTGACCTCTGCACCGGTAATGGCGTTATTCCTATGCTCCTGACTACACGTACTAGTGCTTCTATAGAAGGAATCGAGATTCAACCTCGTCTTGCTGACATGGCCCGCCGCAGTGTGGCTATGAATGGTCTGGAGGAGCGGATTTTCATTCATGAAGGCGACTTGCGGGAGCTGCATACAGTGGCTGGCTATGGCGTATATGATGCAATCACCGTGAATCCGCCATACATGCCGCTGAACGGGAGTGATCTCAAAATGAACACGCACCAGGCGATGGCCCGTCATGAACTGGGCTGTACACTGGAGGAGGTCATTCAGGCCTGTGTCCGGCTTGTCCGTACTGGAGGTAAGGTGAGTATGG
This sequence comes from Paenibacillus sp. NPDC058177, assembly GCF_042883835.1. Taxonomy (NCBI): domain Bacteria; kingdom Bacillati; phylum Bacillota; class Bacilli; order Caryophanales; family Paenibacillaceae; genus Paenibacillus; species Paenibacillus sp. NPDC058177. The sequence continues at coordinate 54,489 of NZ_JBHVVB010000013.1, read as the reverse complement.
TACACAAGCCGCAGCGTCTTGCAGATATTATCAGCCTGATGCGGCAGTATAGACTGGAGCCGAAAAGTATCCGTTTTGTGCATCCGCGTGCACATCTTGAAGCGAATATGGTGCTGATCGAAGCAGCGCGTGACGGGAAGCCGGAGGTGCGTTTGCAGCCGCCGCTGATCGTTTATAATGAGAACAATGAATATTGTCCGGAGATCATGGACATCTATTTTGGAGCCGGAGAGGGTAGATCATGACAATATCTTGCCAGAGTAGTTTTCAAAACAGCAAAGATGGAGGGCGTCCAGAAGGGAGCGGATCTCTTTATCTTGTAGCTACACCGATTGGCAACTTGGAGGATATGACTTATCGTGCTGTGCGCACCCTCCAGGAGTGCGATATTATCGCTGCTGAGGATACACGAAATACGCGAAAACTGCTGAGCCATTTTGAAATTACCCCATCCATGTTATTCAGCTATCACGAGCATAATAAGGCGGCAAGTGGGCCGGAGCTGATACGCTATATAATAGAAGGTAAAAATTTGGCACTTGTCAGTGACGCTGGTTTGCCGGCCATTTCTGACCCCGGTTCTGACCTCGTTGCGCTTGCTATTAGTCATGGTATTCCGGTCATTCCAGTGCCGGGTGCGAACGCTGCATTGTCCGCGTTGATCGCTTCCGGCTTGCCGACGACAACTTTCACTTTTGCCGGTTTCCTGCCCCGGGAGCGAAAAGACATTCGTGCAGTATTATCCCCTCTGCGTTCTGCCCAGGGAACACTGTTGTTTTATGAGTCTCCGCATCGGGTACTTAAGACCTTGGAGCATTTGCTGGAGGCGTTCGGCAACCGCCGTATCGTTCTGGCCCGCGAGCTGACCAAGCGGTACGAGGAATTTCTGCGCGGAACGATTGAAGAGTGCAGCGCCTGGCTAGCTGAGCATCCTCCGCTTGGGGAATATGTCATTGTCGTTGAGGGCGAGAGTAAAGAAGAGGCAGCTGCTGCCGAGTCCGCTTGGTGGCGCGAGCTGAGCATTGAAGAACACGTCGCCCACTACGAGGCCAACGACATCCCCCGTAAAGAAGCTATGAAAAAAGCGGCTTCCGACCGCGGCGTCGCCAAACGGGATATTTATAATGCGCTGCTGGAGCGGGAATAGCAGTCTAGAAGATTCGTTCATTAAAATGGATTTAAGTGTATAAATTGGATGAGTTATATGATGTTAGATAATGCTGAGGGAACATTGGGAAAACATTAAGCGGTTATTTTGGAGAGGTAATGCTAAACGCCGATGCCAGCGATTCCCGCAGGGAGAGCGATCAAGCCCTGTCGTCAGTAGCTCATTTGGGGTTAGAAGTCCCAACGGCTCTAACTAAGGCAATTCCCAAAGGGAGAGCCGCCGCAATCCGCACGACGTAACTCATTCGCCGAATCAGCTGTACGCCTATAGCCGAGTTAAGCCGATTCCCGCAGGGAGAGCGATCAAGCCCCGTCGTCAGTAGCTCATTCGGGGTTAGAAGTCCCATCGGCTCCAACGTAAGGCAATTCCCAAAGGGAGAGCCGCTGCAATCCGCACGACGTAACTCATTCGCCGAATCAGCTGTACGCCTATAGCCGACGCCAGCGATTCACGAAGGGAGAGCGACCCATCCCCGCTGTGTGTAGCTCACTCGGGGTTAGACGTATCACCCGGCGCCGAAGTGAGGCGATTCCCGAAGGGAGAGCCGCCGCAGTCCACACGCCGTAACTCATCGAACCGCACTAAAAGTACGGATCACCGTCGACGCAATGCGATTCCCAAAGGGAGAGCTGCCGCAGTCCGTTCGTAGTAACTCACCCATCCGCGCCGCATGACGAGGCCCGCAGGGCCGGGCCTACCACTACCGCCTGCTTCCGTCCGCGATTGCCGCACTGTCCGCGGGTGTGCCCTTCCAAGTGTCCAGAGGGCTGGCAGCCCTTTGGGGCCCTCCCTACAGGGAGGGTTTGGGAGGGTGTCCCCACAAAAAAAGTGCCCCCCGCATAAACGGAGGGCCAAGGAGATATAAAAAGGTTAGAATTAACAATTTGATTTATTCTTATTATATACTATTTGTTTTAGTTTGTCACAGGGGTAGGGATAGTAGAAATGCATTCATGACAAACAATTTTTCCTTTGAAATAAGTTACATTCTCGGCATTGCCACAGAAGATGCAGGCAGGCTCATATTTCTTAAGCATGATCCGCTCACCGTCCACGTAAATTTCGAGCGCATCCTTTTCACCAATGCCAAGCGTACGGCGCAATTCAATTGGAATAACAACCCGTCCCAGTTCGTCTACTTTTCTTACAATTCCTGTTGATTTCATCATAGCCATCGTTGCCCCTTTCAAATATCAAAAGCGTCATTATTCGACATTCTTCACTGTTTTATGATATCCATAATACCAACGATTCCCAAAACAGTCAACCTTTTTTCTAACGAATTTTAGGGTAATTTTATGGAAATGTACAGTGCTGTTAGGTTTGAAGCAAAACCACCCAAAAATTACATAAATAAATTTTGTCGATTCAACCACTCATTTTGTGTCATAATTCGACAAAGTGCGACATTATTACCCATTATATACCGCCAAGAGCGAAATGACTAATTAAAATTAGATGAAGGAGTTGATCTCATGAAGAAGCCGCTCACAGAAGAGAAGGTTTTCAAAGATCCGGTTCACAATTACATTCACGTGCAGGATGTAATCATCTGGCGTTTGATTAATACTAAGGAATTCCAACGCTTGCGCCGGATTCGGCAACTAGGTACCTCTTATCTGACTTTCCATGGTGCAGAACACAGCCGATTCTCGCATTCTCTTGGTGTCTATGAAATTACACGTCGAATTATTTCCCAGTTTGAACGAAGTGGATATAAAGGATGGATTCCGGAAGAACGATTGCTCACGCTCTGTGCAGCGCTGCTTCATGATTTGGGGCATGGACCGTTCTCCCATTCTATAGAAGAAGCTTTTGAAATGAACCATGAGGACTGGACGTGCCGGATCATTCTGGAGAACACAGAAATCACCAATATTCTAAGGGATGTAGAGGAAGATTTCCCTCAGAAAGTCGCTTCAGTTATCGCCAAAACCTATGAGCACGCAATTGTTGTCAATTTGGTGTCTAGTCCCCTCGATGCTGACCGGATGGATTATCTTCTGCGGGATGCTTATTACACTGGTGTGAATTACGGTACGATTGATATCGATCGAATTCTGCGGGTGCTCCGTCCCTATAATGGAAGAGTTGTAGTTAAGGAATCAGGAATGCATGCGATAGAGGACTATCTGATGTCGCGGTATCAAATGTACTGGCAGGTATATTTTCATCCGGTAACCCGGAGTTCTGAAATTATTTTAAGACAGATTTTCCGCCGGGCCAAAGAGCTGTACTTAGAGGGGTATAATTTTAAATTTATGATTCATCCACTAGGTGACTTGCTTCAGGGGGAAGTGACAGTGCAGCAGTATTTGCTGCTAGATGAAGCGTTAGTTCAAACGGCCTTCATGCAATGGACACTGGAGGAGGATGGACTGCTAAGCGACTTGTGCAGCCGGTTTATTCATCGTAAACTGTATAAATATGTGGAGACGGAGAGTCTCAATCCGGAGACGATTGACGAAATCCGCCGCAGTTTTGCGGGAGCCGGGCTGGACCCGGAATATGATCTGGAAATTGATTTTCCGTCAGACCTTCCGTATGATGTGTTTCGTCCAGGAGAGGGTTTTGACAGCAATCAAATATTGCTGCTTGACCGGAAGGATCGGCTCCGTGAAATCTCGGAGGTTTCAGATATTGTACGTTCCATCAGCGGCATTCACCGTGGAAGATATCACCTATATTTTCCTCAAGATAAGCTGAATAAGGCGCTTTCACAACTGCCTGACTCTGTTGCTGAAATATTCGCAAAATAAAGATTAAATAGTTATTTTTGAACATAGAGACCAAGACCGGGAGGACAACAGTACATGTACTTATTCGACACACATACCCATCTGGATGCCCCGCAATTCGACGAGGACCGCGAACAGGTCATTGCTCGTGCGGTAGAGGCCGGTGTCAGCAAAATGATTAATATCGGATTCAATCGGGGGACGATCCCAACCACGATGCAGCTCGCAGAAAAGTATGATTATATTTATGCAGCAGTGGGGTGGCATCCACAGGATGCGATTGACATGAAGGAGGGGGACCTTGATTGGATTGCCTCGCTATGCAGCCACAAAAAGGTCGTCGCCATTGGTGAGATCGGACTCGATTATTACTGGGATACCTCACCGAAGGACGTGCAGCACGAGGTCTTCCGCAAGCAGATCGGACTAGCCCGCGAGCTGAAAATGCCAATCTGTATTCATAATCGGGAGGCCCATGAGGATGTAGTGCGAATTCTTCGCGAGGAGAAGGCTAACGAGGTTGGCGGTGTAATGCATTCCTTCTCGGGTAGCTGGGAAACAGCGAAAATGTGCCTGGATTTGGGATTCCACTTATCCTTCGGAGGACCGATAACGTTCAAGAATGCAAGGGTTCCCAAAGAGGTGCTGGCGCAGACGCCGCTGGACCGTTTATTGATCGAAACAGACTCCCCGTATCTGACGCCACACCCCTTCCGTGGGAAGCGAAATGAGAGCGCTCATGTCAAGTTGGTGGCAGAAGCTGCGGCAGAAATTAAAGGGATAACTTGGGAGGAATTGGCTGAAATTACGTATGCGAACGCACTGGAACGATTTGTCATTGAGTGAAATCGGGAGGAAACACGGTGAAAAATAGAGTATAGCCGATGTATTAAACTTTTTTAACAAAAAAACAGCCGAATATTACAATATTTTAACCATATATTTGCGTAAACGTGGTTGAATCGTCCTTTACAACATGCATCAAAACAGGATATCATCTTTTCAGTGCAGTGAGCTGTTGTTACAGTGACAGCCCACGCTATCATGGATCGTCTCGCTGAGTCTCCGTATGGAGAACGGGGGAACCAATATTGTTTGCCGTATACAGAGCACATCAAGTACAGCTTAGAATGCCGCAGACAGTAGTTGATTTCTTCACGTGGTCTTTGGGGTGAATTTTAGGGCAACCGCCGTGAGCGGGTGACCCGAGATAGGGCGTCTCTCTTTCGTCCGAACCCGACAGCTAACCCCGTAAGCGAAAGTAAGAGAGGAAACCTCGTGCATGAGCCGCGTATTCTGACATCGGAGAAGCCACGAAAGAGTCCTCATAGAACTCTTTTAGGCTTCTTTTATTTTGAATATTGCGCATGTACCCTGCATACTGTTATATAACAGATGTGGGGGGAGCACTATGCCGGGCAGGCGATCCATGAGCAGGAGACGCAAAGGTATTGCAAATAGCGTGTCCTGTGACAATCTCGAATAGTTTCGTCCGAATGATAACAGTCATCTTGGTATACAGCTGACGACGGGGCTATGTAAGGAGGATGGAGAGAATGGGCGTATTCCAACCAGAAGTATCCCATGATTCGCAATCATCCAGCAGGTCTTACGCTTTACGGTGGGAACAAGTGAACTTTCGCGTACTTTCACTTGCCGGCGTGTTATCGATTTTGATCACGCTGATCATTCTGCTGTACGTGCACGGTCAAAGCAGCAAGCAGATCACTTTAGTAATTGACGGGAAAACGCAGTCTCTGGAAACGCGTGAAGCGATTCTCAGTGATGCACTAGCAAAAGAGCAAATTTCGCTGCAGCCGCATGATCAACTATCTATAGGCCTTAGTGATGAAATAAAAGACGGCGACCGTGTCGTGATTAACCGTGCGCAGCCATTCAGTCTTACTGCGGATGGTGCAAAAAAGATTTTTTATACGACCGAGAAAACAATCGGTCAGGCCATCAAGAAGCTGGGTATTGCCCTCGAAGGCCATGATAAGATTTTCCCTTCGCTAGATACCACTATCTCTGCCAATATGGATATCAAGATTGTCCGCATTAACAAACAAACTGTACAACGGACAACGAACTTGCCATATCGAGTCATCAAGACGGCAGACCCCTCCCTTACCAAGGGAACAGTTAGAGTGGCACAGGCGGGCGCACCAGGCGTCATGATCCAGCACATCGAAAAGATTTATCAAGACGGTGAACTGGCTTCCATGCGTATGGTTGGGAAAGAAGTTCAGACGGTGACCAAAGACAAGATTATCGCCGTTGGCACAAAGCCTCTCCCTAAACCTGTTACAGTGGCCCAAACAACAACTTCCAAAACAGCTAATGCTACCATTTCAACAAAAACCAGTGCCAAGAGCAGCAATGTCGCCACTAAATCGGGCGTCAATTTTGAATACAAGAAATTAATCAAGAACGTCTCGATGACTGCTTATTCTTCAGAAGAACCGGGAATTGGAACTCGTACCGCCTCCGGCACACGCGTAACGGAAGGACGTACGATTGCAGTGGACCCTAATGTAATTCCTATCGGTTGGTGGGTATATATCGAAGGCCTTGGCTTCCGCCGTGCAGAAGATACTGGTGGTGCTATCAAAGGCAATAAGGTGGATGTCTACTACGATTCGTTGAACCATGCACGTAACTTCGGACGCAAGTCGCGTACGGTGTATGTGATTGGACCTGTAAAACCGGAGCTTAACTAAGTCCTGGCTTTTGCAAAATTAGGTTGAATCAGCTATAGTGAGGGTAGCAGTTAAGAATAACATGTGCTCATGAAATGATCGCAGAGCTACCGCTCATCACTTATACATTCTTTAGCCAAAAAGAAGGGGAGCGAATCCTCTTCTTTTTGCGTTTACGAGAAGGAGTCAACACTATGATCAAGGAAGTGATCGTTGTCGAAGGCAAGAGCGACACGATAGCCATCAAGCGGGCGGTACAGGCTGATACCATTGAGACTGGCGGCTCCGCGGTGGACAAGAAGGTGATTGCCAAAATCGCGCTCGCCATGGAGCGGCGGGGGGTAATCATTCTAACCGATCCGGACCATGCAGGAGAGCGTATCCGTAAGATCGTTTCAAGCAAGGTGCCAGGCTGCAAGCATGCCTTCATCCCCGAGAAGGATGCGACCCGCAAGGGTGACATTGGCGTGGAGAATGCTACACCTGAGGCGATTCGCCACGCGCTGGCACATGTACATACGTCCTTTGAGGGCGCACCGGCCCTGATCGGGCTGGATGACCTGATGGCGGCAGGTATGCTCGTGCATCCCCGGGCCGCAGAGCGGCGGATGGCACTTGGCAATCTGCTTGGTATTGGGTACTGCAATGGCAAGCAGCTCTTCAAGCGGCTTGCAATGTTTGGTATTACGCGGGAGGAGTTTGCCGGAGCCCTCGCCCAAATTGAACAGGGAGGCATAACTTCATGACTGACAAAGAGAGCGTTTCAACCCCTAAACGGACAAAGGAAATCATTCAACGGTACGGATTCTCATTCAAAAAAAGTTTGGGCCAGAACTTTCTGATTGACCAGAATATTCTCGACAAAATTGTAAATGCTGCTGAACTGGACGATACTGCAGGTGCTTTGGAGATCGGTCCTGGAATCGGGGCGCTGACAGAGCGCCTGGCACAAACGGCGGGTGCAGTAACGGCGGTCGAAATCGACAGACGGCTGATCCCGATTTTGAAGGATGTACTGTCACCATATCCCCATGTAAAGGTTCGTAATGATGATGTCCTGAAGGTGGACTTACAGCAACTGTTCAAGGAGGACTTTGCCTCCGTAGATCGAGTAAGCGTAGTTGCTAACTTGCCCTACTACGTTACGACGCCGATCCTTATGAAGCTGCTAGAAGAGAAGCTGCCGCTTGATAATATCGTTGTTATGATCCAGAAGGAGGTTGCCGAACGGATGGCAGCATCTCCAGGTGGCAAAGAGTATGGCAGTCTGAGTATCGCCGTGCAGTATTACAGTGAGCCTGAGTTGGTCTGCATTGTGCCGCATACCGTATTCATCCCGCAGCCAAATGTGGAGTCGGCAGTGATCCGACTCAAGGTACGGGAGCGTCCGCCTGTAGAGGTTGCCGATGAGAAGCACTTCTTCGATGTGGTACAGGCCTCCTTTACCCAGCGGCGCAAGACGATCGCTAATAACCTCAAGGCCCGTTTCTTCCCGGGAGAGGGACGCGAGCGCCTGGAGGCGCTGCTAAGCGAAGCAGGAATCGAGCCAACAAGACGCGGAGAGACACTTAGCTTGGAGGAATACGCCCGGCTAAGCGGAGTTCTTTTGGCTGCAGGAGTCGTCTGAGTTAAGCAGAAACAGTTCCCATCCTTAACTGGGGGCAGATATTTTAAAATCACGCTGGAATACGAACCAACCGCGGCCTTTGCCCATACGATGGGGTAAAGGTGGTGTTTTGATGAATTCAGGAGACTTGGTCGTTCGCAAATCTTATGGCGGTGACGTGACTTTTCGAGTAGAGCGCATCGTACAGACCGGAGCCGTTATCAAGGGGACAGAATTCCGTCTGCTGGCGGATTCCCCCCTGGACGACTTGGTACAGGTGCCTCCTACCCGGATCACAGAGCTGGGGCAGCGAGCGCAGATAAAGGCAAAGGAATCGTTAACACAGCTGCACAAGGACCGTCAGGACCAGACACAGCGCAGCGGTAACAGTACGGGCGGGCTGTGGAATCAATCCTCTGCAGAAGCGGCTTATTTTGAAGTACCAGGCAAAGTGCTGCATTTGGACGGGGATGCGTCCTATTTGAATAAAAGCCTTAGCTTGTATGAGCAATTGCGGATTCCTGCGGAGGGTCATCATGTTCATGAGTCTTCCATGGCGGATACGCTACACCGGCTACTGCCCCGTGTCCGTCCGGATATTGTGGTGATTACCGGTCATGACGGGGTGTTAAGGCAGCAGCATACTTATGATCTCTACAGCCTGAACAGCTACAAAAATTCGCAGAATTTTGTGTCCGCGGTTCGGGTCGCGCGGGAGTATGAACGGAATTTTGACTCGCTCACCATCATTGCGGGTGCTTGCCAATCGCATTTTGAGGCACTGCTGGGCGCAGGCGCTAACTTTGCCAGCTCGCCGGGACGGATTCTGATTCACGCGCTGGACCCTGTCTATGTGGCCGCCAAAGCGTCATTTACCTCCGTCCGGGATACGGTTAACCTGAACGATGTGCTTAGCAATACAATCAGCGGCAATCAGGGTGTGGGAGGCATTGAGACACGCGGCAGCTTCCGGGTGGGGATGCCACGCTTGCAGAACCTCTCTGCGCTGAAGGTTACCCCTTCAGTCGTTTAACACGGGTTTACGCGTCTTAGAGGAAGAGAGAGCCGTCTCGCGGCTATATAATTTATCAGAGCCGGGCTTCCGCCCGGTTCTTTCTTTTTCTTTTAAAAAAGGGTCTTTCGCTCATAATATGGCGGGAACAGGACACACTCCTCATAAGGACAATTCAAGATCAGTCGATCCAGGCGAATAACTATTACTGATAACAAGGTAATTATTACAGCCAATCTTTCCTCCGAAAAAAATCCATTGACATCCTTTTTGGCATAATTTATAATTATTTATTTACTTTGACAAGGTCTGTAAAATGATGTATAATGGACAAGGAAAGAGGTGGTCGTCAGGCAATGGCTAATAACGCGCTGTTGGAAATCAAACGCAGTCTCGAAGCTCACGTCGGTCATAAGATTACGCTACGTGCAAATGGTGGTCGCCGTAAAACCGTCGAACGCACCGGTGTCCTGGAAGAAACGTACCCTTCTGTTTTTATTGTCAAACTAGATCAGGAGCAGCAAACGTTCAAACGAGTCTCCTACAGCTATGCCGATATACTTACCGAATCTGTGGAAATCACAGTGTGTGAAGATGACGGGCAGATGCGGATCATGTATATTAAATCTTAACGATTCATGGGCAGCCTCCTTTTGGGGGCTGTTTTTTGTTGGATGAATGATCTCTTCCCCTGGCAAGCATACTAGTAAGGCAAGTTGCTCATCATCAAATACGCATTAAGGGAGGAACCTTAAGTGAGCCGAAGAAGACGTAGCACGATGTCGGAGGAACTGAAGACCGAGCTGGCCAAGGAACTGGGGTTCTATGATACTGTGGAGCGCGAAGGCTGGGGCGGAATCAGAGCGAAGGATGCCGGGAATATGGTCAAGCGGGCCATTCAGCTCGCTGAGCAGGCTGCACGCAGATCGGATTGAGGCTTAGGGTGTATGAACCTGAAGAGGACGCTGCCACAATGGGGCGTCTTTTGTGCTGTCTTGGGGCCCATTACATTTGAAGAATGGACTTCGATACCAGTTTCTCATATAATATGTTAAGTTGTTTTTAGGGGAAAAGCTGAAGGTGGGTGAACGCCTTGAAAATGTACGAAAAAGCGCCGGCCAAAATCAATTTGATGCTGGACGTATTGAATAAGCGCGCTGACGGTTTTCATGAGGTGGAAATGATAATGACGATGGTGGATCTGGCAGACCGTTTGGAGCTATCAGAGACGCCGAGGGATTCGATTATAATATCCAGCCAGGCGGGATACATCCCCCTGGATGAGAAGAATTTGGCCTTTCAGGCAGCAAGGCTGATTAAAGACCGCTACAATGTGCGGAGCGGCGTACATATCCATCTGGATAAAAGAATTCCAGTCGCTGCCGGACTCGCCGGCGGCAGCAGTGATGCCGCAGCTACGCTGCGCGGCCTTAACCGGCTCTGGCGCCTCGGGATCCCCGCGCAGGAGCTGCAAGAGCTCGGCGCCGAGCTGGGCTCGGACGTGCCTTTCTGCGTGACGGGCGGCACTGCCCTTGCGACGGGCCGTGGGGAGCAGCTGACGCCGATTGCAAGTCCCCCGCAGTGCTGGGTGGTGCTGGCGAAGCCGCCGATCAATGTATCGACGGCTGAGGTGTACGGCCGCGTGCGTGCCGGGAATATAGCCGTACATCCGTCCGCTAGCGAAATGCGCGCGGCGATTGAGGCTGGCGATTTTCACGGTGTGTGCAGCAAGCTAGGCAACGTCCTGGAGGACGTGACACTGAAGCTGCACCCGGAGGTGCAGCAGCTCAAGGATGCAATGATCAAGCTGGGAGCCGACGGTGTGCTGATGTCTGGCAGCGGGCCAACCGTGTTCGGACTGGTGTCCAAACAATCTAAAGTAGCGCGGATCTATAATGGACTGCGCGGATTTTGTAAGGAAGTATATGCAGTACGGTCGCTGACATAGCAGGCTTCTCTTGTATAAACCCGTACAAAAGTGATATATTTTTCTATAATATTCGGTTTTGGCGAGGAGTATTCTGTGAAGAAACTAAAACGAAGTCAGCGTTTGGTTGACATGACCCAATTTTTGCTGGAGAAGCCGCATGATTTGCTGCCGCTGTCCATTTTTGCGGAGCGTTACGGTGCGGCGAAGTCATCCGTAAGTGAAGATCTGGCTATTATAAAAGAGGTATTTGAAGGTGAAGGCATGGGCGAGCTTCAGACCCTGGCTGGTGCAGCAGGCGGAGTGCGCTATATTCCGATGATTCCGAAGGAAATGGCGCTAGAGTTTGCCAAGCGTCTGTGCGAGCAGCTCGAGCATAGTGATCGCATTCTTCCGGGCGGATATTTGTATATGTCTGATCTGCTCGGGCTTCCTTCCTTGATGGAGCAGGCTGGCAAGATCATTGCCACTGCCTACAGCAATCAGGACATCGACGTGGTTATGACGGTAGAGACCAAGGGAATTCCCCTGGCTTATGCCACGGCAGCGCAACTGGGATTGCCTGTGGTAATTGTTCGTCGTGACCATCAGGTGACGGAAGGCTCGGCGGTGAGCATTAATTATGTGTCCGGATCGCATAAGAGCATTCATACGATGTCACTGTCCAGACGGGCCCTGAAGGAGAAATCCAGGGTACTGATCGTGGACGACTTCATGAAAGCAGGCGGAACCATTCGCGGAATGGTGGATCTGCTCGGTGAGTTTAATGCCGAAGTGGCTGGTGTTGGTGTGCTGGTGGAGTCTGGCGCGGTAGAATCAGAAGAGAGGCTGCTGCACGAGTATGTGTCGCTTGTGAAGCTAAGCGAAGTGGACGCCAAGGAACGGAAAATTTCCGCACATCCGGGGAATTACTTTTTTTAACGGAAATGTGAATTGAGATACGCGGGCCGGCTGGAATGCCGGGTTCGCGTATTTTTTCAAATACGGAGTAATTTGTCGAAATTATGAGGAATAAACAGTAAACCGCCCGAAACGTGTCGAAAACAATGGATGTTCAAAAATAATCTTCTTAAACAGTCATTTTTTGGTATGGAAAAGAAGGATTTAGCATTGTTGTGTGGAATTATACACCAAGTCTCTGATGGAAAAAGGTGGTGAACACACACATGCAAATTACGGATGTCAGACTCCGCCGGGTTAACTCTGAGGGGAGAATGAAAGCAATTGCATCCATTACCATCGACAACGAGTTTGTTGTTCATGACATTCGCGTCATCGACGGGAACAATGGGATGTTCGTTGCTATGCCGAGCAAGCGTACACCGGATGGAGAATTCCGCGATATCGCACACCCGATCTCTTCGGGCACACGCGAGAAGATTCAATCTGCGGTTCTGGCCGAGTACGATCGCGCCGCTACAGAAGAAGAAGAAGTCATCGAAGAGGGAGCCTAGGATGCGCTTTCTACTCGCTGACAGCTGCCTTTCGGGGCGGTGCCAGGCCATGCCGTTATTTATAATATCAGAAAGTATGAGCATCCCTTTGAAGTGACTTCCTGATATTGCAAAATGGGCCGCCTTTACTGATGGTTTTCTATACGTCATTTAAGGTCCAGCATGAACGGTCTTTCTCATTGGGGTTCGGAGAAAAGGGAACCATGCCTACATGGTTCTCTTTTCTTTTTGCCCGGAATGAGATATATTCAGTAGTGAGTTCAAGAGTAGGAGGTTGGCATTCTTGAAAAGAATGGCTGTAGTACTTGCCGCAGGCCAGGGCAAGCGGATGAAATCTAAATTATACAAGGTGCTGCACCCCGTTTGCGGAAAGCCGATGGTTGGGCACGTGCTTGATACAGTAAAAGCGACCGGATGCCAGCGGAGTATTGTCATCGTCGGACACGGCGCGGAAGCGGTTCAGGCTTATTTGGGCGACAAGGCGGAATATGTGCTGCAGGAACAGCAGCTCGGAACCGGCCATGCCGTGAAACAGGCCAAGGATTTGCTGGGCGGCGAAGAAGGAACAACAATTGTGATCTGCGGGGACACCCCACTGGTTACAACTGAGACGCTTAACGGGCTGATGACGCTGCATGAAGAGAACCAGGCGGCAGCAACCGTGCTCAGCGCTGTTATGGATGATCCAACAGGATACGGACGCATTATCCGCGGGGAAGACGGCGGAGTACAGAAGATTGTCGAGCAGAAGGATTGCACTGCTGAAGAAGCTGCTGTACAGGAGATTAATACAGGCACTTATTGTTTTGATAATGCTAAATTGTTTGCTGCTCTGGAGAAGGTCACGAACAGCAATAATCAGCAGGAGTATTACTTGACCGATGTAATCGGTATACTGCGGGCTTCGGGCGAGGTTGTACTGGGTTACCAGACAAAGGATGCCGCGGAGTCTATTGGTGTGAATGACCGATTGGCACTGTCAGAGGCTGAAGGCCATATGCGTAGCCGTATCAACCGTTACCATATGCTTAATGGAGTAACCATTATCGACCCTGCCTCAACTTATATTGGAGCAGACGTAGTCATTGGAGCGGACACTGTTCTGTATCCGGGGACAATCCTGAAGGGCTCAACCGATATCGGAGAGAACTGCGTGATCGGTCCTTCAACAGAAATCGAGGATTCCCGTGTGTTTGACGGAGCCGAGATCAAGCAATCCGTATTGAATCAGGCAGAAGTTGGCGCACGGACCACCGTTGGGCCTTTTGCGTATTTACGTCCTGGTGCTGTACTTGGTGAAGAAGTCAAAGTTGGCGATTTCGTAGAAATCAAGAATGCCACGATCGGCGACGGTTCCAAGGTATCGCACCTTAGTTACATTGGTGATGCAGCAGTCGGCTCCAATGTAAATGTGGGCTGCGGTGCAATCACCGTCAACTATGATGGTTATAATAAAGCCAAGACAGAGATTGGCGATGATGCCTTTATCGGTAGCAACGTGAATCTCATCGCTCCCGTTAACGTGGGCAAAGGGGCCTATGTTGTTGCGGGGTCAACCATTACCCGTTCCGTTCCGGATCATGATCTTGCCATTGCCAGAGTGCGGCAGGAGAACAAAGAGGGCTATGCGGTCAAGATCCGCGCCCGTGCGAAAGCTAAGAAAGATCAATCCAGTCCATCGTAAAGTCCTGCTGTAACCGCCGGACGGACTGAACATCTCCGCTCCGGCGCCTTTGGAAAGCTAAATTCCGTCACGGAGGGTTTATATTTTATGACTTATTGTGATTCCAAGCTAAAAATTTTCACCTGTAATTCTAATCCCAAGCTGGCCAGTCAAATTGCGGACTATATCGGTATTCCGATGGGTGAATCGCATACTACCAGTTTCAGTGATGGCGAGATTCAGGTGAAGCTGTCGGAAAGCGTACGGGGCTGCCATGTATATGTAGTACAGTCGACCTGTGGTCCAGTCAATGACAACCTGATGGAGCTTCTCGTCATGGTAGACGCACTCAAACGCGCTTCCGCGAAGAGCATCAACGTTGTTATTCCATACTACGGGTATGCGCGTCAGGACCGTAAAGCGCGTTCACGCGATCCGATTACGGCCAAGCTGGTGGCGAACCTGATTGAAAAAGCAGGAGCGCACCGCGTCATTACGATGGACCTTCACGCAATGCAGATTCAAGGCTTCTTTGATATTCCAGTGGATCATTTGCTCGGCGTGCCGATTTTGGCCCAGTATTTCCGCTCGAAACAAATCGAGAATCCTGTCGTTGTGTCTCCTGACCACGGCGGTGTGGTTCGCGCCAGAAAACTGGCTGATTTCCTGAATGCTCCGTTGGCCATTATCGACAAACGTCGTCCGGAGCCAAATGTCAGTGAAGTTATGAACATCATTGGTAACATTGAAGGCAAAACAGCGATTCTGATTGACGATATCATTGATACAGCCGGAACGATTGTACTGGGCGCTAATGCCCTGATGGAAGGCGGCGTGAAGGAAGTATACGCTTGCTGTACCCACCCGGTCTTGTCCGGACCTGCGCATGAGCGTCTGGAGAACTCGCCGATCAAGGAGATTATCGTGACGGATACCATTCCAATCCGCAGCGAGAACCCTACTTCGAAGCTAAAAGTGCTATCCGTTGCTCCACTGATGGGCGAAGCCATCATCCGCGTGCACGAGGAGCTGTCGATCAGCAAGTTGTTCGAGATTGAATAAGATAGATAGACTAGAAGTAACTGTATAATAAATAAAGGGTTACACCTCTCCTATCAGGAAGATGTAACCCTTCTCGGCGTGATGCCGGGGAAAGCATATGGCTTTCTAGTACCCGGGACGGGAGATGAAGGTATAGCGATTGCGGTTGTACAGCGTACCCTGCAGCTCGACAAAGCCTTCATCTACTGCCGTCAGTATACCGATGTCTATGTGCACATTGTCCAGGTAAATCTCGACAGGCACAGCATACTGGATGTGATACTGGAAATGGCGGTGAAGCATTAATTTCTCGCCCTGGCGTAACATAGAATAATCACCTGTCTTCGAAAGTGTAATGTCGGTCCAAGAAGCTCTTATGCTTCCATTGTACCAAAAACAGTAATCACTTGCGCAAAAGAGCCGAAGAGAAAGGAACGTTCAGCAATGAAATGGATAGTTGGACTCGGAAATCCCGGTCCGCAATATGCGAAAACCAAGCATAATGTCGGATTCATGGCGCTGGATGAACTGGCAGCCAGACATGGAATTTCCTTGAATCAGAACAAATGCAAATCGATTATCGGTGAAGGGGTGATCGGCGGCGTCAAGACCGTACTGATCAAGCCAATGACCTTCATGAACCTTTCCGGTGAAGCCGTACGCGCATATATGGATTATTACAAGGTTCAGCTTGAAGATATGATCGTAGTCTACGATGACCTGGACACAGAGCTAGGCAAGGTACGACTGCGTTATCAGGGAAGTTCTGGCGGGCATAACGGAATTAAATCCATCATACAGCACACAGGAACCCAGAACTTTAATCGGGTAAGAATGGGGATCTCCCGCCCTGAGCCGGGTTATGCGATAGTGGATTATGTACTGTCCACTTTTGCCAAGAAGGACGGGGATAAGCTGCAGGATACGATTACGAGTACCTGCGATGCGCTCGAGTTCAGTCTCAAGAATACATTTGAGCAGACCATGGCCAAATTCAACGGTTAATATGTAGCAATGGTCTTTATACCGGGCTAAAGACAGTGTCAGCCGGGCATACTGAAGGTATATACTACCTTCAGGAGGCATATAGATGGCAATAAACTATGTATGCAGGCACTGCAGAACCTTTCTGGGCAGCATTCACAGAAGCGATGCGACAGAAGTGCAGCTAGGCCTACATTCCTTGACCCCTGCGGAGCGCAGAGATATCATAGCGTATGATTCAGAAGGCGAGATTACGGTAAAGGTTACTTGCGATTATTGCAAGCAGGCCTTGGATAACAATCCCGAGCTCAGCTTACTGGCCAGTCCGCTTCAGTAAGTGGAAGCGCCTGTCTCTATCGTCATCCGCAAGCCTTGGCGTTACAGCTGAGGCTTGTTTTTCGATTCCAATCATAATAGGTAAGGCGGCATCAGCCGCCTTCAACCTGTTTAGTAAGAGAGGTGCGCCTGTTGTTACAAGGTCTTATAGAAGCTTTTTCCAAAGATCCCGATTTTCAATCTGTCACCCGCGGTGTTGCAGCAGGTATGAAGGAACAACTCATATCCGGCCTGTCCGGATCTGCCCGGCAGATCATGCTGGCGGCGCTGCATGAAGAGACGGCACGCCCGCTGCTGGTGGTGACGCATAATATGTTCTCGGCCCAGAAGATGGCTGATGACTTGCAGGAAGCGCTTTCTCCGGATCGCGTACTGCTTTACCCTGCCAATGAACTGGTGGCTGCTGAGGCGGCGGTCTCCAGTCCAGAGACGTTAGCTCAGCGAATCGATGTGCTGACACGATGCGCTCAGGGCTTCCGTGGCATTGTAATCGCCCCTTATTCAGGTGTGCGCCGTCTGCTGCCCTCCCCTCATGTTATGGCTGGGGCGCAGGTGACGATCTCACAGGATGGTACGCTTAACCTTGAGGAATTCCTGCTGTCCATGATCGAAATGGGCTATGAGCGGGTAGAACGGGTAGAGAACCGCGGGGAGCTAAGTGTAAGAGGGGGGATTGTCGACTTTTATCCAATGACCTCTACCTTGGCATACCGGGTGGAGCTGTTCGACGAAGAAGTCGATTCGATCAGAACTTTCGATCCGGCCGATCAACGCTCGATTGACAAAGTACGTAGTGTGAAGATTACACCAGCCAAGGAGATCATCGCGGACAAGTCCCGTCAGGAAGCGGCAGCTGCAGAGGCGGCGGTTCTGCTGGAACGCCAGCTAGAGAAAATGACGGACCGCCAGGCGAAGCTGCGTCTGCGGGAGGAAATGGGCCGTGAGTTGGAGATGCTCCGCCAGGGCACTTATTTTCCGGAAATCTATAAATATATCAGTTTGCTTTATCCTGAACGTTCCCATCTGTATGACTATATGGTCGAGGATACATTGCTTGTATTTGACGAGCCAGCACGGCTCTTGGAGACGGCGAAGCAGTTGGAACGGGATGAATCGGAATGGAACCTTCATTTGCTGCAGAATGGTAAGACGCTACCGGATCTGCAGCTCTCTGTAGAGACTGACACGGTAATGTATCACCGTCCGTTCCAAAGTCTGTTTATGTCGATCTTTCTCCGCCAGGTTCCACATGTTCAGCCTCAGAACATATTGGGGTTCATCAGCCGTGGGATGCAGGATTTCCATGGACAGATGAATGTGCTGAAATCAGAGATGGAGCGCTGGCACAAATCCGGTGTTAAAGTCATCATGCTGGCGAATGGCGAGGAACGTATTGAGCGTGTGCGCAGAGTCCTTTATGACTACGGCATTGAGGAGCCAACCATTGTTCAGGGAAATCTGGGCTCTGGTTTTGAGCTACCGTCTATTCACCTTGCGGTGATTACCGAAGGCGAGATGTTCTCCCAGAAGCAGCGCAAAGCGCGCAAAGTGTCGAAGGGTATAGACAATGCTGAACGAATCAAGAGCTACACAGAATTGAAAATCGGCGATTATGTCGTTCACCAGAACCACGGGATTGGTAAATACATGGGGATCGGTACGCTGGAAGTCAGTGGGATCCACCGTGACTACATGCATATTATGTATGCTGGCGGCGACAAGCTGTCTGTGCCGATCGAACAGATTGACCTGATCCAGAAATATGTCGGTTCCGAAGACAAAGAGCCTAAGGTATACAAGCTGGGTGGAAATGAATGGACCCGTGTCACTAATAAGGTGCGTTCTTCGGTACAGGATATTGCCGACGATCTGATCAAGCTGTATGCCGAGCGTCAAAGCGCGATGGGATACGGGTTTGAGAAGGATACTCAGGAGCAGCAGGAGTTCGAAGAAGTATTCCCGTACGAGGAGACTCGTGACCAGCTGCGCGCGATTGAGGAAATTAAAAAGGACATGGAGCAGAACCGTCCGATGGATCGTCTGCTATGTGGCGATGTTGGTTATGGTAAGACTGAGGTAGCCATTCGTGCCGCCTTCAAAGCAGCCATTGAAGGTAAGCAAGTGGCTGTATTAGTGCCAACGACGATTCTAGCCCAGCAGCACTACGAGACTTTTCGTGAGCGATTTTCCAATTACCCGTTGAATATACAGGTGCTGAGCCGGTTCCGCAGCCGTAAGGAACAGAATGATACGATCAAAGGCGTCAAACAGGGTACGGTTGACGTGGTCATCGGTACACACCGGCTGCTCTCACAGGATCTGGTATTCAAAGATTTGGGTCTGTTGATTGTGGATGAGGAGCAGCGTTTCGGCGTGACTCATAAAGAAAAGCTGAAGAAGCTGAAGACGAACGTGGATGTACTGACATTGACCGCAACACCGATTCCCCGCACACTGCACATGTCGATGCTTGGGGTACGGGATTTGTCTGTCATTGAGACGCCACCGGAGAACCGCTTTCCCGTACAGACGTATGTCGTTGAACATAGCCAGACTCTGACCCGTGAGGCAGTGGAGCGGGAGCTCGCACGCGGGGGTCAGGTCTACTATCTGTATAACCGTGTCCAAGGTATTCAGGAAATGGCTGCGCAAATCTCCATGCTGGTGCCGGAAGCACGCGTTGGCATCGGTCATGGCCAGATGTCGGAACAGGAGCTGGAGAAAACCATCCTGGACTTCCTTGATGGCGAATACGACGTGCTTGTCAGCACAAGTATTATCGAGACCGGGGTAGATATTCCTAACGTCAACACGCTCATTGTGCATGATGCTGATAAAATGGGGCTGTCTCAGCTCTATCAGCTACGGGGACGGGTAGGCCGGTCCAATCGGATCGCTTACGCTTATTTCACATATCAGCGGGATAAGGTTCTGACTGAAGTGGCGGAGAAGCGGCTGCAGTCGATCAAGGAGTTCACGGAGCTTGGTTCCGGGTTCAAAATCGCTATGCGCGACCTTTCCATCCGTGGCGCGGGGAACTTGCTGGGGGCAGAGCAGCACGGTTTTATTGCCTCAGTGGGCTTTGATCTATATTCGCAGATGCTGGCAGAGGAGATCCGCAAACGTAAAGTGACCGTACTTGGCGAGGAAGATACCTCGCTGAAGGAAGGTAATACCGTCATTGATTTGTCGATTGACGCCTATCTCCCGTCAGAGTATATTTACGACAGCATCCAAAAAATTGAAATTTATAAAAAGGTAGCGGCTATTTCCGCCTTTGACGATGCTTCCGAGCTTGAAGACGAGCTGCTTGACCGCTTCGGGGAGCTGCCGGAGGCAGTCGTTAACCTATTGTCTGTAGCCCGGTTGAAAGTTTATGGCAAGATGTACGGCATCGACGCTATGGTGCGGCGAGGAGACGAGGTCTCGCTCAATTTCTATGAGGACCGGATCGGAGCTTTTGATACGACAAAGCTCGCTAAAGTTGGAAATCGTTTCGAAAGACGTGTACAATTTGAAAAGGATGCAAAAGCCGTCATCCGGGTCAAGTCCAAAGGACTCGGGGACAAAGAGCTGCTTGACTTACTTGAGCAATTCCTGGAGGAAGTCAAACAGGCTTTCAAATCGAAGGGAGAACTTCACAATGTCGTTAAATAAAACAAAAACCTGGAAAGTGCTGCTCGTATCACTGGCAGCAGCTCTTTCCTTCTCTGTACTATCTGCTTGCAGCAGCAGTAAGGGAGGCAATGCCGCGGATAACAGTACGGCAGTTGCTACTTATAAAGGTGGTACTATTACAGAAAAAGCATTTGATCTGGATCAGAAGATCATGAAATTCCTGTCGCCTGATCAGGCGCAATATTTGCAAATTGATGCCTTTAAGGAGTCCATCCTCAAGCAAGAGGTAGCCTTCGAATATTTGGCTGGACAAGCTACCGACGAGGCCAAGAAAGAAGCCAAGAAGGAAGCCGATGCCCAAGTTGAGGCTATGAAAAAAGGCCTTGGCAAAACGTATAAAGATACTTTGAAGCAGCAAGGGATCACGGAAGAAGATATCCATGCATACATGGTGCGCGTGCTGACTGTGTATCAGGATATGCTACTCAAGGTCACGGATGAAGATGTGAAGAAAGAATTTGAAGCGACAAAGGGCGACTTTACCGTAGCTAATCTGCGTCATGTCCTGATTGGCTTTACAGATGCCGACAAGAAGGAACGCAGCAAAGAGGATGCTCTGAAGCTTGCGAAGCAAGTAAAGGCAGAGCTTGACGGCGGAGCCGATTTTGCGGAAGTTGTGAAGAAATACACCGACGATACGGCTTCCAAGGAAACGGGTGGCGAGTATAAAGATAAACCACTTGGTACCTATGTAGAGTCGTTTAAGAAGGCTGCACAGACCCTGCCGCTGAACACGATCAGTGAACCGGTAGAAAGCCAATTTGGATATCACATTATCAAAGTGGAATCCCGTACGGAGAAGACCTTCGACCAATTGACCGATGAGCAGAAGGAAAACATTAAGCAATCATTGGCTTCCAAGAGCCTGGAGAACTTCATGGAGAAGGAACTTGACGGTATCATTGAGAAGATCAACCTGCCGAAGAGCTCTGCCCCTGCTGATGAAAAAGGCACAGAGCCAAGTGCGTCTCCTGAGGCAACAAAGGCCGCTGAATAAGCCGGGACAAGCTCCCCTGTATAATTCATTACACACTGAAGAAAGCATCATTGCTTTCTGTTTCAAGTACCGCCCCTGTGGGCGGTATTTTTTTGTTTTATTCAGACTTTCACAGCAATTGTCGAAGTTTGCCCGAGTTTTTTTATACAGGCAATGATATGTATAAGGAACTGGGAAGAGATGAATACTATGGGCAGATATTACGATAAATCACTGGGATTATCCATTCCCATAATGGACAGTAGTTGAACAATACTTCTTAAGAAAGCGGGGCAACATGTGAATGAAAGCTACTGGAATTGTACGACGTATTGACGACCTCGGACGAGTGGTGATTCCCAAAGAAATTAGACGGACGCTTCGGATCCGGGAAGGAGACCCTCTGGAAATCTTCGTTGACCGCGATGGTGAAGTCATCCTCAAGAAATACTCTCCAATTGGCGAGCTTGGTGATTTTGCCAAAGAATATGCCGAGTCGCTGTATGAAAGCACAGGTCATATAACCATAATCGCAGACCGAGATACCTTCATTGCACTTGCTGGCGGCTCCAAGAAGGAGTATCTGGAGAAGCAAGTTGGCGTGCTGCTGGAAAAGGTAATGGATGGCCGCAAAACGGTGCTGGAAACGAACGGTGGCAATTATGAGATAGGCAAAGACCATTCAGAACTGCTGTCCACTTATGTAGCATCACCGATTATTTCAGGAGGCGATCCGATCGGCTGTGTAGTGATGCTGAATAAGGATGATTCGGTGAAGATGTCCCAGATGGAAGTCAAAATGGCTGAAACGGCTGCCGCATTTTTGGGCAAGCAGATGGAACAGTAATATCTACGGTACTATGGCTCCTGCTCTCCTTTTGGTATGATGTACAAAGGAAAGCGGGAGTTTTGTCGTTCAGGGCATACATACGTTATAATTAAGCTTGTTTTGACTACGGTTGTTTGACTGGGTGGCAGTTGCGTTTCTTTCCAAATTCAGTGTTAGAAGCAGGTAATCTCATGAAATCGACAGCACAAGCTTCCCGGTTGCTCCAGGGAGCCTTTATTCTTAGTGCGGCGGCTATTATCTCGAAGCTGATTGGCACTTTGCAAAAAATTCCGCTGCAAAATCTGGGCGGTGATGCTGTATTCGGCATCTACAATACGGTTTATCCGCTATATACGATGCTCATAACTATCGCCATGCTGGGCTTGCCTTCAGCCATATCCAAATTCGTGGCAGAAGCATCCGCCGGAAGGCGGGAAGATGAAGGCCGCAGGATCCTTCTGCTGTCCACGCTGATTACTGGCCTCTGTGGTTTGGGGCTTGGTCTCCTCACCTATGCTGGCGCGCCTCTTATTGCTGTATGGGTTGGCAGTTCCCATGTTATTCCGGCACTACGCAGTGCATCGTGGGGGCTTGTATTCGTTCCGGTTATGGCGGCATTACGGGGTTATTTCCAGGGTCTCCACAATATGACCCCTACTGCGGTATCACAAATTGTGGAGCAGTCGGTCCGCGTAGCGGTAATGATTGCCCTGCTGCTTTATTTGACTTCACACGGGGCCGGAGTGGAAAGTATTGCGGCTGGTGCTCTGCTTGGCTCTGCCGGGGGCGGGGCCGCCGGCTTGCTAGTGATGCTGCTGTATTGGAGGAAACACCGGCGCAATACGGAGCTTTCCGCTGTGGCAGAAGTGGCGGCTACTGCAGAAGTAACGAGGTCCCAGGGTGCAGCCAAGTCCCTGCAGGGACAAGCTTCAGGAATTAAGGCCAGCAGCCTGCTGGCCTATGGGGTTCCTGTAATGCTGGGGGCATTGGCCCTTCCACTGATCGGACTGGTCGACGTATTTACTGTACCTCGTTTGCTCTCGGAGGGTCTCAGTGAAAGTGCAGCCATGGCACAGTTTGGCATCTATAACCGCGGCCTGCCGCTTGTGCAGATTGTGACCATGCTTGCCACATCCCTGTCCGTCGTGTTCATTCCCGCACTGGCAGAAGCCAAGTACAACGGTGATCTGAAGCTGATCGAGACCCGCTGCAGCTTGTCGCTGCGCTGGTTCTGGCTCTTGGGTCTCGCAGCCGCTGTGGGGCTGGCGGTGCTGGCCGAGCCGATTAACATCGCGCTCTACGGCGATACTGCCGGCAGCAGCACGATGATCTGGCTGGCCTTCACCGCCGCCGGCGGCACGGTCAGCATCATCTCGGCCGCGCTGCTGCAGGGGCTGGGGCATGTGCGTGCCCCAGCACTACATCTCTTGGCCGCCGCGGGGCTCAAGGCGGCCCTCAACCTGCTGCTTGTCCCGCAGCAGGGCATTACCGGAGCGGCCATCGCCAGTGTGGCCGCGCACCTGCTGGCAGCAGCGCTGAACGTGCTGCTGCTGCACCGCCAGGGCTATCTGCGGCTTCGCCTCGCAGATGCCCTGGTGAAGCCCGCGGTGCTACTCGCGGGCTTGGCCGCCGCCGCTGCGGCCGTCAGCTATGGAGCTGACGCGCTGTTCGCGGCGGCAGGGCTGGCTGGCGGGCGTACCGCCAGCCTGGCCCAAAGCCTGCTCGGCGTGACGGCGGGCTGCGCCGTCTTCGCCGTGGGCGCGATCGCCCTGCGGCTGCTCAGCGAGAGCGAGTTGCGCCAGCTTCCGGGCATCGGCCCGTCCCTGGCGAAGGGCTTTAGTAAGCTGCGGCTGTTCCGCTAGTTGTTGTAAATGAATCATTCACTGTCTTTTGGCCTCCCGTAGCGAGCCCAAAAGAACATTCAAGGATAGAGTGCCTTCTGCCTGTTATTAAGGCTAGAGAAGGTCAATAAGGAGATGAACAAGCATGAGCGCATCATTAACGATTGTCGGACTGGGTTCCGGCAATCCCGATCGGCTGACGCTGGGTATTATCAAGAAACTGAAGGCAGCCTCCACCGTGTACGTACGCACCAAGGAACATCCGATGATGTCCGCGCTTGCGGAGCTGGAGATTAAATGGCAATCGTTCGACGGATTGTACGAGTCTTTGTCCTCTTTCCCCGAGGTCTATGAGGCAATTGCCTCCCGTCTAATTCAAGAGGCCTCTACTGCCGAGCAAGGCACGGAAATTGTCTATGCGGTGCCAGGGCATCCCATGGTCGCCGAATCGGCGGTTTCCTTACTCCGGCAACGCTGCCCCGAATGGGGCATAGAGCTGCAGATTCTGGGCGGCGAGAGCTTCCTGGACGAGGCTTTTGTGCGGCTCGGCTTTGACCCTATCGAAGGGTTCCAGCTGCTAGATGCTTCCGGTATTCGCCGCTCACATCTTCAGCCCGAGCTGCACACTCTGATCGGTCAGGTGTATGACACCTTCACCGCTTCGGAGACCAAGCTGTGCCTAATGGAGCTGTATCCACCCGAATATGAGGTTGTGGTGGGGCATGCGCTTGGCGTAGAGAACGAGGAACAAATTCTGAAGGTGCCTCTCTATGAGTTGGACCGTCTGGACGGGTACGGCAACCTGTCGCTCATCTATATTCCGGCGAACCATGCGGAAGACGTGCGGAATCGCACCTTTGCCCGTTTGCATGAAATTGTCGATATTCTCCGCAGCCCGGAAGGCTGTCCTTGGGACCAAGAGCAGACCCATGAATCGCTGCGCAAGAACCTGATCGAAGAAACCTACGAAGTGCTGGAAACCATTGATGAGGATGACCCGGACCACATGAAGGAGGAACTGGGTGACCTGCTGCTGCAGATCATGCTGCACGCTCAGATGGAAGAAGAAGTGGGAACGTTCAATGTGTTTGACGTTATCGAGGGACTGAACAACAAGCTGGTGTTCCGTCATCCCCATGTATTCGGCGACCGGGAGGCCGGCAATGCGGATGAGGCACTACAGAACTGGGAAGGCATGAAAGCAGAGGAGAAGCGGCGTAAGGGTGTGAAGCCGGAGGAGCAATCTGTCCTTGATGGCGTCCCCCGGGATTTGCCGGCCTTGATGAAGGCCTATAAGCTGCAGAAGAAAGCCTCTAAGGTAGGCTTTGACTGGGACAATGCACTGGACTGCCTGGTGAAGGTTCGCGAGGAGGCAGACGAGCTGCAGGAGGCTATTAATAGCGGAGCCCCTGCGGAAGAACAGATTCTGGAGCTGGGTGATCTGCTCTTTGCAGCCACTAATGTGGCCCGGTTTATCGGCGCCGATCCGGAAGATGCGCTGACTCGAACCAACCGCAAATTTGTCCAGCGGTTCCAATATATCGAACAAAGCCTGCGCAGCAAGGGGAAGAGCGTGCAGGATAGCAGTCTTGATGAGATGGAGGCACTTTGGCAGGAAGCCAAGGTCCAGGAGCGCAAGTAACGACAGGTACTGCAGAAGGCTTACTGAACCTGCTTCACGCTTGGCGATCTATCGAAAGATACTTAGCCGTATATATACGCGAAGAAGCGGCTATGCTATGAATATAGCGGCTATGAATCTTTGATTTGAAGCAGGGATTGCAGTTTATAATGTAATAGTGCTATACTCTGCTAACCCTCTTCTTGCCGGGAAGAACGAAGCCCGCTTTTAAAAAAAACGGCGAGTCATGGCAGGATTTTCGGGTGGCATCCAGAATATCATAAAGACGAAATGGGGATTTGTGGCTGATAATGGCGATAAATCTCGTTTCATTTATTTTTTCGTATCCTAGGAGGAACCTTAAACTATGAACAAGACAGATTTGGTTAACAACATTTCCGAGAAAAACGGATTGGCAAAGAAAGACGTAGAAGCAGTACTGAATGGATTCCTGGGCGAGATCACCGAAGCTCTGGCTAAAGGCGATAAAGTCCAATTGATCGGTTTCGGCACTTTCGAAACCCGCAAACGTTCCGGTCGTACAGGCCGTAACCCGCAAACGGGCACAACTATTGAAATCCCTGAATCCACTGTACCGGCCTTCAAGGCAGGTAACAAGCTTAAAGAAGCCGTTAACTAATGCGTCTCGACAAATTTTTGAAAGTCTCCCGTTTGATTAAGCGCCGTACAGTGGCCAAGGATGTGTCCGAACAAGGCCGGGTGCTGATTAACGGACGGGAATCCAAACCTAGCAGCACAGTAAAGCTCGGCGATGAGATTACAGTGCAGTTCGGTCAGAAGCTGGTGACGGTCAAGGTAGAAAAACTGGTGGAGACGACCCGCAAGGACGAAGCCGCTGGAATGTATACCCTGCTCCGGGAAGAGCCGGTTGCGAAGAGCAACGGGCTGGAGTGGTAAGTGCCGGTACCTTAGCTTATACGGATGCCTGATGAAAGAAAGCGTAACTTTACGATAATGTAGAGTTGCGCTTTTTTTGCGTGGATAAGAGGGTTTCAGAGAGAGTAAGCATATTTTTAAAACAAGCCCTTGTTCTATCTTAAACTCCCCCACCATAGATTAGAGATAAGAAGGAGGGGTACATGCTATGATCGAACCAGTAAAAGCCAATAAGCAACATGATCTGCATATGCACGACCGCAAGCAGCTCGAACTTACGGGCGTGCAGAATGTGGAGAGTTTCGACAGCGAGGAGTTTCTGCTTCGTACAGAACTCGGCCATCTCACCATTCGCGGGAGCCATTTACATATCAAAAATCTCAGCCTGGAAAACGGACTCCTGTCGCTAGAAGGCAATGTTCATTCATTGATTTATCTTGATCCCGGTTCGCAGGGCAAAAACAAGGGAATTATCGGCAAGCTCTTCAAATGAACCCCGGGGTCCAATGGGTAACCCTGCTCTACATGATGCTGGCCGGGGTGGTAATGGGACTCGCCTATGACGGCTACCGGGTGCTGTCGTTCAAGTTAAGGTTTCCCAACTGGCTGTGCGCCGCCCTGGATTTGCTGTACTGGCTGTGGGCTGCCCTCCTTGTGTTTCGTCTGCTGTATGCCGGTAATCAGGGGCAGTTGCGGTTCTACGCGTTCCTTGGTCTATTTCTGGGTGTATGGATCTATTTTTTGATCTTCAGTGTTACGGTGCGGCGTTTTGTGGTAATGTTAATTCAGTTGGTTCATTCTGTGTTCAAATTCCTTTGGAAGCTTGTAACCATCCTGATCGGGATGCCGCTTCTGTGGCTCTGGCGTCTTCTCAAAGGGATACTAACGCTGCTCGGACGTATTGTGCTGTTTGTTCTCAAGCTGCTCCTGCGTCTAACGAAGCCGCTTTGGATACTGCCTGTTAGATGGCTTTCTCCCTATTGGGCACGGCTTGTTCATAGCACATGGATGACAACAATTACTACTTGGCTGACTAGGCGATGGAAACGCTGACCTTGAAGAGGGGGACGCAGCATGAACAGATTTTCTGCAGAAGAGAAGAATGCGAATAAGGCTTCAGCTGCCGGCGCGAAGCGAAGGAAATTTATCTGGCTGGTCGTTGTGACGGTTTTTTTCGGCTGGGCAGGCTATATTTTCTTTTCCCAGCACGCGTTGATCGCGGACAAGAGTGCCGATCTGGCTAAGAAGCAGGAGACTAAGGATAGTATTACCAAATCGCTGGATCAATTGAAATACGATGTATCCAGGCTGAATGATGATGAGTATATCGGCCAATTGGCGCGTAAATGGTATAATATCTACCCTCAGGGGGAGACTCCGATCCGGACAGAGCAATCAGGGAAATAAAGCAGGTCAAAAGGGCTTTTCGCTCTGTTGCCTTGCTGTTCTCTTTACTGTATAATCAAATCACCGCAGACAGGATGACCTTAATATTCGTCTGTATATTTTTAAGGGAGGATCATTTTATTCTATGGCAATTGAAGTGGGCACCAAGTTAGAAGGCAAGGTGACAGGCATCACGCATTTCGGAGCATTTGTGGATCTGTCAGGAGGTGTCACAGGTCTCGTTCACATCTCGGAAATCGCCGATAATTACGTCAAGGATGTCAACGATCATCTGAAGATTAGTGATGTAGTAACAGTCAAGGTGATCAACGTCGACAAGGACGGTAAGATCGGACTTTCCATCAAGCAGGCCGTAGATAAGCCGGCATCGGAAGTACGTCCCCCAAGAGCACCAAGACCTGAACGTCCAAGCGGTGGAGACCGTTTCGGCGGCGGTGGAGGTAACGGTGGTGGAGGCGGTGGATTTAATCGTGAACGGGGAGGGCGTCCATTCAAGCCTGCAGCCGGTAAACCTTCATTCGAGGATAAAATGTCACGCTTCCTGAAAGACAGCGAAGAGCGCATGTCTTCGATTAAGAAGAACACAGAAGGAAAACGCGGAGGCCGTGGAGCCAAGCGCGTATAATCCCAAACTTGAACATCATAAATAACCGCAGGGGCCTTTGGCCCTTTGCGGTTTTTTTGTTTTTTCTTTAGTAGATAGACAAGGTTTCACGACCCTTAACTTTTTTTGTCGGGGACCGTCAAATCGCCGACAGCATCCTCGCCAATCTCGCAGTAGTTTAGGGCAATCGCTGGCGAATGGCTGCTGTCAATCACTGACAGAAAGCCGGCATTGCTTCTGCTCAAGCAGAGTAAGCCACTGTCCCATAAGGTATAAAGGGCCTTTTTCCGGGGTTTGTCGGGACAGGCTTTTTTGTCGGAAATTTCTTATGACTTACCTTCCGTTTCTGACAAACTTTCTCAGACCCGCCACTATATAATGAGAACCATAAATTTGGAAACGGGTGGTGTAGAGTAATGAGTAAAAGCAATGTGGTTAATTTGCCGGAGTGGACAAGAACAGGAAACAAGGACAACAAGGCACAAAAAGAAAGCTTGGGATCGCGTCTGAAGACATGGGCACAGAACCAGCGGGCCCTTCAGCTGCTGGCAGCGAAGAAATGGATGCTGCTCCTTAGCGTTATGGGTTTCCTGCTTGGACGAGCTACTATCTTGAATGAGCTGTCCCCGTTCGCTATCGCTTATTTTGCCGTCATTATGTTTATGCGCAGAGACTCTATGCTCCCCGTGGCCGTAGCGATTATCGCAGGCAGCCTCTTCACGCCTTTCCCTGGAGGCCTGGTGATTGCTGCAGAGTTGATAATATTTATGTTGGTCTATAAGGGAATGGAAAGCTTCCAGCGTATTGACCTTTCTTATGCCCCGCTTATGGTCTTCGTATCCTCCTTTATGGTCGGTCTGTTCCAAATCGTGATTGGCCCTTCATTCACCTGGTATCCGATGATGATGATGACCCTCGACGCAGGCCTTGGTTTCGTACTGACGTTGGTATTCGTGCAGGCGCTTCCGCTACTGACTTTTAGGCAGAAAAGCCGATCGCTGCGTAATGAAGAAATTCTCTGCTTGATTATATTGCTCGCCTCCGTAATGACCGGACTGGTCGGCTGGTCTGTAGGAGGGCTGTCTCTGGAGCATATTCTTTCCCGATACCTTATCCTATTATTTGCAATGGCTGGCGGTGCCCCGCTAGGGGCCGCTGTTGGGGTCGTTACAGGGCTAATCCTCAGCTTGGCTGATATTGGGGCGATCTATCAGATGAGCCTGCTAGCTTTTTCCGGGATGCTGGCGGGCATGATGCAGGGAGGCCGGAAAGGTGCTGTTTCGATCGGAATGCTGCTGGGCTCCAGTATTCTGTCCGTCTATTTCACGGGTCCGGGTGACATGATGGTTTCAACATGGGAGACTTGTGTAGCGGTGGTGTTATTTCTTCTGACTCCGCGCAGCATGATTTCGGCAATTGCCAAATATGTACCGGGTACAGCCGATCATAGTCGATCTCAGCATGAATATGCCCGCAGGGTACGGGATATTACGGCAGAAAGGGTGACACAGTTCTCGCAGGTATTCCGCCAGCTGTCCAGTAGCTTTGGGCAAATCTCACGCGCCGGAGAGGCGGGAACAGCCGAACGTGAAATGGAGGATTTCATGAGTACGGTGACGGACAATGTCTGCGCAGGTTGCGTGCGCCGTGGTCATTGCTGGGATGCGAAATTCTATCAGACCTATCGTTATATGACGGACATGATGACTACCGTGGAAGAATGCCCGGATGTGACGGCCGCTCAACTCCCCCCTGAGTGGAACCGGATTTGCGGCAAGACGGGTGAGGTTCTGGAGTTCATGAAGGGTCAATATGGCCTTTACCAGCATGATATGCGGTGGAAAAGACAAATATACGACAGCCGGCAATTTGTTGCCGAGCAGCTGTCCGGCGTCTCCCAGGTGATGGAGGACCTGGCCAAAGAAATTAAGCGGGAAGGACAGGCGATGTATCGCCAGGAAAGCCAGATTCGTGAAGCCTTGGAGAAGCTGGGCTTGTCCATCCATAGCATTGATATATTAAGCCTTGACCCCGGACGCGTAGAAATTGAGGTCGTTCATGCCTATACTCGTGGGTTCGATGAATGCCGCAAAATGATTGCCCCGCTGCTCTCGGACATTCTTAATGAGAACATAGCTGTCATGAGCGAGACGGCAGTCCATCCCCGTGAAGGGCTTTCGATGGTTACGTTCGGATCGGCAAAAGCATATGAGGTAAATACCGGGATAGCTAATGCGGCCAAAGGAGGGGACTTACTGTCCGGTGACAGCTTCAGTACCGTCGAACTGGGCAACGGAACCTTTGCTGTATCGATCAGCGATGGAATGGGCAACGGCGAGCGTGCACGGATGGAGAGTAGCGCGGCGCTGGGAATGCTGGAGAAGCTGCTGCAATCAGGCATGGATGAGAAGCTGGCGGTCAAATCCGTCAATTCGGTGCTGATGCTCCGTTCCCCTGACGAGTTCTATGCTACCGTGGATATGGCGCTGATTGATCAATATTCTGCACAGACTACTTTTATGAAAATCGCCTCCGCGCCTAGCTTTATCCGGCGGGGAAGCGAGGTGATTCCTGTGACAGCTAGCAATTTGCCTATCGGCATTATTCAGGATATGGAGGTGGACCTGATCACCTTGCAGCTCCATCCGGGCGATATTCTCATTATGATGACCGACGGTATTTATGATGCACCGGGATATGCCGTTAATAAAGAGATATGGATGAAACGAATGATACAGGAGCTTGAGGGCCATGATCCGCAGGATATGGCTGACACCCTTCTAGAGAAGGTCATTCGTTATCAAGGCAATGAAATTCATGATGATATGACCATCGTCGTCAGTCGGATCGACCATTATCATCCGGAATGGTCCAGCTTGCAGCTGCCTGGAATTGGGCGAATGGAGCGCCCGCGTACGGTGAGCTAGAGTGCAACTGCTCTGTTCTTTTGTGTCTAAACTGCCGAGTCGAATGAAATGATGACTCGCCACCACTTGTTCCTCCCCACCCAAACACCGCAATTTTGTGGTGGTGTTAGGCTTTTGAAAAAGTGAATGGTATGGAACGAAAGAGAAATTTTGGAGCTGTAGAAGCGAAGCGTTCGCCTTTAATCTCTGATTTCGACCACTATAACGGTTCTGATGAAAGAAATCAGAGAATAACAGCGATCGAAAGCCCAACATTTCTCGCAGTTCCCCTTCATTCACAGTCTTTCTAAAAGCCTTTCACATCACAAAATGCGAGTTTGAAATCTCTCATTTCTGGACATGCTAGAAACAGAGGTTTCAGACAAAAGGGGAGTGAATGGTTATGAAGCAGATTCTGCTCATTACAGACGGATGTTCGAACGTGGGGGAAAGTCCGGTGATGGCAGCGGCTCATGCCCTGCAGGAGGGAATCACCGTTAACGTGGTCGGTGTGATTGATCATGGAACAATTGGCGAGCTGGGTAGCCGGGAGATTGCCGATATTGCGAAGGCCGGAGGGGGGCTGAGCCGTATAGTCGGAACACCGCAATTGGCCCAAACGATACAGATGATGACGCGAAAGACTGTAGTTCAGACCATTCAGCAGGCGGTTAATAAAGAGGTGAAAAAAATACTCGGTGATGGCTCGCTGGAAGAATTGCCACCGCTACAGCGTTCTCAGGTCGTCAATGTCGTGGACGAGCTGACGGAAACATCGCCGCTGCGTATTGCTCTGCTTATTGATGCCAGCGCCAGCATGAAGCCCAAGCTTGCTGCGGTAGAGGATGCTATCCGAGATCTGGCGCTAAGTCTGGAGGCACGGGAAGGTAAAAGCGAGATCGCTGTCTTTCATTTTCCCGGACGCACCAGCAGTGAGGATGCAGAGCTTGATATGGACTGGACCAGCAACGTGTCTGGTGTCCGCTCTTTGTTCTCCAAGCTGCGGATGAGAGGCGCCACTCCTACAGGACCAGCGATTTTCAGGGTGCTTGAGCATTACCGTTATGATACACTGGATGGACATCATGGACGCCTGATGACTGAAGATCTAGACGAAAGAGAAGGGATGATTGGTGGGTATGTCGTCTAATCCGCCTTATCCTCTCGGCACCGTTATCACCGGGAAATGGCGGGGAAACCGTTATGTGATACAGCGATTGCTGGGCAGGGGCGCGAATGGAACCGTATATCTCGTGCAGCGACAAGGGAGGCGGGAATACTATGCGCTTAAAATAGGATACGATGCGCTTGATCTGCAATCCGAGATCAATGTGCTCACTTCCTTGCAGTCCCGCCGGAAGCGCAATGAATACCGCGCCCAGCGGGAATCGCCCTTGTCGTCCTATCTGCTGGAAGCAGATGATTACAGGGAGGACGACAATAAGCCGTTCTACGTAATGAG
Source organism: Paenibacillus sp. NPDC058177 (assembly GCF_042883835.1). Classification (NCBI taxonomy): domain Bacteria; kingdom Bacillati; phylum Bacillota; class Bacilli; order Caryophanales; family Paenibacillaceae; genus Paenibacillus; species Paenibacillus sp. NPDC058177. The sequence goes on along the minus strand of NZ_JBHVVB010000013.1, from coordinate 21,640 downwards.
ATATGTGCAGGGCAGACCGCTGCATCATTTTCTTTCTAAGAACGGACCGGACTGGCTTGGGCTTGTGGGCCTGAAACTGCTTGATAAGCTGCGCAGGCTTCATGAATGCGGCTTTGTATTTGGTGATTTGAAGCCGGAGAATGTTATGGTTTCTGACGTCGGAGAAGCGGAACTGATTGACTTTGGCGGCGCAAGCCCAATGGGCCGGAGTGTGAAGCAATTTACTGAATGGCATGACCGTGGCTTCTGGAATGCTGGCAGCCGGACAGGGGATGAGGCTTATGATCTGTTTGCCTTTGCCGTTCTCTGTCTTCGCCTGCTCAATGAACCTGGTCTGAAGAGTGCAGCTCTGCAGCTTCCGCAGACGCGAAGTGTGGATGAACTGTTGAAGCTGGCCCGCAGCCTGCCGGATAAGAAGTTGTCCTCCTGGATTTGTCATGCGCTGAAGGGTGGATTCAACGGCTCGGCCGAGGCCATGGAGGTTTGGAAGAATCATATATATGGCTCGCGTAAGGTCAGACCAGAGCATATGGCTACGCCCCGCTGGCTGAAAAACGCGTTTGGCTTGTCTTTATTCATGCTGGCCTTTACAATTTATTGGCTACTGCGATTTTGAAATTATACATACTGCCGGTATACGAACCTGTGCAAACGGCCGGGCGGGAAGGGAGCCGCATATGGAGCAAATGAACGGACTGGTGGATGCTGTACTGGAGTCTGCAGCTGAGCATGGGCTGTGGTCGCCTCATGACACCATTGTAGTCGCAGTATCCGGCGGACCGGATTCTGTGGCTCTTTTGCATGTACTGCATGAAATTGCGGCAAATCGGACACCTTTAAAACTAATATGTGCCCACGTAAATCATGGATTCAGGGTGGAGTCGGTAGAAGAGGCAGAGCTTGTTCGTCAGTTGGCGGCAGAACTCGATATTCCTTTCGAAATGGCGGAGTTTGATATTCCTACTCTGGCCAAGGACAGTGGTCTTGGTCCGGAGGGAACTGCCCGGGAGAAGCGTTATCAGTTTCTTATTGATACCGCTCACCGGTATGGGGCTCAAGCTGTCGCGCTGGCCCATCATGCCGATGATCAGGCTGAGACCGTACTGATGCGGCTGTTGCGTGGGAGCGGGCTCTCGGGACTGGCCGGCATGAGATGGAAGCGGTCTGAAAAAAAGGTGCAACTCATTCGCCCCTTCCTCCGTATTAACAAAACGGCCCTTGTGGGCCTGTGCCAGGAGAATGGTTATCCCTATGCGGAAGATGCCAGCAATCTGCTGACGCAATATACGAGGAATGCTGTGCGGCTGGAGGTGCTGCCTTTTCTGGAAAGATACAATGGACGCTTGGGACATTCTTTGCTGCAACTGGCAGAGATTGCTGGAGCCGAGGATGATTATATGGAGGAAGCTGCTACCAGATGCTTTGATGAACTGGTTTCCGTAAATAGCGGGAAATATACATTTGAAAGGGTATCCTTTGCGGCCGTACCCTCCGCTTTACAACGGCGTTTGATTAAACTAATATTAAATTATCTGTCGGCGGATTCTTCCATTACGGATTTCTCCAAAATTGAATCTGTACGGCGGCGGACATTACAGGAATATCCTACGACCTGGAGTCTTGATCTGGGCGGGGGGCTTACCTGTATCCGGCAATATGACATGATGTTGTTCTCGTCCAAGCCTCCGAAGGTGCAGGCAAGCTATACATATCGGATTTCTTTGCCCCAGACCCGGCTTTCGCTCGGTGAGATTGGGAAAGTGATGACGATGACGGTGCTGGAGAGAGAAAGCTTTTTTTTACGCGGGGAGCAGTCTGAATTGATGTCGGCATGGTTTGACTTAGATGAATTGGTCTTTCCGCTGACCATCCGTTCCAGATTGCCTGGAGATACCATTAAGGTTATGGGATTAAACGGAAGCAAAAAGGTAAAAGATATTTACATTGATGATAAAATACCTTCTTCCGAGCGATCTATAATTCCCCTCGTGTGCGATGGTTTGGGCAATATCGTCTGGATTCCGGGCGTAAGACGCTCGATGCATGCCGCAGTAGGGCGGCATACGGCCGCGGTCCTTCTCCTGTCGCTAGAAGACGGTGATGGGACTGAAGAAACGTAATGGTCGAAGTAAGTCTTTCATAGTATAACTTAGGAGGTCTCGCAAGTTGCAAAATGATATTAAAGAGGTTTTAATCAGCGAAGAGGAAATTCAGCAGAAAATCAAGGAGCTTGGCACTGTGCTGAGCAAGGAATATGCAGGACGTAACCCTTTAGTGATCTGTGTTTTAAAAGGTGCGTTTATATTTATGGCAGATTTGGTTAAAGTCATTACAGTACCTCTGGAGATGGACTTTATGGCCGTATCGAGCTATGGAGCATCTACAAAGTCTTCCGGCGTTGTCAAAATCATTAAAGATCTTGATGTGTCGGTAGAGGGCCGTGATGTGCTGATCGTTGAGGATATCATCGACAGCGGCCTTACGCTCAGCTACCTGATCGAACTGCTGCGTAATCGTAATGCTAAGTCAGTCTCAGTAGTTACCCTGTTTGACAAACCTGCGGGACGTACAGTCAACCTTGAAGCAGAGTACACAGGGTTTGTATTGCCCGATGAATTTGTTGTGGGCTACGGATTGGATTATGCCGAGCGGTATCGGAACCTCCCTTACGTCGGCGTGCTGAAGCCTGAAATTTATTCCAACTGAACAATTGACAGCCTTACAGCTGGTGATCAGACTCCAGGACTTCCCTTATTTGAGGTGTCCCGACAGGCTATGGTACAATAACTTGAGTGTTGTGAGAGGAGGTAGGGGATGAATCGGTTCATCCGGAATTCTGGTTTTTATTTGATTTTATTTTTAGTCGTGGTGGGCATTGTCCAGTTTGTAAGCAATGGAAATGAATCCGCCGATTTCCCTAGATATGACCAGTTAAGACAGGAAATCAAGAGCGATAATGTGAAGAGCGTAACGGTTCAGTTTGAAGGCAACGCGTTCCTGGTTACAGGTGAGTATAAAGAGCTGCCGGCAGACAAAAAATCTAAAAGCTTCTCCACATATATCCCTCCTACAGATGCTGCTCTTAACGAATTGGTTAAGGCCAGTGATGAACACGGCGTAGAGTATGAGCAGAAGAAGATGCAAGGCGACAGCATTTGGCTGACGTTCCTCTCCTCCATTATCCCGCTGGTGATCATGTTCATCCTGTTCTTCTTCCTGTTCAATCAGGCGCAGGGTGGCGGCGGCAAGGTCATGAATTTCGGCAAGAGCAAAGCCCGGTTATATAATGAAGAGAAGAAGCGAATCAGCTTTGAGGATGTTGCAGGGGCCGACGAAGAGAAGCAAGAGCTTGTCGAGGTCGTGGAATTCCTGAAAGATCCGCGCAAATTCGCTGCTGTGGGTGCACGTATCCCTAAAGGCGTATTGCTCGTAGGTCCTCCGGGAACAGGTAAAACCTTGCTGGCCCGTGCGGTAGCTGGTGAAGCCGGTGTTCCATTCTTCAGTATCTCCGGTTCTGACTTTGTGGAAATGTTCGTCGGTGTCGGTGCTTCCCGTGTACGTGATTTGTTCGAGAACGCCAAGAAGAATGCGCCTTGTATCATCTTCATTGATGAGATTGACGCAGTCGGACGCCAACGTGGCGCTGGCCTCGGCGGTGGACACGATGAGCGTGAACAGACACTCAACCAATTGCTCGTTGAAATGGACGGCTTTGGTGGCAACGAAGGTATTATCATTGTAGCGGCAACTAACCGCGCAGATATTCTTGACCCAGCCTTGCTTCGTCCGGGACGTTTTGACCGTCAAATTACGGTTGACCGCCCTGATGTGAAAGGCCGTGAAGCAGTACTGAAAGTTCACTCCCGCAACAAACCGCTGACGAAGGATGTTAAGCTGGATGTAATCGCCAAGCGTACAACTGGATTCACCGGTGCTGATCTGGAGAACCTCCTGAACGAAGCGGCATTGCTCGCTGCACGCCGCAACCGCAAGGATATCTCCATGCGTGAAGTGGATGAAGCGATTGACCGCGTAATTGTGGGTACGGAGAAACGCAGCCGTGTTATCAGCGACCGCGAGAAGCGTATTGTGGCTTACCACGAAGCGGGTCATACCATTGCTGGTTACTTCCTGGAGCATGCCGATATGGTGCATAAAGTAACGATTATCCCGCGCGGACGCGCAGGCGGATATGTCATTATGCTTCCTAAGGAAGACCGGATGCTTGCAACCAAGCAGGAATTGCTTGATAGAGTAACGGGATTGCTTGGTGGCCGTGTCGCTGAAGAAATGTTCATCGGCGAAATCGGTACAGGCGCATACAGTGACTTCCAACAGGCTACGTCTATTGTTCGTAGCATGATTATGGAGTACGGTATGTCTGATAAGCTGGGACCTCTGCAGTTCGGAACATCCCAAGGCCAAGTATTCCTGGGCCGCGATATCGGGCATGAGCAGAACTACAGTGACTCCATCGCTTATGAAATTGATCAAGAAATGCAGAACTTTATCCGCACGTGCTACGAGCGTTGTAGAGAACTGTTGACCAAGTACTCCAAGGAAATGCACCTTATTGCTAACACCTTGCTTGAGAAGGAAACACTGGAGCTGGATCAGATCAAAGAACTGATCGAGCAGGGTTACCTGTCTGAAGATGGCAAGCCTGAGGAATCCGAAGGTGTTGCCCATGAGGGTGGAGAGCCAGTAATTGATTCTATCGGAGATGTGCGTGTGCGTATTCAAGGCAAGCCTGAGGATACCCAGTCCACATCACCGGATCTGGCCAAGGATATCCCGAACAATCCGGGATCTGAAGGCAATGATGGATCGGATGATAATAAGGGCGGCGGAAGTCTTTCCTAAGTTGTCTTTTAACTAAATTAACTGCTGCAAATCCGGAGAACGGTTATGTTCTCCGGATTTTTTGTGTCTGCACTCTGGAAAAGAAGTCGTGGGCTGTCTTTCCAGTTACATTGACAGGGGCTGGAACGTTGTGTACATTAGTGATTAATATTACTTACTTTTTATATGATCCAATTTGACATGAACGTGCCGGCCTCAAGCCGCGAAGACATAAGGGGGAGTACAGACCATGGAAGCTTTGGCGCTGGAGCGCAAGCAGGAACAGAATCGTGAACTTCGTATACGTCTCGAACAGCTTAAGAAAGAACGAAACGCAATCATTTTGGCTCATTACTATCAACGGGATGAAATTCAGGAGGTTGCTGATTTCCGGGGTGACTCGTTTTTGCTGGCTCAGAAGGCAGCGGAGACAGATGCAGAAGTGATTGTGTTCTGTGGTGTGCATTTCATGGGGGAAAGTGCTAAAATTTTGGCGCCTAACAAGACAGTAATCATTCCTGATGAACGCGCCGGCTGCCCAATGGCTGATATGGTCAATGTGGAAGGACTTCGTAAGCTGAAGGCTCAACACCCTAATGCTAAAGTCGTTACTTATATCAATTCGTCCGCAGAAATCAAGGCGGAGACGGATATTTGCTGTACCTCCGCGAATGCGGTGAAGGTCATTGAATCGCTGGATGCCGAAGAAATCATCTGGGTACCGGATAAGAATCTCGGACAATATGTTCAAGATCAAACCGGCAAGAAGCTGATCATTTGGGAAGGCTACTGCAATACCCACGACATGTTGACAGTCAAGGATGTAGTGGAGATGAGAGCCAAATATCCTGACGCAGAGTTCGTGGTTCATCCAGAATGCCGCCCTGAAGTTGTAGCCATGGGGGATTATGTTGGTAGCACCACCTCGATTTTGGAATACTGCCGCAAGTCGGATCGCAAGCAGTTTATTGTTGGCACCGAAGATGGTACCGGATATCAGCTCCGTAAGGATAGTCCGGATAAAGAGTTCCATTTTGCCACAAAGTTTCTTGTGTGCCCGAATATGAAGGTTAATAATCTCAAAAAATTGGTGAAGGCCCTGGAAACGATGAAACCGCAAATTTACGTTCCACCCGCTATCGCCGACAAAGCCAGAACTTCCTTAGAGCGCATGCTACTAGTCAAGTAGCATGCGCTACTCTTTCGTTGAAACAGGTGAGCGGTCATGATTCCACAATATTTGGTTGATTTTGATCTCCGGGATATTCCAACTGTAAAAACGGATTGCATTGTCATAGGCTCCGGAATTGCCGGATTATTCACAGCAATTAAAGCCAGTGAAGACCGGCGTGTCATTATGATTACTAAGAAGTCGCTGATGGAGAGTAATACCCGCTATGCACAAGGTGGAATTGCTGCAGTTATTTCCGATGATGATTCCCCGGCCTACCACCGCCAAGATACCTTAATGGCGGGAGTAGGCCTCTGCTCTTCTACTGCTGTGGATGTCCTCGTCAATGAGGGTCCAGAGGGTGTGCATGAGTTGATCAGACTTGGTACATTGTTCGATAAGGAAGATGGTGTTCTGGCGCTGACCCAGGAAGGGGCACATAGCCATCGTCGTATTCTCCATGCCAACGGGGATGCTACAGGCTATGAGATTGTAAGGGCCTTGGGGCAGCAGGTGGCGGAGCATAACAATATTGAAGTATGGGATGATCATTATGTTATAGATCTCATTACTGAGGATGGGGAATGCGTCGGCGTACTGTTGCAGCAGCCAGATGGCGGAAAGCTATTTCTGCAAGGGGATGCAACAATATTGTGTTCGGGCGGGGCGGGGCAGTTATACCGTTATACGACTAACCCTGAGGTTGCTACCGGTGACGGTGTGGCCATTGCATATCGGGCAGGTGCTCATATTCGTGATATGGAGTTCATTCAGTTTCATCCTACAGCACTCAGTTACCCCGGCGCCCCTCGGTTCCTGATCTCGGAGGCGGTACGCGGGGAAGGTGCGGTGCTGCGTAATATCAACGGGGAACGCTTCATGGAGCGGTATCATGAATTGCTCGAACTGGCACCACGTGATATAGTTGCCCGGGCGATTGTAAGTGAGATGGAGCTGACCAAATCGACTTTTGTCTATTTAGATATTACCCATGAATCGGCAGAGATGGTAAAGCATCGTTTTCCAACCATATATGAGACTTGCATGAGCTACGGACTGGATATTACCTCAGATTGGATTCCAGTGGCTCCAGCTGCGCATTATATGATGGGGGGCATCAAGACTGACCTGAACGGGGAAAGTAATATTTCACGCTTGTTTGCCTGTGGTGAAGTGTCTTCTACAGGTCTACATGGAGCAAACCGCCTGGCGAGTAATTCTTTGTCCGAAGCTGTTGTATTCGGCCGACGGATTATTGATCGGGTTCGTGAACTGCCACCTCTGGGTCGTGATGTGAATGCTGTCAGCATTCAGGAAGGACGTACGGAAGCTTCGACCCAGGCTATTGTGGAACGCCGTTTGAAGCTGCAAAAGGTGATGGTCCGCTATGCCGGACTTCGGCGTAATGAGGAGATGCTGTCTAAAGGTTTGGAAGAGCTGAAGCGGCAGGTGCCGATCTTTGGGGCATCATTATCTAAGCGTGAAGAATACGAATTCGCCAACATGCTGACCTGCTGCCTGCTGATCACAGAGTCGGCGCTCGCTCGGCAAGAAAGCCGTGGAGCGCATTACCGTGAGGATTATCCGCAGCGCAATGATGAGGAGTGGCGCAAACACCTGCTCCAGACTCGTGAGCTGGGAATAGTGGAGGAATTAAGCGATGATGTTTAACGGATATAATGAAGAACTGGTACAATCCATCAAGTCATGGCTACGTGAGGATGTGGGCTCGGGTGATATTACTACCCAGACTACAATTCCTGCCGGACATGAGTCGAAGGCTATAATACATGCTAAGGAGAGCGGGGTCATTTGTGGCCTGCCTGTGGCGGAGCTGGTGTTCGAGGTAGTAGATCCGTCACTGACGTTTACGGCCCATGTCCAGGAGGGGAAGATGCTGGAAAAAGGCACTGTTATCGCCGAGGTAGAGGGAAGCACACATGCTATCCTGACAGGTGAACGACTTGCTCTTAATCTGATGCAGCGGTTATCGGGGGTGGCTACACGCACATCTTCTTTTGTGCAGGAGCTTGAAGGCCTATCAACCCGACTGGTCGATACTCGCAAAACGACTCCGGGCCACCGGATGTTGGAGAAATATGCAGTTCGAGTGGGTGGCGGGGCGAATCACCGTTTTGGATTGTATGATGCGGTGATGATCAAAGACAACCATATCAAAGGTGCTGGTGGAATCCGGCAGGCAATCGACCGGGCGCGAAAGAATATACCGCATACGATGACCATCGAGGTCGAGACGGAGAACCTGGAGCAGGTAGAAGAAGCATTGGCTGCTGGAGCCGATATCATTATGTTGGATAATATGTCTACCGACATGATGAAGGAAGCTGTAGCCAGAATTAAAGCGAAAGCGCCGCATGTGAGAACTGAAGCCTCAGGCAATGTGTCGCTGGAGACCGTACGGGGAATGGCTGAGACAGGTGTCGACGTGATTTCTGTTGGCCGCCTAACGTATTCTTTCTCCTCGCTGGATATCAGCCTGGACCTTAACGCCAAGAAGGAGGGTCCTGTCTCATGATGCTGGCAGTCGATATCGGTAATACTAATATTGTCCTTGGTGTATATAAAAAGCGGGAGCTACTGCATCACTTTCGGCTGAGCACCGCTCGTCAATCAACGGTAGACGAATATGGTGTGCTGATACACAATTTGTTTCATATGTCGGATATCTCGGTCAAGGATGTAGAGGGTGTCATTATATCCTCAGTGGTTCCTCCACTGGTTCAGACGATCGTTGATATGTGTGTAAAATATATTGGTAAAGACCCTTTGCTGGTTGGACCAGGGATTAAGACAGGACTTAATCTCCGGTATGAAAACCCGCGTGAGGTAGGAGCAGATCGGATCGTGAATGCTGTTGCAGCTATTGAACAGTATAAATGTCCACTTGTTGTTGTTGATTTCGGGACCGCGACTACGTTTGATTGCATTGATGGTGATGCTAATTATCTTGGCGGTGCCATTGTCCCTGGTCTAGGCATTTCTACCGAAGCGCTGTATCAGCGGGCTTCCAAGCTGCCTCGCATCGAACTGGAGAAGCCGAAAAAGGTGATTGGCCGTAATACAGTTCATGCGATGCAGGCTGGAATCATTTTTGGTTACGCAGGTCAGGTTGAAGGTATTGTCAAACGTATCAAGATTGAGATGAACGCGCCGGAGCTGAAGGTTATTGCAACGGGAGGGCTAGCCCCGCTTATTGCCGGAGAGACGGAATGCATTGATGAGATTAATCCGCTGCTCACGCTTGAAGGACTGCGCATTGTTTACGAACGTAATAAATAAGATTGCCTAAAGAGGCTATATAGGTTGAACTAAGAAAAGTAACATAAGGGGAATGGAATGGAGGGAAAGTTTGGAACTGAAGGAGCGACAGCGACCGCCTTTGTCTCCGGATTTTATCCGCGAATAGCGGTACAATCTAAAGAAATCTGGAGACAACAGCGGCCAAAAGTCCAAACATTTTCCGCAATGACGATCTAACCCCGTGTAAGAATCCTGGGTTCAATCTATATAGTTAGAATAAATGATAGGAGGAGTATGCACCCAATGGAAAATAAGAAGGATCGGCTTGTCCGGGGAACGGCATTTGACGGGAGAGTAAGAGCGTTTGCAGTCCGCACGACAGAATTGGTTGAAGAGCTGCGGCGTAGACACGATACATTTCCGGTGGCTACAGCCGCTCTGGGGCGCACCGTTACTGCTGCGTCCATGATGGGAGCCATGCTCAAGGGCCAGGAGAGACTTAATATTAATGTCAAAGGTAATGGGCCACTAGGTCGAGTATTGGCAGAGTCCAACGCTCTGGGAGAAGTTCGGGGATATGTGCACAACCCGCATGTTCATCTGCCGAGCAATAGTTTGGGCAAACTCGATGTGGCAGGTGCTGTCGGCACTGAAGGATTTATTGAGGTCATTAAGGATTTGGGAATGAAGGAGCCATACCTTGGCAGTGTCCCGATTGTCTCCGGAGAACTTGGTGATGATTTTACCTATTACTTCGCGGTTTCGGAGCAAACACCGGCGGCTGTAGGCTTGGGTGTATTAGTAGATACGGACAACTCCGTCATTGTTGCCGGAGGTTTTATCATTCAACTGCTTCCGGGTCTTACGGATGCCGAGATCACAGAGATTGAGCAAAAGCTAGGGACGATGCCTTCCGTTACCGCACTGCTGGAGCAGGGATTGGAACCTGAAGAGATGATGCGTTGGCTTTTGCCGGATGCTGTGTTGCTGGATGAACTGGATGTTCATTTCGCATGCCAATGTTCACGTGAACGGGTGGAGCAGACCTTGATCAGTTTGGGCCAGCATGAGCTGGAGCGTCTGATCGAAGAGGATGAAAAGGCTGAAGTAGTATGCCATTTCTGTAACGAAGCATATCAATTTAATAAAGAAGAAATGCAGGCGATCCTGGATCAAGCGACATCGTAGGGCCGGCAGATGATGACAAGACAGGAACGCGCGCTGCGCAATGCCGTTGTCCTATTAGCTGCTGCGACCTTGGTATGCGGAGGGCTGCTAATTTGGAGCCTGCGTGCCATGGCCGTTCTTGAAGGAAACGAAGGTGATCCGGAATCGCCAGATGTTGCTGCGGCGGGTGGACAAGAAATCACCGAACAGCAATGGATTGCTGAGTTAAAAAAGAAACACGGCTATGAGGTGCTATTGGAAATAATCAATCACATCGTTGTTGGCCAAGAAGCACAGAGCTTGGGAATCCAGGTGACGGATGCCGAAGTCAAACGAGAGCTGGAGCGCGTCATTGCTGGTTATCCGTCAGAAGAGCAGTACTACGCTCAAATGCAGTCTGAACTGGGCCTATCTCGTAATGATGTGCGGGAAGAGACCGTGTACCGGCTCACGCTTCAGGCCATAGCTACCGTTGGAATAACGATTAATGATTCCGACATTGACAGCTATCTGGAGCAGAACGAGGATCGCTATCGCCCTAAGAGAGAAATGCAGCTTTCTATGATTGAGGTGTCTACCTACAAGAAGGCACAGCGGGTCATGGACCGTTTGGAGAAGGGTGAGGATTTCGCCGCTTTGGCGAAGGAACTGTCTATTAACGAAGAGAGTCGATTGCAGGGCGGAAATCTGGGAACTGTAGAGGAAGATGATCCCTTCTGGCCGAAGGAGCTGCTGAGTACAGCGGCAGGACTGGATATCGGGGACATTGCGGGTCCGCTTCAGACGGATGAGGGCTATGCTGTAATCCGATTGGAACACAAAATTGAGCGTCCAGCACCGGATACAGAGGAGATACGATCTCAGGTTCGTCAGGAACTGGCTTTGGAGCAGGCGCCTACGCTTCGGCAAGTGGAGAGCGATTTGCGTCTCAAATATGAAACTTTAATAAATATTGACAATAGTCTGGAACATTGATAATATGTGATTATTGAAAACCTACTGATTTAGTCGGAAATAATTCATTGCACTAATATTCATTTACCATTCCAAGGAGGTTTTTGCTCATGGCTAAAGTCGTCAACAATGTTACAGAACTTATCGGAGGAACTCCACTCGTTCGTTTGAACCGCATTGTACCGGAAGGAGCAGCTGAAATCTATGTGAAGCTGGAATATCAGAACCCGGGCTCCAGTGTAAAGGACCGCATTGCAATCAGCATTGTGGAAGAGGCTGAGAAGGAAGGCCGTCTGAAACCAGGTGACACCATTGTGGAAGCGACCAGCGGTAACACCGGTATCGGTCTGGCTCTTGTGGCTGCTGCCAAAGGGTACAAGGTTGTTATTGTGATGCCTGAAACCATGAGCTTGGAGCGTCGGAACCTGCTGCGTGCTTACGGAGCGGAACTGGTGCTGACTCCGGGAGCAGAAGGTATGAACGGTGCGGTTAAGAAGGCAGAAGAGATTCTGGCCGAGAACCCAAGCTATTTCATTGCAGAGCAGTTCAAGAACAAAGCGAATGTGAAGATTCACCGCGAAACTACAGGACCTGAGATCGTGGAAGCGATTGAGTCCATCGGCGGACCGCTGGATGCATTCGTTGCAGGGATTGGAACTGGCGGTACAATCACTGGTGCTGGCGAAGTGTTGAAGAGCCAATATCCGGGTGTGAAAATCTATGCGGTAGAACCTGCGGCTTCGCCTATTCTGGCTGGTGGCAAACCAGGCCCACACAAGATTCAAGGGATCGGTGCGAACTTCATTCCTGAAATCCTCAACCAGGATGTTTATGATGAAATCGTTCATGTTGAGAATGAAGAAGCCTTCGAAACAGCACGTCGTGTAGCGAAGGAAGAAGGCATTCTGTCCGGTATTTCATCGGGCGCTGCGGTATTTGCTGCGATCAAGATCGCCAAGGAACTGGGTGCTGGTAAAAAGGTAGTCGCTGTGATCCCAAGTAACGGCGAGCGTTACCTGAGCACACCGCTCTATAATTTCGAAGTTTAATTAACTGCGTCTGTTCGGACGCTTCAGGGCCTTCGTCCCACCATATGGTGGAGGCGAAGGCCCTTTTTAATGTTTTAAAACGAGCATTTTGTTGTCGATTCTGCCTTGTAACACGTAATTTCTTACCTTGTACCTTGCCGTTGGTGGAGTTATTTTGCTGTGCGGTCTTTTCAAAAGGGCCAAATGTACAGTATACTGACAGGCAATATACCGATAATTAATAATGACTATAGGAAGTAATGCTAAACAAAACTTAAGTGAATGCTTACGGAGTAAGTTTTGTTACGTAGTGAAATCAAAGAAGCGTAGCTTCGCAAAATTAAGGGCTGCTTATGAAGCGAGTTTGTTACGTAGAAAGTTCAACGAAGTAATGCTAAACAAAACTTTTAGGAGGATGGCTTTGGAAATCTTAACGACACGGCAGTGGTGGGAGCAGTGGGCGAATGAAGGCTGGAGCACCCTGCCATTACTTATACAATCACAACAACAGTCCAGGGGTTTGCCTGCATCATGGAAGGCGGCATGGGAATTGGCATCTCCATACTCTGTCCTGCTGGAAAGCGGTAAAGGTGGCAGATACACGTATCTCGGTCTTACACCTGCTTCCGTACTGCAAGGGAAAGGCGATTCTGCCAAAGTAATCGACCCTTCGGCTGAAACAACTGATCTGGGATCGGGTGGCTCAACGCAAGCGGCGGCGAGCCTGCTGCAGGGTCAACCGCTGGAGGTGCTGCAGCGCTGGATGTCGGGCTACACCTCCCCGCGTCTGCCTCTTGAGGGCGTTCCGCCGTTTACGGGCGGCTGCCTCGGGTTTCTCGGCTATGATGTTGTCCGTTCGCTAGAACGCTTGCCGTCCCTGGCCGAAGACGATCCGGGGTTCCCTGATTATCTCTTCATGAGAATGGAAGAAGTATGGATTTATGATCATGAAACGGACATGCTCTATTGTGCGGTGCATGTGCCGCTGTCAGGGAAGGATTCGCCTCGCTCAGATGAAGTGGAACAGCTATACGATGATGCGCTGGGCCGTGCGGAGCGAATGCTGGCTCAGTGGGGTACGATCACATCCGCGGCGGGGCTAATAGATGACAGCGCCGAAATAGCCAAAATCTATGACCGTGTCACCGGAGAATGGCCAGGTATGTCCTCAGCCTTTACTAATGAGCAATTCCAGCAGGCTGTGCTGGACGTTCAGGAATACATCCGCAAGGGCGATGTATTCCAGGTTAACCTATCGCTGCGTCAGGAAGCAGCGCTGAAATCGCAGCCAGAGGATATCTACGAGTGGCTGCGCAGACTTAACCCGTCCCCATACATGGGGCTGCTGCGCTCTCCTGGCTTCGCGCTCTCCAGCGCTTCGCCCGAGCTGCTCGTCAAGCTGCACGGGGACAGCGTCAGCGCACGCCCCATCGCCGGCACCCGGCGGCGTGGGCTGACTCCCGCTGAGGATGCCGCCATGGAGGCGGAGCTGCGCGGGAGCGAGAAAGAGCGCGCCGAGCATATTATGCTCGTCGATCTGGAACGCAACGACATTGGACGTGTCGCTGCTTACGGCTCGGTCCATGTGCCCGAGCTGATGACTGTGGAGCGCTACTCCCATGTCATGCACCTGGTCTCGCAGGTAGAAGGCACCATTGCTCCTGGCAAAGACGCCTATGACGTCATCGCAGCTCTCTTCCCGGGCGGAACGATCACTGGCGCGCCTAAGGTGCGCACCATGGAGATCATTGAGGAGCTGGAGCCGGTCCGGCGTGGCCCATATACTGGGTCTATGGGCTGGATTGACTATAACGGCAATATGGAATTAAATATTATTATACGAACACTAGCTGTGCAGAACGGTATCGGATACATTCAAACGGGCGCGGGAATCGTGATCGACTCCGATCCGTACCGTGAATACCGGGAATGTCACAATAAAGCCAAAGCGATAGTCACAGCAGTTCTTTGTAGTGAACACACACAAGAATTGCAGGCTTCCGGCGGCGCCGAAGGGGGAGCAACATTATGATCTTGGTCATCGACAATTATGATTCCTTTACGTATAACCTGGTACAGTATTTAGGAGAGCTGGGAGAAGAAGTGAAGGTATCCCGCAACGACGAGATTAGCATTGAGGAGATTGAAAAGCTGGCTCCGGACCACATCCTGATTTCCCCAGGACCTTGTACTCCAAATGAGGCAGGTATCAGCCTGGAAGTGCTGCAGCATTTCAAGGGGATCATTCCGATCTTCGGAGTGTGTCTGGGCCATCAGGCGATCGGACAAGCCTTTGGAGGCAACGTCATCCGTGCTGAACGTCTAATGCATGGCAAGACCTCTCCGATCCACCATCACGGTACTTCGGTGTTTGAAGGACTGGAATCACCCTTCACAGCAACGCGCTACCACTCGCTGATCGTAGAGCGGGAGACCCTGCCGGACTGTCTGGAGATTACTGCTGAGACTGAAGAAGGCGAGATCATGGCCCTGCGCCATAAAGAGTACCCGATCGAAGGTGTACAATTCCATCCCGAATCCATTATTACGAATCATGGTCACACCATGCTGCGCAATTTCCTGAAACGGAGAGCCGGAGAAACGGCATGAACTATATAGGGATCAATGATGGCGTAGTCGACGCCAAGGAAGCCGTGGTTTCTGCTCTGGATCACGGCTTTTTGTACGGTATCGGACTGTTTGAGACCTTCCGCACTTATAACGGAGCCCCTTTCTTGCTGGAGCGGCACTTACAACGGCTGGCGTCAGGTTGCCGGGAACTGGGTATTCCTTTTGAACAGGAGCAGGGACGTCTATTGCAGTGGATCAAGCGGGTAATGGATAAGAACGGTCTGCAAGAGGCTTATATCCGCTATACAGTAACTGCAGGTGAGGATATTCTGGGATTGCCCGCGGGAGACTATAGTCAGCCTAATCACCTTCTATATATCAAGGAATTGCCCAAACTATCAGATAAGCTCTATACCGCAGGCAAGCCACTGCAATTATTGTCCCACCGCCGGAATACACCGGAAGGGACGCAGCGGTTCAAGTCATTGCATTATATGAATAACATTTTGGCCAAGCGTGAGCTTTCGGGATATGCCTCTTCTGCTGAAGGGGCCGAGGGCTTGATGCTTACTGCTGATGGCTACCTGGCTGAGGGAATAGTCAGCAATCTATTTTTTGTTCATCATAATGTGCTATATACACCTTCACTCTCTACAGGCATTCTTCCAGGCATTACCCGGGAAATGGTATTGGAACTGGCTTCTGGTGCCGGATTAAGAATTGAGGAAGGACAATATGATTGGGAGCATTTAAGATCTGCGGACGAGGTGTTTCTGACCAACTCCGTGCAGGAGCTTGTCCCAGTCACTGCATTGTGGGAACGAAATGAGCGTCACACCGTCGGAAGTGGAAGCTGCGGTGTCATTACTAAAGAACTGATCTCTTTATACAAAGAGAGAACGGGGGCGAGACAATGAAGCCTGTGATTTACAAGCGGACCTACCGCTGTGGCGATACGGAACTAACCTTGGGGCAGCGGACTCTTGTAATGGGGATTCTCAATATTACCCCGGATTCTTTCTCCGATGGTGGACTCTGGAATGAGCCGGAGAAGGCTGTTGAACATGCGCTACGAATGGCTGCCGATGGTGCAGATATTATCGATATCGGTGGAGAATCGACACGTCCTGGCCATAAACCGGTTAGTCTGGAAGAGGAATTGGAGCGGGTCCTTCCAGTCATCGAAAGCATCCACCGCGCCGCACCCCACCTGCCGTTATCGATAGATACCTATAAAGCCGAAGTGGCACGTCAGGCACTCCTGGCAGGTGCGCACATTATTAATGATGTATGGGGAGGCAAAGCCGATCCAGCGATGGCCAGAGTGGCCGCAGAAGCAGACTGCCCGATAATTTTGATGCACAACCGTCATGATCGCAATTACACTGATCTCATTATGGATATGTGTGAGGATTTAAAAGAGAGTGTACATCTCGCTCTTCATGCAGGCGTCAAACCGGAACGAATCATCCTTGATCCCGGAATCGGTTTTGCGAAGGATCAGGATGAGAACCTGAAGGCAATGACGGCTCTCGATACTTTGGCCGGATTAGGTTACCCGCTGCTGCTGGGTACCTCGCGCAAAAAATTCATCCGCACTGTGCTAGATTTGCCACCGGACGATGTCTTGGAGGGAACTGCTGCTACAGTAGCCTTTGGATTGGCTCAAGGCTGTCAGTTTGTGCGGGTGCATGACGTGGCTCTTATCAAGCGTACAGTGAAGATGTGTGATGCCATGCTATACGCTGCACCACCTGTGGTGCAGGAATAATTGATACTTGGAAGGGCGGCTGTCAGATGGATAAAATGAAACTGCACCGAATGGAGTACTATGGGTATCACGGAGTTTTTGAGGAAGAACGTAAGTTAGGTCAACGTTATTATATTGATCTGGAGTTCGATATGGATCTGCAGAATGCTGGTCTGAATGACGATCTCACACAAACAGTAAATTATGCCGAAGTGCATGATTTGGTTAAAAATATTGTCGAAACCAAGTCCTTTAAGCTGATTGAAGCTTTGGGTGAATGTATTGCATCACATGTATTGGACACTTATACTATTATCAATGCGGTAACGGTCAAAGTCACCAAGCCGCATCCGCCGTTCGACATTCATTTTCAGGGAGTGACCGTAGAGCTGCGCAGAACTAGAAAGTGAGAGTCGAACTATGAATAACCATTCCACCTCTGAGGAATCAGAGGCTTATATTGCTTTAGGGGCTAATTTGGGTGACCGTGAGGGAACCTTGAAGGAAGCCTTGCACCGGCTAGACAGTCATGATGGAGTTCAAGTCGTTCGTAGTTCGGGCGTGTATGAGACAGAGCCGGTCGGTTATCTCGATCAGCCGCAGTTTTTGAATATGGCAGCTGCGCTGCGCACGACCCTTGCACCGGAGACGTTGCTGGACGTCATGTTGGAGATTGAGAATCAGCTTGGGCGTACCCGCGATATCCTCAATGGTCCGAGAACGGTAGATCTTGATTTGTTGTGGGTAGAAGGAAAGACCTTCGATACCCGTAAGCTGACGCTGCCCCATCCGCGTATGCTGGAGCGCGCGTTTGTGCTTTTTCCGCTGAATGACATCGTTCCAGAGCAAGAACCCTCCGGACTCCGTGCCAGGGTCACAGAAGCGCTCCAAGATGTAGACGGAAAGGAAGGAATTCGGCTGTGGACAACAAGCGTATGGGAAGGCGGGTCAGGGCATTCCGTAAGCTGAAGGGCTTTACTCAACAGGAATTGGCCGATAGTACGGGAATATCTTTGGCTGTGCTTGGTGCAGTCGAGCGTGGTAATAGACGATTGGAAGATCAAATTTTAAATAAAATTGCGGACGTTTTAGGAGTCACGGTTCAAGAACTGTCCGACCCAACGTAACTCCAAAGAATAAAGGAGTGAAAGAAATGTTGAAGATTGGCGGCATCGAGATGAAGAACCAGGTTGTTCTGGCACCTATGGCTGGCGTATGTAACCCTGCTTTTCGTCTGATCGCCAAAGAGTTTGGCACGGGACTGGTATGTGCGGAGATGGTAAGCGATAAGGCGATCATCCATGGCAATAAGCGGACGCGCGAAATGCTATTCGTAGACGAGCGTGAGAAACCGCTGAGCCTGCAGATTGTTGGGGGTGACCGCACTTCATTGGTGGAAGCGGCTAAAGTAGTCGACAAGGAAACCAACGCCGATATTATCGACATTAACATGGGCTGCCCTGTTCCTAAAGTAACCAAGTGTGATGCAGGTGCCCGTTGGCTCTTGAATCCGGATAAAATCTATGAGATGGTGTCTGCGGTTGTAGATGTCGTGGAGAAGCCGATTACAGTTAAAATGCGGATCGGCTGGGATAGCGAGCATATTTTTGTCGAAGAGAATGCGCGTGCAGTGGAACGGGCTGGAGGTCAAGCGGTCAGTGTGCATGGTCGTACTCGGGAGCAGCTCTACACCGGACGTGCAGACTGGAACTATATCAAAATGGCCAAGGAAGCTGTGTCGATTCCCGTGATCGGCAACGGCGACGTGAACACGCCAGAAGATGCGCGGGCCATGCTGGATCAAACCGGCTGTGACGGTGTCATGATCGGTCGTGGGGCGCTAGGCAATCCTTGGATGCTGTATCGCACTATACAGTATTTGAGTACCGGTGAACTGATGCCTGAGCCGGGAGCGGAAGAGAAGATCAAGGTGGCCATTCTCCATATGGACCGTCTGATCGCGCTCAAAGGTGAAGCTGTAGCCGTGCGTGAAATGCGTAAGCATCTTGCTTGGTATTTGAAGGGCTTGAAGGCTGCGGCGCGGGTGAAGGACGTCATTATGGAAGAGACGAAACGCGATGAAATGGTGAAGATTTTGAATGATTTTGTCGAACAGTTGAAATATGAGGGAGATAACAGCAACCCGGGTACTGGAGCGACTCTTACTGCGGTGTAACCTTTCTTCAGCGAGCATGGTTTGAATACCCACAACATTATATGTGCCATCATTGACATTTTGTAGCGGTTCCAATATAATTTCTCAGTATAAAATCGCCGTTACAGTTAGATCAATGCAGCAAGGAGGGTTCTTAACCCTTCAGATTCGCATATAGTTATGGTGTTTTCAATAAATGTATACGACAGGAGAATCGGTTGAGATGAGCGATAAAGAAGTCATCCTTACCCCGGACGGACTGAAGCGTCTGGAAGAAGAGCTGGAGAACCTCAAATCCGTAAAACGCCGCGAAGTGGCCGAGCGGATCAAAGTGGCGATTGGCTACGGAGATATCAGCGAGAACTCGGAGTACGAAGACGCAAAGAACGAGCAGGCGTTTATCGAAGGACGCGTCATCACTTTGGAGAAAATGCTTCGCAACGCGCGTATTATCAATAGCGACGAGATCGTTACAGATGTTGTAAGCATTGGTGTTACCGTAAGTGTAGAGGATATGGAGTATGGCGATGTTATGGAATATACGATCGTCGGCACGGCTGAATCCGATCCGCTCAATAACAAGATTTCCAACGAAAGCCCTGTGGGCAAAGCCATCATCGGCAAGAAGCAAGGCACTATTGTGGATGTAAGTGTACCTGCAGGCGTTATTCAATATAAAATTCTTGATATCCGAATGAAGTAAGCACGGACGCTTGCCGTCTGATATAGCATTGCTGTGGCAAACACCGGTTTGGCTGAACCGGGCTGCAGACGCGGGAACATGTTTGGGAAAGCTTCCTTAGGGAAGCTTTTTTCAACATCAACCGGCAATACAGAACCACATATAGTTTCCTAAGCTGGAACGGGACTGTCCTCACAAAGGCTGAAGGGCGGCGCCGTTTCTTCTTGCGTATATGACATTAATGAGTTTAGAGGGGATGAAAGGCATGACTGAAGAATTGAATAACGATGCGATTCAGGAGAATGAATTAAGCGAATTGCTGCAGATCCGCCGGGCCAAATTGGACGAGCTGCGGGGATTAGGAATCGATCCTTTCGGCAAAAAGTATGAGCGTAACGCCAATGCGGGTGATTTGCTGAAGGAGTACGATAGCTTCATACAGGAAGAGCTGGAAGAGAAGAATGTCCAGGTCAGCGTAGCTGGTCGTATTATGGGTAAACGTAAGATGGGGAAAGCCAGCTTTGCGCATATTCAGGACCTTTCCGGCAAAATCCAAATCTATGTTCGTCAGGATAGCATTCCTGAGACCCAATATGCAGCATTCAATATTCTGGATCTGGGCGACATTATCGGTATAAAAGGTACCGTGTTCAAGACCAAAACAGGCGAGACCTCCATTAAGGTGAAGGATCTTGAAGTTTTGTCGAAGTCTCTGTTGCCACTACCTGAGAAATATCATGGTCTGAAAGATGTAGAATTGCGTTATCGTCAGCGCTATGTCGATCTGATCATTAACCCGGAAGTTCAGCAGACCTTCATTGCCCGTTCTAAAATCATCCAATCTATGCGTCGTTATCTCGATTCGCTCGGTTATCTTGAAGTCGAAACGCCGACTCTTCATGCCATTGCCGGCGGTGCCGCTGCTCGTCCCTTCATTACTCACCATAATACGCTCGACATGCAGCTTTACATGCGGATCGCCATTGAACTGCATTTGAAGCGTCTGATTGTTGGCGGTTTGGAAAAAGTATATGAGATTGGCCGTGTCTATCGTAACGAAGGTATCTCTACGCGTCACAACCCGGAATTCACGATGATTGAGCTGTACGAAGCCTATGCGGACTACCAGGATATTATGAACCTGACGGAGAACCTGATTGCTCATATCGCACAAGAGGTGCTTGGAACTCAGAAGGTTAACTACCAAGGGCAAGAAGTAGACCTCTCCCCTGGCTGGCGCCGTGTCTCCATGGTGGACGCTGTTAAAGAAGTAACCGGTGTTGACTTTGGTGTGCAAATGACTGATGAGGAAGCTCAGCAACTGGCGAAGGAGCACCGTGTGCCTGTTGAGAAGCATATGACCTTCGGACATATCCTCAATGCGTTCTTTGAGCAATTTGTAGAAGAAACGCTGATTCAGCCTACTTTTGTTATGGGACATCCAGTAGAGATTTCTCCTCTGGCGAAGAAGAATGATATTGATCCGCGGTTTACCGATCGCTTTGAGTTGTTCATCGTAGCTCGTGAGCATGCCAATGCCTTCAGCGAGTTGAATGATCCGATTGATCAACGCCAGCGGTTTGAAGCGCAGCTTCATGAGAAAGAGCAAGGCAACGATGAGGCGCATGAAATGGACGATGACTTCATCCGCGCGTTGGAACACGGAATGCCGCCTACTGGTGGACTCGGTATCGGTGTAGACCGTCTGATTATGCTCCTGACCAACTCTGCGTCCATTCGTGATGTGCTGTTGTTTCCACATATGCGCAATCGTACTGCCGAGTAAGTGCAGTCTTAGTAATAGATAAAGCAAGAAGAGCCAAGGGGACCTCTACAGAGGGTTCTGCTTGGCTCTTGTTTTATTGAATCTATTAATTTTCAAAAAAACACTTGCAATGGTCTTCTATACATGGTATATTCTAATTCCGGCCAAGAAATAACGATGCCGAGCTCGAAAATGAAATTCGAAAAACGAAATTCAAAAAAAAGAGCTTGACATTAAAACGCCGGACATGATATAGTATAAGAGTTGCTGCTGAGACATTAAGCGGACAACGAG
>NZ_JBHVVB010000012.1:0-67224 GCF_042883835.1 Paenibacillus sp. NPDC058177 | reverse complement strand
CATTTTGAAACATCTGACGAGAATTAAAAATTCTCATTTTTGAACTCACTTTCGTGAATTCGATACTCACTCGTTGTTCAGTTTTCAAAGATCAATTTCTCGTTTGTCTGCCGCTTAATGTCTCAGCAGCGACCTTTATAATATATCATACTGTTGTGCTTTTTGGCAAGTGTTTTTTTGAAAAAAGTTTTTTTCGTTTTTCTTGCCTGCGTTCACCTTTTTTGATAACCAAAAGGGGCGCGAGATATAATTTATCACGGCGCCCCCCTTTTAGTCAAGCTATTATTTTATATTTTTTCAGCTAATCTTGAACTCTTACTATAGCCTTTCTTTTTCAATGCTTGAACTGAGAAGACTTCCCGCCCCAAGCATACTTGGACAACTCTTTCTGGGGAGCGAAACGCGCATACATACGAAATACTGTTTTGTATCGGTTGGCGATAGCATGCCTAATATTTTGGTCCAAGCGTTGATCGCTCAAGTCTAACAGCATCTCATCAAGCTCTTTGCGCAAAACATAGTCCAGTTCCTTGCACTCCTTCTCGTTGAACAACATCCCCAACATATGCTTGGCCTCCTTCGCAAGGGTTTCATTTTACAATTGCCTTAAATACAGAAACTGATGGTTATGGAAAAGTAGTTCATTCCCCGGTATGGCACACTTTAAGTTGCTTACCTTTTATTTACCCACTTTCCCCAAATACATGACTCTAATGTTATGCTCATTTCCCAGATATTTTATGATAAAAGAGAAAATGTAATTGTGCTTTCGATAATAGCCGCAACAAATAGAAGGATAACGATCCATATAGAAGCCGTTAATGTCTGTCTCATAAAGAAAGACCACTCTTCTCCTCTAGTCCCGCTCCTCCCCGTTCTTCTAAACATACTCGCGACAACCTTAGCTCCAAACTGCAGTCCAAAAGCACAGGCAATAATAATAGCAGGGATCTCAATAATTCCGTGCGGCAGCAGACCTTTTACAATCAACGAGAACAAATCCTGGCCTTGAAGTGCCGACAAATGCACAATATAGCCGATTACCGCACCATTGATTAGCAAGAATAACGCCGGCAGTATGCCAAACAATGCTCCGAGAAAGATAATAACGACACCTTTAATACTGTTGTTTAAAAATATAAATACAAAGAAGCTCCATTGAGGATTAGACGACTCCTTTAGTGTTCCGCTAATTGTTCTGAGTCCCTCCAGTTGCTGCATAAGCAGCTTTTCCAAGCCTTCTGTGCCGATCCAGCCGAACACTACACCCAAGGCGAACAACAGTAGTGAGAACAATAATGCCTTTCGGATAGATTTAAGATCTTTGGCAAAAGTGAAGAACGATAGCATAGATACCTCCTGATATTAGTGATCTCCCTATCTCAAGGGTCATAACATGACGGTACGAGCATACATTTAGAACAAACAAGCATTTGCTGGGGAGAGGAGCGCTGTCATTTATGAATTCGTTTTATGTATTTAGCGGCAAGAAGATCAAAAGGTTCTTTTATATCTTCGCTGCTGCGCTGCTTGCTGCCGGTGTAGTGTATATCGAGAGGGGAAATATTACGGTGTTTTCTCAAGCCGCCCCCCCTTCCGCGATCTACAGTGTACCGACGGAGAAGAAGCTGATTGCCCTGACGTTCGATATTAGCTGGGGAGAGAAGAGGCCTGGACCAATTCTCAAGGTGCTGGAAGACAAAAAAGTGGATAAGGCAACTTTCTTCCTATCCTCACCATGGAGTAAAACTCACCCCGATATTGTGACAAGCATCAAAGATGCGGGCTATGAGATTGGAAGCCACGGGCATAAACACGTCAATTACAGTACTCTTAGCAACGAGGAAATTCGCACACAAATTAGTACCGCTCACACCGTATTGACCGAGTTGACAGGGAAAGAACCGAATCTGATTCGTATGCCTAATGGCGATTTTGACAAAAGGGTACTACAGGTGGCCACCGATCTCGGTTACAAAGTGATTCAATGGGACACCGATTCCCTGGACTGGAAAAACATCGGCGTAGATAATATCGTTAACCGCGTGACGAAAAAAGCTCATCCGGGAGATATCGTGCTTCTGCATGCCAGCGACTCCTGTAAACAGACACACGAGGCCCTCCCCAGAATTATTGATGAGCTGCGCGCCCAAGGTTATGAATTCGTTACTGTATCTGAGCTTCTGAGCCAAAGCAGCACTGAAGGCAAGGAAGTCCGGGATTCTGCTTGGCTGAATGACCGGCTGGAGGATGCAGCCGGCATGTAATACTTAAATGCCTTCCCTGTGGTACCGCTAATTATATAAAAAGCCTATCCATTCCTCAAATTTCAATGATGTGGGGAAATGAGCTCCGAGATATTGGGTGTGGGGGCGTCCAGTTTCGGATAACTCAGATCAAGACCCTCCAGCGTCTTCACTACAATGGATAGAGCCAAATAATTGCGGTACCACCGGTGATTGGCCGGAATCCAATACCATGGTGCTTTTTCTATACTGCTCTCCCGGAAAACATCTTCGTACGCCTTCTGGTAATCCCCCCAGTACTCCCGCTCCTGCAGATCACTAACATCAAATTTCCAGTGCTTCTTGGGATCATGGAGACGCTCCTGGATCTTCTCCATCTGCTTCTCCTTGGATATATGCAAAAAGAGCTTGACGATAGTCGTCCCTTCTTCGGCGAGCATTTCCTCAAACTGGCGGATATAGCGAAAACGGCGCTTCAACTCCTCTTTACTCAGGCCGCCGTGTACACGAGGAACCAGTACATCCTCATAATGCGAGCGGTTGAAAGCAGAAATATAGCCTTTAGGTGGCGTCTTCTGGTGTACTCTCCACAAGAAATCATGCGCCGCTTCGTCCAGAGTAGGCTTCTTAAAACTGGTGACTGTGAAGCCTTGAGGATTGAGTCCTGAGAAAATATGTTTGACTGTTCCGTCCTTCCCGCTGGAATCCATACCTTGCAAGATCACAAGCAATGAATGTTTCTTTTGGGCAAAGAGAATGTCCTGCAGTTCCGCAAGCCGCTCTTTCAGCCGCTCCGTCTCCACGCTTGCCTCTTCCTTCGACTTGAACGTTCCCTTCTCACCCGGATCCAGTTTGCTTAGCGAGATTTCGTTTGTGTCTTTTATCATATAGCGCTTGATGCCCATATATTCCCCTCCCCATTAAGATGAATTCGCAATAAAAGCGTCTTTCTGAGATTACCCTCCAGTGTCCGTTTTTAACCGTTCTTCCCACATAAAATAAAAATCCCCGCCTCCTTGCAGGATAAGGAAACGAGGGATTGGGTACATTCTCCTTCAGGCAGCCTGGGGCTTCAAAACACGATGAAGCATCAAGATTTGGAAGGCATTGCAGGCGATCAAAGGAACAATAATAAATACGGTGGCACTGTCAACGCCAATACGAAGCACGCCGATGGTTTCTACGATAGTAATCGCTGTCATAAAGAAAAACGTGGGGATCCAGGCAGAGAAGTTCGTACTCCTTACCTTAAAGTAAGTCACTACAATAGCGGATAGCAGAATCAGAATCCCCAAGAACAGGTCTGAGGTTACGTTTCGCTCCCCACCCACGACAGAGCGTAAGAAGACGAGCTCCAGCAAGGCGAGCACGGCCAACACCAGTTGTATGTACTGCCAGACTTTTCGCGGAAATACGCCAATGCCCATGTAGTTCAGAATCAGATAGGCGAAAAAGCCAAGCTGGGAATAGACGCTAACCAGCATTCCATACCCCAATAAAATAAGCGGGTACAGCAGAAAATCTACCGTACTTTTAAAATCAATCTTGCCATTCACTGCCTGCAGTGCAAGACCGGCAATGACAGCCCCGGCCGCTCCGATAAGCAGCGTAGTCCAAAATAAATAAAACCACTTTTTAATGCTCAGCCAGTTCACCCCCCTCATGTCAGATTTATTTTACCAAGGTTACCGTCAAAAAACCATTACTGTGTGACATTAAATGTATTCTCAAGCGGCATACTACATATCAAAATCCTACAAAGGAGGGCAGTGCCAATGAAATGGAGGACGATGGGCTTCGCCAGTTTAACATTGAGCTTGGTCCTGACCTTGACGGCCTGTGGAGGCGAGCAAAGCAGTTCTTCCTCAGGACAAGGCGGATACAAGGAAATGAAGACCATGGTTGTTGATATATTAAAAAGTGATGATGGGAAAAAGGCGGTCGAAGAGGCTCTTTCGAGTCCCAGCTCGGGAGGCGGTGAAGGCGGCGGAAGCGGAATGAGCATGAAGATGGTACCGCTTCAGACCACAGAACAAATTCGCGTGGCAGTCAAGGACACACTGACGGCGCCGGAGTACAAAAAGGAACTTGAGAAGATCATGACAGATCCGAAGTTCGCGGGTGAGTTCGCCAAAGCCATTAACGCACAAAGCAAAGAGCTTCATCAACAGCTGATCAAAGACCCCACGTACCAGAAATCGGTCGGGGAAATTATGAAGTCTCCAGAGATGACGAAGATGTATCTGGATCTCACCAAAACCCCAGACTACCGCAAGCAAACGATGACCATTATGCAGGATGCGATGCAGAATCCTCTGTTCCGCATGGAAGTGCTCAATCTTCTGAAGACCGTTGTCCAGGAAGAGCTTCAGCCTAAGGTCCAGAAGAAGGAAGGCGGTGGGCAAGGCGAAGGTGGAAAACAAGATGGTGGTGGCGGTGGCGACGACTCCGGATCTTAAATAATGCACAAATAAGAGGCCTTTCCCCACCAAATGGAGAAACGGCCTCTTTTTCATTTTAATGTGATGCGGTTTTATTCTTGCTCATATTTAGCAATCAGCTTGTCCGCCACTTCGGCAAACAACAAGGCTGCTGTTGTCTCTTCTTTATATACCGAAGGTGAGAAATCCGGCTCTGAGATATGATTATCCGGTGCTCCAAGTGGAATTTGAGCCAAAAGCTCAGTATGTAGAGTCTCCGCCAGTCTGGCACCGCCACCGCGTCCGAAGATATACTCCTTCTGTCCACAGCCCGAGCATTCGTAATAGGACATATTCTCGATCACCCCGATAACTTCATGATCCGTCTGCAAAGCCATAGCGCCCGCTCTGGCGGCTACAAAGGCTGCAGTGGCATGTGGGGTAGTCACGATAATCTCTTTACTCTGTGGAAGCATCTGATGCACGTCCAGGGCCACATCACCTGTTCCTGGGGGAAGATCCAGCAGCATGTAGTCTAATTCTCCCCAGCCTACATCACTGAAGAATTGACGCAGCATTTTGCCAAGCATCGGCCCACGCCAAATGACAGGACTGTTCTCACGGATAAAGAAACCCATGGACATCACTTTTACGCCAAAACGCTCCACAGGAATAATAGTCCCGTCATCAACCACCGGCCCTTCCTCAATGCCCATCATATCTGGAACACTAAAGCCGTAGATATCAGCGTCGATCAGGCCCACCTTCTTACCTTTACGTGCCAGGGCTACCGCCAAGTTAACAGTGACGGTCGATTTCCCTACACCGCCTTTACCACTAGCTACAGCAATAAATTTCACACCTGATTCCGGACTGATCAGTTCATGATCATCAAGACCGGCAGCATGGCCTTTTTTCAGCTTAACCTCGTGCTCCTCTTCGGACTCCTCGGAATTTCCACCCCTATGGAGCGAGCGCTCATAGTCTGTGGCATCCCTAAGCCGGATGTGCACGTTCCCCGCCCCGCCATTCTCCAGCAAATCACGCACTTGCTGTTCCAGCTCTATGCGTCTTTGCTCTTCTGAATCCAGACAGACAATGGACAGTGAGACACGATCCTCTTTAATCATAATATCGCGAATTAATTGCAGCTCGATAAGGCTTTTTCCGGTTTCCGGGTCTTTAATGTTCTGCAAAAGTTCCTGAATTTGTTCCCTGGTCAGCATGGAAAGCACCTCAGTTTCACTTCCGGACAGAATTGCTCCGGTGTTTTTTGTCTTATTATAGCATTACCTTTCTATGGAAGAGTAGTCCTTACCCGGCTGCTCTGATTCGTATCGGAGGATTCCCCGGTATATACTGGTTGCCACCTTGCGCTGATATACATCATCTCCAAGAAGCAAAGACTCCTGTGGATGTGATAGAAACCCGACTTCTACCAGCACAGACGGCATCTTCAGTGCCTTAAGCAGATACACCGTATTAACTGTCTTGGCCACACGATCCGTATTCTCCAGCGTATTCCTTAGCTCGGCCTGTACGAAATCCGCTAGTGGCTTGTTATCCTGGTTATTGGGATAGTAAAAGGTTTGTGCTCCGCTCCAACGGTTGGAGGGAATGCTGTTCATATGAACGCTGATAAATAAGTCCACCCGCTTCTCTTCAATCGTTCTGACCCGTTGCTTCAGGTCCTCTGTCTTGCGCTTCGCATAACCCTTCGTATCATTCTGTGCCAAGTCGTAATCACCTTCACGGGTCATCACCACAATAGCACCGGCCTGCTGCAGATAATCCCGCAGATAGAGAGAAACGGACAGATTGATCTCCTTCTCAATCAGCCCTTCTCGGCTGACAGCACCGCCATCCGGTCCCCCATGGCCGGCATCTATAGCGATGACTTTACCGGACAGCGGCAGGCTCCAATAATTTGTTGTTTTAGCTGTAGGCATGTCATAGGCGATGATTCCGATCATCAATGCCAGTAAGGCTATGCCGAGCATGCCTTTTCTGATGCTTCTCCATGCGATCCAGACCGAGACTTTACTCTGCTTTCGGCCAGACATAACAAAGACCCCCTCGTCCCGATAGATTCTACTCATCTATATGGGACAAGAGGGTCAATTATTACTGGCTTTGGATTTATCGAACGGAGGCTTCCGGTGACATCCCTTCAATTAACACCTGGGCGACCTCTGGACGGGTGAATTCTGGTGGCGGGCAAGTGCCCTCACGCAGCAACCCCCGCACTTTGGTGCCGGACAGGGTTAAATGATCTTCTCCTGGATGCGGGCAAGTTTTGTTCGAAGCCATATTGCCGCATTTTTTGCAGAAAAAACTATGTTCAAAGAATAATGGCGTTATCCCAAGTTCATCAGCGGTAAAGTTCGTGAAGATCTCCTGTGCTTCGTAAGTGCCATAGTAATCGCCTACCCCCGCATGATCACGTCCAACAATGAAATGGGTGCATCCGTAGTTTTTACGCACCATGGCATGGAAAATCGCTTCCCGTGGGCCTGCGTAACGCATGGCAGCCGGAAACACACCAAGAAAAGTACGATCTTCCGGATAATAATTCTCCAAAAGAACCAAATAACTTTTCATCCGTACATTGGCCGGAACATCATCCGACTTGGTCTCGCCAACTAGCGGGTTCAGGAACAACGCGTCTACAACCTCCATAGCGCACTTCTGGATGTACTCATGAGCACGGTGCACCGGATTGCGTGTCTGAAAGCCTACAACCGTTCTCCAGCCCTTATCCGCGAATATTTTACGGGTCTCCGCAGGGTCGAAATAGAATTCTCCGAACTTCGCCGGTTGTGGACGGTTCAAAACAGTAATGGGTCCGCCAACATAAGTGGAGGGACGCGCCAATAGCTTGCTCACACCCGGATGCTCGGGGTCCGTAGTCTTGAAGACATGCTGTGCTTCTACAAGCTGATCCACGTTATATAGGCTCTCAACGTCCAGCACTCCGTAAATCACACCATCTTCCTGTCCTACCAGCGTGACCTGCTCTCCTACACTAAGGCCGGCCGCAACTTCTTCCTCCACAGCCAGTGTTATCGGAATGCTCCATACCGTACCATTCGCCAGACGCATATTCTGAACAACGGAATGGTAGTCCTGCTCATTCAGAAAGCCCGTGAGCGGCGAAAAAGCTCCCACTGCTATAAGATCAAGATCAGAGATTGTCCAAGTGTTAATAGCGATCGTTTTGTTATGCACTGAGGCTTGCAGCAGTCTCTCGCGCTCTGCCCCTTCTGCTACGCGCCCGACCAGTGTTCCGCCATGCGGCAGTATTGAAGTCATCTATACTCTCCCCTTCTGTGTTGTTGCGGCAGTATGCCTCATTTGTGCAAACCGCATTCGGTTTTCTCCGACCCTGACCAACGTCCTGCACGCGGATCTTCACCTGGCATAACCTGTCTTGTGCAATATTCACAACCGATACTCGGGTAATTCTGGTCATGCAGTGGGTTATAGACCACATTATTCTCACGGATGTAGTTCCAGACATCTTCACTTGTCCAGTCAGCAATTGGATTGAATTTGACTAGGCCGAACTTATAATCGTACTCGACTTTTTTGGCATTGGCACGGGTAGGTGCCTGATCACGTCTAATTCCTGTTATCCATGCCTCATACTGAGACAAAATTCGCGTGAGCGGTTCAACTTTACGGATACCGCAACATTGATTGGGATCTGTACTCCATAGCGCATCACCGTACTGAAGTGCTTGCTCCTGCGGAGTGATTTGTGGAGCTACACGGACAAACTCCAAGCCATATTTCTCTGACATTACGTCTCTGGTTTCATAAGTTTCTTTGAAATGAAAATCGGTATCGAGGTAAAACACATCTGTAGAAGGGCTGACTTTTTGGAGCATATCCACCAAAACCACATCTTCTGCGCCAAAGCTGCAGGCAAACGTTATATTAGGAAAGGTGTCTACTGCCCAGCGAATAATTTCCTCGGGAGAGGCATTTTCCAATTCATCAGCCTTGATCTTGATCAAATCTTCCTTCTCAAGCAGATTCATATTTAATTCCCCCATCCTTATAGAAAAACCTTATTAATCCCAACTATTTTTATATGGAATAGTATATAACTTTCCCTGTAGATGTCAATGAAATTGGATGAAATAAACATTTGCCCAGAAAATAATAATATAAAAAGAAGACCCATCTCCAAAGGAAAAGGGTCTTCTTGTATAGATATTAACGTTTCGAGAACTGAGGAGCACGACGAGCTGCTTTAAGGCCGTATTTCTTACGTTCCTTCATACGTGGGTCACGAGTCAGGAAGCCGGCTTTCTTCAGCGATGGACGGAATTCAGGATCAGCTTTCAGCAATGCACGGGAAATTCCGTGACGGATTGCGCCAGCTTGACCAGAGATACCGCCACCATGAGCCAGTACGATTACATCGTAGCTGTTCAGGGTTTCAGTCAGGTTCAAAGGTTGTTTTACGATCAGTTTGAGTGTTTCCAAACCGAAATATTCGTTGATATCGCGTTTGTTAATGACAATGCGTCCTTCACCCGGTACAAGGCGAACACGTGCTACCGAATGTTTACGACGACCTGTCCCATAGTATTGTACTTGTGCCATGAAACTGTCCTCCCTTATTCTTATCCGCGAAGTTCGTAAACTTCAGGTTTTTGTGCTGCATGTGGATGCTCAGCGCCTGCATAGACTTTCAATCTCAACTTCATTTGATTGCCTTGACGAGTCTTAGGAATCATACCGTGAACAGCAGATTCAAGAACACGCTCAGGTTTAGTCTTAAGCAATTCACCAGCAGTAGTAACTTTCAATCCGCCCGGGTGCATCGAGTGACGATAGTACTTTTTGTTCTCCAATTTCTTACCAGTCAATTCAATTTTCTCAGCGTTGATTACAATTACGAAATCTCCTGTATCAACGTGTGGAGTGAATTGCGGTTTGTGTTTGCCACGGATCAAAGCAGCGGCTTCGCTTGCCAAACGACCAAGTGTTTTGCCTTCGGCATCAATGATGTGCCAATTGCGTTCAACTTCGTTTGGCTTCGCCATATAGGTGGTACGCATGAATGTTTCCTCCTTGTTCTCGTACGAAAATCATCTGTTTCGTATATCTTGTTTCTCATTGAATTACAATTGTGAATGTTAGTGTAAAGCAGTTGTGGGTGTAATCTTGATCGGGGCTGTGGGATAGCCATCAAGAAAACACAACTTTTATTCTACAGTATAAGCATCACAAGTGCAAGTGAAACTTAGGTTTCAATCAGCTTTTTTATAATCGGCCTCTTCATATTCTACGCTCCACAGCGTAAGCCCATTAGCCACAGCTGTAGGGCCTGCTGCACCACGATCACAAGCTGCCAGAATATGTGCTACTTTATCTGCAGGGCATTTCCCTTGACCCACATTGATCAGCGTTCCCATAATAATACGGACCATATGCTGCAAGAAACCACTCCCGGTAATAAAAACATGAATAACTCCCTGATCCCGGGGATTCGGCCTACACATACTTGTGTCTACCTCCATATGCGCCTCATAGATTGTTCGAACATGTGATGTCTTCGTCGAATGCCGTGAAGCAAATGAAGTAAAGTCATGTGTACCCAAAAGATGGGTCAATCCCTGCTGCATGGCTGATACATCCAGGATACCCGGATGATGCAGCTGCCAGCGTCTCTGAAAAGGATCCGGGAACTGATTCGCGTTAATCGTATACCGGTAGGTCTTGCGCTTTGCGCTTCTCCGGGAATGGAACGACAGCGGGACTTCTCTCGCTTCCGTAACCACAATATCCTGCGGCAATCTCGCATTCAGAGCCAGACACCAGCGTTCCAGCGGAATTTGCGAGGAGGTGATGAAATTGAACGGCTGGCCGTATGCATGTACTCCGGCATCCGTGCGTCCTGAAGCATGTATCTTGAGGTCTTCGCCCGTCAAGTGGAGTATAGCCTCTTCCAGCCGGTCTTGAATCGTATTGCCCTGTGGCTGGGTCTGAAAGCCATCATAAGTCGTTCCGTCATAATTGACCTTCATCAATAGATTACGCATTCCATTCTCCTTTACAAAAAAAAGAGCCCCTGCGGGAGCTCCTTCTACTCTAACAAGGCGATTCCCGCGGTTAGTTGTACGGCAGGGCCTATAAGCCCCTGCTGCACAATAACACTTTTCTTTCCCATGAACCATTTTCCGAGGAAAATGATCTCTGGGGTTGCCGGAAATCAATACCTCCGTTACTACGCGCGGTCTACCAGCTCAAGGTAAACCATAGGCGCAGCATCGCCACGGCGAGGTCCCAGTTTCATGATACGAGTGTATCCACCTGGACGCTCTGTGTAACGAGGAGCAATATCAGAGAACAATTTTTGGATTGCATCTTGTTCGCCATCAACAGTCTCACGACGTACAAATGCAGCTACTTGACGGCGAGCATGAAGATCGCCCTTTTTCGCTTTAGTGATTAGTTTCTCAGCGATGGAACGAACTTCCTTCGCTTTGGCTTCCGTTGTTTGGATACGCTCATACAAGAACAGATCCGTTACCAAGTCACGAAACAAAGCTTTACGCGCACTGGAATCACGGCCCAATTTTTGGTATGCCATTCTATTCCCTCCTTTACTATAGCAATCTGATCGCTATTCTTCTGTACGGAGTCCTAAACCGAGTTCCTCAAGCTTTTCCTGAACTTCTTCCAAAGATTTACGACCAAGGTTACGCACCTTCATCATATCTTCTTCTGTCTTCGTGGTAAGCTCCTGCACGGTGTTGATACCAGCGCGTTTGAGGCAGTTGTAGGAACGGACAGAAAGATCAAGCTCTTCGATTGTCATCTCAAGCACTTTTTCTTTTTTGTCTTCTTCTTTTTCAACCATAATTTCGGCGTCTTTCGCTTCATCCGTAAGTCCTACGAACAATACGAGGTGCTCGTTCAAAATTTTGGCTCCGAGGCTTACAGCCTCTTCCGGTCTGATACTACCATCTGTCCAGATCTCAAGCGTCAATTTGTCATAGTTGGTTACTTGGCCAACACGAGTGTTGTCAATGACGTAGTTAACACGAGAGATAGGTGTGTAGATGGAGTCAACCGGGATAACGCCGATTGGCTGGTCTTCGCGTTTGTTCCGGTCCGCTTGGACATAGCCACGACCACGGCCTGCAAAAATTCGCATGTGAAGTCTCGCACCAGGTCCCAGCGTTGCAATATGAAGATCCGGGTTCAGGATCTCAACGTCGCTGTCCGCACGGATATCACCTGCGGTCACGACGCCTTCCCCTTCAGCATCAATCTCGAACACTTTCTCCTCATCTGAATGAATCTTCAGGGAGAGAGCTTTCAGGTTCAAAATGATTTCCGTCACATCTTCCATTACGCCAGGAACGGTGGAGAACTCATGCAGAACACCGTCAATTTGGACCGAAGTCACTGCGGCTCCCGGTAGGGAGGACAGCAGTATCCGGCGAAGCGAGTTCCCCAGAGTCGTGCCATATCCACGTTCCAGCGGTTCAACTACGAATTTCCCATAGGTTCCTTCTTCATTGGCTTCTACGGTCTCAATCTTCGGCTTTTCAATTTCTATCACGAGTGTACCCCTCCTTCAAACGTCGCTCCTATATGAAACTGTCACCCATCAGGTGCATCATGTAGTATGCCTAAACACCTATTATTAGCAGATGCGTCAGAATTATACCACAATCACGATACTGATTTCACTATACGCGGCGGCGTTTTGGCGGACGGCATCCATTGTGAGGAACTGGAGTAACGTCTTTAATGAGGTTAACTTCAAGACCAGCGGCTTGAAGGGAACGGATGGCTGCTTCGCGGCCCGCACCCGGTCCTTTAACCATAACTTCAACGGATTTCATGCCGTGTTCCATAGCGGCTTTCGCTGCTGTCTCGGCTGCCATTTGCGCTGCATATGGAGTCGATTTACGGGAACCTCTGAATCCTTGGCCGCCGGAGCTAGCCCAGGAAATTGCATTACCGTGAGGATCCGTGATGGTAACGATGGTGTTGTTGAACGTGGAACGAATGTGTGCCACGCCACTCTCGATATTTTTACGGTCGCGACGTTTGGTACGTACGACTTTTTTCGGTTTAGCCATTGTCTCTTATCCCCCCTTATTATTTCTTTTTGTTTGCTACCGTACGACGCGGGCCTTTCCGGGTACGGGCATTCGTTTTAGTACGTTGACCGCGAACAGGCAATCCACGACGGTGACGAACACCGCGGTAACAGCCGATCTCAGTAAGACGCTTAATATTTAAGGAAATTTCACGACGAAGGTCACCTTCAACCTTAACGGACTTGTCGATCGTTTCACGCAGTTTGCTGACTTCATCTTCCGTCAAATCACGGACACGTGTATTAGCGCTAATGCCTGTTTCATTAAGAATTTTCTGGGAAGTCGTTTTACCGATTCCGAAAATATAAGTCAAGGCGATCTCAACGCGTTTGTCACGTGGCAAATCCACTCCAGCTATACGAGCCATTTTACGCTACACCCCCTTCTTAACCTTGTTTTTGTTTGTGTTTCGGATTTT
This sequence comes from Paenibacillus sp. NPDC058177, assembly GCF_042883835.1. Classification (NCBI taxonomy): domain Bacteria; kingdom Bacillati; phylum Bacillota; class Bacilli; order Caryophanales; family Paenibacillaceae; genus Paenibacillus; species Paenibacillus sp. NPDC058177. The sequence continues at coordinate 54,008 of NZ_JBHVVB010000012.1, read as the reverse complement.
CGCAAATTACCATAACAGTCCCTTTGCGGCGGATGACTTTGCATTTCTCGCAAATGGGCTTTACAGAAGGTCTTACCTTCATGCTAATTACCTCCTCAAAGTTTTGCGAAGCAAAACTTTTTTCGTAGTTCCCATCTATTTACGGTAAGTTATACGACCTTTAGTTAAATCATAAGGCGATAACTGCACGACCACTTTGTCTCCGGTCAATATACGGATAAAGTGCATCCGCAATTTACCGGATACATGGGCAAGTATTTGATGACCGTTTTCCAGTTCAACCTTAAATGTTGCATTCGGCAACGGCTCAATGACCGTACCTTCCACCTCAATGACATCTTCCTTAGCCACAGTTAGTCTCCTTTCTCTTTCGCGCTTATTCCTTCGGGATCACCATATTTAGTCACTGCAAAACGCAGCTTTCCATTGGTTACCCTTCCTGTCTCTTTCAAACTGTCCACAACCTCACTGCTGATGAAAGGTATGAGCTCCAGATGAAGAATATTCTTCTTCTTCGGCCCGTCAAACTTGCGTTTGTCCCCATCGGCAATGTATACAAATCTGCTGTCAACAACTGCGATAACAATGGCAGCCTCTCCGGCATCCTTGCCTTTGAGAATTCTCACCAATTGACCAACCTGCGGGCTGCTCCCAGTACTCAAATGAAGATCACCTACGCATTCAGTTTTGTGAAAATTTCCATGCCGTCCGGAGTAACTGCTACTGTATGCTCAAAATGGGCACACAATGAACCATCCACCGTAACGACCGTCCAGTTATCTTCCAGCGTTTTGACATACCGTTCACCCACGTTTACCATCGGCTCAATCGCCAGCACCATGCCAGGTTTAAGCCTTGGTCCGCGGTCCGCTACGCCATAATTAGGAATTTGCGGTTCTTCATGCAGTTCTGCCCCAATGCCATGACCAACATACTCGCGTACCACCGAAAACCCGGCTTCTTCAATGTATTTCTGTATGGCGTGGGAGATTGTAAACAAGCGCACATCCGGCTTAACTAACGCCAGTCCTGCGTACAGGGAGCCCTCCGTAACGTCCAGCAAACGCTGAGCCTCTTCGGAAATGCTGCCCACCCCGTAGGTCCAGGCGGAATCACCGTGATAACCGCGGTACTCTGCGCCGATATCCAGCGTAACGATATCGCCTTCGATCAGCTTGCGTTTACCCGGAAATCCATGCACCAATTGTTCATTGACTGAAGCGCAAATGCTGGCAGGAAAACCGTTGTAGCCTTTGAAAGACGGCACAGCACCTTGACTGCGAATGTATTGATCGGCGATTCTGTCGAGCTCTCCGGTTGTGATCCCTGGCTCAATGGCCTGTGATATCAATCGGTGACTCTCGGCAACAATTCGACCAGCTTCCCTCATAAAGGCAAGTTCCTGTTCGGACTTACATATGATCATTACACTAACCTCGCAGTAAAGACACTATTTCGGAAGAAACGACATCGATTTCGTTTTCCCCGTTCACCTGACGCAAAAGACCTTTATTTTCATAAAACGTGAGCAGAGGCGCTGTCTTGTTGTCGTACTCATCCAGACGCTTTCCTACGCTCTCTTCGTTGTCATCTGGACGTTGATAAAGCTCGCCGCCATCAATGTCGCAAATGCCTTCTTGCTTTGGCGGGTTGAAGATCAGATGATAGGATGCTCCACACACACTGCAAATTCGACGTCCCGTAAGACGTGCCATAAGCAGGCCGCGGTCAACATTCAAGTTGATCACATGATCCAAGGAAGTGTTCAAACGACTCAGGATTCCATCCAGCGCTTCCGCTTGCGAAAGGGTTCTTGGAAAACCGTCCAATAAAAAACCTTTTTCGCAATCGGACTGCTGAAGCCGTTCTTCCACGATTCCAATGGTCACATCATCTGGTACAAGCAAACCCTGATCGATATAGGACTTGGCCTTAAGTCCCACTGGAGTTTCCTGCTTGATTGCCAAGCGAAAGGCGTCTCCAGTTGAGATATGAGGAATACCAAGTTCCTTCACGACCACAGCTGCTTGTGTTCCCTTGCCTGCCCCAGGAGGGCCCATGAATAAAAAGTTCACGATTTCTCTCTCCCTCCAAAGTTCGCCACCAAGCAAGAAACAGCACAATAGGTGCCGGGAAGTCTTCGTTGCTTAAGCCTCACCGGAACCTATCGCCTATTTATTGATGAAGCCTTTGTAATGGCGTTTGATCAAATGGCTCTCAATCTGTTTCATTGTATCCAATGCCACCCCGATCACGATCAGAATCGATGTACCACCGATTTGAACCGAATCAGGCAACCCGGAGATCTTCCCGAAGAATACAGGAAGTACGGAAATCAGAGCCAGGAACAACGCGCCTGACATAGTCAGACGGGACATTACCTTGGTCAAGTATTTCTCCGTAGCTTTACCAGGACGAATTCCCGGAATGTATCCACCATTCTTCTTCATGTTGTCAGCCATCTGCTGTGGGTTCATCTGAACGAACGTATAGAAGAACGTAAATCCGATGATCATCACAATATACAGAACCATACCGAGGGGCTCATTAAACTTCAGGTTGCCAGCAACCCATTTTGCCCACTCATGTGTTGACCAGAAGCTGGAGAGTACAACTGGGAATTGCAGTAGGGATACAGCGAAAATGACAGGGATAACGCCCGCTGCGTTAATCTTCAGCGGAATATGCGTGTTCTGTCCACCATACATCTTGTTGCCGACTACGCGTTTGGCATATTGTACAGGAATTTTCCGTATACCTTGTTGTACAAAGATTACTCCTGCAACAATAGCCACAAGCACGATCACAACAATCACGACTTTAAGAATATTCAGGAACATCTGATCCGGCTGAATAAAGCTGGACTGAGCCGTAGCTGCTATATGTCCCGGAACGCCTGCGACGATTCCCGCAAAAATCAGGATCGAGATCCCGTTTCCGATACCCTTTTCAGTGATTTGTTCACCTAGCCACATCAGGAAGGAAGTACCCGCCGTCAGTATGATGGCAACCAGCAAGTAATCGGCAAACGTTGCATTCGGCATCATCTCAGCACTATAAATCCGGTTAAACCCGATAGACGTGGCAAAACCTTGGATCAAAGCTAATACTACAGTACCATAGCGCGTAATTTGGGCCAGTTGTTTTTTCCCGTGCTCCCCTTGTTTTGCCCATTCAGCAAACTTAGGAACAACATCCATCGACAGTAACTGCACGATGATGGATGCTGTGATGTACGGGTAAATACTGATCGCAAATATTGAGAAGTTCTTGAGCGCTCCTCCGGAGAAGGTGTTCAAAAGACTCATCAACGCTTCGCCTGTCTGATTAGCCGACTGCAAAACATCCTTGTTTACACCTGGAACCGGTACATACGATCCAATGCGGTAGATGATCAAAACGAACAGGGTGAATAGGATCTTTTTGCGCAAATCTTCAACATGCCATATATTCTTAAGCGTCTTGAACATTAGATCACCTCGGTTTTACCGCCGGCAGCCTGGATTTTCTCTACCGCAGATTGAGAGAACTTATTTGCTTGTACAGTCAATTTAACGGATAGTTCACCGTTGCCGAGGATTTTGATACCGCTCTTGGAGTTCTTGACAACGCCTGTTTCCAGCAACAATGCAGGAGTTACTTCAGTTCCTTCTGCGAAGTTGTTCAGATCTTCAAGGTTCACAATCGCATACTCTTTACGGGTAGGATTGATGAAACCACGTTTAGGCAGACGACGGTAGAGTGGGTTTTGACCACCCTCGAAGCCCGGACGAACACCACCGCCGGAACGGGAGTTTTGACCCTTATGACCGCGACCGGAAGTTTTACCGTTACCGCTACTAGGACCGCGACCAACGCGGTTGCGTTCTTTACGGGACCCTGGAGCAGGAGCAAGTTCATGTAACTTCATCGTTTGCACCTCCTTATTGTTGTTAATTTATTACGAAGGATTTAGCCTTCGATTTCAGTAACAGATACCAAATGGCTCACTTTGTTGATCATTCCGCGAATTGCGGGATTGTCATTGTGAACCACTGTCGAATTGAGTTTACGCAGGCCGAGCGTCTTAACTGTAACACGTTGTGTTTCAGGACGTCCAATTACGCTGCGTACGAGGGTAATCTGCAATTTTGCCATTGACGTTCCCCTCCTTAACCGCGCAGTTCTTCGACAGATTTGCCGCGAAGTTTCGCGACCTCTTCAATGCGCTTCAGACGGGAAAGACCCTCCAAAGTTGCATTGACCATATTCATGGAGTTCGAAGAACCCAAAGATTTTGTCAAGATGTCGCCAACGCCTGCCAATTCCAATACCGCACGAACTGGTCCGCCAGCGATAACGCCCGTACCTTCGGATGCTGGTTTCAGCAACACGCGTCCTGCGCCGAAGTGACCAGTAACCAAGTGAGGAATCGAAGTTCCTACGATTGGAATGTGAATCAGGTTTTTCTTAGCATCTTCAATGCCTTTGCGGATGGCTTCCGGTACTTCGCCGGCTTTACCGATACCCGCTCCGACGTAGCCGTTGCCATCGCCCACAACAACCAATGCACTAAAGCTGAAACGGCGTCCGCCTTTTACAACTTTAGCAACCCGGTTAATGTGTACAACTCTTTCTGTCAGCTCTAAACTGTTCGGATCTACACGCAAGTCGTTAACCTCCTTTTAAGAATTATTCTAGAATTCAAGACCAGCTTCGCGAGCTGCATCTGCCAATGCTTGAATCCGTCCATGGTACAAGTATCCACCGCGGTCAAATACAACCACTGCGTGACCTTTTGCTTTAGCGCGCTCAGCGATCAATTGACCTACTTTGCTTGCAGCTTCAACACTGCCGCCATTACCGATGCTACCGCTCAGTTCTTTATCAAGTGTAGAGGCAGATACGATAGTAACGCCTGTAACATCATCGATCAATTGAGCGTAAATGTGTTTCGAAGAACGGAACACATTCAAACGTGGACGCTCAGTAGTTCCCTGAATTTTCTTACGAACACGCAGGTGTCTTTTGAGACGAGCCTTGTTTTTGTCCTCTTTTGTAATCATGCTTCCCTTTCACTCCCTTCAGTTTGCCGTAAACAGCTTCACTTTAAGATGCACGGGGTATCTTACAATTAAGATTGGGCCGATTATTTCTTCTTACCGGCTTTACCTTCCTTGCGGATGATACGCTCGCCTTCATATTTGATACCTTTACCTTTATACGGTTCAGGTTCACGTACGGAACGGATTTTGGCAGCATAAGCGCCTACGCGTTCTTTGTCGATACCTTTAACGATGATCTTCGTGTTCGCAGGAACTTCGAACTCGATACCCGCTTCCGGTGTAATTTCAACCGGGTGGGAGTAACCAACGTTCAGAACGATTTTATCTCCGGATTTGCTTGCACGATATCCGACCCCAACCAGTTCCAGAGATTTCGAGAAACCTTCAGTCACACCACTCACCATGTTGTTGACAACGGAGCGGGTTGTGCCGTGAAGTGAACGATGCAATTTGTTATCCGACGGGCGAACAACAGTGATTTCGTTATTTTCAACCGTAATCTTCATGTCTTTATGAAGCTCACGAGTCAAAGTGCCTTTAGGGCCTTTTACTGTAATAACGGCGTTGTCCAAAGTGACATCTACACCGCTAGGTACTGCGATTGGTTTGCGACCAATACGAGACATGTGTTGCACCTCCTTATCTTGTGACGTTTATTACCAAACGTAGCAGACAACTTCTCCGCCCGATTTAGATTGACGAGCTTCTTTGTCGGTCATAACTCCCTTGGATGTGGAGATAATCGCGATTCCAAGGCCACCGAGTACACGAGGAACTTCATTGCTCTTCGTGTAAACGCGAAGGCCTGGCTTACTGATTCTTTTCAAACCAGAAATAACGCGCTCTTGGTTAGGGCCGTATTTCAAGAAGATACGGATAATCCCTTGTTTGCTATCCTCAACGAATTCAGCATCACGAATGAAGCCTTCACGCTTCAAGATGTCCGCGATTTGTTTCTTCATTGTAGAAGCAGGCATTTCTACTGTCTCGTGACGCACAATGTTAGCGTTACGAATACGAGTTAGCATATCTGCGATAGGATCAGACATAGTCATGTGTGTAAACCTCCTTCCCGTTTATAAACTTCTTACCAACTTGCTTTTTTCACGCCAGGGATCTGGCCTTTATAAGCTAATTCACGGAAACAAATTCTGCAAATTTTGAACTTTTGCAGTACCGAATGTGGACGACCGCAACGCTCGCAGCGTGTATATGCACGCACTTTAAACTTAGGCTCACGTTGTTGTTTAACTTTCATTGAAGTTTTTGCCACTTAGCCTGACACCTCCTAAACATTTTCGGAGAAATGGATTAACCGACTTTATTTTGCGAAAGGTGCTCCCAGTTGCGTAAGCAACTCACGGGATTCCTCATCAGTCTTTGCCGTCGTTACGATAACGATGTCCATACCGCGGACTTTATCCACTTTGTCATATTCGATCTCGGGGAAGATCAATTGTTCTTTAAGACCAAGCGTGTAGTTACCACGACCGTCAAAAGCTTTGGTCGAAATACCACGGAAGTCACGTACGCGTGGAAGCGTTACGTTGAACAATTTGTCCAGGAAGTAATACATACGCTCACCGCGAAGTGTTACTTTAACCCCAATCGGCATATTTTCGCGCAGTTTGAAACCGGCGATGGATTTTTTAGCTTTAGTGATAACTGGCTTTTGACCAGCGATCAATTGCATATCGTTAACTGCTGCATCAAGTACTTTGGAGTTTTGAACAGCGTCACCCACACCCATGTTGATGACAATCTTCTCGATCTTAGGTACTTGCATAACAGTCGAATAGTTAAACTTCTGCATCAAAGCAGGTGTAATTTCGTTCAGAAAACGTTCTTTCATTCTTGCTGCCATGAAGATTTAACCTCCTTTCCTTAAGGGTGATTAGTCGATAATCTCTCCGGATCTCTTAGCAACCCGTACCTTTTTACCGTTATCCAATACTTTGTAACCGATGCGGGTTACTTTACCACTCTTCGGATCAATGTGCATTACGTTGGACACATGGATCGAAGCTTCCTGCTCGATGATTCCACCTTGTGGATTCAACTGGTTCGGCTTTTGGTGTTTTTTCACCAAGTTCACGCCTTCAACCAGGACTCTGTTTTGGCGAGGATAAGCAGCGATGACACGGCCTTTTTTACCTTTGTCTTTCCCGCTGATCACAAGCACCACGTCGTCTTTTTTCACGTGCAGTTTATTGTTATGGGATTCCAGAACTTTTTTCACTCTAGGCATTTATTACACCTCCTATGACTAACCTTCGGTTTTATTAGAACCGTGTGTATTAGATAACTTCCGGTGCCAAGGAAACGATCTTCATGTAGTCTTTATCGCGAAGTTCGCGAGCAACTGGTCCGAAGATACGCGTTCCGCGTGGGCTTCTGTCGTCTTTAACAACAACAGCTGCGTTTTCGTCAAAAGAGATGTAAGATCCGTCTTTACGACGTACCGAACGTTTAGTACGAACAACTACTGCTCTAACTACATCACCTTTTTTGACAACGCCGCCTGGTGTTGCTTGTTTTACCGAGCAAACGATCAGATCGCCAATTGCTGCTGTACGGCGTCCAGTACCACCCAGTACGCGGATACACATCAGTTCCTTCGCACCAGAGTTGTCAGCCACATGCAAACGTGTAAATGGTTGAATCATTATATTTTCCTCCTTCCGGAAAGGCTTTGTTAGCTATCTTAGATAATAATCGCTTTTTCTACCACTTCAACCAGTCTCCAACGTTTGTCCTTAGACAATGGACGAGTTTCCATGACTTTAACGACATCACCAATCTTAGCTACATTCTCTTCATCATGTGCTTTGAATTTCTTCGTAGACTTGATGCGTTTGTGATACAAATTGTGCTTCTTATAGGTTTCAACAGCAATTACGATGGTTTTATCCATTTTGTCGCTGACTACTTTACCAACCAGCACTTTACGTGCATTACGCTCTTCACTCATAGTTAGCCTCCTTCCTGAATTCGGATACTATATCCGCCCTCACTTAACTAATCCCAAGTACTCTTTGATGGATAATGGTTTTAGCACGAGCTATTTCCTTACGCACATCACGAATCCGAGTCGGGTTGTCCAGTTGGCCAGTTGCCAATTGAAAACGGAGATTGAAAAGCTCTTCCTTGAATCCGGCGATCTTTTGTTCAATCTCGGCAGTGGTTAAGTTGCGAAGTTCATTAGCTTTCATTTGCTTCACCACCCACTTCTTCACGTTTCACAAACTTAGTTTTAACAGGCAGCTTGTGAGCGGCAAGACGCATAGCTTCACGAGCGATTTCTTCCGAAACGCCTCCGAGTTCGAACATAATCTTGCCCGGTTTAACTACGGCTACCCATTTCTCAACGTTACCTTTACCACTACCCATACGAACCTCAAGAGGCTTTTGAGTAATTGGCTTATCCGGGAAAATCTTAATCCACACTTGACCGCCACGTTTGATGTAACGTGTCATTGCGATACGTGCAGCTTCGATTTGACGGTTAGTGATCCAAGATGGCTCCAGAGCTTGCAGACCGTATTCGCCGAAGTTCAGCGTGGTGCCGCCTTTTGCCATACCTTTCATGTGACCGCGTTGTTGCTTGCGGTGTTTAACGCGTTTTGGTACCAACATGATTAGTTGCCTCCTTCCTGAGCAGCTTGTTTCTTAGCTGGGGGAAGAACTTCTCCACGGTAGATCCATACTTTTACGCCGATACGGCCGTAAGTTGTATGTGCTTCAGCCGTTCCGTAATCGATATCGGCACGAAGCGTATGAAGTGGAACTGTTCCTTCGCTATAACCTTCTGAACGGGCAATCTCAGCGCCGCCAAGACGTCCGCCAACTTGTGTTTTAATCCCTTTTGCACCGGAACGCATAGTTCTTTGAATTGCTTGTTTCAACGCACGACGGAACGATACGCGACGCTCCAATTGTTGTGCAATGCTTTCAGCAACCAGAATTGCATCCAATTCAGGGTGTTTGATTTCATTGATGTTGATGTGTACTTTCTTACCGCCGGCAATAGCAGTAACTGCGCTACGAAGAATTTCTACTTCTGCGCCGCCCTTACCAATAACCATACCTGGCTTAGCAGTATGAATTGTTACGTTCACACGGTTTGCCGCTCTTTCAATCTCGATGCGGGAAACAGCGGAATCTTTCAATTTGCCTTTAAGGTATTCACGGATTTTGACGTCTTCCATTAAAAGAGTACCGAAATCTTTACCTGCATACCATTTAGATTCCCAATCGCGAATAATACCGACCCGGAGTCCGACTGGATTTACCTTTTGACCCACACGTTATCCCTCCCTTATTTCTCAGATACCACCAAAGTAATGTGGCTTGTGCGTTTATTGATCCGGCTAGCGCGGCCCATGGCGCGTGGACGGAAACGTTTCATTGTAGGACCCTGGTTAACGAAAACTTCGCTAACGAACAAGCTGTTCACGTCCATAGAATAGTTGTGCTCAGCATTCGCAATTGCCGAGTTAAGCAACTTCTCAACCACTGGAGAAGCCGACTTCGGAGTGTGGCGAAGAATTGCAATCGCTTCTCCAACTTGCTTACCGCGAATCAAGTCAACAACCAATTTCGCTTTACGAGCAGAAATGCGCACCGATCTAGCATGTGCTTTTGCTTCCATTGTTTTCCCTCCTCTCGAACGAAGAACTTAATTATCTTCTTGTTTTCTTATCGTCACCCGCGTGGCCTTTGTAAGTACGTGTTGGCGCGAACTCGCCCAATTTGTGACCTACCATATCTTCCGTTACGTATACTGGCACGTGTTTACGGCCGTCATATACACCAAACGTATGTCCGATAAACTGAGGGAAAATAGTGGAGCGACGGGACCAAGTTTTAACAACGACTTTCTTGTCTGCCGCGTTCAGTTCCTCAACTTTTTTCAGCAGGTAACCATCGATAAATGGTCCCTTTTTCAAACTGCGACCCATGTATGAATCCTCCCTTCATGACAAATCTTCAAACCGCGAATCGACGCTTCGCGCTTAACTTACTGCCAGAAGCGTCTTATTTCGTGCGGCGGCGAACGATATATTTATCAGATGCCTTGTTTTTCTTACGCGTTTTGTAACCAAGGGTTGGTTTACCCCAAGGAGACATAGGCGATTTACGTCCGATTGGAGCGCGGCCTTCACCACCACCGTGTGGGTGATCGTTAGGGTTCATTACTACCCCTCGAACTTCAGGACGTTGGCCAAGCCAGCGACTGCGTCCAGCTTTACCGATTTTGATCAATTCGTGATCTTCGTTACCTACGGAACCAATCGTTGCGCGGCAAACGCTCAGGATCTTACGAACTTCACCGGAGTTCAAGCGAACGGATACGTATTTCTCTTCTTTACCAAGCAATTGAGCTTCTGTACCAGCAGCACGAACCAATTGTCCGCCTTTACCTGGTTTCAACTCAATGTTGTGGATAACTGTACCAACCGGAATGTTTTCCAGTGGAAGGGTGTTACCAATTTTGATGTCGGCTTTAGGGCCAGACTCGATCTTATCCCCAACTTTAAGGCCTTTAGGAGCGATGATGTAGCGTTTCTCTCCATCAGCATAGTGGATCAAAGCAATATTGGATGTACGGTTCGGGTCATACTCGATTGTAGCAACGCTACCAGGTATGCCGTCTTTCGTACGTTTGAAGTCGATGATACGGTATTTACGTTTGTGTCCGCCGCCGTGGTGACGAACCGTAATTTTACCTTGGTTGTTGCGGCCCGCTTTTTTGCTCAGTGGCGCAAGCAACGATTTCTCTGGCTGGTTTGTTGTGATTTCTTCAAACGTAGACACGGACATTGCGCGTCTGGCCGGAGAGGTCGGTTTGTACTTTTTGATTGGCACTATATTTCCCTCCTTACTTTAAGAGTATTATTCTACCGCTTCAAAGAATTCGAGCGGTTTGCTGTCCGGGCTCAGCTTAACGATGGCTTTTTTCCACTCTGGAGTGTATCCGGAGTATTTGCCATAACGTTTCAGTTTGCCAGGTACACGCATTGTGTTCACACTAACTACTTTAACTTTGAAAATCGCCTCAACGGCTTTCTTGATTTCGGTCTTGTTAGCACGAATATCCACTTCAAAAGCGTATTTCAATTCGCTCATGTATTCGGAAGTGCGTTCCGTAATCACCGGACGTTTGATAATATCACGAGGATCTTTCATTATGCGAACACCTCCTCTACCTTCAGAACTGCTTCCTTGGTGATGATCAGTTTGTCGTACGACAGTACGTCAAGAACATTGATGCCGTCAGCCGCTACGAATTTCACCCCAGGGATGTTACGAGCGGAGAGAGCTACGTTATCGTTGTAGCTGTCAGCTACGATCAACGCTTTGCGCTCTACTTTCAGATTGTTCAGAATCGCTGCGAATTCTTTCGTCTTCGGAGCATTCAATGTCAAGCTATCCAATACGATAATGTCGTTCTCAAGAACCTTCGAGGACAACGCGGATTTAATAGCCAAACGGCGAACTTTCTTAGGCAGTTTCCAGGAATAGCTGCGAGGAGTTGGTCCGAAGACTACGCCGCCGCCTTTCCATTGTGGGGAACGAATGGAGCCTTGACGAGCACGACCTGTACCTTTTTGTTTCCAAGGTTTACGTCCGCCGCCACGTACTTCAGAACGTCCTTTAACTTTGTGTGTTCCACGACGAAGGGAAGCTCTTTGCAGCAATACAGCTTCATGCAGCACGTGCACGTTCGGCTCAATACCGAATACTGTTTCGCTCAGTTCAACTTCGCCAACTTCGTTACCACTGATATTAAAAAGTGTTACTTTTGGCATTTCATGTTCCTCCTTTCTTCAGGAATTATTTCTTAACAGTTTGTTTCACTTTCACAAAGCTGTTTTTAGGGCCCGGAATCGCGCCTTTAACCAGCAATACGTTACGTTCTACATCCACGCGGATGATTTCAAGCTTTTGAACCGTCACAGTCGTGTGGCCCATGTGACCTGGAAGGCGTTTGCCCTTAGGAACACGGTTAGCTTGGATCGAACCCATGGAACCAGGTCTTCTGTGGTAACGGGAACCGTGGGCCATTGGTCCGCGGCTTTGTCCCCAACGTTTGATAACACCTTGGAAACCTTTACCCTTGGTTGTACCGGTTACGTCAACAAATTCGCCTTCCGCGAAAATGTCAGCCTTAAGCTCTTGTCCAACCTCGAGTGCCCCGAGATCAACACCGCGAATTTCGCGAACGTAGCGCTTAGGTGTTGCATTTGCCTTTTTGGCGTGACCTTGTTCAGGCTTGTTGGAGCGACTTTCCTTCTTATCGGAAAAGCCCAACTGCACTGCTTCATATCCGTCGATATTCAGGTCTTTCTTTTGCAGTACCACACAAGGTCCAGCTTCGATAACAGTAACAGGAATTACGTTACCTTCCGCAGTAAACACTTGAGTCATACCGAGTTTTTTTCCCAAGATACCTTTCATGTTGACACCTCTTTTCTTTTCCTAAGTTCCTAATGTTAGTATTACAATTTGATTTCGATATCTACACCGGACGGCAGATCCAAGCGCATCAAGGCGTCCACAGTTTGTGGTGTTGGGTTCACAATATCGATCAAACGTTTGTGAGTCCGTTGTTCAAACTGTTCACGGGAATCCTTGTACTTGTGCACCGCACGGAGAATAGTAATGATTTGCTTCTCAGTTGGCAGCGGGATCGGCCCGGATACACCAGCACCCGAACGTTTTGCTGTTTCAACGATCTTCTCTGCGGATTGATCAAGAATTCTGTGGTCGTATGCTTTCAAGCGAATACGAATTTTTTGCTTTGCCATTTTAGTCCCTCCTTCTATCGCCCAATTTGGTATCGGACATACTCCGTGAAAATTTTCCGACGTTCGTCCCCATGGCAAAGGGGCCGGGTGTGTCAGTAACCTCTCACATCATCGCAACGTCTCAGAACAACATTTATTATTATATAGAATAGGCGGATACTTTGCAAGCGAAAATAAAAAAACGCGCATAAATTTCTTATGCAGCGTTAATTTTGGTCATAAAACTTGTTTCTTCTATATATATGTTAAAGATTTTCCGTAGCTGATTTAAAAAACACTGCCGAGGACGCGGACTGGGCCGTTGTGGACCCGATTCCTTCAATCGTCTGGATTAGAGTTCTTATTTCCTCTTCTACCGTAACAATCTCCTGAGTACTGCTCTGCATAGCTTCCACAATCTCAGAGAAGAGTCGACTGGTCTCCATAGATTTCTGCTTACCGCTTTTAGTAAGTTCCTGTACCTTGCGGATCTCCTCCACCACCTGTTGACTGAGAAGGCCGGACTTGCTCGTTAGCTCTCCAATCAGTACCACTGTGCTCTTCGTATCTTCCGCAAGCCGACTGACCTCCTGCGCGACTATAGCGAAGCCCCGTCCATGCTCACCGGCCCTGGCCGCCTCTATAGTAGCATTCAAAGAAAGAATCTTGGTCTGGTCGGCAATCTCCTGTACAGCAGCCACAATCTTTTGGATCTGCTTAGAGGAACTGGAGAGTTCATTCACCGACAGCTCCATCGCCTCGCTCCGCTCATAAATATAATTATTCCGTTCTGTGAGATCACTCAAATGCTCTCGTCCATCCTGCGCCATCTCCTGTGACTCTTGGGCGGAAGCAGCTGTACGCTTGAATGTATCATTAACTTCATTACTACTGGCCACCAGTTGCTCTACAGCTGCGTTGGTATCAATACTGAGATCTACCAGTTCACCACTGAATTCAGCTATTTTCTGCTTCAGTTCATTTTTAACAGTCTGATACTGCAGTTCCTTCTCACGGATGTTCTCTTTCTCGTACTCTTCCAGCACTAGTTGTTGCTCCAGATTCAAGAGCTTAGTCACAGTCTGGACAAAGGCCACTCGTTCCTGATCGTTGCTTGCTTCATTGTGCATAACAGTGATAAATACATTTTGGAGGTTCTGAAAAGCGGATAAGTACCATTTGGGCTCCAGCCCAACTCTCTTGTGGATGTTTGCAATGTGGAGGCGTTTAGCAATATATTCTTCATTAACATTACCGTCAAAGATTTCGATGATGTGATCGCGCAGCGTCTTTTTCAGCCGCTCAATACTACTGTGTTCCTTAATGATGGCCTCTAACTTGCGGACGCCTAACACCGAGTCGTAGAAGTGATCAATGATGTAATCAATATTGCGTTCAAGAATCGGCTTAACCTGCTGCAGCTGAGCTAAATCTTCTTTCGTAAGATCAATCATTCTCATTTGCTCATTAAGCTCCTCATGCCCTTCAAGACTGTGGAAGGTCCCATTAGCAGGCATTAAGAGAGCAGGATCATTTAAGGAATTTATATCGGGCGGTTTTGCATTATTCCTTCGTGAAGCTAAAGTGTGCATAAAAGAAAACGGACATTTCCCCATAATAACACTCCCCAAATCCCTATCATTTTACAATGATTTATACCCTCATACTATCTTACCCATCTATGCACTGTAAAGAATTTTAAGAGGTTTCTTGTAGAATTATGTTGTAATAACGCAAATAAAACAAATTATTTCTCATTTTATGTCGAATTATGCATCTTAAATTTATCATTTCTCATTTCGCTTATCCTGTTATAGGGCGCATCTTTTGATTCATTACATTTTTCTACTCATTCCTATCTCACTCATCCCAATTAAGGCATCCAAGTCTAAAATATCAATCACTCGTTTACTTACCGCAATCCATTTCCACTTAGCAAATAGATTGAGTTTTCGGCTTAGCGTTTCTGCGGTTGTTCCGATCATTGCTGCGATTTCTTTTTTGGATGCCGGCAAAAGGATCTTTCTTGGATGAGCCTTATGTGCCAGAACTGCTGCATCCTTTGAATAGAAGTACATGATGATTTTGGCCAGTCGCTGCTCCACCTCTAGCATATGCATTGCTCCAGCCCAATCTTCCGCATAATGAAGCTGCTCACTCATCGACAGTAAGAAGTTATAAGCCAGTGTCGCATTACCGGCCAATAAAGGAAGAAACTGTTCTCTACGCAAGGAACATACCGTACCCTCTTCCAGCATCTCCGCATTAACATAACTCTCTGTGTTCTTCAGCATGGAGAACTGACCACAATAATCCCCCGGGAACAGAAACCGCAAAATATGCTCCTTTCCATCCCTGCTGCTTTGAGTAAGTTTAATCATCCCCGTATGCAATACAAATAAAGCATCCGATCGTTCACCTTCAGCACATACCAGATTTCCCTTTCTATAGCGCTTCGACTGAGTAATTCCCTCTATAAGTGCTACTTCTGCATCTGCTAGACCTTTAAATACCGGTACACGCCGAACACAGGAAGATAAATAACAACTAGAACAGGACATGTTCTGCCTCCCTTTAAAATGATATTTCTACCATAACAAAGGGTTATCTTTATCCCATGTGATCCCCCTCACGATGATTTTGAACAATTGATCTATATCAAGGACTCCATTTCTTTTGGCTGTCACAATAGGCATATAGGAAAAAGATTATTCAGGAGGGAATGCTTATGCTGCAATACAGCTTTGAAGATATGAAGAAAATGAACCGCGCTCAGCTTGGTAATATGGTTCCACTAGAGCTATTCCGCACGATACGCCTTATCGGACTAAACCAGGGGCTTCCTATGGGAGGCAAGGCAACTACACTGACTATTGGGCGCAAAATCGGAGAGAGTCTGCCAGTGCAAAATTTAGACGAGCTGCTGCAGCTGTTTGAGGAATTGAAAATTGGCGTTCCACGGATTGTTTACAGGGATGAACACAAGATCAATATCGCTGTTGATGACTGTTTTTGCAAAGGGCTACCTGAGCTTGGGGAACAAATGATCTGTGATTTAGAAGGTGCAATCCTTGAGGGGGCTATGTCCAAAATTATGGGACGTAAAATTCCGATCAGAGAGATCAAGTGCAATGCTAGTGGGCATGAGCACTGTGAGTATGAAATTAGGCTGTAACTAAATAATCCGTGAGGAAAGGACGAATTACTTATGCAGAAATTGATATTATCCGAAGCTATTCAATACCAAGAGGATCGTTTTACAAAAAGGATTCTCTTTCAAGAAGGCGAAAGTGTCTTGTTCGTACTAAATTTCCTGCCTGGACAGCAATTGCCCACACATACGCATCCAGGAACTGATGTTTACATTCTGGTGCTTGATGGCAACGGCACAGTCACTGTGGACGGAGTCGATAATGAGATCATCAAAGGCGAGGTTATCCACATCTGTGGAGAGGAAGCATTCGCTTTTCATAACAGCGGAGAAATACCAGCAAGTCTGCATGTCGTATTATGCAAGATTCCTGATGCAGCCTATACTTGCAACTTATAGATATGTATGTTGTCACTAAGAAAACTCTGTTGCCGCATTCAGCGAAGCAGAGTTTTTTTGCATGTCCCTATGTATCTACGTATCAATGTATATAAAAAAACAGAGGATCTTCGTGAGAAGATCCTCTGTCCTTATGTTCAGCGACTATCCTAACGGATAGAGCTAAATTACTTAGTGATGGATGCTACTGCACCGGCACCAACTGTACGGCCACCTTCACGAATGGAGAACTTAGTACCTTCTTCAATCGCGATTGGGGAGATCAGGGAAACAGTTACAGTGATGTTGTCACCAGGCATAACCATTTCAGTACCTTCTGGCAGGTTGATGATACCAGTTACGTCAGTTGTACGGAAGTAGAACTGTGGACGGTAACCAGTGAAGAAAGGCTTGTGACGGCCACCTTCTTCTTTAGTCAGAACGTAGATTTGAGCACTGAACTCAGTGTGTGGCTTTACGGAAGCTGGTTTAGCCAATACTTGGCCACGCTCGATGTTGTTACGGTCTACACCACGAAGCAAAGCTCCGATGTTGTCGCCCGCTTGAGCGGAATCCAGCAATTTACGGAACATTTCAACGCCCGTAACTACGGATTTCTTAGTTTCTTCGTGAATACCAACGATTTCGATTTCTTCGCCCACTTTAATGGTTCCGCGTTCTACGCGACCAGTTGCCACAGTACCGCGGCCAGTGATGGAGAATACGTCCTCGACAGGCATCAAGAAAGGCTTGTCAGTTTGACGCTCTGGAAGTGGAATGTACTCATCGATGATGTTGAACATTTCAACAACTTTTTGAGCCCATTCGCCTTCTGGGTTTTGAAGAGCTTCACGAGCGGAACCACGGATGATTGGAGTGTCGTCGCCTGGGAAGTCATACTCGCTCAGCAAGTCGCGAACTTCCATTTCAACCAATTCCAACAACTCTTCGTCTTCAACCATATCACACTTGTTCAAGAAGACAACGATGTAAGGAACGCCTACTTGACGGGACAACAGGATGTGCTCGCGAGTTTGTGGCATAGGGCCGTCAGCTGCGGATACAACCAGGATAGCTCCGTCCATTTGCGCTGCGCCAGTGATCATGTTTTTAACATAGTCGGCGTGACCAGGGCAGTCTACGTGTGCGTAGTGACGAGCAGGAGTTTCATATTCAACGTGAGCTGTGGAGATAGTGATACCGCGCTCGCGCTCTTCTGGAGCTTTATCGATTTGGTCGAATGCTACAGCAGCACCACCGTAAGTTTTGGACAATACAGTAGTGATTGCAGCAGTCAGAGTTGTTTTACCATGGTCGACGTGACCAATAGTACCAATGTTAACGTGTGGTTTAGTACGTTCAAACTTTGCCTTTGCCATTTGAACAATTCCTCCTTAATATGTTTTCCTATTTATTAGAGCCGTCCGCCTACAAGTTTATCTAGATGACTGATCGGTATATCGGACGGCAAGTTAAAACGGGTAATTATTCTCCGCCTTTGTTCTTAACAACGATCTCTTCCGCAATGGATTTAGGAACTTCTTCATAGTGAGAAAGCTCCATCGAGAATACGCCGCGTCCTTGAGTACCGGAACGGAGAGTTGTGGAGTATCCGAACATTTCGGAAAGAGGTACCTTCGCACGAATAATTTGAGCACCACCACGGGAATCCATACCTTCGATCCGTCCACGGCGGGAGTTCAACATACCCATTACGTCGCCCATGTATTCCTCAGGAACAGTTACTTCCACTTTCATGATTGGCTCAAGCAAGATAGGTTTACACTTATCTTTAGCTGCTTTAAGCGCCATCGAACCGGCAATTTTAAATGCCATTTCGTTGGAGTCAACATCATGATAAGAACCATCTACGATGGTAGCCTTAACGTCTACAAGCGGGAAGCCTGCAAGTACGCCGTTTTTCATTTGCTCTTCAATACCGGCAAGAGCAGGTGCGATGTATTCTCTTGGTACAGAACCACCGACAATTTTGCTTTCGAATTGGCTGCCAGTACCCGGCTCGAGAGGTTCAAATTCAACCCATACGTGACCATACTGACCGCGACCGCCGGATTGGCGAACGAATTTACCTTCAACGCGTGCTGGAGCTTTGAATGTTTCACGGTAAGCAACCTGTGGTTTACCCACGTTGGTTTCTACCTTGAATTCGCGGCGCATACGGTCGATGATAATATCCAAGTGAAGCTCACCCATACCTGCCAGGATAGTTTGACCTGTTTCTTCGTCAGTGTGAGCGCGAAGAGTAGGATCCTCTTCTGTCAACTTACCGAGAGCAACACCCAATTTATCTTGGTCAGCTTTGGTTTTTGGTTCAACTGCGATTTCGATAACCGGATCAGGGAAGTTCATGGACTCCAAGATTACCGGGTGTTTCTCATCACAGAGTGTATCACCTGTACTTGTGTCTTTCAAACCAACGGCTGCCGCGATATCACCGGAATATACAATGGAGATTTCTTGGCGGCTGTTCGCATGCATTTGCAAGATACGGCCGATACGTTCACGCTTGTTCTTAGTAGCGTTAACTACATAAGAACCGGACTCCAGAACACCGGAGTACACGCGGAAGAATGTAAGTTTACCTACATAAGGGTCTGTCATGATTTTAAATGCCAATGCAGCAAACGGCTCTTCATCCGAAGAATGACGAACAGTCTCTGTACCGTCATCAAGGTGACCTTGAATCGCTGGTACGTCCACAGGAGATGGCAAGTAATCAACAACAGCATCCAGCATAAGCTGAATACCCTTATTTCGGTAGGAAGAGCCCGCGATTACAGGGAAAATCTTAACTTCAACTACGCCTTTGCGAATTGCAGCTTTGATTTCCGGAATTGTAATTTCTTCGCCTTCCAGATACTTCATAGTCAGATCTTCATCAAGTTCAGCAACTTTCTCGATCAACTCGGTACGCAGTTCCTCAACTTGGGCCAAATATTCTTCCGGAATATCCGTTACTTCGATGTTTTGGCCAAGATCATCTTTGAACATGTGTGCTTTTTGCTCAACAAGGTCGATAATACCAGTGAAATCACTTTCTGCACCAATTGGCAATTGAATAGCAACTGCATTGGCTTGAAGGCGATCACGCATAGTTTCGATTACGTTAAGGAAGTCCGCACCGATAATGTCCATTTTGTTTACATATGCGATCCGTGGAACGTTGTAACGGTCAGCCTGTCTCCATACGGTTTCAGACTGAGGCTCAACGCCCTCTTTCGCACTAAATACGCCTACTGCCCCATCCAATACACGCAGGGAACGTTCAACTTCAACAGTGAAGTCAACGTGCCCTGGGGTATCAATGATATTGATGCGGTGACCTTTCCACGCAGCAGTTGTAGCAGCGGAAGTAATCGTGATTCCGCGCTCTTGTTCTTGTTCCATCCAGTCCATTGTAGCTGCACCCTCGTGAACTTCACCGATTTTGTGCGTACGGCCTGTGTAGAAAAGAATCCGCTCAGTGGTAGTAGTCTTACCAGCATCAATATGCGCCATGATCCCGATATTACGTGTATTTTTTAAGGAGAACTCTCTTGCCATGGAATGGATCTCCTTCCAAAATAGAAGTTATTTGATTGACTAAAATCCTACCAACGGTAGTGAGCAAACGCTTTGTTCGCTTCAGCCATTTTGTGCGTGTCTTCGCGTTTCTTAACAGAAGCGCCTGTGTTGTTGGAAGCGTCGATGATCTCAGCCGCCAAACGCTCTTCCATAGTCTTCTCACCGCGGTTACGTGAATAGTTCACGAGCCAACGTAATCCCAAAGCAGTACGTCTTTCTGGCTTAACCTCGATAGGTACTTGGTAGTTCGCACCGCCGACACGACGAGCTTTGACTTCCAAAACCGGCATGATATTCTTGATGGCAGCTTCGAAAACTTCCATCGGCTCTTTACCCGTACGTTCTTGAATCAGCTTGAACGAATTGTACAGAATGCTTTGAGCGACACCTCTTTTACCATCCAGCATAATGCGGTTGATCAAACGAGTAACCAACTTGCTATTATACAATGGATCTGGCAGTACGTCTCTCTTAGTAACTGGACCTTTGCGTGGCATGGATATCCCCCTTTCTTAAATGGTTCTTACTCAAGTTTTAATCTTATTTCTTCACTTTAGGACGTTTTGCACCATACTTGGAGCGAGCTTGCATACGGTTAGCTACGCCAGCTGTATCCAGTGCACCACGAACGATGTGATAACGAACTCCCGCAAGGTCTTTAACTTTACCTCCGCGCAGCAATACAACGCTGTGCTCTTGAAGGTTGTGTCCGATACCCGGGATGTAAGCAGTCACCTCAAGACGGTTCGTCAAACGAACACGGGCATACTTACGAAGTGCGGAGTTTGGTTTACGTGGAGTCATTGTGCCTACACGAGTGCACACACCGCGTTTTTGCGGGGCGCTCAAATTTGTAGTCTCACGCTTCAGGGCGTTATACCCTTTTTGAAGAGCAGGAGATTTGGATTTGTCGATTTTGGCTTGACGGCCTTTACGAACCAATTGATTAATTGTTGGCATGTTGTGCCACCCCCTTCCTGAATTGATAACCTTCTTACGAACTTAAGTCCACAGACCCAGGTGGTTCATAAAAAGACAAATGAAAAGTCCTTGCTGCCGAAGTACACCCCGGTACAAAAACATTTCTAGATGCTTGCTATTGTTTTAAGACGGCTGCCATCGCAGCGCCCACTTCTATTCCGCAGGCCTTGCCCAAATTCAGCATCGTATCTACATAAGTGACCTTGACACCTTGTTTGTTACAAAGCATAACAATCCTGGAAGTAAGCCGTTGATCTCCGTCCTCTGCCACATATACTTCTGCGGCTTGGCCCATCTCCACCGCTTTGACGGTTTGCTTGGTACCGATCTTGACCTGAGCATCCTGTAATCCTCTATCTTCAGTCATGAAAGATCATTACCTCCAATGAACAAGAATAACAAGGCTACTCACGCACCTTAGACATATTAGCATTATCAGAAGGCCCTGTCAAGAAAATCAGCAATAAATTTATATATCCATACCAGGCAATCGCGTCACATCCAGCAATGCAGAAGTGACGCGAATACACTGACAATGGTTATTCTATTACTCGGCAGGAACTGTCTCTAAAGATTCCAGTTCTTCTCCCGCGTTTGGATCAGAAAGTTTTACATTGCGGTAGCGATTCATACCTGTACCGGCAGGAATCAGCTTACCGATGATAACATTTTCTTTCAGGCCGAGAAGTTTATCCACTTTTCCTTTGATGGCTGCATCTGTGAGCACGCGTGTTGTTTCTTGGAAAGACGCGGCAGACAGGAAGGAGTCCGTTTCAAGGGAAGCCTTGGTAATACCGAGCAGTACCGGTTTGGCAACTGCAGGCTCATTACCCGACAGGATAGCTTCTTTGTTCGCTGCTTCGTATTCATGAATGTCCGCAAACGCACCTGGCAGGAGATTGGTATCCCCGGCATCAATAATGCGGATTTTGCGCAACATTTGTTTGATCATAACTTCAATGTGCTTATCGTTGATCTCAACGCCCTGGTTACGGTATACACGCTGTACTTCTTGCAGAATGTAGTTCTGTACCCCGCGGATCCCTTTGATACGCAGCATTTCTTTAGGGTCAATCGAACCGTCTGTCAGCTCATCGCCAGCTTCAATCTCCTGGCCTTCGCTCACGCGCAGCCGTGATCCGTAAGTGATGGAGTAAGTTTTGGATTCCGCTTCACCTTGAACCTCGATTTCACGACGGTCTTTGGTTTCACGAATCTCCTTGATTACACCATCAATCTCGCTGATTGTTGCCTGACCTTTAGGGTTACGGGCTTCAAACAACTCCTGGATACGCGGCAAACCTTGTGTGATATCGTCTCCCGCAACACCACCGGTGTGGAACGTACGCATGGTAAGCTGTGTTCCTGGTTCCCCGATGGACTGTGCCGCGATGATACCAACTGCTTCACCGATTTCCACGTGCTTACCTGTTGCCAGGTTACGTCCGTAGCACTTCTTGCAGACACCGTGACGGGCACGGCAGCTCAGTACGGAACGAATTTGCAGTTTGGTTACGCCAGCATTGACGATCGCTTCCGCTTTGTCGGAATCAATCAGGTCATTGCGGTGTACAATGATTTCGCCAGTTTCCGGATGACGAACAGTCTCGAAGCAGTAACGACCTTCAATACGGTCATACAGATCCTCGATAACCTCTTTACCATCCTGAATACGGCTAACAGTGAACCCTTTATCTGTACCACAATCTTCTTCGCGAACGATAACATCCTGTGCTACGTCAACGAGACGACGAGTCAAGTAACCAGAGTCCGCTGTACGCAGCGCTGTATCGGCCAGACCTTTACGCGCTCCGTGCGTGGAGATAAAGTACTCCAAGACGGTAAGACCTTCACGGAAGTTCGCTTTGATTGGGAGTTCAAAAATTCGTCCGGATGGTGTTGCCATCAGTCCGCGCATACCACCAAGCTGAGTGATCTGCGATTTGTTACCCCGTGCCTTCGAATCTACCATGAGCATGATGGAATTGTAACGGTCCATTGATTTCAAGAGGATATTCGTAAGCTCGTCTTTGGTCTTCGACCAGATCTCAATGACACGGTCATACCGTTCGTCATTAGTGATCAAACCACGGCGATATTGGTTAGCAACTACGTCAACCTTCGCGTCGGAATCCTTCAGAATTTGTGCTTTTTCCTCAGGTACAACAACGTCGGATACGGCAACCGTTACACCGGAACGAGTGGAGTATGTGAAACCAAGCTGCTTGATCTTATCCAAGATCACAGATGTTTTGGTTGTGTGATAAGTCTCGAAACAACGAGCGATGATAAGCCCAAGATATTCCTTACCTACAGCACCGGCATCTGGAGCATTCATGATGCGCTCAAGAACATCGGCACCTTTTTCATAGATGAAATACTTATCAGGCGTACCATGGAGCAGGTTTGTTTTAGTTGCTTCGTTAATATACGGGAAGCTGCTCGGATAGATTTCGTTAAAGATAATCTTTCCGACGGTTGTAATCATCAACGCATTTTGTTGTTCTTCAGTAAAGCATGTTTTGTTAAGTGCCTTAACTGGAATAGCAACACGGGCATGCAGACCTGCAGTTCCACGCTGATAAGCTGAAACGGCTTCGTTTACGGTACGCAAAATCATACCGCTGCCCTTTTCTTCCTTGTTGTCCATGGTCAGGTAGTAAGTACCAAGGACCATATCCTGGGAAGGCGTAACAACCGGTTTACCGTCTTTAGGGTTAAGAATGTTACCAGAGGCCAACATGAGGATGCGGGCTTCAGCTTGAGCTTCTGCTGACAGAGGAACGTGTACCGCCATTTGGTCACCATCGAAGTCGGCGTTGTAAGCCGTACATACGAGCGGGTGAAGACGGATAGCATGACCTTCTACCAGAATCGGTTCAAACGCCTGGATACCGAGACGGTGAAGCGTAGGGGCACGGTTAAGCAGAACCGGGTGCTCTCTGATTACTTCTTCAAGCACATCCCATACTTCAGGACTAACGCGCTCAACTTTACGTTTTGCGCTCTTTATGTTGTGGGCAAGCCCTTTATTAACCAATTCTTTCATTACAAACGGCTTGAACAGTTCCAGCGCCATTTTCTTAGGCAGGCCGCATTGGTACATCTTGAGGTACGGTCCTACGACGATAACGGAACGTCCAGAGTAGTCAACCCGTTTACCGAGCAAGTTCTGACGGAAACGTCCTTGTTTACCTTTCAGCATGTGGCTGAGGGATTTAAGAGGACGGTTACCAGGACCGGTTACCGGACGGCCACGACGACCATTGTCGATCAGGGCGTCAACAGCTTCCTGGAGCATTCGTTTTTCGTTCTGCACGATAATATCAGGAGCACCGAGATCAAGCAGTCTCTTCAGGCGGTTGTTCCGGTTGATTACACGGCGATACAAATCATTCAAGTCAGACGTAGCAAAACGGCCACCATCCAATTGAACCATTGGGCGAAGCTCCGGTGGAATAACCGGGAGCACATCCATGATCATCCAATCAGGTTTGTTGCCGGAGTTGCGGAAAGCCTCGATAACTTCCAGGCGTTTGATCGCCCGGTTACGGCGTTGGCCTTGGGCCGTACGCAGTTCTTCTTTGAGGAATTCCAATTCCTTGTCGATGTCGATATCTTGAAGAAGCTTTTTAACAGCTTCTGCACCCATACCGGCCTGGAACCCGTAGCCGTATTTCTCACGGTAGCTGCGGTATTCTTTTTCAGACAGCAATTGCTTCTTCTCAAGCGGAGTTTCACCTGGGTCAGTTACAACATAGGAAGCGAAGTAAATGATCTCTTCCAGGGATCTTGGAGACATGTCCAGTGCCAGACCCATCCGGCTAGGAATACCTTTGAAGTACCAGATATGCGATACAGGAGCTGCTAATTCGATATGTCCCATACGTTCGCGACGCACTTTCGCACGTGTAACTTCTACGCCACAACGGTCACAGACAACACCCTTATAACGGACGCGTTTGTATTTACCGCAATGACATTCCCAGTCTTTTTGTGGTCCAAAGATACGCTCACAAAAAAGACCCTCTTTTTCCGGTTTCAATGTACGATAGTTAATGGTTTCCGGTTTTTTAACTTCTCCGCGGGACCAAGAACGAATTTTCTCCGGAGATGCGAGTCCGATTTTCATAAATTCAAAATTGTTAACGTCCAACAAGGAGCAACCCTCCTTAACCTAATCCTGATTTAGTACCGCTGGCCCTCCCTTGATCATGACAATCAAAAGAGGGCGCGGTCCTTTTGTAATGGAATTCCAACGTTTCGGGATCTATTAATCTACTCCGACTTCTGAGCCTTCCAAGTTGAGGCTGAGCTTGTCGCCTGACGTATCGTCCTCATCATCCAGTTCTTTCATCTCGATCTCCTGCTCATCACCGCTCAGGATTTTAACATCCATACCCAGTGACTGCAGTTCCTTGATCAATACTTTGAACGACTCAGGAACGCCTGGTTCAGGTACGTTCTCGCCTTTGACGATGGATTCGTACGTTTTCACACGGCCGACCACGTCATCGGATTTCACAGTCAGAATTTCTTGCAAGGTATAAGCAGCACCGTAAGCTTCAAGCGCCCACACTTCCATCTCTCCGAAGCGCTGACCACCGAACTGAGCTTTACCACCCAGCGGCTGTTGCGTAACGAGAGAGTAAGGTCCAGTAGAACGAGCGTGAATCTTATCATCAACCATGTGCGCCAGTTTGATCATGTGCATGACACCAACCGTAACTTCACGCTCAAAGCGTTCTCCAGTACGGCCATCATACAGAATGGTCTTACCATTACGCTGCATGCCTGCTTCTTCCATAGTGTCGAAGACGTCATTCTCACGCGCACCATCGAATACCGGTGTAGCGATGTGAATACCAAGACGCATAGCAGCCATACCGATATGCACTTCGAGCACCTGCCCGATGTTCATCCGCGATGGAACGCCCAGCGGGTTGAGGACAACCTGTACTGGCGTACCGTCCGGCAAGAACGGCATGTCTTCTTCTGGCAGGATACGGGCAACGACACCCTTGTTACCGTGACGTCCGGCCATCTTGTCACCTTCAGAAATCTTACGTTTCTGAGCGATGTACACACGAACCAGTTGATTCACACCCGGTGGCAGCTCATCGCCGTTCTCGCGTGTAAATACTTTAACGTCAACGATAATACCATCACTACCGTGAGGAACGCGCAAGCTCGTATCACGAACTTCACGTGCTTTCTCACCAAAGATTGCATGTAGCAGGCGTTCTTCAGCTGTAAGCTCCGTTACACCCTTAGGTGTTACTTTACCCACGAGAATGTCGCCAGCACTGATTTCCGCACCGATGCGGATGATGCCGCGCTCGTCTAGATTGCGCAATGCTTCTTCCCCAACGTTTGGAATATCACGAGTGATTTCTTCAGGTCCGAGCTTCGTGTCACGGGCTTCGGATTCGTATTCCTCGATATGGATCGAAGTGTATACATCCTCTTTAACCAGTTTTTCACTCAGCAGGATCGCATCCTCGTAGTTGTAACCTTCCCAAGTCATAAACGCAACAACTACGTTGCGGCCAAGAGCCAATTCGCCCATTTCTGTGGAAGGTCCGTCTGCCAGGATATCACCTTTCTTAACAACGTCGCCTCTCTTAGCCAGAGGACGTTGATTAATACAGGTACCTTGGTTCGAACGCATGAATTTGTGTAATTTATATTTAACGATATCGCCTTTAACTTCTTTGCCTTCGACACTCTCGACACGGCGCAGCCAAATTTCATTGGCAGAAGAACGTTCGATGATACCGTCATATTTGGAAACGATACATACGCCTGAATCCTTGGCAGATTTATGTTCCATTCCTGTACCCACGAGTGGAGCCTTAGGAATAAGCAGTGGAACTGCCTGACGTTGCATGTTGGATCCCATCAGTGCGCGGTTGGAGTCATCGTTCTCAAGGAACGGAATGAGCGCCGTAGCGACCGATACAACCTGCTTAGGTGATACGTCCATGTAATCGACGCGATCACTAGGCATGGATGTAATGTTATCCGAATCTTTGTTGTAACGAACGATAACCATGTCTTCTTTGAAAGAACCGTCTTCTTCCAACAGAACGTTGGCCTGTGCGACAACGTAGTTGTCCTCTTCATCCGCAGTCAGGTAATCAATTTGCTCAGTAACCTTACCTGTCTTCGGATCAACCCAACGGTACGGAGCTTCAATAAATCCGTATTCGTTGATGCGAGCGAAGGTGGACAAGGAGTTGATCAAACCGATGTTCGGGCCTTCCGGCGTTTCGATTGGACACATCCGGCCATAGTGACTGTGATGGACGTCACGAACCTCAAAGCCCGCGCGTTCCCGCGTAAGACCGCCGGGTCCGAGTGCGGAGAGACGACGTTTGTGAGTCAACTCTGCAAGCGGGTTGGTCTGGTCCATAAACTGGGACAGCTGGGAGCTACCGAAGAACTCTTTAATCGATGCGATAACCGGACGAATGTTGATAAGCGCCTGTGGTGTAATCGCATTGGCATCCTGAATGGACATTCTCTCACGTACTACACGTTCCATACGGGACAAACCGATACGGAATTGGTTCTGCAAGAGCTCGCCGACTGAACGCAGACGACGGTTACCCAAGTGGTCGATATCATCCGTATTGCCGATACCGTGCAGCAAATTAATAAAATAGCTGATTGAGGAAATAATATCAGCCGGAGTAATATGCTTGACCGCTTTGTCAATGTTCCCATTGGCAATCAGCTTGATTACCCGACCTTCTTCAATCGGCGAATAAACGTCGATCGTCTGAAGCGGGATATCTTCGCTATCAAGTACTCCGCCAGTTACGCGGTAGTTCTTGTGGGCAACATCTTTCTCAAAATGCGGGATCAGCTCATCAAGCAGACGACGGTCTACCATTTGTCCTGCTTCAGCTAGGATTTCGCCAGTGGTCTCATCCACCAAAGGCTGTGCCAGACGCTGATTGAACAGACGGTTCTTGATGTGCAGCTTTTTGTTGATCTTGTAACGACCTACATTAGCTAGGTCATAACGTTTTGGATCAAAGAAACGTGCAACCAGCAAACTCTTAGCATTATCTAGAGTAGGCGGTTCGCCCGGACGAAGACGCTCATAGATTTCGATAAGCGCTTTTTCCGTAGAGTCCGTATTGTCTTTATCCAGCGTATTGCGAATATATTCATCATTACCAAGCAATTCCAGAATCTCAGCATCACTGCCGAAACCTAATGCACGCAGAAGCACAGTAACCGGAATTTTACGGGTCCGGTCAATCCGGACATACATGATGTCCTTCGCGTCGGTTTCGAGCTCCAGCCATGCGCCGCGGTTAGGAATTACTGTAGCGGTGTAGGTTTTCTTGGCGTTCTTATCTACTTTTGTGCTGAAATAGACGCTTGGAGAGCGAACCAACTGGCTGACAATAACCCGTTCCGCACCATTGATAATAAACGTGCCGGTCTCCGTCATCAGCGGGAAATCCCCCATGAACACTTCCTGCTCTTTGACCTCACCGGTCTCCTT
The DNA here is from genome assembly GCF_042883835.1 of Paenibacillus sp. NPDC058177. NCBI lineage: Bacteria > Bacillati > Bacillota > Bacilli > Caryophanales > Paenibacillaceae > Paenibacillus > Paenibacillus sp. NPDC058177. The sequence goes on along the minus strand of NZ_JBHVVB010000012.1, from coordinate 25,556 downwards.
ATTGATGAGACGCACCTTTACCCGAAGAGGAGCCGCATATGTTACGTCACGCTCTTTAGCGTCATCAACCGTATATTTCGGTTCACCCAGGCTGTAATCAATGAACTCGAGTACCAAATTACCAGTGAAATCCTGGATCGGCGAGATGTCCTGAAACATTTCCCGCAATCCCTCTTCCAAAAACCAATCATACGATTTTTGTTGGATCTCGATCAGGTTCGGGACCTCGAGAACCTCGTTAATTCTCGCATAGCTTCGCCGAGTGCGTCGACCATACTGAACAAGATGTCCTGCCAACTTTACTCACCCCTCATGTCTACTCACTTAAAAATTGATTGCGAACCCTTGTTTGGAACCGTATAATGGAACCATAACAGCAGGATCCAGCCCTAAATAAAGAAAGGCCCTTATCGAAAATCTTCGAAAAAAGAGCGCATTTATTTACGGCGAAAATACTCCTTATCCAGTAGATTTGCCCAAAACGTACATATTATACGTCAGCAAGCAACAGTTTATGCATTTGTCTTCACTATCAAGGCTTCGATATACCACCACAGACAATGAAGTACACTTTCGCAAAAACACGCCGTACGGCATGCGCTTGCCGGCCGACAATATATCACTTGACATTTCAGCAAACTAAAGACATGGAGCCTATCTTAATACTGACATTTTATAATAATACCACTATCAGTATCTCATGTCAACGGCCAAATGCCTTTTATTTTTGAGCTCTCAGGATTCGGTAGCCTCTGTCTTTCCCCACTTCTTCCACTAGCGAGAATAAACTCTCCAGCTTAGCCACTGCCGACGGTGAACCTTGTTTCTTCTGAATGACCACCCACAAGCTTCCGCCTACTTTCAGGTGCTCATAAGCTTCTTCAAAGATTTGATGAACTACTGCTTTTCCCGCCCGAATCGGGGGATTGGTAAGGATCACATCGAATTCCTGGCCCTTCACTACGCTGAGCACGTCGCTTTCCATTACCGTAACATTCCTTATCCCGTTCTGCTGCGCATTCTCGCGCGCCAGTTCAACTGCACGGCTGTTGATATCGATCATCGTTACATGCCCCTCTGGGACAAGATGTGCTGCACTGATTCCAATAGGTCCATACCCACAGCCGACATCAAGTACAGCCGAACCATCCGGGATCTCCATCATTTCTATCAGCACGCGACTACCATAATCAATATCGCCTTTGGAGAAAACACCGGCATCGCTGGTAAAGCTGAGGCTCTTCCCTCTGAGAACGGTATTAATCGTACGTCTGTTGTGACGCACTTCGGGCTGCTGCGAATAATAATGCTGCGACATGTCGCTCCTCCCTTTTCCTTAAACCATTAAATATAAAGTCATTCCCTATTCATACAGCAAACCCCTTGAACATGTTCAAGGGGTCTTTTGTAAGCCGGAAGGAATGACTTCGCTTCCGAACGCTGTACTTGAAGCTTTAATACTATTTCAATTCTACAGCTGCGCCAGCTTCTTCCAATTTTGCTTTGGTAGCTTCTGCATCTTCTTTGCTTACTTTTTCTTTGATTGGTTTTGGTGCGTTGTCTACGAGGTCTTTAGCTTCTTTCAAGCCAAGGCCTGTGATTTCGCGAACGATTTTGATAACGTTGATCTTGGAAGCACCAGCGCTAGTCAGGATTACGTCGAATTCGCTTTGCTCTTCAGCAACAGCTGCTGCTGCGCCACCTACAACAACTGGAGCTGCTGCAGTTACGCCGAATTCGTCTTCAATTGCTTTAACCAGGTCGTTCAGTTCCAATACGCTCATGCCTTTAATTGCTTCCAAGATTGCTTCTTTACTCATGATTGAACCTCCATTTTATATTTAAATTTGTTTGTGTTAATGAATTACACTGCAAAGAGCAAAGGCTTACGCGCTTTGTTCTTCTTTCTCAGCGACAGCTTTAACTGCAAGTGCGAAGTTACGCACTGGAGCTTGAAGCACGCTAAGCAGCATGGACAGCAAACCATCGCGGGATGGAAGCTCTGCCAGTGCCTTGATTTGGTCCGCGTCGATGACACGTCCTTCTACTACGCCGCCTTTCAATTTCAAAGCGTCGTTTTTCTTGGCGAACTCGTTCAAGATCTTAGCCGGAGCTACTGCATCAGTTTCACTGAATGCGATCGCTGTAGGACCAGTCAGAACTTCGTCCAACTCAGTCAATTCAGCCGCTGCAGTTGCACGGCGAAGCAATGTGTTCTTCAGGACTTGAAAGTCAACGCCAGCTTCACGAAGCTGCTTACGCAGTTCAGTTACTTGCGCAACGTTCAAACCGCGGTAGTCCGCAACAACAGTAGTTACGCTACCTTTAAACTTAGCAGTAACAACATCTACTGCATCTTGTTTAGCTTGAATTACTTTTGCATTTGCCAATGTATACACCTCCTGAAAATTTATGTGACGGCGTTCTATCCGAAAGATTCCGCGCCGTTCCTACGCAGGCATTAGAAAAGCCTCCGCAGAATCACGAAGGCTTGATAAAACGATAGTTACACGGCATGCCGGGCAACCTCTTGTTTCTATCACAACACCTCGGTAGGAAATTAAGCCTTAGGGCACCTACTGTCTACGGTAAGCATATTCAAGTTCAAAAATGATACCTTAGTTCGTCACAACTGTTATAGAATATCAAAGATGACTACAAGAGTCAATCCCTAATTATCTGAAAGCAGTAGTGTTTACACGAGCGCTTGGTCCCATAGTGGAAGAAATCGAAATGCCTTTCAGGTATACACCTTTAGCAGCAGCCGGTTTCGCACGGTTCAAAGCGTCGATAAGAGCTTTAAGGTTATCATTCAATTTTGCTTCGTCAAAGGACACTTTACCGATTGGCGCGTGAATTTGACCAGCTTTATCGAGACGGTATTCGATTTTACCGGCTTTGATTTCTTGCACAGCCTTGGTAACATCGAATGTAACTGTACCTGCTTTAGGGTTAGGCATAAGGCCTTTACCACCGAGCAGACGTCCCAGTTTACCGACTTCACTCATCATATCAGGTGTAGCTACGCAGACATCGAATTCAAACCAGCCTTGTTGGATTTTGTTGATCATATCTTGATCGCCTACAAAATCAGCACCAGCAGCTTCCGCTTCTTTCGCTTTTTCACCTTTTGCAAATACAAGCACGCGTTGTGTTTTACCTGTGCCGTGAGGCAGGACAACAACACCACGAACAGCTTGGTCTTGTTTACGTGGGTCTACACCCAGACGCACTGCTGCTTCAACGGTTTCGTCGAATTTTGCAGTCGCAGCCTTTTTCACAAGCTCTACAGCTTCTGAAGGCTCGTAAGTTGCTTCGCTGTTAATCAGCTTAGCAGCTTCTTGGTATTTCTTACCATGTTTAGCCATGAAATGTTCCTCCTTTGTGGTAATAGCGGAATTTCCTCCCACGTATTGCGGTCATACTCGACCATTGCATCGAATACTTATTAGTCTTCGATTGTGATACCCATACTGCGGGCAGTACCTTCAACCATAAGCATAGCAGCTTCTACAGTAGCAGCGTTAAGGTCGGGCATTTTTTGCTCAGCAATTTCACGAACCGCTGCACGATTCAGCTTAGCAACTTTTTTCTTGTTTGGTTCACCGGATCCTTTTTCTACTTTAGCAGCGATGCGAAGCAGAACGGCAGCCGGAGGAGTTTTGGTGATGAATGTAAAGGAACGGTCTTCAAATACTGAAATTTCAACCGGGATGATCAGGCCAGCCTGGTCAGCAGTACGAGCGTTGAATTCCTTACAGAATGCCATGATGTTGACACCCGCTTGACCAAGCGCCGGACCTACTGGTGGCGCAGGGTTCGCTTTCCCTGCAGGAATTTGCAGTTTCACCATTTTAATAACTTTTTTAGCCATGAGTGACACCTCCTTGCGTCAATAGTGGTCTTCGAACGCATTTAGCGCTCTCCCACAAGAAACCCTTGCGTTTTGTTATATTTTCTCCACTTGAGTGAAATCCAACTCCAGCGGGGTTTCCCGTCCAAACATGTTAACGTGTACCTTGATCTTGCTCTTGTCAGCCAAAATTTCTTCCACGGAGCCCACAAAATTCGCAAAGGGACCAACCATAATACGTACGGATTCCTTGATTTCGAAATCAATCTTCGTCTTAGGTTCAACCATACCCATATGCTTCAGAATTTGTTCTACCTCTTCTGGAAGCAGTGGTGTAGGTTTGGAACCCGAGCCTGTCGAACCAACAAATCCAGTAACGCCCGGTGTATTGCGAACAACATACCAGGAATCATCAGTCTGAACCATTTCCACCAAAACATATCCGGGGTAAACTTTACGCATGACAGTTTTTTTCTTGCCATCCTTGTTTACCAGTTCTTCTTCCATAGGAACAAGAACACGGAATATTTTGTCTTCCATGCCCATGGACTCAACGCGCTTTTCCAAATTGGCTTTGACCTTATTCTCATACCCAGAATAGGTATGAACGACATACCATCTTTTTTCCATACCAAGCCACCTGGAACCTCTCTAAATAATCGCTTCAATCACAGCGGAAATACCGATGTCCAGAACCCAGAAGTAAACAGCGACAACTATAATTGTACCGACAACGATCAATGTATAGTTCTTCAATTCCTTACGACTAGGCCAGCGAACTTTTTTGAGTTCACTCCAGCTTTCAGTGAAAAAGGAAAACAAGGACTTGAAACTACGTTTCACGCCGACTACACCTCCCAAAGACTATCTGGTTTCGCGATGAGGAGTTTGCGAGTTACAATACTTGCAAAATTTCTTCATCTCCATGCGGTCGGGGTGATTTCGCTTGTTTTTGGTTGTCGCATAGTTTCTTTGTTTGCAACTTGTACAAGCCAAAGTGATAATTACCCGCATGATGTGCACCTCCCGAAGACGTCCTTCTAACGGTAAAATTAGAAGACGCAAAATTGATCCTAAAAAATGCCGCGAATTTAGGCCTACCTAAAACACTTTAGCATAATGTCAAGGCCTGTGTCAACGAAAGAATTGCCCTACTGCACTGGGTATTTCCGGGTGTTATCGTCACGTGAGGTACCCTGCCTTTGGTCTTGTCTTTTCCACTGGTTTTCGCTGTCATCCTTATCATTATGGAGCATTCCGACTGTGAATAAACCTGTCTGCACGGCGTTCTAGCATTTTACTGCAAAAGTTAAGAATCTTCCGTTCCGGCTACTATAGCAAAATAATCAACCGGAATTTAGAATTCCACTAAAAAAAGACTCGTTTACCCGAGTCTCTTCTGTCCATTATATCATCAATTGTCACGCACTTCCAGATATCTTTCCAATTTGCGCTTCACTCGCTGTAAAGCATTGTCGATGGACTTCACATGCCGCTTCAAGTCCTCGGCAATTTCCTGATAGGAACGGCCATCCAGATAGAGCATCAGCACTTTACGCTCCAGATCACTAAGGATCTCCGCCATCTTGTCTTCCAGCCCGATGAATTCCTCCTGATTAATAATCAGCTCTTCGGGATCAAGCACCTGAGACCCACAGATCACATCCATCAGTGTCCGGTCGGAATCCTCATCATAAATAGGCTTGTCCAGAGATACGTAGGAATTGAGCGGAATATGCTTCTGACGAGTTGCCGTCTTGATCGCAGTAATAATCTGTCTTGTGATGCACAGCTCTGCAAAAGCTTTGAAAGAAGACAGCTTGTCTCCCTTGAAATCACGAATGGCCTTGTACAGGCCGATCATGCCTTCCTGGACAATATCTTCGCGGTCAGCCCCGATCAAAAAGTAGGAACGCGCTTTGGCACGTACAAAATTACGGTATTTGTTAATTAAATGCTCCAATGCGCCACTGTCGCCACCACGGAAAGCCTCGACAATATCTTCATCGCTTATGAAATCATACTCGGACAGCATTATTTCCTTGAGGTCGACACTCACCAAGAATCCCCCCGGCTGCAACGCAAGACACATCGTTACTTCGCGAAATATACGAACAGTATATATTATGTTACCTAAAAACGTCAACCGAAGTTTCCCCAAAAACAATCATGAATAGCATTATATGGGTTTACAATGACATTTCCGGGTCAATTTCCGTATTTTTTCATTGCCGCCGCCAATTCTCCAGCCTGCTGCGCACATCGGGGGGCAATTTGTCCTCTAGAGAATGCCTTATTGAACCAGTGCTTCCCGGCTCTATAGCTTTCTTGACTTCCTTCTGATTATCCTCTACTTCAAGCCGTAATTCTCTTGCCGAAATCCGCAGTGCGCCTTGCGCAAAAATAACATGCTGTTCCACAAAATCACTGGTGGCCACATAAATCTGCCGGCGGCGGTGACTGTATTCCCCCACCAACCGTTCGATGCATTCATCGGCGGTTTCCTTTTCTTTCGTGAAATAGACCTGAACTTTGCACTGCACAAACGACCTTCCCAGCCCCGGAACGCGGTATGCATCAAAAACGGCGATGACCCGGCGGCCCGAATATGCCTGATAATCCGCCAGCAGATCCAGAAGCCTGTCACGCGCTTCCTGCATACCCTTCTTCGACAATGCCGCAAGGTCCGGCCAGCCGCCAATCATGTTATATCCGTCTACTAGTAGCACATCGCGCCAGTCGGCCATAGCTATCCCTGCTGACGCCGGCGGCGCAGCGCTTCGTACATCACTACGCCCGCAGCAACGGAAGCGTTAAGAGAATTGATTTTTCCGGACATCGGCAACTTGAGCAGGACATCGCATTTTTCCCGAATCAGACGCCCCATTCCCTTGTTCTCATTACCGATTACAACAGCTACCGGTCCTGTGAAAATATCAGAAGCGTACAGATCCTGGTCGGTATCAACATCGGTACCCACTACCCATATACCCTGTTCCTTCAGGCGATCGATAGTCTGTCCAAGATTAGTCACACGCGCTACCGGAACATATTCCACCGCACCCGCTGAAGTTTTGGAAACCGTCGCAGTAATTTGCGCAGAACGGCGCTTCGGTACAATAACACCATGAACGCCGGTGCAATCTGCAGTACGCAGAATGGAACCGAGATTATGAGGATCTTCAATTTCATCTAGCAAAATGAGAAAAGGAGCTTCTCCTTTGGCTGCCGCCACGGCCAGCAAGTCTTCAACCTCTACATAAGCAAACGGTGCCGCTTGTGCAACTACACCCTGGTGCTGCACACCTGGAGCTAATTGGTCCAGCTTACGCTTGTCCACATGCTGAATCACAATACCCGCTTTGCGGGCTTCAGCTACGATTGGTGCAGTCAGATGCTTTTGCGCCGTTTCGGCGATCCATATTTTATTCAAAGTACGGCCTGCACGCAGCGCCTCTAGCACAGAATGCTTTCCGGCCAATATTTCTTCTTCTGTCTTCAATTCTTCCATTTTTATTGCCTCCTGTTTATGGTCATTCCTAATCAGATCATGGCCGGTTCTGCATAAACTCTATGCCGATGTGCACAATTTCCTGTAATCTTGCCTGCTGTCCCGTATAGTATAAATACCCGATCAAACATTCAAAAGCCGTAGCATGACGGTATTCCAACACATTAGCGTTCTTTGGGATCGTTCCCGACTTCGCATTACGCCCTTGGCGGGCAATATTCTGCTCTTCTTCAGTCAGCACCGGTTCCAGATGAGCAAGGATGGCACACTGCGCCTTGGCTGACACCAGTCCCGTTGCCGTACGATGCAAATGATTGGGCCGCAGATTCGGCAGGGATACGAGGTATTGCCGGACGGCAACCTCATAAATAGCATCACCTACATACGCTAGTACGACAGGTGAGAGGAGCCGCGCCGGCTTGGATGAATCATACGGAAACCATCCTGCAAAGTTCATTGTTTCTTCATCACTCATTTACGCCGCCACCGCATTCCCTGCGGAGTGTCTTCAAGCAGAATTCCCATCGCGCTCAGTTCATCGCGAATCTCATCAGAACGAGCCCAGTTCTTATTCGTGCGTGCCTCTGCCCGTTCAGCAATCAACCGTTCCACTTCCTCCCCTGCTACTTCTTCTTCAGCTTCAGACGTCAAGATCAGCACCTTGTTCATCTCTTCAAAAGCCTTCAGCAGCGCAGCCAGATCGGCAGCAGCAGCGTGATTATCCGCCAAAGTCAGGTTCGCCAGGCTCACCCAATCAAATACAGCCGTAATGGCATCTGGCGTATTGAAGTCATCCTGCATCTTGGCATGGAACACCGCCAGAATACCGTCAATCTTATCATTGATTTCTTTATTTGCGGCAGCTCCGTCCGCCGTTCCGGCTAGTTCCAGGCGATGCTTCACATTGCTTACCGCACCGGATATCCGCTCCACACTTTTCTCTGCCGAGGCCAACGCATCCGTCGTGAAGTTCAGCGGGTTGCGGTAGTGTGTGGAAAGCATGAAGTAACGGATCGCTCCCGCCTTGAAGCGCTCACGGATATCCTTTACCAAAAGGCCGTTTCCGAGTGATTTCGACATTTTCTCGTCACCAATATTAAGGAAACCATTATGCATCCAATAATTAGACAGCGGCTTGTCGGTCAGCGCCTCAGTCTGTGCGCATTCGCATTCATGGTGCGGGAACTGCAGATCCTGTCCACCACCGTGGATATCCATAGTGTCACCAAGGAACTCACGCGCCATAGCCGAGCACTCGATGTGCCAACCTGGGCGACCTGCTCCCCATGGACTTTCCCAATATACTTCTCCAGGCTTCGCAGCTTTCCAGAGTACAAAATCTTCGGGTTTCTCCTTGCGGACATCCACTTCTACCCGAATCCCAAACTGCAGTTCCTCCAGGTTCTGACGCGACAGCTTGCCGTAATCCTTGAACTTCGCCGTACGGTAGAACACGTCCCCGCCGCTTTCATAGGCATAGCCCTTATCTTCAAGATCCTTAATGAACCCGATGATGATCCCCATACTATCCGTTACTCGCGGATTCAATGTGGCCGGCTTGACATCCAGTCCTTTGAGATCCTCGTAGTAAGCTGCTATGAACATTTCCGCCACTTCGGCCACCGTAATGTTCATCTCTTCTGCCTTGCGGATCATCTTGTCATCGACATCCGTGAAGTTCGTAACATACCGAACCTCGTTGCCGAGCTGCTCCAGATAATTACGAACGGTATCGAATACGATAACCGGACGGGCATTACCGATATGCATATATCCGTATACAGTAGGACCGCATACGTACATTTTCACCTTGCCCGGTTCCTGCGGTACAAACTGTTCCTTACTGCGCGTCATAGTATTGTAAATTTGCAAAGCCATCTCATTCCAATCCCTTCTGTTATCGCCGGTTCCCCTTTTGAATACCGGTAAACTTAAATTTCATAATCGCCAATGTACTGCTGGCTTTCGAGACGCCGCTGCTCGGCCTTCTGTTTGTCTTCTGTACCGCCCAGCTGCTCCCTTATCTCTTCAATCTCCTTCTGCAAAAAGCGGAGTGAATCGACAAGCGGATCTGGCATCTTCGTATGATCGAGTCGATCCGATACGCGTTCCCCGTTGCGTTTGACCACACGACCCGGATTCCCTACAACCGTGCTATTGTTCGGCACTTCGCGCAGGACGACCGCATTGGAGCCTATATTAGAATTGTCGCCGATTCGGAAGGATCCTAATACCTTCGCACCGGAACCAATGACTACATTATTACCTATTGTAGGATGGCGTTTGCCTTTTTCCTTACCTGTTCCCCCCAGCGTGACCCCTTGATAAATGATGACATCGTCACCAATCTCACAGGTCTCGCCGATAACAATACCCATGCCATGGTCAATAAACAGCCTGTTGCCGATAACAGCCCCGGGATGAATCTCCACGCCGGTCATAAATCTGCTGAATTGCGACACTATGCGCGCGAGTGTATAAAAATGACGCTTGAAAAAATAATGAGCGAGCCGATGACCCCAAATAGCGTGCAGACCTGCATAGGTGAAGACAACCTCAAACCAGCTTCGGGCCGCGGGATCATTGTCAAAAACAGCCCGAATGTCCGACTTGATATGCTTAAACATCGCGCTCCCCTTCTCTTGACTTCCTTGCCTCCTGCTTACAGGTCTGCGCGGAAGATAATGTCTTCTGGAACAACACCCTGTCTGTCTCTCTCTATAAAAAGCTTCTATAAGACCCACTCGGGAATGTCCCAATTCCTTCAAAGACTCTCTGCTCCAGCATATGCTGCATTACCTACTTTGACTGCCCGCATACAAACAATCATTTCCTATGCCACAATGGAAAATCAATAAAAAACGCCCCTGCAGCATAATGCTGCAGAGACGTTAAAACGCGGTTCCACTCTGCTTGGACGAGTTCCAGGCTGCCGTGAATATCATAGCAGCAGGTACTCCGTCCCCCTTGGCGTCCATAACGGGGACGTGCCGGCGCAACCTAACGAACCCTTGCAAAAGGACGCTCAGCCGTGCAGCTCACAGGCGCATGTTCCGTGGCAGACAAATGAATAACTCTCAGCCTGAAAAGGTTGAACTCTTCGCGGTTATTCTCTCTGGCAATTGCCTTATTGCACGTACTTTTCCTGATCACAGCTATTATAGTATTCTTCTATCTTAGCGAAAAGATGAAGGACTGACAAGGGGCAGTCCGCAATCGCCCAGCAGCGCCTAGGCTCCTTTAATTTGCGATTTCAAGCGTTCAATGACCCGGTTTTGACCCAGCAGGGCAATCGTGGCATTGAGATCACGGCCATGAGTTTGTCCTGTCAATGCGACACGGATCGGCATGAACAGCGCTTTACCCTTATTTCCGGTCTCCTTCTGTACTTCCTTGATCAAAACAGCGATATGAGCTGCATTGAACTCGGAGGCACCCTCAATCTTCGCCAAGAATGCAGATAGCACTACAGGGACCGTATCTTCCGCCAGTACCTGAGCGGCTTCCGCTTCCAGCTCCAGGTCACTGCGGAAGAACAACTCTGATAGGCCTACAATATCGGAAGCCGACACTAGTTGTTCCTGATAAAGAGCTACCAGGCTTTCCGCCCAGGCCTGCTCTTCTTCATTAAGCTCAGCAGGAAGTCTTCCCGCTTGCTGTAGATGAGGAATGGCCAGTGCGGCAATCCGCTTCGGATCGGCATTTTTAATATAATGGTTGTTCAAGTGGGCCAGCTTGTTTGTATCGAACACAGCTGGACTCTTGGACAGTCTGTCCGACGTAAAGATACGGATGAGTTCTTCCTGGCTGTAGATTTCCTCTTCCCCTTCTGGCGACCAGCCGAGCAGAGAAATGAAATTGAACATCGCTTCCGGCAAATATCCGAGCCCATCATACTGCTCAATGAACTGAATAACCGACTCATCGCGCTTGCTGAGCTTCTTGTGGTTCTCGCCAACAATCAACGTCATATGTCCGAATAGCGGCGGTTCCCAGCCCAGTGCTTCATAAATCATCAGCTGGCGTGGCGTGTTGGAGATATGGTCTTCTCCGCGCAGCACATGCGAGATTTTCATTAGATAGTCGTCCACCGCAACCGCGAAGTTGTAAGTTGGGATTCCATCTTTTTTCACAATAACAAAGTCGCCCATTTCCTTCGTATTGAAAGAAATATTACCTTTAACGATATCATCAAAAGTGTACGTACGGTCTTCCGGCACCCGGAAACGGATGCTGGCTACACGCCCTTCGGCTTCAAACGCAAGGCGCTGCTCCTCGCTCAGATCACGGTGCTTACCGGAATAGCGCGGAGTCTCGCCCCGAGCCATCTGCTCTTCGCGCTCTGCTTCCAATTCCTCTTCAGTGCAGTAGCAGCGATAAGCCAGTCCACGGTCTAACAGGTCCTGCCAGTGAACACGGTACAAATCGAGCCGCTCGGTCTGACGGTACGGTCCATATTCGCCGCCCACATCAATACTTTCATCCCACTCAATACCCAGCCACTTCAAGTATTTCAGTTGGCTTTCCTCGCCTCCGGCGATATTCCGTTTCACGTCCGTATCTTCGATCCGGATAATGAATTTCCCGCCCTTATTGCGGGCGTACAGATAATTAAACAACGCCGTTCTGGCGTTTCCGATATGTAAATGTCCCGTAGGGCTCGGTGCGTAGCGCACCCGGATTTCATCCGCCATTTCAATCCCTCCGCTCATGTTGTTAGAAGTTAAAATCTCTGGTTCAGCCATCTCATGATGATATCACATCTTTAAGCAGACAGACAATAGATTGGGCTGCTATCCCCTCGCCGCGTCCGGCAAAGCCGAGCTGCTCAGTTGTGGTTGCTTTAACATTGACCTGAGTGCTCTCTGCTCCCAGTGCACGCGCGATAATTTCCGTCATTTGTGGAATATACGGTGCCATCTTCGGCTTTTGGGCAATAATAGTGGAATCGATGTTCCCAAGCTTGTATCCCCGTTCCCGCGCAAGCGCCCACACCTCTTCTAACAGTTTCAAGCTATCAGCGTCTTTGAAAGCCGGATCGGTATCCGGAAAATGACGGCCGATATCCCCGAGACCCAGTGCGCCCAGAATGGCGTCACTTACCGCGTGCAACAGCACATCGGCGTCCGAGTGGCCCAGCAGCCCCTTTTCATATGGGATGGTCACTCCACCGATAATGCATGGCCTGCCTTCCACCAACTGATGCACATCAAACCCTTGTCCTACAGCAATCATTTGTCTCCCTCTCCCCTGGTTCTTTCTGTGAATTCCGCAAAATCAAGATCTTCACGCGTCGTAATCTTAATATTCCTGTAGCTGCCCTCTACTACAGACACAGCAATACCGGCGCGTTCGGCCAGACTGGAATCATCTGTACCAAGAAATCCATCCTGCTCTGCCGCTTCATAGGCCATCAGCAAATCAGACAGACGAAAAGTCTGCGGGGTCTGAATCGCCCACAGACTTCGCCGATCCGGTGTAGACACCACGGTCCCCCCGCTGTCCACCTGCTTGATCGTATCCTTGACCGGAACGGCCAACACAGCGGCTCCGCTCTGAAGCGCCTGCTGGTAACAGGCCTCAATCTCACGAGGATGCACGAACGGCCGGACACCGTCATGGACCATTACCCATTCGGTGCTCAGTTGGAGTAGTCCTCTGTACACCGAGTGCTGTCGCTCGGAGCCGCCTGGAACAATCGCCTTGACCTTGTCCAGCTTATAGGATGCTATCCATTCCCGGCATCGATCCATATCCTCAGCTCCAGTAACGAGGACGATCTCCGAGATCCGCTCATGCCGCTGAAACACCTCCAGCGTATGTACAGCAATCGGTTTGCCCTCCAGCAGCAAGTACTGCTTGCTTTCTGCCGTTCCCATCCGTGTTCCTTTGCCTGCCGCTACAATCACGACGCCCACACTGTTTGACATTCCCTAAGCTCCTGTCTTTCACGTATACCCCCATCATAACGTGTTTGACCGGCATTTCCAACCCATTTCAGACCTTATACAAGTGATGTTCAGGCTTATTGTGCCTTCTCCAGCAGCTTCGGCTTGGCAAAGATCATCCGGCCGGCCGAGGTCTGAAGAACACTGGTCACCAGAACTTCCATCGTCGTACCAATATATTCACGTCCGCCTTCTACGACAATCATCGTTCCGTCATCGAGATAAGCCACTCCCTGACCATGCTCCTTGCCATCCTTGATGACTTGTACAATAATCTCTTCTCCTGGAAGCACGACTGGCTTCACTGCGTTGGCAAGATCATTGATATTTAGCACGGATACCCCCTGCAGCTCGCATACTTTGTTCAAGTTAAAATCGTTGGTGACAACTTTGCCCCGCAGCACCTTGGCTAGCTTGACCAGCTTGCTGTCCACCTCGGAGATCTCTTCGAAGTCGCCCTCATAGATCAGAACTTTTACATCCAGTTCTTTCTGGATTTTGTTCAAAATATCAAGTCCACGTCGTCCGCGGTTACGCTTGAGCAGATCGGAAGAGTCGGCAATATGCTGCAGTTCCTCCAGAACAAATTCAGGAATGACAATCGTTCCTTCGATAAATCCGGTCTTGCAGATATCGGCAATCCGTCCGTCGATAATAACGCTAGTGTCCAGAATTTTATGTTCCTCCAGCCCGCGGCCCTCTGGCTCGTCCGCTTGCCCGAAGCGACCGCTGGTCCAAAGTTTGGCCAGTTCCTGCTTCTTCTCCAGCCCGATCCGCATCCCCATATATCCCAAGGCAATCGTAGCAGCTACCTGAAGCAGCTGTCCGGCCTTCCCAAGCCAGCCCATAGCCGGATGCAGCAGAATCGACAGCACCAGACCTCCGGTCAAACCAGCGGCCCCTGCAGCCAACTCATTCATGGGTACACGCGAACAGAACTGAACCGCATCCCGCAGCTTTGCACCTCCCCATTCTGCGCTTAATGTTCCCGCAATCAGAAAAATAATGGCTCCCAGCACCGCGAATAAAATGCTTCCCTCCACTGGCAGGCTATCTGCCAATCTCCCTGCACCTATAGGAAAACTTTTTTCTGCCGCATGATATAACGAATAACCGCCCCAGCCTCCGCAGATTGCAACGAAGGACAAAATCAATTTTTTCCACATAACTCGCGCACCTCCTTCTATATTCATCCTAAAATGATGTATTCCTCACCAGTATGTTCCAATTTTTAGGACAATAATCGCAGGCACCGTTATTTTTTCTACGCAAAGAGTTTATATAGGGCTATTGCAGCGGGATGTCTTACTTCCGGGTTGAAAATAGTGGATGCCCTGGCATATAATGAACTCAATTACGAACCCAGGGGTGAATGGAAATGAGCGCACTAAGTTTACAGGCCTTTCAGGATCAAGTCTCCGAACTGCTGCTCCGTCACCGTAGTCTGCTGGATGTGCTGTCCAAGAACGGACAGAGCAGTGCATCCGTCAACCGCGCCGTTGTCAAAGCCATCACAGAATGCGGCTGCATTCAGCTGCATGCCACGAAACAGGTTTTTGAGCCCGGTTCCGGGCTAGAACATGCGAAAGAACTCGCCGGTACCCATGTAGAGGGCCAGTTGTGTGAGAATTGCCGGGAGGTAATTGGCTCTGAGCTCGGCCGGGAGTTGTTTTATATGTCCGCCCTGTGTAATTTACTTGATATCAACATGGACGAGGTTGTAGAGAAGGAATCACAGAAATGCGCTACGTTGGGATTGTTCAATCTATCCTAAGTTCAAGCAAGAGTGCCGTTTTCACTTCTGTTTGTAATTCATGTTTCGAAACATCGCCATTTTATAAGGTTACGCATATAAAAAGAAAACGGGTACCTCCTTCATTGGACGGTATCCGTTTTTTTGCATTGACGAAGAAAAAGACTCTGCTGTCCATACAGGACGGCAAAGCCTTTCTCATATCACAATATTCTATTCTACAACTGTATGCTCCCGCTGTTAGCCGTTCTTGGAATGATACACTTTATCTTCTGAACGTCTTCTCCGGCGGTGGCGGCGTCTTGCTGTCAAACGATCGAGATTCTGCTTAAAGCCGTATAACGCATAAAGACCCAGCAGCACGAAGATCAGTTTGGCAATTTGTTCAGGGAAAATCACGGCCACGACCACGGCAACAACAATCACCAGCGGCGCGCCAATCATTGCTTTCTTAGGCAGACCAATCTTTTTGAAATTCGGGTATTTCACCGTACTTACCATCAGATAAGATAAGAGCAGAGTCGCCACAATCATGAATCCAGGGGACACATCTTTATGGAAAAGCGCCAATGTGGCGACAACGCCACCAGCGGCAGGTATTGGCAAACCGATAAAATAGCCGGGAACTCCCGGGCGTACGTTAAAACGGGCTAGGCGGAGTGCGCCGAACACCGGAAAAATGGCAGTAACCGTCCAACCCAATGCTGAATTGAGGTCCTGCAAACTCGTCATATACATAATCAACGCGGGAGCAACCCCAAACGATACAATATCCGACAATGAATCGAGCTCCTTGCCGAATTCACTCTCACACTTGAGGGCACGAGCCACACGGCCATCCAGACCATCAAGTAACATTGCAATAATAACCATGATCGCAGCCATACTAACCTTGCCATCCAGCGCCATCATGATTCCAAACATTCCGAGCATCAGGTTACCGATGGTAAACAGACTCGGAATTGATTTTTGTATCAAATTCTTCACCTCTACATTCTAACTTTGAGCCTCTGCATCACTAATATTACGTGATTGTATGATATTTACATTTGCCTGTCAATAAGCACTTGTTTCTGCAAACGTTTTAAACCATCCTGAATATTGCGGGCTCGCACCTCACCGATCCCGTCAACTTCGTCCAATTCTGCAATGCTGGCCGTCATTAAGTTAGGGAGCATCTCGAAGCGCTCCACCAGATTGTGAATGATCACATTCGGCAGTCGCGGAATTTTGTTAAGCAGGCGGTACCCACGCGGTGTTACTACTTCTTCCGAAGCAACGGCTGTTGAGGAATAACCCAATAAGCGGGCGATATGGTTATCGTCCATCAGTTCATCGTCCGACGCCCGTTTAAGCCCAGCAATAATTTCGCGGATCTTTTCCTCTTGTTCTTCCCTTGCATAGTCTCTGTACAAAAGCCATGCTTCTTCCTCTGTATTTCCGACCAGTTCTTCCATCTGCATGCTGATCAAGCGGCCTTCATTGCCCAACTCGTTGATGTAGCGTTTGATTTCCATTTTAATTCGGAGCACCATTTCCACCCGTTGGATGACTCCAACCACTTCCGCTACTGTTACAATCCCCTCATATTCGGAGGCGGACAGGTTGGTCAGACCTTGAGTCAGTACCGCTCTGTACTTCTCCAACGTCTGAATGGCTTGATTCGCCTTCGCAAGAATGGCACCAATCTCCTTCAGAGCATAGCGGATAGAGCCTTGATACAGCGTAATTATATTCCGGCGCTGGGAGATGGAAACCACCAGTTTCCCCGTTTGCTTAGCTACGCGCTCAGCTGTCCGGTGGCGGATACCTGTCTCAATGGAGGAGATCGAGGAGTCCGGGATTAGCTGTGTGTTGGCATACAGTATCCGCTTAAGGTCCTCGCTTAGGATTATGGCCCCGTCCATCTTGGCCAGCTCATACAAATAGTTTGGCGAAAAATCGCAATTAATGGAAAATCCGCCGTCTACAACTGCCATCACCTCTGGACTGTATCCAACGACGATAAGCGCGCCGGTCTTGGCACGTAGTACGTTCTCCAGCCCTTCCCGGAAAGGTGTGCCGGGTGCCGCCAGTCTGAGCAGATCATTCATATTATCTGATAGGTTTTCTTTCATGTCCCTGTGCCCCCTAATCTAACGCGACCGATAGTGCATCTGCTACGGTACTGACGCCAATAATCTGAATATCTTGCGGGTGCTTCCAGCCCTTCATGCTCTTCTCAGGCATGATGACCCGCCGGAAGCCAAGTTTCGCTGCTTCCTTAACACGTGTTTCTGCACGCGACACGCCTCTCACCTCACCGGTAAGCCCAACCTCCCCGAAGAATACATCATACGGTTTAGTCGAAATATCCCGAAAGCTTGAGGCGATGCTGACAGCCACGGCAAGATCAATCGCTGGCTCATCCAGCTTCACGCCACCGGCTACATTGAGATAGGCATCCTGATTCTGTAAGAACATGCCCATCCGTTTCTCCAGCACGGCGATGATCAGTGCCATCCGCTGGTGATCCATCCCTGTACACATTCGCCTTGGAGACGGAAAATGTGTCGCTGCGACAAGGGCTTGCAGCTCCACAAGCACCGGCCGCGTGCCCTCCATACTGGCCACAACTGTCGATCCCGCCACCCCAAGCGGGCGTTCTGACAGGAAAAGCTCGGAAGGGTTCTCGACCTCAACAAGTCCTCCCTCACCCATTTCGAAGATGCCAATCTCGTTGGTAGAACCAAAGCGGTTCTTGACCGCCCGAAGTAGCCGGTACGTATGATGGCGCTCCCCTTCGAAATACAGCACACAATCCACCATGTGTTCCAGCATCCTCGGTCCAGCGATGGCGCCCTCCTTGGTGACATGCCCTACAAGTACTGTGGCAATCCCGCGGATTTTGGCGATTCGCATGAATCTTGTCGTACATTCCCGAACCTGTGTAACACTGCCAGGTGCACTTGTAACCTCAGGCAAAAATACGGTCTGAATGGAGTCAATGACAAGGAACTGCGGCTGAATCTGTTCTATCGCTTCCTCGATGCTTTCCATGTTGGTCTCACACAGCACGTATAGCTCACCTGACAACGCCCCGAGGCGATCTGCGCGCAGACGAGTCTGGCGCACCGATTCCTCCCCAGAGATATACAGCACGCGCAGCCCCTGCGTCGTTAAAGCATGTGAGGTCTGAAGTAGTAACGTGGATTTCCCAATGCCGGGATCGCCGCCCACCAGCACCAGTGAGCCGGGCACAATGCCGCCCCCCAGGACACGGTTGAGTTCGCCAATGCCTGTCAGGATACGCGGCTCCTTGTCACTTTCTATATTTATGATCGACTGCGCTTTTTCTTTACTATGAAAAATAGGGGCGCTCATGCCCTGGGTTTTGACTACGCTTTCTGTTTCCTCCACCATGGAGTTCCATGCCTGGCAGCCCGGGCATTTTCCAAACCATTTGGGTGATTCATACCCGCATTCGGTGCAGTAAAACTTTGTTTTCGCTTTGGCCATGACTTCTCCTTACTGTCCGAACTTTTGTAAAAAACAGAATATTTCCTGCCAATAAAAGTTTACCATTTCTGTCCCTTGAACGAAAGGCCATTCCGGAAGCGATTTGCACCTGTTTCCCTTTAGGATGGGCGGTTTTCCTAAAAAGAATGCTTTCGTGCAAGTAGAAACAGCTTTGCCGTCCTCTAAGGGACGGTATCCGTTTCAGCGAGAACTATTTAAAAAAGCCCCCAATTCTCTTATCGGAGAATTGAGGGCTTTGTATAACAATTCTTATTCAGCTTCCACTTCTTTTTCCAAAGGCAGGCTTTCTGGTTTGACTTCCCGGTTAACTACAAGCTCGTTATCAACCTCATCAATGGTCAGCGAATCGCCTTTTTGGATATTGCCTTTCAGCAATTCCTCGGACAAACGGTCTTCAATATGTTTCTGGATTGCCCGGCGAAGTGGACGAGCACCAAAGGCAGGATCATATCCTTCCTTGGCCAGGAACGCCTTGGCCTTATCCGTAAGAACAAAATCAACGTCATATTCACGCAGCCGCTTGCGCAGCTCGTCGGACATC
This sequence comes from Paenibacillus sp. NPDC058177, assembly GCF_042883835.1. Classification (NCBI taxonomy): domain Bacteria; kingdom Bacillati; phylum Bacillota; class Bacilli; order Caryophanales; family Paenibacillaceae; genus Paenibacillus; species Paenibacillus sp. NPDC058177. Next base: position 6,431 of record NZ_JBHVVB010000012.1, on the reverse strand, counting down.
AAAGTCACGATCTCGGCAATATGCTTCTCTTCCAGAGAGTGGAAGACGATGATCTCGTCAATCCGGTTCAGGAATTCAGGGCGGAAGCTCTTCTTCAGCTCTTCCATAACTTTGCCCTTCATATTGCTGTAATCTGCTCCTGCATCTTGTACAGCGGTGAAGCCCAGCGTCGAATTCTTCTTGATCGCCTGTGCTCCAACGTTGGAGGTTAGAATGATCAGTGTGTTGCGGAAGTCGACTACCCGGCCCTTAGAGTCGGTCAGACGACCGTCTTCAAGCACTTGCAGCAGAATGTTGAATACTTCCGGATGCGCCTTCTCGATCTCATCCAGCAGGACAACAGAGTAAGGTTTACGGCGTACTTTTTCGGTCAGCTGTCCACCTTCTTCATATCCTACATACCCTGGAGGAGCTCCGACCAGACGGGACGTGGAGTGCTTCTCCATGTATTCCGACATGTCGATCCGAATCACAGCATTCTCGTCGCCGAACATTGCTTCAGCTAGCGCACGAGCCAGCTCTGTCTTACCCACACCAGTTGGTCCAAGGAAGATAAAGGAGCCCATTGGACGCTTCGGATCTTTCAGACCCGCACGTGCCCGGCGGAGTGCCCGGCTCACAGCCTTCACGGCTTCATCCTGGCCGATGACACGTTCATGAAGCAGAGCTTCCATGTTCAGCAAGCGGTCCGTCTCTTCTTCTTTCAGCTTGCTGACCGGAATGCCGGTCCAGCTAGCCACAACCTGTGCGATATCCTCAGGCGTAACCTCGGAATCGGTACGGCCTTGTTTTTCTTTCCACTGGTTCTTAGTGGTATCCAGTTCCTCACGGATTTTCTGTTCAGTGTCACGCAGCGCAGCCGCTTTTTCAAACTCCTGGCTTTGTACCGCAGCATCCTTCTCTTTGCGGATATCATCCAAGCGGCTTTCCAGTTCCTTCAGATTCGGCGGAATCGTGTAGGAGTTGAGTCTTACCTTGGAGCCCGCTTCGTCGATCAGGTCGATCGCTTTGTCCGGAAGGAACCGGTCTGGAATGTAACGGTCAGACAACTTAACAGCTTCTACAATCGCTTGATCCGTAATCTTCACACGGTGGTGAGCTTCATAACGGTCGCGAAGTCCGAACAGAATCTGTACAGCTTCCTCTGGAGAAGGCTGATCCACCGTAATCGGTTGGAAGCGGCGCTCCAGGGCAGCATCTTTCTCAATATATTTGCGGTATTCGTCCAGCGTCGTTGCCCCGATGCACTGCAGCTCTCCACGGGCCAAGGCCGGTTTCAAGATGTTGGAAGCATCAATGGCACCTTCCGCGCCACCTGCACCAATCAGAGTATGCAACTCGTCGATGAAGAGCACGATGTTACCCGCTTGGCGAATCTCGTCCATAATTTTCTTCAGGCGGTCTTCGAACTCACCGCGGTATTTTGTTCCGGCCACTACGGAACCCATGTCCAGGGTCATGACACGTTTATCGCGTAGGGTCTCGGGAATTTCATTGTTAATGATCTTTTGTGCTAAGCCTTCGGCAATAGCTGTCTTACCAACCCCTGGCTCACCAATTAACACCGGGTTGTTCTTAGTACGACGGCTGAGCACCTGAATTACGCGCTCAATTTCTTTGCTCCGGCCAATAACCGGGTCAAGGTTGCCGTCCTTAGCGTATGCCGTCAAATCACGAGCCAGACCATCCAGCGTTGGTGTGCTGACATTAGCTGGAGTACCGGTGTGGCTGGAAGCCGCCTCACTGCTGCCCAGAAGCTGCAGCACTTGCTGGCGGGCCTTGTTCAGGCTAATGCCCAGATTGTTAAGTACACGGGCAGCTACGCCCTCGCCTTCACGGATAAGCCCGAGCAGGATATGCTCCGTGCCGACATACGTATGACCCAGCTTGCGGGCTTCGTCCATCGACAGCTCGATAACTTTTTTGGCGCGAGGAGTATAAGCAATGTTCGTAGGCTGCTCTTGGCCTCTGCCAATCAGTGTTTCCACTTCGTCCTGAATCTTCTCAAGACCCAGACCCAAACCGATTAATGCTTTTGCGGCAATTCCGTCTCCTTCGCGAATAAGCCCAAGCAAAATATGTTCTGTCCCAATATTGTTGTGTCCCAAACGAACGGCTTCTTCCTGCGCCAAAGCAAGCACTTTTTGTGCGCGTTCCGTAAATCTTCCAAACATCATATCTCCTGCACCTCCATGAATATTAAATATCTATAATTAATGTTGTGATCCCAATGTTTCGCGGAGCAGCTTCGCCCGATACATATCGCGTTCGGTGGATGTCATCTCGTCGCCAAACATTTTCTGCAAAAATCCAGGCTGTGTCTTGACATTCAGCTCGTTGAGCACGGAGAGCGATGGCCCTTCCAGGATACCCAGATCAACCCCAAGCCGGACATCCGACAGACGTTGAGCGGATTCCTTCAGTTCCATCACTGCTGCATAGGACAAAATACCGTAAGAACGCATCACCCGGTCGGTAATCCGCAGCGCTGAATCGGCCAGCAGACGCTCACGGGCATTTCGTTCATGCTCGATAATCTGTGTCACTACGCTGTGCAGGTTCTCTATGATTTCACTTTCAGTTTGTCCAAGGGTGATTTGATTGGAGATCTGAAAGATGTTCCCTACTGCTTCGCTACCTTCACCATAAATTCCTCTTACGGTCAATCCCACCTGATTCACAGCTGAGAGAATGCGATTAATCTGATGCGTCATGACGAGAGCTGGCAAGTGCAGCATCACGGATGCCCTGAGACCTGTTCCAACATTTGTTGGACAGCTAGTGAGGTATCCTCTTTTATCATCAAAAGCATAATTGACTGAAGCCTCAAAGATATCGTCAATGGCTGCGGCGCGCTCCCATGCTTCCTTGACATGGAGTCCGGGGAAAAGGCACTGAATCCGCAGATGATCCTCTTCGTTGATCATAATGCTGACCGACTCATCGTCGTTCAGAATCACGGCTCCGCCGCGAGAATCATTGGCGAGGTTAGGGCTGATGAGATGCTTCTCCACCAGTACCTTCTTATCCAGTTCCTCCAGATCATCCAGCCTCAATAGCTGAAAGGTGCCAAAATCTGCTGCAGCCTCTCCTTGAAACACAGGACTAAGCTGCTCTAATACCTCTTCCGACTGCTCCAGTGATGCAAGCAGAGGGAAAGGGAGATGCTGCAAATTGCGGGCAATTCGCATACGACTGCTGATGACAATCTCAGAATGGTCACCGTCGCTGCGCATCCAGTCACTAAGTGCTTTTTCGGTAAAACGGAGACTTGACATGTCATATCCCCCCTATATATCAAAGACTTTACTCTTGTGCGATTTCTTTTTCAAGTTCACGAATCTGATCCCGCAAATGGGCCGCGGTTTCGAACTCTTCCTGGGTGATGCTCTGCTGCAACTGCAGCTTCAGTTCGTCGATTTGACGTCTGAAGACAATCCGTGCTCCGGCGCGTTTCGGAATCTTGCCCACATGCGCCGTGCTGCCATGCACACGCTTGAACAGCGGGTCCAAGGCACTGTTGAAATACTTGTAACAAGAGCTGCAGCCGAAGCGGCCAAGTTTACTGAACTGGGAATAAGTCATTCCGCAATTTTCGCACTGGAGACTTTGTGTGGTCTTCGCTGCCGCAGTCTTCTCCTTACCTGCCCCTTCGAGATCAAGCAGACCAGAGAGCAAACTGTGAATGGAGAAGCCTCCGGCTGTTCCCGGAATCAGCTCTCCCTTTTCCCGCGCACAGCTCTCACAAATATGAAATTCCGTCTTCTCCCCATTCACGATCTTAGTAAAATGGAGCGTTGCCGGCTTGGCGCCACATTCCTGGCATAACATAAGGTAAAGTCCCTCCCTTAGGATTGACGTTTATTTGCCCAATAAAGAGATTAGCATGGCCTTCATAAGCTTGGCACGAATCTCATCCCGGTACGGAAGCTTAACCGTCAGGCATTCCCGGGAAATGGCAGCACGCATAAGACATGCTTCCCGCTGGGTTAGAAAACGGGCTTCCTCCAGCTGATAAATTAGCCCCTCGGCAGTATTTTGATCAATTCCGGCCCCAATCGTATGATTCAGATGGGTATGCAAGGCCACATTCTGAGGTAACTCAAAACGCTGAATCCGGATATAACCGCCGCCTCCGCGTTTGCTCTCCACGATGTAACCTTTTTGAAGAGTAAAGCGTGTACTGATGACATAGTTGATCTGTGACGGCACGCATGAGAACTGGTCCGCCAGGTCATTTCGCTGGATTTCCACCGTACCTTCGGGACTTTCATGCAAAATATTCTTCAGATATTGTTCGATAATATCGGAGATATTACGCATCACTCATCCTCCAGTATTCCAATCTTGATGTTGCAATATTGCCATTGAAAGAATATCAACAGTCCGGTCAAAGCGGTCTTTAAAGAACTTACCCAACTACTAAACGGCGAATCCTGAACGTCATAGCCACTTCATGGTACGGTACAGACACTAATAGTGTGACCTTAGTGTTCGAAATTACATACCTTGTAACTCAGTGGGAAGTTCATAACACCTCTTGTTTTGGCTTGCGTTGACTTTGACTTTCTTTGACTTTTTTAATATTATAACATATTTTTTTGCAATGCCAAGTGGCTACTCTTATTTTTTACAAAATGCGATCATTGTATTCGAAGCTTGAGCGTAAAATCACACCTTTAGGGGTGTAAAAAGCTCCTTCACAGCGACTGCCATGAAAGAGCTTGGTTCGTGTATCAATGATTAGGATTAGAAAAAGTCAAACAATGCTGTCTTCTGTGCCGGGATAATATCCTCCAGCCACTGTACTTCTGTATCACTTCCGGTTAACCTTCCTACCTTGGCCATTTCCGCGGGACGTTTATAGCCTAGCAGTAGTATCGTCAAAGTTCCAATATCGAGGACCACATCTCCTTGTGAGCGCTCACCTTCGATCTTTTCCAGGAACGCCGTCCCTTGGTCAGTAACCTGCCATTCCCAAAGTCCATGATTCCACGGCGCATGCTGATCCTCAATAAATAGCTTTAACTGACGGGAAGAAGCTAGTCCACTGAAAGAATACTCCTCTACAAAAGCCTTGGCATTCACAATCCGGCCCATAAAATAAGGATGATTCTCCTGGGTTATTCGAGGATCCGGCAGCAGGAAAGGCAGAATATCATCACTTGGCACAAACTTTAGAGCTGCTCCAGTCACCATAGAGTCATGATTAGCTAGGAAGGTCCATAGTGCTTGACGCGAGGCTTCATTCAAATAAACAAACTCTCTAATGATCAGTTCTCTATTCTCCAACCTATACAGGATATAACCTTCTGCATCACCCTCTGGTGAATAAAAGACTGCATGATGTGTATTCTCATTCAGGACGGAGTGTTCCCACCAGTCTTTGCTTCGAACGAGAGTTCCGTTATATTGGGAGGCAAATCGCTCATATAATGGTTCAAGCTTCTTAAGATCCTCCCGCACATCGCGGCGGACAATTCCTTTAACATCGATTTTTCGAGGAAACTTCGAGACAGGAATAGTATAATTCTTGGTCTCACAATAAATTTCCCAGCCAAACTTACGATAGAACGGGATCAGGAAAGGATGCAAAAAGGATAAGGTTTGTCCAGCTTCATTCATGGTCTCCAGCGTATGGGACAACAATTTGGCTACAAGTCCTTGTCTGCGGTTCTCCGGCCATGTGGATACACCTGCAATCCCCCCCATAGACACGGTACGGCCTTGTAAGTTGACCTCTAATGGAAGCAGCGTTAGCATGGCGGTAAGCGCCCCGTTCTCAAAGATTCCCCAAATCCGTTCCGGCTTGAATCTTTCTTGTCCCTTTTCTTTGTCTTCGGTGGAAAGTTTATACTGAAAAGCATATTGGGATAAGCTTACGCTATCCTCAAATTCAGTGGAATTCAATTGCCTGATCTCCATTAACTCACCTCATCTGTACGATAATCGATCTAATGTGAGTATACAGGCATCCGACTTTCATTGCTAACTCAAAGAAAAAATCTAATATATTAACAACTTATCCACAGACCCAGACCTCAAAGTTTTCTCTACAAGGATTAAATTTCAACAAACCCAAAAGTTATCCCCGAATTACCGGATTTTATCCACATATTCAAGTTTTTATCCACAAAAACCGTGTATTACTCAGCTTTTCACTTGACGATCCAATATAAATGTGCATTGTATCCACAAAAATGTGACGATCAATCTTACGATATTGTGTCCACATGTGCGTAAGTTTTCTGTCTTTTTCTGAATTTATCCACAACATTTCCACAGGTCTGCACAACGCAAAAAACCATTGTTGAAATACTCAACAATGGTTTAAATTGCTTGGCGGCGTCCTACTCTCCCAGGACCCTTCGGTCCAAGTACCATCGGCGCTGGAGGGCTTAACGGTCGTGTTCGGGATGGGTACGCGTGGA
>NZ_JBHVVB010000011.1:0-136355 GCF_042883835.1 Paenibacillus sp. NPDC058177 | reverse complement strand
TCCACGCGTACCCATCCCGAACACGACCGTTAAGCCCTCCAGCGCCGATGGTACTTGGACCGAAGGGTCCTGGGAGAGTAGGACGCCGCCAAGCAGTATTCCCTGATAGCTCAGTTGGTAGAGCACTCGACTGTTAATCGAGTTGTCACAGGTTCGAGTCCTGTTCGGGGAGCCATGCTCTCATAGCTCAGTAGGTAGAGTGCTTCCATGGTAAGGAAGAGGTCACCGGTTCGAATCCGGTTGAGAGCTCCACAAGTTTAAGGCCCGTTGGTCAAGGGGTTAAGACACCTCCCTTTCACGGAGGTAACAGGGGTTCGAATCCCCTACGGGTCACCAATTTTTACTTATCGTTACCCATCAAGGGTTACTATACATATGGAGGCTTAGCTCAGCTGGGAGAGCATCTGCCTTACAAGCAGAGGGTCGGGGGTTCGATCCCCTCAGCCTCCACCATTATCGTCTTCATAAATGAGGAGATATTGGATAATATATAGGTATCCATTAATGGGGATTAGCCAAGCGGTAAGGCAACGGACTTTGACTCCGTCATCCATAGGTTCGAATCCTATATCCCCAGCCATTTCACTATAAACAAGTGAAGTTAAGCTTTGGTGAGAGTCCGGTTACTGATCGGATACACCTAACTTATGAGCCATTAGCTCAGTTGGTAGAGCACCTGACTTTTAATCAGGGTGTCGAAGGTTCGAGTCCTTCATGGCTCACTTTTATTAGTATTATGCGCGTGTGGCGGAATGGCAGACGCACCAGACTTAGGATCTGGCGTTTAACGACGTGGGGGTTCAAGTCCCTTCACGCGCACCACTTATGCGGACGTGGCTCAGCGGTAGAGCATCGCCTTGCCAAGGCGAGGGTCGCGGGTTCGATTCCCGTCGTCCGCTCCATAATTTTGCGCCCTTAGCTCAGCTGGATAGAGCGTTTGACTACGAATCAAAAGGCCGGGAGTTCGAATCTCTCAGGGCGCGCCATTTTATATTATCGGGATGTAGCTCAGCTTGGTAGAGCACCTGGTTTGGGACCAGGGGGTCGCATGTTCAAATCGTGTCATCCCGATTTTAAATTTTTTTTGCGGGTGTAGTTCAATGGTAGAACTTCAGCCTTCCAAGCTGATAGCGTGGGTTCGATTCCCATCACCCGCTCCATAATCTTATACTTTCGGGATGTAGCTCAGCTTGGTAGAGCACCTGGTTTGGGACCAGGGGGTCGCATGTTCAAATCGTGTCATCCCGATATTTAACTGCTAATTAACTCTTACTCTGGTAAGAGTTTTTTTGTTGTGTAACTTTTGCTAATAATGAGAGATGTGCATAAGTACTACAGCTTTGAAAAAGCCTAGAGAACTTAAAAAGAAGCCTAAACAAGCCTAAAGAAGCTTGGGAGGTTGCAAAGTTCTACAGTTAAGCTGAATTATCAATCATCTGATCGGCAGGACAGATCTATGTAATTGACTGGTAGATGGGGATGACGAAGTGTACATTCTAATTAATCCTGCAAAAATAGTCGAACCTCCGGTGGGATGCCTAATCTCAGATAGTAGCCTTTATGTGATTCGTCCTGTTCTGGCGCAGTATTGGCCGTCAGCAGTTGGATCGCAAAGGCATTCGCTTGCCTCTCCAGCTTACCAGGGGCGAAGTAAGAGTTCTCTTCCAGGAAAAAACGGTTAATACCTTTGTGAAGTCGATCATGCCCCAGTTCATGTGCACAAACGAATCGCTGCCATTCTACAGGCAGTTCATTATGAATGACGATAAATCTTCTTCTTAATTTTCGATAATATAATCCCTTCGTACCTGTCCCCAGATTCATAAAACGAATGTGAATGCCGAGTGCCCTGGAAAGTTCAAAAGGACAGTTGGTCTTATATTTTTTAATCAGATTATTAATCAATTCATCCATTGTCTTCACCTGCAGTACGTTTAGTGTATTTGTTGTTTTATCCTACTGAAGTCTTGAACGCTTACTCTTGTTTGGGCTTTTTGCGCTTATTCATTTGTTTGGCCTCCCAGAACAACCCCGTAAGCACGTCTTTAATCCTCTGCTTGTCCTCCTTATCCAGCGGAATACCATCGAACATCAATTCACCGTCATCTTCCAGCATTTTACGGAAATCACGCTTGTCCTTGTTTGTAGCCCATTCAGGGACGATTTCGGCTTCAGCAGCACCTAGATCTTGTAAATACCCTGCACGCTCCATCAGTTCTTCATAAGAACATCCTGTTGCTTCAGCGATCTTGCGTAGGGTTGCCGGTTTGGGGATGCCTCTCAGACCATTCTCGATCCGTGAGATTTGTGAACCGCTGATACCTGCTGCAGATGCCAATTGATTGATGGTTAGTCCTCTTTGTTCGCGAAGCTCTTTTAAAAAACGGCCAAATTCTTGTTCCATCACTACCCACTCCTTCTGCACTGTTAGCTGCTGTAAATAATATAAGCCATTTTTGCCAAGAGGTAAACAACAAAGAATGGTTTATTGCCAAAAGGCAAGAAATGTGATGAAAAACAGCTATTAACCGACCCATATAGCCTTAAATCGGATTTTACGGAATTGGAAGAGAGGTGGTATATTATTGAAAAAGGCGAACAAAATACGAACAAGTAGAATTTTACCACAAATCTTGGAGAAATACTGCAAATATAATACAAGGGAGTGTATGCTGTGCTGAACCTATCTTCTTTACCTGAACTGGACCGCCGCCGGACACAGATCACTATAGAAAGCATGCTGGAGAAATACCGTATTTTTAAAACCGTTACCTTTGAGGCTAAGGAAGCAAGTATCACTTATTCCTATACTGAACGTTTTCATGGACCAACGAATGCTATTACAGATCAGACGGCGGCGCTCGCCACACATAATGTGGATGTGCCTGCTGCTCGTAGAGCTTATTGTGCCGCAATCGACACGGTGGTGGACAGGCTGGACACAAGAGAGCAGCAGCTGGTACGGGAACGGTACATGAGAAGAGATGAGATGTACGATTACACCATATACAATCATGTGTTTGATCCACCCGTTAGCAAGGACACATACGTAAAGATACGTTCCAAGGCTTTTTATAAAATGGCGCTGGCATTAACCGATCTTGGGCTGCTGTCACTGGACTCTCTGTTAAAAGTTACGTCAAAGTCGCCGAAGCTAGAAAGAGGTGGATCCTCCTTAGAGAGTATCGGCCACCTCTAAAGATCCCAGAAAGGAACCTGGGATCACAGTTTATTGCAACTATTAAATCTATAGAAGCTGTATCATCCGCAATGTGGGTGGTGCAGCTTTTTTATATGTTAGGCCCGCTAACTTAATAATTCTATATATTTTAAGAACGCATGTTCTCTTCTAAAAACCGCTCTATTCCATCCTTAAGCTCTGCTGAAGTTCGCCGTAACACCGTCTCTGTGCACTGAATAAGGGGGTATGATTATCACATGGCAAATGAAGCAAAAGGACACCGCAGGAGCATGAATGCTCCACTACACATCAGGCCAGCAAGGCTGAAAAACTAAGAGTGCGGTGAAAAGTTTCTTGGCTCAGCTGCCATAGTCTTAAACGGATAGAGTTCCTGCTATAAGGACTGTATCCGTTTTTGTTTATCCAGGAACGGGAGGGATGAAAGAGATTGTTCATAGGTATTTAAAGTCGCTGACGGCCTGTTGGATAAGGGAGTGACCTATGTACCGGTACGAGTGCTTGTCGAAGCACTGGGCGCGAAGGTTACGGGCTACGATGCGCTTACCAAGACGGTGGAGATTACATGCAATCGTTAAAATAATGAATAATAAACAAAGGGCTGATACAGGAATCGCAGGGTTCCGTTGTATCAGCCTTTTACATAGTAGATTCAATTAGAAGTGCAATTGGTCTCCAGGCAAAAGAGCATGCAGTCCAGCAGTACCCTCCGCTTGGAGCAGGGTGATCGCCTGCCGATTATGGTGATCCGGTGCGTGAACGAGTACATTCTGACGGCTGGGAATGCTGTGCAGCATATCCCGGATATCCGGCAGGCCCTGATGGACCTTGTAGCGGATTAAGGAAATGGCAGGTCCGCCAGCAGGAGGAGAAGTCACCAGTCCCTGCGCAAAGCTGCCAGCCGGTAGATGCCCAGTGAAGATAACCTGGCTGCTGGGGCTGGCCGATAACTGATCGTAATACCAGCGGGCTGTAGAAGAGAGTAGCATGCCATCATCTGTAAAGATGATAGCTCCATTGGATTGATCCATAGCCTGCCTACGCTGGTCCGAATCTGAAACAATATGCAGCTTGTCACTGTTCAGCAATGCTTGAATACGTGAGGTAGCTGTCTCCCTGAGCCAAAAGGAGCTTTGTTCAAGCTCACGTAAAGGTGCGAGCAATCTGTCTTCCGCGACTAACTTTGTATCCGGGTATTGTTCCCCGGCCCAGACAAGCAGTTCTTGACCTCGCCCATACAGTGGAACAGGTAAAAGGACGGTCCCATTTGCCTCCAATGTGCTGCGGATTGCGGACTCCAATTGCAGCAGCTTGTCACTCTGGGTCTCGGGATCAGTGCCGTAGGCTCCATCGATGATCGCGAGATCTATAGAACGTTGGGATATCTTTTCAACGGCTATAGTCATTGTGCCTGCTTCCCCAATAGCCTCTTCGCCTATCTCTTCAGTTATCCCTATATTTGTCTTTTGAGTTATCTCTTGAGTTGCCGCTTTCGGTGTCGTTTCAGCTATTTCCTCCGACTTCTTCCCGATTGTCATCTCAGCCGAGTGCTCCTCACTCTTCTGCAAGGCAGAAGGGAACAATGCCAAGCCCGGATCATCCACCGCCAGCAACTGAGATTCCCCAGTAAAATCGCCAGAGAAGAAGATGATTTTGCCGTCCCACTCCAGGACCAGCCAAATCGATCCGATCATATGACCGCTGCGGCCCCACATGACACGAAGACCTGGAGCCAGGCAATGCCATGTTAAGGGGGCAGTGTGTTCCTCCAGATAGGCGAACTCAATCGCCTCACAATCTGCTTGTTCAAAAGGAAGTGGAGTCGGTCCTGCAGTCACGTAATTACGCCAAGCTGTAAAATAATCCGGCAGCTGCAGCGCGGTTTCCCGGGTCGTCCACACCTTTCCTTTATATCCGTATTTATAGAGAAGAGGCAGCGCAGCGGAGTGATCCTCGTGGGCATGGGAGAGAAAGACAGCCAGCAGTTCCGGAATTCGCTCTGCTTCCAGCAGCGGATATTCGCTCCCGGCTTCTTTTTTGACTCCGCAATCCAGCAGGATGCCCCTCTGTTCGTTCCTGATAAGATAAGAGGAGCGCCCATGCTCCCCGGCGCCCCCCCATATGGTTAGTGTAGTCATCGTTGTCTCCGCTTTCTGTCAGGGTTTAGATATTCGATCGCCAGTAGCAAGGCGGTTGTGATGCCGACAGAAACGACGGCCATGGCCATACCGAGCGCAACAGCGCCCTGCTCAAACTGGGCGAAAATATAAGTTGCTGATGTCTGCATAGACGGGGGCAGGATCAGCAACGAGGCGACCAATTCCCGATTGGAAATGGTGAAGGTCATCATCCAACCCGCGGCCATGCCGGGCAGGATCAGCGGCAGCAGGATACGCCTAAAAACATATATCCGGCTGCCGCCAAACACTTGGCCTGCCTGCATCAAGGCGGGGTCCAGCTGCCCATAGCTTGATTTTACATATTGCACGGTATAAGGAAGAAACAACACTACATAAGTCAGTACGACCATGCCGTACGTATTGTATAGCGGAATTGGCATCCAGCGGGCGTTCCAGAACAGAATCAGGCCCACGACTAATACAATGCCTGGTACGGTATTCGGCAGTAAACTGAAAAGGTCGGTGAGTTTCTGCCTCCATGACGTGGCTTTGCCAATGGTCAGTCCGAACCAGGTGCCTAGAATTACTGCAATACAAGAAGCGGCCACAGCCAGGCCTAAGCTATTGATTAGTGCGTGCATTCCAGGAGAACCGGGGGACAGCAGCTCCCGATAATGATTCAGCGTCAGATTCCCCCAAGACAAACCCTCTCCCCGCAGTTTGAGCAGCGAAGCAGTGATAATGGAGAAATAAGGTACTCCAATCGAAGCAATAAGCAGGAATACTAGATAACCCCAACTGGCCAAGCCTGCAAGTCCCCCTGAGGTTTTGCTTTTGCTACGCATTCCTTTGCCGCCAACCAGACGATAGGAGTACCGACTGCTAATTAAGGTCTGAATGTACCACATAACCAAACATACCCCCAGCAATACAGAAGCTAATGAGGTAGCTTTACCGAAATCAATCGGCCAACTGGCGATGTAGCGGTGAATTTCGGAAGTAAGGACATAGAAGCCGATTTTGCGGCCAAAGGTTGCCGGCGTCCCGAATTCAGCAATCGTTTTGACAAAGATCAGCAGCGCGCCCAGCCCATAACTGGATAATAACAAGGGGAGGATTACTTTCCTGCTCTTATAAGCAAAAGATGCGCCATGAACCGCAGCGGCCTCTTCCAGACTGCCGCCGATCTGCAGCAGCGAATTACGCAGTAGCAGATAGAGAAAAGGGAATAAATGCAGACTCATAATCAGAACCATACCCCAGTAGGAGAAGAAATAGGGAGTAACCGCCGCAGAAGCGGGCAGCAACTGCTCCATATATCCCCCGGACTGCATAAACAGCATCCAGCCCATAGAACCGATATAGGGCGGTGTCATGAAGGGAATCAACAGAACGACATCCAGCCAGCGATGACGGCCGATAGACGTTTTCGCCATAATCCAGGCCAGTGGAAGGGCGAAGACGGTAGTCAGGGCAATAACACTAACTCCTAGACCCAGCGAGTTCAATAGAACCTCTAACAATCCCCTGTTGTTCACAATCGTCTTTAAGGGAGCAGCAATATCAAGCCTGCCGCCTGGCGAAATACTTGTCCAGAAAATCAGGAGCAGCGGCAGCAGCACCAGGATCGCCAATATCCCCAGTGCCAGGCTGCCCCCTCTCCATGGAAAGGTACGTACAGAAGACTTCTTCATAATGCTTATTTGAACAGATCCGTAAAGGTAGTGGAGACCTCATCGCCGTGGTCGTTCATCCAGTCCCATTTCACATCATACGTCTTGATCTCATCCAGGTTGGCGCGTCCTTCAGCCTTAACATCTGTGCGTCCCGGCAGGAGATATGCCTTGGAGACCATGGCTTGGGCCTCATCAGAAAGCAGGTAATCGATAAAAGCTTTGGCGTTGTCTACATTTGGACTTGTTTTGATAATCGCAGCCGGACGTGGGCTGATCACAGTTCCTTCGGCAGGATAGACGATGTCAACCGGTTCACCGGCAGCCTTTGCCTTGTAAGCCATGTAATCTACACCTGCAGCGACTACGGACTTGGCACCTGTAATTACTGGATCAAGTGCTTCCTGGTTCGCGCCAGCCATCGCTACTCCATTGGCCTTGTATTGCTTGAAGAGGTCCCAACCGGATTCTCCTTGAGCACTCAGATAGCCAGTCATGAAATCAAGCGCCGAGCCGGACAGCGATGGATCAGGGATGTTAACTTGTCCTTTCCACTCTGGCTTGCCGAGATCTGACCAGGAAGTTGGAGGTGTAGTTACTTTCTTCGTATTGTAGACAATGCCAAGTGCAGAGGCGCTGTAGCTAAAATAGCTGCCGTCTGGATCAGACCAGTCGCTCACCAGTTTGTCCGAGTTGACGGCTTCCTTATATGGAAGCAGCAGATCGTCTTTTTTCATTCCTTGCATCGAAGGAAGGGAAGCCAGAACGACAATATCCACGGCCGGATTTGATTTTTCCGCTTCCATGCGGGCTAGGATTTTACCGGTGGTACCTTGGAACATCTCAACCTTTACCCCGGTCTTTGCTTCAAAACCTTCCTTGATCTTGTTCGCCAGGCCTTCAGGGCCTGCGCTATATACCACGAGGTTACCGCTAAGGCTTGTCCCAGGAGGAGAGGCCGTTGGATCCACAGCTGTGTTCCCAGTCGCTCCATTATTGGCTGCATCCGCAGCAGGTGTGTTGGCGTTGCCGCAGCCTGCAAGACTCAGCCCTAAGACTGTGGTGAGAAGAAGACTACCGATTCGTTTCTGATTGACCCATTTTTTCATTGATAATACCTCCATAGAATAGGTTGAAGTTCAGTACAAAAGTTATCTTCCGGATGGATTCAGCTTGTGAATTTGCCCCGGAGATGCATACAGACATACGTTATCGCCGACGCGTAGCCGCTGTTCATGATAGGCAATCCATTGCCCCATGTCTTGCATATCCAGGATCATTTCGTAACGATCGCCCATATAGCTGACGTGCCGGATCGTGCCATGAAAGGACAGATTGGAATCGCCCTCCTGGGACCAGCGGAGCTGCTCTGGACGAAGCATTTGCTGATCCGGAATCACCCAATTCGATTTACCAATGAACCGTGCGACAAAAGGATGCGCAGGTGTACGATAGATTTCTTCGGGCGAGCCGCTCTGAAGGATATGGCCGCCTTGCATGACTACGACTTCGTCTGACATCGACATAGCCTCGGCTTGGTCATGGGTTACATATAAAGCGGTAATCCCAATGTTCTTAACCAGCGAGATCAGTTCGACCCGCATTTCATCGCGGAGTATGGCGTCCAAAGCGCTCAGTGGCTCATCGAAAAGGACAAGCCGTGGACGGGTAACGACTGCTCTGGCAAAGGCTACCCGCTGCTGCTGTCCGCCTGACAGCTGATGAGGATATCGTTCTTCCAGCCCGTCCAGTCTGACCGTCCGCAGTGCCTCTAGCACCCTTCCCCGTAAATCTTGCTTCTGCCTGGCTGCCCGCAGTCCAAAGGCAACATTCTCGAAGACGCTCAGATGCGGCCAGAGCGCGAAATCCTGAAAGACCATCCCGAAATTTCTGCGGTGAACCGGCTGATTCACTCTCCGGGACGCTGAATAAATGGGCTCGCCATCCGCCAAAATCTCTCCTGCATCTGGCGTTTCAAGGCCTGCGAGCAGACGGAGCAATGTGGTTTTGCCACAGCCGGACGGTCCGAGCAGTGTCGTGAAGCTTCCTGCCTTGATGTGCAGATTAGCCGGCTTCAGGGCTTGAACATCTCCGAAGCTTTTGGCAAGATCGCGAATGATTAACTCGTTCATTTCTTTCTCCCTGTCATTAATATTTAATTTTTACTTTTTGATG
The DNA here is from genome assembly GCF_042883835.1 of Paenibacillus sp. NPDC058177. Classification (NCBI taxonomy): domain Bacteria; kingdom Bacillati; phylum Bacillota; class Bacilli; order Caryophanales; family Paenibacillaceae; genus Paenibacillus; species Paenibacillus sp. NPDC058177. The sequence continues at coordinate 127,188 of NZ_JBHVVB010000011.1, read as the reverse complement.
AATGTTCTTGGTATGTACTTAGTGTAAAGAAGAAGGGTTCCCGTTATGTTTGCCGAGTGTAACCTCGTTATTAACTTTTTCATGCAATTCCCTTAACACTCATAGAATTTTTCTATGCTAGGATGGAGCTAGCACCATGAGGGAGAGGATAAGAATGAACCTGAATTTAATTAAGCTGCAAATTGTGGAGCTATTGGATAAACATAAGAAAATCACACCTGTAGCTGAAGCGCTTGGGCTGAAGCAGCCGACCGTTACCTACCATTTGAAGAATCTGGAGGAACAGTTGGGTGAGAAGCTGTTTGAACCAAGAATGGACAAGATGATCCTGACAGAGAGCGGAAGGGCATTCCTCCACTATGCGGTCAAAATCAATTCACTGGCGGCAGAAGCTCAGCGGGTGGTCAAGGAGTTCGGGAACGCCGGGCGCGGTACGCTGAAAATTGGCGCAAGCTATGTACCAGCCACTTATCTGCTGCCAAGAATTTTGGGAGAGTTCAGTGAGCGGCACCCCAGAACGACAATCTCTTTGACAGTAAAACCCTCCCTTGTTATCAAGGAAATGCTGTTGAACCATGAGATTGACATCGGTATTCTCTCCACCGAGCGTTTTGAACAGCCGGGTCTTCTCAGCACCTCCTTATGTGAAGATGAGCTGGTGCTTGTCTTTTCACCTGAACATCCACTGGCTTCCCGCAGTGTGCTGCAGCCGGCTGAGATTGCCTCTGCAAGCTTTATTCTTCATGACATGGAGTCGAGTACGCGGCAATTAACTAATAAGTGGTTTCAGCAGGGAGGTTTCACACCGAGGGCTTCGCTGCTTCTGGATTCGCTGGAAGGCATCAAGCAATCCTTGCTGGGTGGCAAACATGTGTCTTTTATCTCCAGAATGGCAGTAGAGGATGAGGTGTCCAGGGGGAAGCTAATGATGCGAAGTATTCCCAATTATCCGTTCCAGCGGCACATTTTTTGCTCTTATCATCGGGAACGTTTTTTCTCTCCACTTATGGGATTATTTATGGATCTTCTGCGTTCAAGAGAGCAGGGTTGAATATGCTATTGACGATATCCCGTATAATATGTAGAAATACATTATGATGAAATGACTGTAATAATGGAGAAATTCGTGTATAATCAAAATTACTGTATCGCTTTACCGCGTAATAAAGATGAAGATTTCCGGGCGATTTTATTGTATGATATGAGGAAAGCTTCAAAGAGACAATGCTAAAGACATTGATCCGTGAGAGGATGGGGGGAGCAGCATGACCGAACTTACGACTACCGTTAGCAAAAGCAACTCGAACAATCTGCTGCGGCGGGACGTACGGTTCCTGGGGAACATTTTGGGCGAGGTCTTGGTTCACCAAGGCGGCAACGAACTTTTGGAAATCGTGGAGAAAATCCGCGAGACCAGTAAATCTTTGCGCTCATTGTATTTGCCAGAACTGCACAGTGAATTTAAGGAGTTAATTAATTCTCTGGATTCGGAGAATCGTCATCAGGTTATACGGGCATTCGCCATTTATTTTCAATTGGTGAATATTGCCGAACAGAATCATCGGATTCGCCGCAAACGTGATTATGAGCGGTCAGCCGGTGAAACTGTACAGCCTGGTTCTATAGAAAGTGCGATTCAAGGACTTCGAGAACGTGATTTCTCACATGAAGAGGTTCGGGAGATTATACAAGGCCTGTCTCTGGAGCTGGTCATTACAGCCCACCCGACGGAAGCAATGCGCCGGGCCATTCTTGATATTCATAAACGGATAGCCGACGATGTTATGTACCTTGATAATCCTACCTTAACCTTCCGGGAGCGGGAACAGCTTCGTGAGAAGCTGTTGAATGAAGTCATTACGCTGTGGCAGACGGATGAACTGCGTGACCGTAAGCCTACAGTACTGGATGAAGTTCGTAACGGAATGTACTATTTCCATGAGACGATTTTCCATGTCTTGCCGGATGTATATGAAGAACTTGAACGATGTCTAAGTAAATATTATCCGGGTCAGAACTGGCATGTGCCTACGTACCTGCGTTTTGGTTCCTGGATCGGTGGCGACCGTGATGGTAACCCTTCCGTGAAGGCTGCCGTGACCCTGCAGACGCTGCAAATGCAGCGCAAGCTGGCTATCAGGGAATACCAGCGGATTATGCGGGAACTGATGAAGTATCTTAGCTTCAGTACCAGTATTGTATCTGTTACACAAGAGCTGCTGGATTCCATTGAAGAGGATCGGGAAATTATCAATTTGACCCGGGGCGATGCTTGGCGCAATGACAACGAGCCTTACCGGATCAAGCTGAGCTATATGATCTCCAAGACACAGAATGTACTCGACGATGAGAAAAAAGGCACGCCTGAGCGTTATACCTCACCTGAGGCGTTCATCCACGACCTAAACGTCATCGACCGCAGTCTGCGGCATCACTATGCCGATTATGTGGCCGATACCTATATTAAGAAACTGATCCGCCAAGTAGAACTTTTCGGATTCCATACAGCTACACTGGATGTTCGCCAGCATAGTCAGGAGCATGAGAATGCAATGACTGAGATTCTGGAGAAGATGAACATCACACCGGATTACTCTAAGCTACCGGAAGAAGAGAAGATCGTTCTTCTCGAAGGTTTGCTCAATGATCCGCGTCCGTTGACCTCTCCATACCAGAACTACAGTGAGAGCACGGAAGAATGTCTGGAAGTTTATCGGACAATCTTCAAAGCACAGGATGAATATGGCAAGAAATGCATCACCAGTTATCTCATTAGTATGTCACAGGCAGCAAGTGATATTCTTGAGGTGATGGTCTTCGCCAAGGAAGTGGGCTTGTTCCGTAAAGATAATGACGGCACAGTTGTATGTACCCTTCAGGCTGTACCACTCTTCGAGACCATTGATGATCTGCATGAAGCACCACAAATCATGGAGACGTTATTCAATCTGCCTGTATACCGTCAAGCGGTACTGGCGATGAACGATATGCAGGAAATTATGCTGGGTTATTCGGATAGTAACAAAGACGGCGGTGTGGTTACTGCGAACTGGGAACTGCGGGTGGCCCTGAATGAAATCACTGCTACCGCTGATAAATTCGGCATCAAGCTGAAGTTCTTCCACGGTCGCGGTGGTGCGCTTGGCCGCGGAGGCATGCCACTGAACCGCAGTATCTTGGCCCAACCGGCCTCTACAATCGGCGGCGGCATCAAGATTACAGAGCAGGGTGAAGTTATTTCTTCACGTTACTCGATGAAGGGGATTGCTTACCGCAGTCTGGAGCAAGCGACTTCAGCGTTGGTAACGGCTGCAGTTAATGCTAGATTGCCGCAAACTGATCTGGACGAGTCCAAGTGGGAAGAGATTGTGAAGCAAATTTCGGAAGTCTCCCTGAACAAATATCAGGACCTGATCTTCCGTGATCCAGACTTCCTGACTTTCTTCAAGGAGTCGACTCCACTGCCTGAGGTGGGCGAGCTAAATATTGGTTCCCGTCCTTCCAAGCGCAAGAACAGCGACCGGTTTGAAGATCTGCGGGCCATCCCTTGGGTGTTCGCCTGGACGCAGAGCCGGTATCTGCTTCCAGCCTGGTATGCTGCTGGAACAGGTCTGCAAAGCTTCTATGACGGTAAAGAGGAGAACCTTAGCATCCTGAAAACGATGTATGAGAAATTCTCGTTCTTCACAACACTGATCGACACACTGCAAATGGCCATCTCCAAGGCGGACCTCGTGATTGCGAAGGAATATGCCGGCATGGGTAAAAATGAAGAGGCTCGTCAGCGCATCTTTGGTCAGATTGATGCGGAATTCAAGCTGACCTCAGAGCTGATTCTGAAAATTACAGGTCAGCAGGATATTCTGGATAACGTTCCGGTTATTCAGGAGTCGATCCGCCTGCGGAATCCGTATGTCGATCCGCTTAGCTACTTGCAGGTACAGTTGTTGTCCGAGCTGAGAGAGCTGCGCGATCAGGATGGGGATGACGCTGAATTGTTGCGTGAGGTACTACTGACCATCAACGGCGTCGCTGCCGGACTTCGGAATACTGGCTGATACATTAACACGTTATATTTAGAGTTTGCGATGGTTACGAAGCCGTTCGCCCTTTGTCTGGGCGGACGGCTTTTTTTGTTGAGATGGAAGCGAGGACAGTACAGCTTCTTGTTTTGCTGCTGCAAGCAGCATTTTTTTTCCTCATATGACATGGAAGGTAACAATACAATCCTTGATTTTTACACAAACTTGAATTACGATTTAAATGCTTGTACCGTGGATATTCAGTTAGTTTTGAATGCCAAGGGCGGCAAGTCTGGGGGAGTTGACAGGTGGAGAATTTGGAAGGCAGATTGACAAAGCTCGCCCTGAAGGGCGACCAAAGGGCATTTGCCGAGCTTGTGGAACTATATAAAGACAAAATATATCATTTGGCGTACCGGATGCTGAACAACCGCCATGAAGCGGAGGATATTGTTCAGGAGACGTTTTTGCGTGTCTACAGAAATCTCGATCGGTATGATGACAAACAGAAGTTCTCGACATGGATCTACCGGATCGGCACGAACCTCTGCATAGACCGGTTGCGCAAGCGCAAACCGACTTATTCACTGGATGCGGAGATGAACGATCAGGATGGCATTGACGGCTATTCCATGATTCCGAGCGATAATGTGACACCAGAGACGGAACTGTTGCTCTCTGAGACACAGAGAACTATCTATGAGGCGATTGACAGCTTGCCTGTGAAGTACAGATCCGTGATGATCCTGAGATATCTGCAGGACCTGTCACTTCAGGAGATCAGCGATGTACTGGATATGCCAGTGACCACGATTAAGACCCGTGTACACCGCGGACGTGAATTTTTACGTAAAAAATTAGGCCCTAAAATGTAAAAATAACCAGCGGAATTATGAAACATCTTCAGATCAGGGACGTATGTATGATGAGCAAGTCTTATGACCCGACCCTGTGTCTTGGAAAAATTAAATAGCACTCACGAAAGGATTGGCTCCTATGGAATGCAAACTGGCCGTCTCTATGATGCATGATTATTTGGATGACGACTTGCCCGAACAGCAGCAGAGGGAATTGAAGGAGCATCTTCTATCCTGCCCGGAATGCCGTGCGAAGTTCAATGAATTGGAACAGACCGATATGTTGATGTTTTCCCTGATGCACCAAAGTCCTGTCGCGTCGGAAGATCTTGTAGGCCGGATAATGAATTCTTTACCGAAATCCAAGAAGGAGAAACGGTTTATTACCTGGATCAAGAGACATCCCGCCCTTACGGCGGCATCGATCTTTATTTTGGTGATGCTGATGAGCTCTGTTTCTTTCTGGAATCAGGATAGACAACTGGTGGTTCGGGGTACCAACCTGGATCAGGTTGTCATCAAGGGAGATACAGTCATTGTACCTTCCGGCAAAATCATTACCGGGGATCTTACGGTGGAGAATGGCAAAACTCAGGTGTATGGGGAAGTCAACGGCAATGTAACGGTCATCGACGGCTCTCTGTATCAGGCTTCAACGGCCCATATTTCTGGCCAAGTCAAAAGCATAGACCAAGCGGTAGGCTGGATCTGGTATAAAGTCACGAACATGTTCTCTGAAGTTGCCTACCGTTAAGCAGTGGCCCCTTGCAGGCATATCCTTTGCGCCTCTTTTTCCGGAAAGATGGCGCTTTTTTGTTGCCTTTTTGCCGCATCCTTAATTTGTGAGGGGGGCTAAACTTGCAACCTGGGCGTGAACGTTATAACCTAGATATATTATGGCACTGTTTAGCCATTTACATAAATAAACCCAGCTAATTAGAATTGATGGGGGTTTGAGCAATGAGCTATTTCATGGACCTTACCTGGAAAGAGTCCTTTAAAGATATTATAGATGTTCTGATTGTCAGCTATATCATCTACAAAGTGCTGAATATGGTCCGGGGTACAAGGGCGGTTCAGTTGTTAAAAGGGATTCTGGTGCTTGTGCTCATTTGGGCATTCGCCACGATCCTTGATTTGTATACGCTGAAGTGGCTGATGAATCAGATTTATACGTTTGGGGTGTTTGCCATCTTCATTATTTTCCAGCCGGAGCTGAGGCGTGGTCTCGAGCAGCTTGGGCGAGGGAAGTTCTTCGGACGTGGTGCGGAGAACGATGAAGAAGTCGGCAAGCTGGTCGGAGAAGTCATTAAAGCCGTGAATTACCTATCTCATAGAAAAATTGGGGCCTTAATCGTGTTCGAACGAGCCACCGGCCTTAACGAATACACGGAATCGGGCATAGCTATGCGATCGGCGGTCAGTTCGGAGCTGCTGATCAATATTTTCATCCCCAATACTCCACTGCATGATGGGGCGCTCATTATGCAGGGTAATCAGATTGCGGCTGCTGCCTGTTACTTGCCACTGTCCGAGAATCCGTTTATTAGCAAAGAGTTAGGGACGCGTCACCGGGCGGCGATCGGGATCAGTGAAGTGGCAGATTCTGTGTCGGTTGTGGTGTCGGAAGAGACGGGACAGATTTCTCTGGCGATCAATGGTCAGATTGTGAGGGATATCAAGGAAGAATCGCTAATTTCCAAGCTGTATCAAGAACTAAGCGCGAGTTCTCCGCTCAAGGAGAAGGGTTCTGCTTTCTGGAAACGGAAGGGGGACAAGCGTGATGAATAAATGGATGAACAACAATAACTTCAACAAGATTCTGGCGCTGGCGCTGGGGATTATCCTGTGGGCTATGGTTCATGCCGATACGGCTCCCGTCTCCCAGACAACTTCACGTATGGATACGAAGACTATTGAGAATGTGAAGATCGAAGTGACCGGTTTTGATGAGGACAAATATGTGATGGAACCTTTGGATGTCGATAGTGTGAGAATGGAGGTCCGGGGAAAAAAGTCGGATCTGAATTATAGGTTCTCCGATTCTTACAAGGTAAGCGTTGATCTTAGCAAGGTGAAGCCGGGAAATAACAGACTCTCCTTGTCCTATTCACTTCCGAATGGTGTGACTCTAGAATCCTTGACGCCGGATGAAGTGAATGTGCACGTGGAGCTGCGCAATACGAAGGCTTTTCCAATTACACTATTGACTAAAGGAACGCCCGCCCAGGGCTATCAACTCGGCACACCGGTGATTCAGCCAACAGGGGAAGCAGAGGTCACTCTCGCTGCCAGTGAGCTGAGCAAGGTTGCCAAGGTGCAGGGGACCGTTGAGCTTGATGGTGATAGTGAGACCTTCAAGGAGAAGCGAATGAAGCTGTTCGCCTATGACAGCAACGGGAATGAAATCAAGGATGCGGTGATCAAGCCAGCCTACGTCTCGGTAGAAATTCCAATTACCCTTCCGTTCAAAAACGTACCGCTGGAGATCGGCTATACCGGTCAACTGCCCGATTCACTGGTGTTGTCTCAGGTGAAGGCGGATCAGACTTCGGTAACCGTATATGGTCAGAAAGAAGCGTTGGCAACATTGACAGCCTACGAGGCGACCGTCAATCTTAGCCAGATTAAATCGGCCGGCACGGAGCAGCTCAAAGTGGACCTGGTACCACCAACTGGTATCGATAAAATCGAGCCGGGCAAGGTCAATGTGACAGTGACGACCTCCGAGAATGCGGAGCGTACCCTTGAAGGGGTACCCATCAAGCTGGAGGGTGCCGCTGCCGGGTTGAAGGCGATCATAACAGATCCAGCAGACCAGACCCTTTCGTTAACAGTATCGGGGGCGCCTGATCTTCTGAGTCAGCTGAGTGTGGACAAGATCAGCATTGTTGCTGACGTTAGCAATTTAACAGCCGGTACGCATGATGTCACCCTTCAGGTTTCTCTGCCCAAGTTCATTGCCCTAAAGCAACCGGCAGGTCAGCAGCTTAAAGCGACTGTACAGTTGCAGGACTCCTCGACACCAGAAGTGTCCACAGAGCCTTCACAGAACTCGAGCACAGGGGCGAGCGAGAATACGCCTGAGCCAAGCGCTGAGCCAGTTATAGGGGAGGGCAAGGACCCGGTGGACCAGCCTACACATAGTGGAGATACAGTTGGAACGCCGACGCCGACTCCTACAGAACAGCATTCTGAAAATAGTGGTTCAACCAACGGGAACGCAGGTACCGGGAGCAATGGAGAGGCCACGGGCACAGGCGGAACCTAACTTTTAAGGGAACAAGATGTCTATACAGGTGTTTCTTGATGACACCCGAGACAGTTTAAGCATACATTATACATTAAGCTATAGCAGCATAATCAAAGGAGAAAAGACATGGGGAAGTATTTTGGAACTGACGGTGTTCGCGGTGTAGCGAACCGCGAATTGACAGCAGAAATGGCTTATAGCATTGGCCGCTGCGGTGGATATGTACTAACAGGAAATGTGGAGAAACCGAAGGTTGTTATTGGTATGGATACACGGATTTCCGGTCCGATGCTGGAATCCGCACTGGTAGCAGGCATGCTATCCATTGGGGCGGAAGTCATCCGACTGGGTGTCGTTAGCACACCGGCGGTAGCGTATATTACGCGTCTGCTTAAGGCTGACGCAGGGGTTATGATCTCTGCTTCACACAATCCGGTAGAGGATAACGGAATCAAGTTTTTTGGCGGCGACGGCTTCAAGCTTACAGATGAGACTGAGCTGCAGATCGAAGAATTGATGGATGCGGAAAAAGACGAGCTGCCGCGCCCTGTAGGCTCCGGTCTAGGTAAAGTGACTATCGATCATGATTCCAAATATCTTTATTTGGAATACTTGAAAACAACCATTTCCCAGGATTTCAAAGGCATTAAAATCGTGCTGGACTGCGCACATGGCGCGGCATACGAGCTGGCTCCAAGATTGTTCCGCGAGCTGGGCGCTGAAGTTATCGCTATCGGAGCAGAGCCGGACGGGCTGAATATCAATGACGGATACGGTTCTACCCATCCGGAGAAATTACGTGAAGAAGTGATGAAGCATGGCGCAGATTTGGGACTTGCTTTTGACGGAGATGCTGACCGCCTGATTGCCATTGATAATACAGGTGAGGAAGTAGACGGTGACTTCATTCTGTGTATCTGCGGCGATGCAATGAACCGTGCAGGTAAGCTTAAAGATGGCACTATCGTGTCCACAGTGATGAGTAACATTGGTTTCTATAAGGCGACTGAGCAATTGTCCCTCAACACAGCTAAAACTGCAGTAGGCGACCGTTATGTGATGGAAGAAATGCGCCGGGGCGGCTTCAATCTGGGCGGCGAGCAATCCGGCCACGTGATTTTCCTGGACTACAATACAACTGGTGACGGTATTCTCACAGCGATCCAATTGGTGGATACATTGAAGGCTTCGGGTCAGAAGCTGAATCAACTGAAATCCATGATGACTAAATATCCGCAGGTGCTAGTGAATGTGCGTGTGCAGGATAAGACCAACTATCCGGATAATCCGGCGATTGAAGCGGCTATTGGTGAAGTTGAGGCCAAACTGGGCAGCAACGGCCGTGTACTTGTGCGTCCATCGGGTACAGAACCGCTTATCCGTGTAATGGCAGAAGGTCCGGACAAGGATGAACTGGATCGGTATGTAGGACAGATTGTAGAAGTTGTTCAACGTGAACTGGTGTAATTACTAAGCGTAATGAACGGTGAACCGGTGGGCGAACCGCTGCACCGGTTTAACGTTCTTCAATTATTTTTCAAATTAAGATGTCATTGTTTCAGAAAGAAAACATTGTCAGCAGCATTGCCAAAGTACGACAAGGTGCATATAATAGATAAAGTGTCATTCATTCAAGAAGGAAAGCGAGGATCGTGAGGTATCAGCAATAACAAGCGCCAGAGCTTGGTCTTGTGCGGGGGAGAAGGGAAAGCTGAGGATTAATTAGCTTGAACGGATCACGGCAGACGTAAGCTGACGAGGTGGAGGTGTTCGAAATGTTCGGCGGGGACCTCCCGGTGATGCACCAGAGCCGTGAATGCAAGCGGAAAATGCAAGGGCGACCTTACACACAACGCTTTCATGGGTGCATAAAATTAATAATTCATGGGTGTGCGCAAGCAGAGGGAAACACTATAGTTCTGCCACGGCAGAGGGGAAAGCTGTACATTTCATGATTTTGTGAAGTAGTGAAAGTTTATTTTGTTGCGCCTGAATTACAACAGAATATTGGCTAACTCTCATCAACATGCCGCACGGCACGTTTCTTTCCTATTGCCGCCCACATTACGATAACTTGGACGGAGGAAAATATAATGTGTGGTATTGTAGGATATATTGGTAATCAGAATTCGCAAGGAATCTTGGTCGAGGGTTTGAAGAAGCTGGAGTATCGTGGATATGATTCCGCGGGAATCGCTGTGTTCACCCAGGAAGGTCTGCAAGTAGTTAAGGCAAAAGGCCGTTTGGCGAACTTGCAATCCAAGCTGGAAACCAGTCCACTGGCAGGAAGTGCTGGCATCGGGCACACTCGCTGGGCTACTCACGGTAAACCTTCTGACGAGAATTCCCACCCACACACGGACAATAGCCACAAATTCTCCGTAGTGCACAACGGGATTGTTGAGAACTACCTGGAGCTGAAAGAAGAGCTGATCGCCGGAGGCGCCCAGTTCACTTCCGAGACAGATACAGAAGTTATTTCCCACCTGATTGCCCGCGAGTATAACGGGGATATCGTGAAGGCTGTACAAAAAGCGATTACCTTTATGCGTGGTGCTTTTGCACTGGGAGTTCTGACAGAGTATGAACCGGATAAATTGGTTGCTGTGCGTCAAGCCAGCCCGCTCATTATCGGTCTTGGAGAAGGCGAAAACTTTATCGGGTCTGACATTCCGGCACTGCTGGAATACACTCGTAACGTATATATTTTGAACGACGGCGAAATGGCTGTATTGACACGGGATGCTGTCGAATTGATGACGATTGAAGGTAACTTTATTTCTCGGGAAATGATTACTGTCGATTGGGATGCTGTAACCGCAGAAAAAGGCGGATTTGAGCACTTCATGTTGAAAGAAATCCACGAGCAGCCTAAGGCTTACCGTGACACTATGCGCGGTCGCATTAATGCTGAAGGCACTAAAGTGATTCTGCCTGAGCTGAACTTGACCGAAGAACAAATCAAGAACATTCGTAACGTTCAAATCGTCGCTTGCGGTACTGCGTACAATGCAGGTCTCGTTGGACGTAACCTGATTGAAACCCTGGTGCGCATTCCAGTGGAAAATGATATCGCTTCGGAATATCGCTACCGTGCTCCGATCGTAAACCCAGATACGCTGGTTATCGTAGTCAGCCAATCTGGTGAGACTGCTGACACCTTGGCAGCACTGCGTGAAGGCCATGCGAATGGTGCGCATGTACTGGCCATTACTAACGTGGTGGGCAGTTCCATCGCCCGTGAAGCTGACAGTGTATTGGTTACCCTGGCTGGACCGGAAATCGCAGTTGCTTCTACCAAAGCCTACACTTCGCAGCTGATCGCATTCACTTTGCTGGGTCTGTACCTGGCAGAAGTTCGCGGTACACAGTCCGAAGCACAAGTGAAAGAAATCCTGGCAGCAATGGATTCTTTGCCGGAGCAAGTAGAAGAAATTCTGGCTCAAAAAGAAGCCATCAAGAACTATGCGGAGCAAATCTCCGAGCACAAGCACCTCTTCTTCATCGGCCGCGGCGTGGATTACGCAGTCGCTCAAGAAGGCTCGCTGAAGTTGAAAGAGATCTCCTACATTCACTCTGAAGCTTACGCTGCAGGTGAATTGAAGCATGGTACTCTGGCGCTGATCGAAGATGGCGTTCCAGTTATCGCTCTGGCTACTCAAGAGAGCGTGCTTGAGAAGACCGTCAGCAACATCAAGGAAGTGAAAGCCCGCGGCGCAGACGTGCTGGCAATCACCCACCAAGAGCATGTCACCGACCTGCTGAAGTCCGTTGACCAGGCGTTCGTTATTCCACAAACCCTGCCGCTGCTGACACCAGCTCTGTCCGTAGTATCCCTGCAATTGCTGGCTTACTACGCATCGCTGGCCCTGGGCCACGATGTGGATAAACCACGGAATTTGGCGAAGAGTGTTACGGTGGAGTAAGGGATAGGGATTTTGTAGAAGAGTGTAGAATGACATTAAAGTTAGTTACTAGACATTAATATGTGTAACTTAAAAATAATGTATTTATCTTAACAAAATAGATTGTAATTATTGTTTATAATCATTTTTACTGCGGAGTCGCTCATATTTTTGAGCGGCTTTTTTATTGTTGTTTAGGAAATTATACACTACAAATAATGTGGATAACTCTGAAACAGTATTGCTTTTATTGGCCTGAATTTGTAATTTGGACTGGAATGGAGTGAATAGCTGCATCTGAGTCTGGTAAGAAATGTTGAACCCGATCTTTGGCGCGATAGATTAGAAAAATAATGTATTGAAAACAGCTTTGCTCTCATACAGATTGGTTGTTTTTTTGAATAATTGTTAAAATAAAGCGAATAATCAATGAGATATTATGGTAACTATATCTTGTGAAAGCACGTCTAAGGGTAATGAGATAAGTGAAATGCACACTATGAATTCTAATAGGGCGAAAAATATGATAAAAAAGCTAACTCTAGTGCTCGTGCATCGGCTTTGCTAATATTCCCTGCGCTCTCTGCTCTGAGTTTTGTCGTTAATGAAGGAGAAATAGTGACCAGCGGTAAGCTGCTGAACAATCGGGTGTTGATTCCGTTGCGTGTCGTATCTCAGCATTTAGGAGCAAGTGTGGGATGGTTCCAGAATGATAAATTGGTGTCAATGGATCATGGTGATTCCAGGATATTTCTCGCTGCTAATTTCAAACGAGCGCTACTATTTCCTCTTCCCATTGATCAGAATACTGTTAAACACATTGAAATGGATGCTCCAGTTCAGGTGATTTAAGGAACGACCTATGTTCTGTTGAAATTTGTGAGTCAATCATTGGGTGCAGCAGTCGCATGAAATCAGCAGTCCAAGCAAGCAACGATTGCAGTGGATGGGAAGAGGATTGTGGTGAATATGGAGCCGTCGTCTATATCAGTTCCTTCGTCACAGCAAATCACGGACGCACGTCTGACACTATTGTCTCAAAAATTGAACGATGTAGTAATTCTATATTCCATTAAGAATTTAACAGCCCTCTTTAAACCTTATTTTACGGAATATTTAATTAGGTCGATAAGCCAAAATAATCTAGAGCACTCAACTAAGTATGAAGCACCTATTACTTCGTTAGAATATACGAGTAGAACGAAAGCGACGTTATCGCAATCTATCATTATAGGCAACGGTTTGGCTGCAGAAGACCAATATATTGAAGATCGGATAGCACAATTGGTATATACCGGTGGAGTTTGGAAAGTTGATCGTGTAGACTACGCTATAAGAGTTCTTCCTGCAGGGTTTGGAGTATATAATCCTGCTTAACTGAATCGCTGAGTTACAAACTATAGACATCAATAAACAAAGAAGCTCTGAACGAAAAGGGCTTCTTTGTTTTCTTTGTTTAGTTAAATGGTTTGAGTTAATATATTTAAAGTTGACATAAAACCGTCCAGACGGTATAGTAATATTCGAGGTGAGAAGTGTGAATAGTAATTCAAAACGTAAAAGTATTTTATTAGCAGCTTCCTTAGTTGTTAAGAATAACGGAGTCGAGAAGCTCACACTAGAGGCGGTAGCCAGAGAAGCAGGAGTTAGCAAAGGGGGGCTACTACACCATTTCCCTAACAAGGAAGCTTTAATTAAGAGCATGGTGGAAGAACTGACGAATGATTTTTTTATCAATGTTGAAGAAAAGGTAACGAGCGCATCGGTTGAAGCAGGGAAGTTTAGCCGTGCTTATATTGCATGCGTGGATAACGATACTAAGGGAGGAAAAGAGATGAGCACAGCACTTAATGCAGCCCTTTTTACAAATCCAACTATACTTAAGAAATTTCAAGAGGATTTTTCAGTATGGCAAAAAAACATAGAAAACGATGGAATAGATCCTGTACGTTCAACGATTATAAGATTGGCAGCGGATGGATTATGGTTTTCTGAAATGTACGGTCTAGGGGTATTAGATGATGAATTACGTACTAAAGTTATTCAGGAAATGATAAATATGACGAAGTAAGGGGGTTGCTATCTTTGGATTTTTCTTTTGTTCTGCTGGGTATAGCGATCATCAGTGAAGTATTTGGTAGTTCTATGCTTAAATTATCAAACGGGTTCAAAAGGGTATTCCCTTCAATTGGCGTAATTATTGGAATGGGTGTGGCTTTTTACAGTCTATCTTTAGCTCTTCGAACAATTCCACTAGGTACGGCGTATGCAATTTGGTCAGGGGTAGGTACAGCGTTGACAGCATTACTTGGTGTGGTTATTTATAAAGAGAATTTTAATTTCAAAAAATTCCTAGGTCTATTATTGATTATTGGTGGCGTAGTGATTATGAAACTCTCTGGTGGGTCTCACTAGGATTTGGGGATGATATTATGAAAGCTCATAAAGGATTTATTGCATTAGGTATAGCGATTTCTAGCGAGGTCGTGGGTACTACCATGTTAAAATTGTCGGAAGGGTTCACTAATGTATTCCCTTCTATAGGTTTTATTATCGGTTTTGGAATTGCATTTTATTACTTATCTTTAAGTCTCAAAGAACTACCCTTAAGTCTAGCTTATGCTATTTGGTCAGGTGTAGGTACAGTGTTAACAGCATTTATTGGTATAATAATATGGGGAGATCCATTTGGTATATTCACACCCGTTGGTATACTATTAATAGTAGGAGGGATAGTTCTATTGAACTCTCCGAATAAAGATGTAGATAAAGAAATAGAACTAACAAGCTAACGAAATAGTTATTATGACCAGGGGCCTGAGGAATCAGGCTTTTTTTGTTGTTTGGGAGGCTGGACCCGGTACCTCAATTTATAGTGGTCGAGTGCTCGTATGAGTTGGGGGACGGAAAATTCCCAGAGTTTTTCTGTCCAGCTGTTAATGGAACCTTGGTGAGAAAAGAAGAGCAGCAGACAAAGGACTGCTGGCTGGGCGCAAGTTCAAAATTCCCATGATTTTTTTGGAACGCATCAGCCAAGGCTGCCGCCCCGTCTATTGCCAGAGGTCCACCCATGCCAGCAGCTGGAGAGGCGCAATATCCAGCATCACCGACTAGCGCTACCCTGCCTTTTGTCCACGATGGCATTTTCATTTGGCACAGCTTGTCAAAGTAAAAAGTTGTCGAGTTCTTCACTTCTTCCAGCAATTCCGGCGTTCGCTAGCCTAGCTCAGAAAATTGATTCAAAATTATATTCCTCCGCTGTCCTTCGTTTCGGTAGTCGTCATAGGTTCGTTCCCCCAATGCTCGACAATATTTTTGTTAACATTGAACAGCATAAGATAGCTTTATAAACTGAATATAAATAGCTCGTGCAGAGCCGGAGCGGCTGTTGTTAAAAAGATAATAAAGTATTTATTCAAAAAGTTAATTCTATGCTTTAAAGCGACATAGTTTAAAAAACTAAAAATTCTCTAGTGATTAGTATAGATCTATTATGGATTAGACTAACGGGCAGTTTTGCATCAATACTAATTTTTCATTAATATATAAATATACCGATTTTTGTTCATATTTTCTAAAACTTCGGAAGGAGAGTTCGAATGATGAAAAGTGAGAGTGCATAAATATCATTAATCACTGGAGGCCATACCCATATGAAGATTAGATCAGTTTCCTTAGGGATCATTAGAAGAGAAGAGGACATTTTAGTTCAAGTAATTAATTATCCTGGGATAAGTACAACTTTCTACCGACCTATCGGTGGGACTATTGAGTTTGGTGAAAATAGCAAACAAGCATTGATAAGAGAAATTAGGGAAGAACTGAATCAAGAAATTGAAGAGCCTATATTAATTTCTGTCATAGAAAACATATTTGGTACTGAGGATGATAGGGGACATGAAGTGAATTTCATTTATGAAGCGAAATTGAAAGAAAAGACTTTATATGAACTTGATGAGATAGAGGGTATAGAAGGAGATATTAAATATAAAGCTCAATGGAAACCTTTGAACTTTTTCAAAACAGATTCAGAAGATATAAAGTTGGTTCCAGATGGACTATTGGATGTACTTTTAAAACAAGATAACCCAAATATAAGCATCATTAAGCATGTAAGAGCCAACTAAAATTAATATGAAATGAGATAGGAGAACAGAATTGAGTAGAGGGTTAAGAAATTTAATGGATATCTTCCTAATTGAAATTAAGAAATTAAATAAGAATAGTATGGTGAGATTCTTAATCCAATATCTCTTATGCATTTCGCCCACCATTATAGTGATATCATTATTAATTCATTTCTATCCAAATACAGGTTTAGGGAGGATTGTGGCATTACCAACGATTTATGTCATCAATACATCCATAATAGTAGTTGGAATGATCCTTCAAAAGAAATTTAAACCGTTTTTAAATTTTATGATATGGATCATGTTGATAGTGATAACGATATCAATAGCTTTAAATGTTTATCCTCAAGAATCAGGACCGCCGGTAATTGAATTGATTTTCAAAAAGTGAGTTAAAAACTTGAATAGAGTGGGGGAACTCATGAACGATAGTCAAATAGCTAGTTTAATTATCACTCTTCTAATAGGACTAATCACTTGTGTAACCGGACTCATTGTGAAGAAAAAACCTCCGAAAACGATAAATTCACTATATGGATACAGAACCAGGAGATCGATGAAAAGTCAGTTATTATGGGATGAAGCCAATAGATACAGTGCAGAATTAATGATCAGATATGGGCTGGCGTATGCATTAATTGGCTTAATATTAAGCCTTCTATTCGAAGGTACATATCTTTCACTTGTTGTTACTGGACTGATCTTTGTACCATTCACACTCTTGATTATAAAAACTGAAAAGCGATTACAAGAGCTTGATGATGAGCTAAGCAAGAAAGATTGATTTAGGCAGTAACCACTTAAAAGCGAACATCACAAGGAGGAACAGCATGAAAAACTATATAAATAACAATGAATATCAAATTAGTTTGCCGTACTTAGGGGCTAAATACGCAGCATTTTTTAGTATGATGGGTATTTTTTCAATATTAATTCATCAGATTTGGGATCTAGAGCAATGGAAAGAAATTTACATAGTAATATTAATAGCATTGATATGTGTCGCTGGAGTATCGATGATAAAAGAGATTAGGAAAAAACGCAGCATTGTTATAACAGATAGCAACGTGATAATTGATGGTGTGTCTCTTGAAGCTAATGAAATAAAATATACCAATATCAATAAATATTTCATAGAATTTGAAACCAGTAAGAAAAGCTGGTCTCAGCGTGTGATCAGGTTTGATTTTAAGGGCATAGAAAAAGAAACTCATAGAAATGACTTGAAGGCATGGCTAAGGCGGCAAAACATAACAATTAAATGAGAATTCTAGGCGAGCCAGCTTTGAAAGGAATTGCCGGATGCGGATTCAGCAAAGATAGGTTAGAAGATGACCTATATATTTTCGAGAAGAGGGTATAAGAATATGAGTTATCGAGCCTCTAATACCGGTAGTACAGCAATCCTTTTCGATTCAGGTAAGGTGTTAAATGGTCCTGTTACAGGGCATTGGTTTATTAGCCCCAACTTTTTAAACTTTATCGATGAGAAGATATTCCGATCAATAGACAAGCAGAGTAGAAATAAGGCATTCCATAAAGCAAATACATATATATCAAAGCAGAACTTGATTAGAAATGAAGATGAAGAATTCCATCATTTCATTGAGTTCTATAGAATTTTCGCAGCTGAATTGCCTCAGTTAGGATTAGATGAGGAACTGATCAAAGCTATCGCGTCTGATTTAGTTTTTAATTATGATAAGTACAAGTTCTATAGTGATGCCTTAGAATTAATACCAGAGTTGAGCAAAACTTATAAGCTGGCTGTTGTTTCGGATGCTTGGCCATCTTTGGATAATGTATTTACACAAGCCGGATTAAGGGATTACTTTTCATCCTTTATTATTTCCTCAATAAAAGGGGTCAGCAAACCACATGAGTTAATGTACAAGGCTGCTCTTGAAGAGCTGGAAGTCTCTCCATCTGAGGCTATATTTGTTGATGATAACATTAGAAACTGTGATGGAGCTGAGAAGCTTGGTGTTCACTCTATGGTATTGAGCCGGGAAATAAAGCAGTATTTATATAATAGGATTACTAGCCCCAGACATTCAATAGTACGAAACTTAAATGACGTGATGAACAAATTAAAGTAATCTCGATAGAGACAACAAACGACCCGGCTTAAGATAAGAGTTATCTGAGGCTGGGTTGTTTTGTGGAGATGAGGTGGCTAAATTATGAAGTCCCAAGAAAAGAAAATCTCAAAATAAAAATTGAGAAAGGTGAGAGGATTATTGTAATGACGACGAAAATAAAAATTCTAATAATCATAGTAGGCATTCTAGTAACCGCATTAGTAATAACACCTGTTGCTTACGTTCAGGTAAACAAAATCGTATATGCAAATAGAGTAACGAACTATCTGATAGAAGAAAAGAAATACAGTAGAGAAGAAATAGCGTCCGTAAAAGGAGTATGGGGAATAAAATTACCGCCATTTTATGCGGTAGTCATTTTTAAAGATGAACCAGATGTTGAATATGTATATTTTGCACATAATGAAGTTTTGCAGTTTAGTCATAGATTGACACAAGAAGGCAGAGGAAATGGTATTACTGAATCGGAATTGAAACATTATGTTCCATTAGAATAAACAGGGGTGGGTTTCATGAATGAAAAAATTAAAATTAGAGAATTCACTAAAGAGGATAGTCAAAAAATCTCAACCATTATTCGAGACAATCTAGCACACGTTAACAGTAAAGATTATCCCGAGAAGATCATTACTAATATGTATAGTATTTTTACGCCGGAGTATCTCGTCAGTTTATCAGAGCGTAGGAAAGTGTTTGTGGCTGTTATGAATAATACGATTATCGGAACTATTAGTTTGGATAGGGATACTATCTATACGCTTTTTGTTGATAAAGACCATCATCATTTAGGCATTGGACGGATACTTATTAATTTCATTGAAGGAATTGCCCGTAATACTGGAATCACATCGCTTAAACTACCTAGTAGTATAACGGCACAAAGTTTCTATGAGAAGCTTGGGTATCATAAAATCGATGTAGTTGAATCTGAAGAATACGGCAGAGATATTATTATGATGAAGAATATAAGTGAGTGAGTGAGCGGGAGGATGATATTTACGGATAAGCGACTTACATTTAATGAGGATGTGGAGAACTACGATAAGTGGAGACCCACCTATTGTGATAAGTTATTCCAAGATATTATGGCCTACGCTCAAATTGAACAAGATAACAAAGCAATTGAGATTGGTATTGGCACAGGTCAGGCTACAAGACCTTTCTTGGAAACAGGCTGTGAATTAACAGCAATTGAATTAGGAACAGGCCTCGCAGAATATTCAAGATTAAAGTTCCGAGAGTTTGAAAATTTTACGGTATGCAATACTACATTTGAAGAGTTTGAATGCCCCGATAACAGCATAGATTTAATTTATTCAGCTACTGCATTTCATTGGATTCCAGAAGAAGTGAGCTATCCTAAAGTCGCGAAGTTATTAAAGAACGATGGGACACTAGCATTATTTTGGAACCGGCCCTTTGTAGCACGAGAAAATGATGAATTACATCAGAATATTCAAGCCATCTATCAAAAATATAGACCCTCTAATACCAAGATTATAGAACATGACACTGCAAGATATAACAACATATCCAAAACTATTCAAGCTTATGGATTTAGAGATGTTGTGTTTAAGCTATATCATTTAACTAGAAGCTTTTCTTCGACTGACTACATCGCATTATTGAATACATACTCAGACCATAGAACTATGCCATCCATTACAAAAGAAAGGTTTGAAGATGAGATTAAAGAAGCCATTATAAAATTTGGTGATGTGTTAAATGTTTATGATACGATCGACTTGTATTTAGCCAGGAAATGATTTGTTCTCGTTAAACTATCCAGAGATTACGGACGAAAGTAACTTTACTTATATTGCAAGCATTGAGGTGATCGATCTTAAACCAGTCCCTTCCGGAATGATCCAAAGAACAATACTAAGCTCAAAGTATGCCGTTTTCACGCATAAGGGTTCACTAAATAATCTAAAACATACATACAACTATATATATGGAGTTTGGTTGCCGGACTGTGGTTATGAATTGGATGAACTTGATACGATGGAGTATTATGATTTGACTTATCCAGTTATGTAGCATATGATGAATACATCAAAAAAAATTGATGTATTGGATGGTGAGAATAACCATGGAGCATTCGCTACTGTTTGCTAACTATGAACGAAAGTTCAAAGCGTTGGCAGATCAGAAGCGCTTGTCGATTTTATATGAGATCAATAAGCGTTCTGAGGTATGTGTGTGTGATTTGGAAGCGATCGTGGATCTGCCGCAATCTAAGCTATCTTATCATCTCAAATTGTTGCTCGATGCAGATTTGTTGAAATGCCGCAAAGAGGGCCGCTGGAATTACTACAGAATTAATGAAGAGGCCATGCAGTATTTATTGTCTGACGACGTTTGTTGTATTTTTTACCCGCCGAAAGGATAAGCGGGTAAAATTTTTAAATAATACATCAAAAAAAATTGATGAATTGGAGGTCTTTTTTAAATGATCAAAATAGAAGTGTTCGAATCCGGTGGCTGCTGCTCAACAGGTGTCACTAACCCGGAAGAAAAACGGGCATCGATTCGCTTTGCGGTAGCCGTTAGCCAGTTATCTCAAGCAGGGTTCGATGTTAGTGGATATAACCTTCTGAGTGATACAACGAAGTTTGAAGAGAATGAGGCGGTTAAGGAAGCACTAGCAAGTGATCCCAGCAGCTTGCCTGTTACTTTGCTCAATGGCGTTGTTGTGAAGACACGTTCATTACCTACTAATGAGGAACTATCTGAGTGGACGACAATGTCCCTTGAACGACTTGAAGGCAAAGGAGAATCGATATGATAGCTTCATTTGATGTGAGCCAAATCCAAGTTACACCTTATTTATTTTTCACAGGAAAAGGGGGCGTAGGAAAAACTTCAACGGCATGTGCGACAGCAGTAGCCTTAGCGGATCAGGGAAAAAGAGTACTGTTAGTCAGCACCGATCCAGCCTCTAATTTACAGGATGTTTTTCAGACGGATTTGGATATGAACTATAAGTCGATCCCGGAAGTTCCTAATTTGTTCGTCACTAACCTGGACCCGGAGGAGGCTGCGTCCCGTTATCGTGAGGATGTTGTGGGACCCTATCGCGGTAAGCTACCTGAGGTAGTGATTAATCAGATGGAAGAACAGCTATCCGGATCTTGTACAGTTGAGATTGCTTCTTTTAATGAATTTTCTCATTTGCTAACCGATCAGGCGTTAACGGAATCGTTTGATCATATTATTTTTGATACAGCGCCAACAGGACATACCTTGCGTCTTCTGCAACTCCCCAATGCCTGGAATGAATTTCTGCACAACAGTAAGGAAGGTACAACTCAGGGGGGCTTGCTAGCCGGATTGGATAAGCGTAAAGAAGTGTATAAGCAAACAGTTGATGTGCTCAGCGATCCACGGCAAACGTCTCTTGTGCTTGTAACACGGCCGGATCACGCACCGCTGAAAGAAGCTGCACGTGCGTCCCAGGAATTGGCGGAGACAGGAATCAAGAATCAAATACTTATTGTCAACGGGCTATTAATGAAGCCACTAGCTGGTGATAACACAGCGGCAGCTTATACGAAGCGGCAACAAGACGCACTAGCTCAACAATCTACTTTACTGCAATCTCTGCCAACCTATGCCGTACCATTGGTGTCGTTTAATGTGGCCGGGGTCGCCAATGTTCGTCGTTTATTCGCTGATGAGCAAAATGTTCCTAATCCTGAAATGAATATGGCAGAATTAAAGGTTTCAGGGCTAGCCGCAATTTTAGACGACATTGAAGCTAAGGGTCAACGTGTTATTTTTACAATGGGAAAAGGTGGCGTCGGGAAAACCACGATTGCGAACGCTATCGCTGTTGGTTTGGCAGCACGCGGTCTAAAGGTACATCTTACGACGACAGATCCTGCAACACAGCTAGACCAAATCATGCACGACAACATTAAAGGCCTACTCAGCATGAGCAAAATTGATCAAAAAGTTGAAGTGGAGAAGTATCGTCAAGAAGTCCTGGATAAAGCGCGAGAAACTATGGACGAACACAGCATTGCTTATGCCGAGGAAGAATTAAATTCTCCGTGTACAGAAGAAATTGCAGTGTTTCGTGCGTTTGCTGATCTGGTGGATAGAGCAGATAACGAAATCGTAGTGATTGATACGGCGCCCTCCGGTCATACGCTGTTACTGCTCGATGCGACAGAATCGTATCATAAGGAAATTGCGAACGCTTCCGGGGAAGTACCGCCATCTGTGAAACAATTATTGCCACGCTTGAGAAACGAAGAGGAGACGGCAGTCATCATCGTCACCCATGCAGAAGTTACGCCGGTGTTCGAAGCGGAAAGACTCACGGCTGATCTAAGACGAGCGGGGATTTATCCCAAGTGGTGGTTGATTAACCAAAGCATGGCCCTTACCGGAACCAAAGATGCCATTCTACAGCAACGCGCAGCAAGTGAGCGAACTTGGATCCAGCGAGTGGAAGAAATCTCGGGTAGCCACTATGTTGTATTGCCTTGGCAATCCAACGAGGAGCACGGTGGTGAGCAGCAACATAAGATGAATAAAGACGGATTCTCGATACTGCCGGGATCACGCATCAATGAGGGCTGCTGTGGACCTAAGACTAGCTGTTGCTAACATTTTATTGAGGATTAGAGTTAAACAACATAACTTCTACTAGAGAGCTTTCTCTGGTAGGAGTTTTTTTAATACGATTTGAAGAGTGAAAAGAATAGAAAACAATCCCATCTTGACATTCTACCTTCTAGTAGGTAATATAAACGTGTACTTCGGTGATCCGCACATTGCTCGACATTGGGAATACGAAGTAGAGATAAGAATTAAGAAGTAAGAAAATGAATCAAAGACAAGGTCATTATATTCATTAACTACCTATTAGTAGGTAAAAAGGAGTGATGTCAACAAAATGAGTACGAACCGACAGCTCATTAACGGGATTGATGTAGATGCGCTCAAGCAATTTGCAGGAAGCGTTGCAGATGATCCGAGCAATGGCATGACACAATTTCAAGTAACCACCGATTGGTTGAAAGGAACCCAGTCCAGTTCTTCCATTAAGCAGCTTAAGCTTGGGGAACAAACGCTGGAGAGGGACTTTCAGATTTTAATTGACGAACCTGCTGAACTGCTGGGTGAGAATTTGGCAGCTAATCCGCAAGAGTATCTCATGGCTGCGCTAAATGCTTGTATGGTTGTTGGTTATGTGGCCGCAGCGTCGCTGGAGAATGTCCAACTGGAGCAATTGCGAATTCAAACAGAAGGCACGCTGGATCTTCGCGGCTTTCTAGGTCTGGATGAGAGTATTAAGCCCGGATATGAAGAATTGCAGTATAAAGTGACTGTGGCTGGGAATGGAACGCCTGAGCAATGGCAACGAATTCATGAGAACGTGACGCGCACATCGCCCAACCGTTGGAATGTAGCCAATGCGATTCGGCTGAACAGTGAATTGATCATTGAAGAATAGATGAAACACTAATTAACTAATCAACTTGAGGAGTGAATCCAATGAAATTTGAAAATAAAACAGTTATCGTTACAGGTGGAGGAACAGGCATCGGTAAGACTACAGCTAAGCGTTTTTTTGAAGAAGGAGCAAATGTTGTCATTAACGGCCGCCGCGAAGATGTTTTGAAGCAAACGGCCCTTGAAATCGATCCATCTGGTAAAAGAGTGCTGGCGGTATCCGGCGACATTAGCCTTCCTGAAACCTCAGCCAATCTTGTGAAAGCAGCCGTTGAAAACTTCGGCGGTATTGATGTGCTGGTCAACAACACCGGCAAATTTAATCCAACTCCATTCTTGGACCATACGCCAGACGATCTGCAATCTTATCTGGATACGATTGTTAAAGGAACGTTCTATCCTTCGCAAGCCGTAGTGCCTGAATTGAAGAAAAGAGGCGGCGGTGCCATCGTGAACACTGGCTCGATGTGGGCGATTCAAGCTGTAGAAGCTACGCCGTCTTCAGCGTACTCTGCTGCAATGGCAGGACGTCACGCTCTGACACGCAACCTGGCAATTGAATTGGCAGGGGATCAAATTCGGGTGAACGCGGTAGCACCAGCTGTGGTGGAAACTCCGATCTATAACACCTTTATGAGTGAAGAAGAGGTGGCAAAAGTACTGCCAAGCTTCAACGCGTTCCATCCGATCGGACGCAACGGAAGTCCGCTGGATGTAGCGGAAGCTATTTTGTTCTTGGCCAGTGATTCAGCGGCCTGGATTACGGGTGTCGTCATGCCACTCGACGGAGGGGTTACGGCTCGTCTGAGATAAATGTTATGTCAGGGTCAATCGCCATCGTGATTGGCCCTTCTTTTTTGGAGAGAAGAGGAAGGAAGTTGACAGCATACTTACTGAATGGTAGATTTTTTGTATGAATACGAAAAAAAACACACTGCAAAGTATTATGGATATTGGTCTGCAGCTGGTGCAGGAGCGCGGATATAACGGCTTCAGCTATGCGGATATTGCCGAGGCTGTTGGCATTCGCAAAGCGAGCATTCACTACCATTTTCCTTCTAAACAGGACTTAGTACAGGCTGTGCTACTCCAGTATCGCAAGGATTTTATGGACCGGCTACAGGCGGTAAAGGAGCAAGACCTTGATTCTCAAGGCAAGATTACCGGCTTTTTTGGATTGTACCGGGAGACACTGGAGGATAACGCCAAGTTATGTCTGTGTTCGATGATGGCTGCGGAGCTTCATTCTTTTCCTGAGGAGATACGTGCTGAGCTCAATCTTTTTTTCCGTGCGAATGAAAGCTGGGTTGAGGATGTGCTGGCACAAGGGCAAGAAGAGGGAGTCTTTAATTTCTCGACCAGTACTGAAGAGCAGGCGAAGATTTTGGTTGCCTTTGTGCAGGGGGCTCAATTAATGACCCGCTCGTTAGGCGATATTCATTATTTTGATACGCTGGTAGCGAGTTGTATGTCGAGTCTGAAATAAAGATCGTGTGCCTGTTAGCCAGGTGTCAGAAAGAGAGTCCATCTGAGGATGGGCTCTTTTCTATGTATATATTTGTATCGAAAAAAGATTACCCCTTGACGAAAAGTTTTCTTTTGTCTATAATTCAATTATTCAATTGAATATATTATATTCATATACACAAGGAGGCTATTCCTATGGGAGCAACTGCACTGACTAAACAATCTTTTCAAAACGAAATTCAATCTGGTGTTACTTTGGTTGATTTTTGGGCCCCTTGGTGTGGGCCATGTAAAATCCAGCTTCCAATCGTTGAAGAGCTGGCAGGCGAAATGTCCGGTCAAGCAACTCTTGCCACAGTGAATGTGGACAATGAACCAGAATTGGCTTCTCAATTCGGCGTGAGAAGTATTCCGACACTGTTGTTGTTCAAGGATGGACAACTGGTCGACACAATGGTCGGCGTCAATCCGAAGAATGTTTTGAAGGATAAAATCTTGAACCTGGTGTAATTGTCAGGGTTTAAAAATCCCGGCGGTGCTTAGTACAAGCGCTGTCGGGATTTTTGTACTATAGGGAAACTCTGTAGTAGTAATGAAAAGAACGCTCCACTTCTCAACATAGTTAACCGGAAATATGCAGCACAGGACGGAAGCGGGCTTCCGCGTTCATCACCCGGTCAAAGGCTTCGCCGGCACGTTCCAGAGGGAACGTCTCAATCATTGGCCTAACATCGGTCAGTACACTGAATTTAATGGCTTGTTCTACCTCTGGAGCATGTCCGGTAAATGAGCCGCGAACGATATGAGGGCCTTTCAAAAAGTCCATTGCTGACCATTCCAGTGGCTGTCCGGAGCCGGCTACAATAATGAGCTCACTGTCAGAAGACAGTCCGCCCAGAAGCGCGGAAATGGCCTTGGCGTTCGGTGCTGTGGCTAGAATGACTTTGGCTCCGCCTAATGCCTGTAGTGCTTGAGCGGGATTTTCTGTGTCCGAATCAATGTAGTGGTGTGCTCCAAGCCCACGCACTAAGGCCTCCTTATCGGTTCCGCGAGAGATAGCCACTGTGTTGAAGCCTGCTTTGTGAGCGTATTGAACAGCCAGGTGCCCCAGACCGCCGATCCCGAGTATTGCTACGAGATCGCCAGGTCTGGCTTTGCTATTTCTTAGAGCAGTGAATGTAGTTTCTCCTGCGCACATCAGCGGTGCCGCTTCTAACGCAGTTAACCCGTCTGGAATGCTGGATAAGCCGTCTTCGTAAGCAACCATATACTCAGCGTAGCCACCGTCCATGGTCAACCCTGTGACCTGTGCATGTCCGCCATGCCACCCGATGCCGACTCTTTGCCCAATTTTCCACTTCGCGACATCGGTACCAAGTGCCTCAACGATTCCGATCACCTCATGTCCGGGAATACGCGGATATTGTGAGGCAGCGCCTCTAATAGCTAATGCGTCACCGTTGCATACACCGCAGGCTTCGACACGTAGCAGCACTTGATCTGCTTCAGGTTGAGGGACCGGTACTTCGACACATTGCATCTTGTCACCTTTGGCCGGAATTTGCATGGCTTTCATCGTCTTCATGTATTTTCCTCCTTAGGGGTAATAATAAGTATGCATATCCGTGTTCATTAGGAACACTTGAAGTATAAATGAAAAAAAGTTATAATTCAATTATTCAATTGAATTAGGAAAGAAGGAATTTGTATGAATTCCATCAACAGTGATACATCTATCAAAGAGAGGGTCTATCAGCAATATGCTCGCATCGGTAAATGTTTATCCAGTGATAAAAGACTTGAGATTATGGATCTTCTCTCCAATGGGTCCAAAACCGTCGAGTGCTTGGCTGAGCAGACTGGCATGAGTGTGGCGAATGTATCGCGTCATCTGCAAATTTTATTGGAAGCAAGATTGGTGAAGTTCAGTAAAAAAGGGACCTATGCCATCTATTCGTTGGGCGATCCTGCAGTTATAGATTTTCTAATGTCTTTGTGGAACGTCTCTGAGAACCGGCTTTCTGATTTGCCGCGGATCAAAGAGGATCTGCTGAAGCAATATGAAGGGGTACAGACGATTTCAAAGCAGGAGCTGCTGCAAAAGATGGAGACGAATGCAGTAATTGTGCTGGATATTCGCCCAAGGGATGAATACGAAGCCGAGCATATTCAAGGGGCTCTATCTGTTCCTTTGGAGGAACTGGATGAGTATTTGCATACGGTACCATGTCATATTGAGCTGGCTGCTTATTGCAGAGGGCCTTATTGCTCTTATACAACACAGGCTGTAGAGCATATGCAGAATAGAGGCTTCACAGCCTATCGCATAGATGAAGGCGTACACGAATGGAATAGAGACTGATGAATTCCAGAGATGTGAGGTAGACAGCATTTATTGACCCTGTTGATTTATTATTGGAGGTTTATGAGGGTGAGAGTAGAGATAGAAGAGAAAAGTAATGATCCAGTGGTCATTGTCGGAGCAGGCTTAAGCGGACTGCGTGCGGCGTCTTTGCTTTTTTCACAAGGAATTCCTTGCGTGGTTCTGGAATCACGAGAGCGGTTCGGCGGTAGAGTCTTAAGCCAAGAAGCCCCGGATAAGCCTGAACTCGGCAAGTTTGACCTTGGACCAACATGGTTCTGGCCGCAATATGAGCCGATGATCGCTAGTCTGGTTCAAGAGCTAGATTTAGAAGTCTTTGCTCAGCATACCGAAGGAGCCATGTTATCCGAGCGATACAAGAATGAACCCGCGCAGCGTTTTATGCTGGCAGAAGGTGC
The DNA here is from genome assembly GCF_042883835.1 of Paenibacillus sp. NPDC058177. Classification (NCBI taxonomy): domain Bacteria; kingdom Bacillati; phylum Bacillota; class Bacilli; order Caryophanales; family Paenibacillaceae; genus Paenibacillus; species Paenibacillus sp. NPDC058177. Next base: position 99,205 of record NZ_JBHVVB010000011.1, on the reverse strand, counting down.
AGTGGAACGTTCTATGCGCCTCACCGGAGGGGTGCGGTGTCTTATTGATGCTGTAGCAGCTACGCTTCCACCAGGTACGATTCAACTGAGCACGCGTGTAACCTCTATACGTGCTGACGAAGATCAGACCATTACCCTTGGAGCGGACTTTCCTGATGGTACACAGAAAAGCATAGCCGCAAGTGCAGTGATCCTGGCGTTACCACCTCGACTCGTGGCTCGTCATATTACATTTTCGCCGGCTCTTTCATCTGAACTTATGGCCAGTCTGATGGACAAACCGACTTGGATGTCGGGACAGGCCAAGGTGGTTGCAGTCTATGACACCCCCTTTTGGCGGCAAGATGGTCTTTCCGGTCTTGTTTCCAGTTGGGTTGGACCGCTGCAGGAGATTCATGATGCCTCACCAGCTACAGGCTCCGGTGCGCTCTTTGGCTTCTTCGGGATGAGGGCTGAGATGAGGCGGGAACTTGGGGAGGACAAAGTCCTGAGCCTCGTGGTTGAGCAACTGTCTCGCCTCTTTGGTCCATCTGCTGAAGCGATGAGCGGGCTCCTTTACAAAGATTGGTCGATGGACCCGGAGACAGCTGTGGAGGAGGATTCCACACCACTCGCCGACTTCCCTAATTATGGGCGTCTGAGCGGAGCGGGGGCTTGGAGCAAGAAAATCTTTTTTGCCGGAACCGAAACCTCGCTTGAACACGGCGGGCATCTGGAGGGTGCGCTTCAGTCAGCCGAACAGGCGGTTTCCGAAGTCATTCAGTTGTACCAAACACATGTATGAGTCTGTACGCTTATAGAGTTGTTTCGGGGCACGGCCGCTTAAGGCTGTGCTTTTGTTGTTGGTAAATGACGATTGAGAAGCCTATGAAGCTAAGAGGAAGCACTTTAATTTGTAATAGTAACTTGTGGCTTGACGAAGGAACCTATCAGGATTATAATTCAATTATTCAATTGAATAGTTATTTTCGAATTGTAAGTGATTATCAAATTTAAAATGAAATGTACCAGCATGATGATAAACATGGAGGGGTGCAAAATGTATAAATCCGTAATCGTAGGTACAGGTCCTGCCGGGCTGACCGCAGCGATCTATCTGGCTCGTGCCAATATGAATCCACTGGTGATTGAAGGACCCGAACCAGGAGGTCAGTTAACCACTACAACTGAAATCGAGAACTTTCCCGGTTTCCCAGAAGGCATTCTGGGGCCCGAGCTAATGGACAATATGCGTAAACAAGCGGAGCGCTTCGGCGCTGAATTTTTTACAGGCTGGGTGAACCAAGCAGATTTATCCGAACGTCCATTTAAGCTGCAAGTGGAGGGCAAAGGTGAGATTGTAACGGAAACATTGATTATCTCTACTGGGGCAAGCGCCAAGTATCTGGGCATTCCGGGCGAACAAGAAAATGTCGGACGTGGCGTAAGTACATGTGCCACCTGTGACGGATTCTTTTTCCGTGGCAAAGAGCTGATCGTAGTCGGCGGGGGAGATACTGCGCTGGAGGAAGCCAACTTCCTGACCCGTTTTGCTTCCAAAGTCACATTGGTTCACCGTCGTGAGGAATTGCGGGCTTCTAAAATTATGCAGGACCGTGCCCGCGCTAACGAAAAGATACAATGGGCGCTGAATAAAACACCTATAGAAGTCGCTGCTGGTGAGCGGGGAGTCTCGGGACTGAGAGTCATCAACAATACTACTGGGGAAGAAGAAGTGATACATGCGGACGGTGTATTCGTGGCTATTGGGCACAGACCTAACACAGGTTTCCTGAATGGACAGATCACAACGGATGATAACGGATATATTATAACGGTGCCAGGTACATCTGAGACGAATATTCCCGGGGTTTTCGCTTGTGGCGATGTGCAGGACAGCCGCTACCGGCAAGCGATTACTGCAGCAGGCAGTGGCAGTATGGCGGCCATTGACAGTGAGAAGTTTGTCGATGCGTTGGGACATTAAGCGATAGCCAAAGACATGATTGTTATATATACAACCCTCATTATTGCTCTAGTATGGATGGTGCTTCAGCTTTGGCCGGTTCCATCGTTATCGTGCTTGCGAATGAATTTACAGGACAGTTTGATGGTTGCGCCATCCTCTATTAAAGTACTCGATGTCAGGGATGCCGTTTTATACGACAAGGAACACATCCCTGACACGATTAACATATCGCTGGGCCGCTTGCCCTTTGTGTGGAATCAGAGTTTATCTTCCGGGGATGCAGTGATGATCCTGGCGGATAATTATTGTAAAAGCAAGAAGGCCGCTCGGATTCTGCACAGAAGGGGATTTCGCCGATTATATGCTGTTCGCGGCCCGGTTCTCAAACACTTGAGCAGTGTTCATGAACCTTTGAATGGAGATTCCGTATGAAAGAAATTACAGAAATAACTTCAATTGAAATGGCTCATGAGTTCCTTGAAAAGAATGAGCTGAGCTTTCTGTACGTGTCCAGACCGGAGTGCAGTGTATGCCATGCGATCCTGCCCAAGCTAAGAGAACTGCTGGATGCATACCCGCAAATTCACCTCGGACATATTGATGCTAATGTAGTGGAAGAGGTGGCGTCACAATTTTTGATTTTCACAGTGCCTGTGATGCTGCTAATGGCAGGTCAGAGGGAGTACATCAGAGCCGACCGGTTTGTAGTCTTCGACCGGCTTCAGGAGCAATTAGAGCAGATCTATACGTTACATCAGGAAAGGTATCTATAGATAACGGGCAGATGCAACCAGTAAGTTTATTGAAGGGCATCGGCTTGGATTGGTGATTGTTGCAAAGGTCTAGCATTCTATAATTGAATTATTTTCCTGTACTTGGTATTCTCTTTGAAAGAATCTCAATTTATTGAGTTGGGGGAGAGAGTCTATGTACATTAAGCAGACGATAGAGCAGCTAGCGCCTTATGTGCCGGGGATTCAGCCGCAGATGGACGGGCCAGTGATCAAGATTAACGCCAATGAGAATCCATATCCGCCGTCGCCACGGGTGAAGGAGATACTGAGTGAGTTCGATTATGGACAGCTTCGTTATTATCCGGACGCGACCAGCCAAAGATTAAGGACGTTAATCGGGACACATTTCAATCTTAGTTCCGGGCATGTGTTCTGCGGCAATGGTTCTGACGAGATTATTGCGTATCTGTTTCAAATCTGTCTGGAAGAAGGAGATTCTATCGCCACTCCTTATCCTACATACACCCTGTACAAGACGATCGCGGACATTCATCGAGTGCATACCGAATATGTGCCGACACGTGATGATTTCTCCATTGATATAGAAGCTCTCATTAATACAGGGGCTAAAGGCATCTTTATCGCTAACCCTAATGCACAGACGGGACTGCTGTTACCGTTTGCCGAGATTGAACGTCTGCTTCAGAGCTATGAGGGGCTAGTAGTTATCGACGAGGCATATATCGACTTTGCGCCAGCAACCACATCAGCTTATGAGTTAGTTGCACGTTATCCGAATCTCGTGGTGCTGCGGACCTTTTCCAAATCCTATTCACTGTGCGGTATTCGAGTAGGGTTCTGCTTAGCGGCCCCCATACTGGTGGATGCCTTGGATAAATGTCGGGATTCCTACAATGTCAGTCATCTCAGTCAGCTGATGGCCGCCGCGGCCTTTGAAGATCAGCTGTATTTGCAAAAGACCATTAAGCAGGTTGTTTCTACCCGCGAACGGGTCAGTGAGACGCTGATTCGTCTTGGTTTTGAAGTGCTGCCTTCGCAGGCAAACTTCCTTCTATGTAAGCCACAGCAACACGCAGCTAGTGATGTTTACGACTTTTTGAAGTCGAAGCATATTTATGTCCGTTATTTTGACGCCCCGCGGCTCTCGGATAAGCTGAGAATCAGCGTGGGGACGGATGAAGCGATGGATGCCCTACTAGAGCAGTTGAGAATTTTTATTGGCAATTAGATATACACCTAATATTGAAAAAGCCAGCGAGTCCCCGTGTTACTGGAGACCGGCTGGCTTTTGCTGTATCTGTGAATAATAGCCTCTGCTCTCGAGCAGATCATGGAGGAATTCAACCGTTCACTTAGGTGAAGGCCTGCCTCTCCCGTGCTCCTCGATTAATTGTTGCTCACCCGGAAAGCCTCCCATGCTCCGCCCACCGCAGTGCGGCTGGCAACTAGCTTGCCTCCGTTATTTAAATCACAAGTAACATACAAGTTATTGGCCAGTGCTTGCAGTGCAATCGTGCCATTCCCTAAATCCACACGATTAAACTTCTCCCACTGCTGGATGGTTGTAGCTTTGGCGATTAGTGCACCACCTGTATTGAGATCAGCGGTGACATACCTGCTATTGATTTTGGACTTGAGGGACACGGTGCCATCCGAGTTCGTGACTAATTCAAAAAGCTCCCAGTCTCCTGCGGCTGCTCTGTTGGCAACCAATTGCTCATTACCGTAGTTTTCAGCAGAGACGATTTGCTGATTGGCTTGGGCAACCAGATAGGAGTATCCTGTTGGATTGGGTGTCACATTACCAGTTACCTCGGAGTAAATGGCCTGAAGCAGTGCACCAGATCTGTCATTGCTGTACTCCCAGAACATTATGCCGCCCAGAGCATTATTCTTCACATATTGTACCTTCAGAGTGAGCGATTGCGGATCGTCATAAGAGATGAAGGTATTTCCATTAAACAAGTAAGGGGCTTGTGCACTGCTGTCCCAATACCGTGTATATCCGTTCTTATTCAAATACTGGCTGACAATCGTGTTGTAATCGGGTTCGAAGCCCCCGGAGCCAGGTCTGTCGAGGCCATTATTGCTATTCTGCACACCTGTCCAGGACCGGCCGTAAAAAGCTCCGCCAATGACCAGTTTGCTTGCGGGAACGCCACCATTTCGGAATAAATTGACCGCTGAGGTTACGCTAATATCTCTTCCGGACAAATTCGTATGGTGACCGGTGGTCGCATCCCAGCTTCCGTGGAAATCGTACGTCATCAGATTGATCCAGTCCAGCAGAGGCGTGATATTATTGATTTCTACGCCATTCAGATAGCTGCTGCTGGCTCCAGCGGCAATAGTCAGCAGGTACTGCTTGCCATTAATTTGTCCTTGCGCGTTTAGTTTGTCGCGAACCTTCGAGAGAAGCAAGGTGAAATTTTGTTTATCCTGCGGCCGTGCAGTTGTGCCTGCTGCAGGGTTAGTTGGATATTCCCAGTCCAGATCGACGCCATCCAAGTTATTGGCGGTCACCAGTTGCACAAGGCTGTCGGCAAAGGTTGTACGCGAGGCGTCTGTAAGTGCAGCATCAGAAAAACCGTTCGCACCCCAGCCCCCGACAGATAATAGAACCTTTAGATCCGGATTTCTGGATTTCAGTCCGACCATAGTTTGCAGATTCGTACGGTCATTATTTGTAATAGTGGCTCTGCCGTTGGAGATCAGGGCAAAGGAGTAATTGATATGAGACAATTGCTCTGCTTTGATATCATTCGCGGTCAAGTTGGCCCAGCCGGCTACATAAGCGATGATTTTCTTAGGAAGAGGAGCGGCATCGGCCTGCTGTGCTGGCCCCACGACAAGGCTCGAAGACACAAGAATGAAAGACAAGAAGAGGAGCATAACTATTTTACTGATAGATGGGGTAGTGCTAACTCGATTTTTGTTCATCACAAATTCTCCTTTTTGGTTTGAATTTTAAAATCTAGTAGCCTATCCATACCCTCCTCTCCAGGCGGACCACGCCCTTTCATTTGTATTTCTTTGTCCCTCATCCATTTTGCTGCGCGGCCATGCCTATTGACGCCCATCACTCTCATCCTTTCTGTTCTACACAGAATTACGACTATCGTGAGTGGTATATAACATAGTATGTAAGCGCTATCTATTGTTTTTAGAAGATCAACGAGTCTAGCAAAATGGACAGGGGTAGACAGCATAAATAGAGTTACACGCAAATAAGTGTGGGTAGGTTGTAGGTCTGGAAGAGGAAAGTGTAAGTCAACAGAGTACAGTGGCAATAATAATTGGAAGTTATAGAGTGCGTAGGATGGGGGAGGTACAGGGTAGATAACAGACGTTAATCTGCTACGGACGTGTGAGTTTTGTTGCAGCATCATTAAAAACTATGGTATCTATGTAAAAATAAGGATAATATATTAATGCGATATTTGTCAACTAGATTTGATAAATTGTCTTTAAATGGGGTATTAGAACGAAATTCAAAATCAGGGTAAATGAATAGAGTTTAGTTTATAACCATTTTTTCTAAATCAAATATAATCAATGACTGGTAGACTAAGGTTGATTGATTTTGTTCAGAAAAGAGGGTGGCATGTGCTGTGATCAGTGAGGCGGAGAACGTATAAATGCACTATTCGCTAGTTGAACCTATCATTGAATTCATTAGGCATAATGAGAATATTACCTTTAAAGTAACGGATAAAAAAGCTAACAGAAGCTATTTGCTACGTATCCATAAGCCAATATCTGAGGGTCTCTCAGGCGTTCAACATACATGGAATGGGCTACAGGCCGAAATGCGCTTGCTGCAGGAAATCGCTCACAACAACATTCTGAAAGTTCAGAAGCCGGTGGCAAATCGCGAAGGTGAGTGGGTCACTGACTATAACTCTGAGCAATTTGGGGCGACATTTGCAACTCTTCTTGAGTGGATCGAAGGGTCGACACTTACGCTAGAAGAAGATAATATCACGCAGATCGTATATAAATTAGGAGAAGATGTAGCCAGATTACATAAATTCTCTCAGACATTAGTTTCACAGGAGTCACATAGACCACTTTATGATGCTGCAAGGATTGAAGAAGAATTAACAGAGCTTCCGATATATCGAAGGACAAATATTCATGGATATTTTCATTAGCTATGCATTTTTCATTAATGATCCGGAGAAGAATGGGTGGATTAAAGAAGACGCTGCTAAAGTATGCAGTACGCATTGTCGAGATTTTCTGGATGGCAAAGAGGTGTACTACTTGTTGTGATGTTGGTTAAGGCTGCTTACGGGCAGTCTTCTTTTTTTAGCGGCCATACGTAAGTTTTTCTGGGGAGTGCTTGTCACAAAAGAACTAATAATTCAGTTATACAGCTAGAAAGGAGGACGCCATTCGTGAATGAAGAGATAAACGAAGTCCTTAACAAGGTGAAATTAGGTGATACGGAGTCATACGCTACGATTATTCGATGTTTTCAAAGGAAGCTATATTTGTACTGCTATTATCTTCTCTCCAGCAAAGAAGAAGCCGAAGATGCCACTCAAGATATATTTATTAAGGGATTTAATAATATTCATAATTTCACTCCAACGGTATCGTTCTCATCTTGGCTGTATAAAATTGCGTATAACCATTGTATGGACCTCTTGAAGAAGAGAAATAAGTTTTTGACTGTATTATTGAATTTTAAAAAAGAAAAACACCAGCCTATTGAACAATCTGACCGCTATACCGATTATATCCACGAGTTATTAGAGCGATTGAACCTTGAGGAGAGGAAAATTTTATTACTTCGTGCCTTAGAAGAATATTCATTTGAAGAAATTGCTTTGATTATGGATTTGAAGCCTGCCGGAGTCCGCAAAAAATATGAAAGACTTCGTAAAAAATTGCTTAAACAACAGGGAGGGGTTCAAAGTGAACAAGCCTATCGACATGGATGATCAAGAAATTCACCATATTAAAAAGTTGATTCGAGAGACTTCTGTTGAGGTTGATTTAACCGATCGAATCATGGCGTCATATGTTCAAAAAGAGGCTAAGGCCACAAGATATTCTCGTGTGCACCAAGGATGGCGTAGAGCAATGCTATCCATTGCTTCAGCTTTCGCGATCGTAATTATTGTTACCGGAACTGGATTTATATCGCCAACGTTGGCGGCATCCATAAAACAGATTCCAGGCATGGACAGTATTTTTAAATTGGCTGGTGACCTGGGGCTAAAGACTGCAGACGAAAAGGGGCTTGTGACGGCGCTTGATGCATGGGATACACATGATGGTTTGACATTACGAGCGACAGCTGTGGCTTTCGATGGGACACGTGTATCGATTGGACTAAAGCGTGAATTTCTAGATCATGTTCAGTCTGGAGAATCATTAACAGCGGCAGTCAAAGATGTGAAATTATCAATTGGCGATAAAAATATTCAAACTTACTCACCCAAGAATACTAATAGTGTTGGTATTTTCATTAATGCGGCTCAGGATCAGGATACGGCGATACTGCAATTTGCAGATCTGAAAAATCAGGGTGGGGAAGCATTCCCGGACACCTTTGTACTCTCTTTGGATTTTACAGTGTCAGGTGTTCAAGACCCATTTAAATTAACTATCCCTGTAGCAATAAATACGGAGAATAACCGTGTTCTTAATCCTGCCATACAGCGTAAATATGAGGACCTTAATTTAACGCTTGAGAAAATTGAGTTTACACCAATAACCACTAATCTGACCACAAGGATAGAATTGCCTGAGGGAATGAAGATAGTTGAGCTTCAAAGCTCTCAAGACTCAATCGGATACGATCTATTTGATGAGACAGGGAAGAAGATTAAGCTGATATCCGGTAATGGATGGAGCGCGGAGAATGGTAATGTTTTGATTACGGATACTCGATTTGAACCTTTTGAATTCATTCCTACATCGTTAACTTTAAAACCGTATAAATATATATATAAGGATAATGACTCAAACCTGTTTCAGTTAGATCCAGATGGGCATGTAAAAGTAGAATATATCCCTGAACTGGAGATTACGCTGCCTGTTGTGTCACAATAGAGGCGTATTACTGTCACAATAACTAGCCTTTAGACGGGAGTGAATGGCATGATCCCTATGCTTTTTCGTATCGATGGAGGTGGCTCTGAGCAAAGAGTTCCAACGCGTTCAAGCGAACTTTGCTTAGAGCCTTCGCCATACTGAAGAGCGGACTCTTTGCTTCTCTATATACCGAATTCTGCTATATAGATAGGAGCAAAATAATGAAATATCAAAATGCACAACGGATGCTACCGGAAGAATTACTTCATAGCATTCAAGAATATGTACAAGCAGGATATCTGTATATCCCAGCCCGGCAAGGGAAGAAAAAACAATGGGGCGAATGTTCCGGGTATAAGCAAATGCTGCAAGACCGTAATGAAGAGATCATGCGTAATTTTCGTTCAGGTCTAACCGTCAAGGAGCTTGCACACCATTACTATTTGAGTGAACGCAGCATTAGACGAATTATTCGCAGTCAATAAGGTGGACACCTTTGATTCTGTATCATCTATGTCCTTTCTAACGCTCGTGTCATGTTCTACACTTATTCTTAAAGGACATGAATTCAGGAGGTACGGATGAACCCTTATCAACTGCTCGACATTGAATTTGAATATAGTGGACAACTACAGATCATTACCCCGGTCTTGCTTCAAGATGAACGCGATACGATTCTTGTAGATTGCGGTTATCCAGACTTTGTGCCTCTCCTAGAAGCAGCAGTGAACAAACATGGGGTTACACTACGTTCCCTCACCAAGTTGATCATCACGCATCACGACATGGATCATGTCGGATCACTTGCTGCACTGAAACAGGCATATCCGCACGTCAGCATTATCGCCCATGAGGTTGAAACTCCGTCTATTGAGGGGAACATAAAGTCAAAGCGGTTGGAGCAGGCGGAATCGACATTTGATGCTTTGCCAGAGGAAGCCAAGCCGCAAGCGGAGCAATTTATTAAATTCTTGCAGTCCATTGAGCCGGCAGCAGTTGATCAGACGGTATCTGGTGGGGAATGGTTGCCATGGTGCGGAGGGATAGAAATCATTCATACGCCAGGGCATACGCCTGGCCATATGTCACTGTATCTTCCTGCCAACAAAACTTTAATTGCCGGAGATGCGGTCGTCATTGAGCAAGCCAGACTTGAAATTGCCAATCCACAATATACATTGCATTTGCCGGAGGCTGTTCATTCGGTTCAGCGATTACTGGAATATGACATTGAGCAGGTTGTTTGCTATCATGGGGGGCTTTTTCACGGCGATGTGAAGGAAGCCTTACAACAACTCGTACATGCGTATCATTCATAATGCAAAGCGAGAGGCGGGAATTTTTAAATATAGCAAAACTATAACTACTTTATGATGTGAACAAGCTGTATGATCAAGTCGATATGCAGAAGGGAGCGATCTAAAGTGGGGATGAGTATGCCAAAATATAGACTCGAGCTAGCAGATAAAGAAAAGTTTGCCGTCTACCAGGTGATCTATGCCGATACGGATATTGAGATGTGGTATGACTGGAATACACGTCTTCAAGATACGCAATTCAGCGACCGATGTTATTGGATTCTGCGTGACGAGGTGAGGATTGGCGGGGCAATAATCAATGATGGGACGGTAATGTACCCCTTTTTGATCGCACCTTTTGCTGACAGAACGGCTTTTTGGAAAGCGTTATTTAGTTGCAGTCATGATATTAAGCACATTAATGGAGTCTTACAACAAGATGTCAGTATTTTGCTTGCATTCGGGTATAAGCTGGGTGTGATTCGGCAGGTCATGTGCTGTCCGGCTGATGATAGCATAACAGCAGTGTTGCCGGATGGATTTTCTGTTCGTCCGCTAGATGAGACAACGGATATTGTCACGGTAGCCAAGATCCTTATGGAGGGATATGCAGGGGGGATTGACTATGAAACTTATGGTACTCCCGATGAAGCTAAGGCCATAGCAGATGTTCAGCATCTGATGAAGGTCTATGAGCACCGCAATCTTTCGATTTATGTATTTGATGAGCAAGAGCAAGCAATTGCCGGACTTTGTATAGCTGGTATCTATGAAAAAATGCCCCTCGGTTTTGCGGAAATAGGGGAATTGTGCGTGCTTCCCAAGTATAGAAACAAACGGCTTGCAGAAGCTATGCTCAACTATGTTAGAGCAACCGCTCATGAGCATTCACAGGTCGTTAAGCTTTGTGTGACCGTTGGCAATGAGGCAGAGAACCTCTATAGAAAAGTTGGCTTTTACCCGGGACCCCGATTTGCAAATATGAGCAGAAGTTAGGCTTTGTCGGTTGATCCGATCCTTCTTCGGCTCCTTCAATCAAATAGCTGCTGCCATGTTGCCATCCTGGGCAACATAGCAGCAGCTTCAGTTCCTTAGCCTGCAAGGAATGCTTTGCCTTACTTGTTGAGAATACTATCTTCAAGCATTGCATGTTTGTCGCCATATTGCTTGATAATATGCTGCTCTCCCCAATTGCACAACGAATCAAGGATATCCTTTAGACTCTCCCCATATTCACTCAACTCGTACTCCACCTTTGGCGGAACCTGGTTATAGCTAATCCGGTTAATGATACCGTCACTTTCCAGCTCCCGCAGCTGCTGGGTCAGCATTTTTTGCGTAATAGCAGGCATCAGTTGCTTGAGCTCGGTAGTGCGCTTCTTGCCATGGGTCAAATGGCAGAGGATGACACATTTCCATTTCCCGCCAATAACCTCCAGTGTGGCCTCCACCGAAATATTATATTTTTTCTTAACCAATGTCATGGTTATTCCTCCAGTTGTTAGGCTCTTGATATCCTCATGGGTACTTTTTAGTTACTATGGTACTTTGAAGTGCGTACTATTCATTTGGGATGTTTTAACCTATCATATCACTTGCAAGCATTGATGACTAGGGCTTGGCCGAATGGCATATTATAAGCTCAGCAATTAATCATAGATGGAGGAAGATAGAGAATGGCTAACAATCTGCAAGATACAACAACCCTGTCCAATGGGGTGAAAATGCCGTGGTTTGGTCTCGGAGTATTTCAAGTAGAGGAAGGCGCTGAACTGGAGAACGCGGTGAAAACAGCAATTGCCCACGGCTACCGTAGTGTGGATACCGCTGCGATCTATGGCAATGAAGAAGGAGTAGGCAACGGAATTCGCCAAGGGCTTGAAGCTGCTGGTATTTCCAGAGAAGACCTGTTCGTGACCTCCAAAGTGTGGAATGCGGATCTCGGTTATGAGTCCACCATTGCTGCATATGAACTGAGCCTGAAGAAGCTTGGTCTGGAATACCTCGATTTGTATCTGATCCATTGGCCTGTAAAAGGCAAATATAAGGAAGCCTGGAGAGCACTTGAGACTCTTTATAAAGAAGGGCGTGTCAAAGCGATCGGAGTCAGCAACTTCCTTGAGCACCAGTTAAAAGACCTGCTCGAAGATGCTGAAATCAAGCCAATGGTGAACCAGATGGAATATCATCCGCGCTTGACGCAAAAAGATCTGCAAGCCTTCTGCAAAGCGCAAGGCATTCAATACGAAGCCTGGTCTCCACTGATGCAGGGCCAACTGCTGGACAACCCTGAGCTGCAAGAAATTGCTGCTAAATACGGCAAATCTATTGCCCAAATCATTTTGCGTTGGGATCTTCAAAACGGTGTTGTTACGATTCCTAAGTCAACCAAAGAACACCGCATTGTGGAGAATGCTTCGGTCTTTGATTTCGAGCTGTCCGCTGAAGATATGAAACGAATTGACGGATTGGATCAACACCTGCGTGTCGGACCAGACCCGGACAACTTCGATTTTTAATAGTGCATGAACAAGATCACTCCCTCGTTCTATATGGAATGAGTGGAGTGATCTGTCTTGTATCAGGGTATGTGTATACAAAGGAGGAATGGGCATGAAGCTACATTTAGAGGGCAAAACCGCACTGGTGACTGGATCAACATCGGGAATCGGCAAAGCGATTGCGTTATCCCTAGTCAAGGAAGGAGCAATTGTCCTGATCAATGGACGGCATGAGGACAAGGTGAATCATACGATTCAAGAGATCAAGAAGGAGCATCCTGAAGCTGAGCTATACTCAGCGGTAGCGGATCTGGGAACAGAGGCGGGCTGCCAGAAGCTTGTGGAGGAATTCCCGAAAGTCGATATTCTTATTAACAATCTGGGGATCTTCGAGCCTGCTGAATATTTTGATATTCCAGATGAAGAATGGTTCAAATTCTTTGAGGTTAACATCATGAGCGGAGTTCGGCTTAGCCGCCATTACTTGAAGGACATGCTGGAGAGCAATGAGGGCAGAATTATCTTCATCGCCAGTGAAGCCGCAGTGATGCCTTCTCAGGAAATGGCTCATTACAGTGCAACCAAAACGATGCAGCTATCGCTTTCCCGCAGCTTGGCTGAGCTCACCAAAGGGACAAAGGTGACGGTGAATACCGTCATGCCGGGCTCTACCTTAACAGAAGGCGTAGAGACTATGCTGGGCACCTTGTATCCGGAGGAGAAGCTGACGATTGAGGAAGCAGAGACCAGATTCATGAAGGAGAATCGTCCAACCTCCATTATTCAACGGCTGATCCGGCCGGAAGAGATTGCGGATGTTGTCGTTTTTCTCAGCAGCCCGTTGGCTTCGGCGATTAATGGTTCTGCCATGCGAGTGGACGGCGGTTTGGTTCGCAGCGTGTTCTAAGTTTATTGATAAAGGATCACTTCATTGTTCCATTTCGGGACAGGGGTGATCCTTTTTTTGTGATGAGAGCCTGGAAAGTAAGTCATGCGGTAGAGCGAGAGGAGTACACCGGGAGGAATGTGGAAACTATGACTTGCGGTACGTTTGATATTGACAGTTACTAGATTGCAGAATATATTGGTATTGCGATTTCCAATCATTATTTAACAAATTAACCAATTTATTTATGTCATTTGCCTTTTAACGCGTTTGGCTTATGCCCCTGCTTGTTGATCACTATATCAGCATTTAGAAGAGGAGACGATCAAATGATGAAACGGATAGGAAAGCTTAGGTTCCATTGGAGAACGCTTATGATGATGTGTTTAGCTATCGTTATACTCCCGGCGGGATCAGCATTCGCAGCAGTAAATAAGCCATTTCCACAGCATGCGACCTATACTTCCGGTTCTATTAAGCCCAATAATGTCACTCAGACGAGTATGGATAATACAGTGAAAACCAAATGGGATGCGTGGAAAGCGGCTTACCTTAAGCCAGCTGGCACCGGTAAATATTATGTTAAATACAATTCAGCAGGGGAAACCGTATCCGAAGCGCATGGCTATGGCATGCTGTTCACCGTGCTAATGGCCGGGTATGACAGCAGTGCGCAGACGTATTATGACGGCCTCTATAATTATTACAAAGCACATCCGAGCGCGAATAACCCGTACCTGATGTCCTGGAAGCAGAACAGCAGTTTTCAAAATATTGACGGTCAGGATTCGGCCGCAGATGGGGATATGGACATCGCATTCTCGCTGCTGCTAGCAGATAAGCAGTGGGGAAGCAGCGGTACAATCAATTATTTACAAGCGGCTAAGAATGTCATTAATGCCATTATGGATAAAGAAATTAACCAGACCCAGTGGACCATCCGTCTCGGTGACTGGGCGAACAGTGGCGCCTATAATACAGCTACACGGCCTTCGGATTTCATGCTGAATCATTTGAAGGCTTTCCAAAGTGCTACTGGCGATGCCCGCTGGAAGAATGTTACGGACAAGACCTACACGATCATCAACAGCCTGTATAGCGGGTACAGCGCAAGCACCGGTCTGCTGCCTGATTTCGTGATTTACTCAGGTGGTGTGTACAAGCCCGCAGCGGCTAACTTCTTAGAAGATGCTAATGACGGTAATTACAACTATAACTCCTGTCGTACTCCATGGCGGATTGCTACGGACTACCTGATTACTGGCGATAACCGTGCCTTGTCGCAGCTTAATCAGATGAACAGTTGGATCCAAACTAAAGTAGGGGGTGCACCCGGAAGCATCAAGGATGGCTATAAGCTGAATGGAACTGTGTTCGGCAGCTACAACAGCGGTGCCTTCTATGCACCGTTCGGCGTTAGTGCGATGACCTCTCCGAGCTATCAAAGCTGGCTAAACTCGGTGTGGAGCCATACGGCAAGTAGTTCTGCCGAAGGCTACTACGAAGACAGCATCAAGTTGTTCTCGCTGATTGTGATGTCAGGCAACTGGTGGACATATTAATAAAGTTCCGTATTTTCTCATTTGATATCTCAGGGATCCGGCTCTTGCCGGATTCCTTTTTGTTTGTACATCGTCTGCGAGCTATTCTGGATCGGCGAGCAGATTTACTTTTTCAAGCGAGGGGATGAGGAATTTAGGATCAATAGGGGATGACATTACGATGAGAACAGTGTAGGTTCCATAGGGATCGCACTGCTTGCCGAATTCTTCAAGTGATTGGGTAGAGTCTGTCATTACCTTTAGGAGATAGTTGTGTTCTCCGCTGATGCGGTAGCATTCAACAACCTCGGGTGCAGAACGGCAAAAATCAAGGAAGGGATAACATTCTTTTGTCCTAAACAGTACATAGGCCACAGTACCTTTGCCGATTTTCTCCGGGGAGATCACTGTGCGGTACGCCTCAATGACCCCGCTCTCTTCCAGTCGGCGAACTCGCTCAGTAACCGCTGGTTGCGACAGGCTGACACTTTTCCCTAACTCGGTCATTGAAATTCTTGCGTGATTTTGCAAATGGAACAGAATCTGCTTATCTATATGGTCCATGAAAACGCCCTCCTTTAATTCCGAATAATTCCTTGCAAACTACCTCATTTTCCTTTGTAAAATGAAGCAACTAACTGGTTTGTCTTATGTAATCAAAGGGACTTGATTTATATAATAAACTCACCCCGGAAAAGTAAGCAACATGATATTGTTCAGAGAGGATGAGTATCATTGAATAAATTATATTGGAGCAAAGAGACGGATGACAATTTACAAGCACGTATAGATGAGGTCATCGATCATACACTTGCCGATAAAAGGTTAGCCGGCGCCGTTGTTAAAGTGGCAGTTGGTGGGGAGTTGGTGTATAACCGTGCTGCCGGTTTTGCTGATCGGGAGAACAATCGGCCCATGCATGAGGATGCGTTATTTCGGCTGGCTTCTGTGTCTAAGCCTATTGTTTCTACAGCTGCTTTAGTATTGGTATCCCAAGGCCGTCTGCAATTGGATGACCGTGTAGATCGCTGGCTGCCGGAATTTCGTCCAAGGCTGCAGAATGGTGAAGCTGCGACATTGACGATTCGTCACCTGTTAACACACACCGCTGGATTGACGTACCGTTTTTTTCAAGAAGAGAAGGGTTCCTATGAGCTTGCGGGTGTATCTGATGGGATGGATCTGGCGGATATCACATTGGACGAGAACCTGCGCCGGCTTGCTTCTGTGCCGCTTCTGTATGAACCGGGGACACAGTGGAAATATTCTATAGCTACAGATGTACTGGGCGCGGTGATTGAAAAGGCAGCCAATGCACCGCTTGGGGAAGCTGTTCGTTCACTGGTGACAGGCCCTCTGGGCATGAGCGATACCGGGTTTACTGCAGTGGATCCGCAGCGGCTGGCCGTTGCTTATGCTGATGATCCTGCTAAGCCACGCCGCTTGCGGGATTTTGACACCATCCCATTTGTAGAGGGGACGGCAGGTTTCCGGCTTGCTCCTGTCCGGGCAACGGATGCTACAGCGTATCTTTCGGGTGGAGCGGGTATGGTCGGCAGTGCCGGCGACTTTTTGAAGCTGCTGGAAACCTTGCGCAAGGGGGGAGAACCCCTAATGAAAGAGACAGTGGTTCGTGAGATGACTACCAATCAGATCGGCGATCTTCCGATGCTCTTTTGGCCAGGCAGAGGGTTCGGCTTAGGTTTTGTTCTGCTCAAAGACCCGGTTGCTGCAGCTACCCCAGAATCACCGGGTACTTGGCGTATGGGAGGAACCTATGGTCATTCGTGGTTTGTGGACCCTTCGAAGGAGCTCAGCGTGGTAGCGTTCACGAATACGGCACTGGAAGGTATGTCAGGCAAGTTCACTACGGATCTTACAGACGCCGTCTATGCCGGGATCAGGGAAAAATGAGAACGATTAATCCAGCTTAATACTAACCTAATTACCAGTTCATCACGTTAATTACGTGCTTGAGCTGGTTTTTTTAGTGTCCGGCCATCATGCACAGAAACTAATGTACATCTTCTATGGTCTAACTTAGCGATTATTTTATTCTTGTCAAATTTCGGGCTGGGAATTAGAATATAAGCATTGGCTTATATACAGGTGGAAGGAGGAGACAGATATGGAGCCACTAGCCGATATTGCTGACGATATGAAGCTGCTAGGGGATAAGACGCGTTTGGCGATGCTTTCGCTGTTGAAAGAGCGGGAGTGGTGCGTATGCGAATTTGTGGACATCTTTGATATTTCACAGCCGGCGGTCAGCCAGCATCTAAGAAAGCTAAAAACACAGGGCATCGTTAAGGAGAGTAAACGCGGACAATGGGTACATTATTCCCTGAACGTCGAAGATAAGCCGCATATCCAGGCTGTTCTGAGTCAAATGCCGGATTCCAAGACGATACTAACCCTTTTGAATAAAAAAGAAATTGTTGCTTCTTGTGAGTGATATGCGCCTGAAGTAACAAAGCTATGTTTTATATATAAGTATATAGTTATATGATTATTTGATGTGATGATGGCCGAGTCGGCGTTTGTGTCGTAGGTTCATCTAATTTGATCGGAACCAACTGGAGGTTGTAGCAGTGGCCGTTTGGGCAATCATTATTTTTATAGTCACATTAGTATTTGTAATCTGGCAACCTAAGAACCTGTCCATTGGCTGGTCTGCTTGTGGCGGGGCGGTCTTGGCGTTACTGGTAGGGGTAGTAAGTTTTAACGATGTGCTCGATGTCACCGGGATTGTGTGGAATGCGACATTAGCCTTCATTGCGATCATCCTGATTTCACTGATCCTGGACCATATCGGATTTTTCGAATGGGCCGCCCTACACATGGCACGCGCTGCCCGTGGGAATGGGATTCGGCTGTTCGTCTATGTGACCATTTTGGGAGCAGTGGTGGCGGCGTTTTTTGCCAATGATGGTGCAGCGCTGATCCTCACTCCGATTGTGCTTGCTATGGTGCGTGCCTTGAAATTCGATGAGAAAAAGGTGTTTCCGTTCATCATCGCCAGCGGGTTCATCGCTGATACAACTTCATTGCCTCTTATCGTCAGCAATCTGGTGAACATCGTGTCCGCCGATTTCTTCGGCATCACCTTCATGGAATATGCGGGCCGGATGATCATTCCAACCTTATTTTCGCTGGTGGCAAGTATTCTAATCTTGTTCGTCTTTTTCCGCAGAAGCATCCCGAGAAGGTTCGACAGCGCTCAGCTAAAGAACCCACAAGAGGCGATCAAAGACAAAGGGATGTTCAAGCTGTCCTGGGTCGTGCTGGCGATTCTGCTTATCGGGTATTTCGTCAGCGAATTTTTGAACATCCCTGTGTCGGCGGTAGCCGGAGTGATTGCGATTTTCTTCCTGCTGATGGCAAGGAATAGTTCGTCCGTCAACACGAAGGAAGTGATCAAGGGAGCGCCTTGGGCGATTGTGTTTTTCTCCATTGGGATGTATGTCGTGGTGTACGGGCTGCGGAATGCCGGTCTTACAGATTTGCTGGCAGAGGTGCTGCGGGCGGCAACAGAGCAGGGGTTATTCGTCGCCACGATGAGCATGGGCTTTATAGCCGCTATCCTCTCCTCAGTGATGAACAATATGCCTACTGTTCTAATTGACGCGCTCGCGATCGATGCTACACACACGACGGGAATCATGAAGGAAGCTTTGATTTACGCGAACGTTATCGGGTCAGATTTGGGGCCTAAGATTACACCGATCGGTTCGCTGGCGACTCTGCTTTGGCTACATGTACTTTCTACTAAAGGCGTGAAAATATCCTGGGGAACGTACTTTAAAACAGGCATCATCCTGACGGTTCCCACACTGTTTATTACCCTGTTAGGACTCTATATATGGATAATTATTCTGTAATGTAAAAGGAGATCGATGACAATGGATAAGAAGACTCTTTATTTTCTATGCACAGGCAACTCTTGCCGGAGCCAGATGGCCGAGGGGTGGGCGAAGCAATATTTGAGTAAGGGCTGGAATGTCTACAGCGCCGGGATTGAAGCTCATGGACTGAACCCAAAAGCGGTACAAGCCATGAGCGAAGCCGGTATTGATATCTCGGGCCAAACCTCCGACATTATTGATTCCCATCGTTTGAATAACGCAGATTTGGTGGTTACCTTGTGTGGCGATGCCGCAGATAAATGCCCGATTACCCCGCCGAAGGTAAGACGTGAACACTGGGGGTTTGATGATCCAGCTAAGGCTCAGGGGACGGATGAGGAGAAATGGGCAGTATTTCAAAATGTCCGTGACCAGATCGGCGCACGTATTAAGCAATTTGCGGAGACGGGAGAATAAGGATGGCGGGCTATCACGAACTTATTGAAGGTAAAGTGTATATCGGCGGGGAGAACGGTTTGCTGGAGGCGCTTCAGGAGCAGGAGATTTCGGATGTGTTTGATCTGAGGGACAACGGCACCAAAGCTGAGGGTTTTCCGGATAAGGTTAGCCGACATCATCATCCGATTGTGGAGCATGAAAGTGGACAAGACGCCTCTGTACAACAGGCAGTCCTAGCCATCAGCGAAGCTGTAAACAGTGGGAAAACCGTCTACTTCCATTGCGCGGGTGGCCGCAACCGTACAGGAACCGTAGCCACGGGTTTGCTGCTGGAACTTGGGGTAGTCTCTACGGTAGAAGAAGCTGAGAGCTTAGCCAAAGAAAAACGTCCGGATATCCAGATTAAAGGGGCAATGCGTGAAGTATTGAACCGATTGTATCCACCAGGAGTATAGGGAAGCAATCGAAGCAACCGTACTTTCCTTTTTGATCAGTCAAAATTATGGAGTTCACCTATAGATGATGTTTAGGCTTTGTAAGGTTCCTTTCACTTGTGTGAAGGGGACCTTTTGTTTTACGATTTATGTATTGAAAAAGGGGGAAACAAGCTCATGACAAGAATAGGCTGTTATCATGCGCATTATTCCAATATCGAGCACATCGAGAAAGCTTTGGCTGGCCATGAAGTGGAACTGGTACATTTTGTAGATCCAGGTCTGGATCGCATAAAAATGGACGCCGATTTTAATAATGAGATTGTTGAAGCCAAGGTGAAGGAGACCCTGAATTGGATTTCAGCCTGCCATGTGGATGCCATTCTGATCACTTGCACTTTTTTTACCGCAGCATATCGGGAAAATCTTCACCCATTGCCTATTCCCGTCATAAAGATAGATGACCCATTATTTCAGGATGCTTGCCGGTCTGATAAAACTGTTCGCTTCGTTTTCACCAATCCAAATACGGTTACAGGGACGATGGAACAGTTTCAACACTTTTGCCAGGCTGCAGGACGTAAGGTGCTTGTAGAATCCAGCGTGCTGGAGCATACGTTCAGTCTGATTATGCAGGGGAAAAAAGAGGAGTATACCGCGCTGGTGTCGTCCGGCTTAAAGCGTGCGGCTCAGGAGAATCCTGACGTCCGTATCGTAGCTGCCCAGCTTTCAATGGCTCCTGCAGCCCGCCAGGTAGAACAGGAAACAGGCGTCACCATTGGTAATCATCTGAATGCTCTGACCAGTTACATGATCGATAAGCTCTCTCTGCAGAAGAAGAAATAACTATAAGATGAACAAAAGAAGGGAACAACAAGCAGGGAGGAACGAAGGGGGAAGTTTGGAACTGTAGGAGCGAAGCGCTCGCCTGAAAGCTTTCCGCAGGAAAGCTCGCATCGGAAGCATAAGCCCGCCAGATTTCAACCGCTAGAAGCGGTTATTAAAGAAGAAATCTGGGAACAACAGCGACCGGAAGTCCAAACATTCCACCGTAGTGACGACCGAGCCCTACGTTCAGATCTTCAGTTCGTCTTATATAAATGAATTTAAAATGAAAAGATTTGAAATGAAAATCTATTTACATTTTACATGGAAGGGACTATAATTCAACTATAAAGTTGCATCGAGGAAACTTTCGTGTATATAGACAACTTTCCCGGGCAAGAGGAGGGATAGACATGTTAGAGCAACAAGTTGCGGAACAAAAACTGATCAAAGAAAAGAAAGTCAAGATATCTGCCCAAGCTGTATTGGACGGAGAAGTCAAAGGCCTGAAACGGCTGTTGCCATTTCTCGGACCTGCTTTTATAGCAGCGGTTGCCTATCTCGATCCCGGTAATTTTGCTACAAATATTACAGCGGGGTCCAAGTATGGATATCTGCTGCTATGGGTGATTGTCGCCTCTAATCTGATGGCGGTACTGATCCAATCGCTGTCGGCCAAATTGGGCATTGCTACCGGTAAGAATTTACCTGAAATTGCGCATGACCGATTCCCCAAAGGCGTCTCGATTTTTCTCTGGATTCAGAGTGAACTTGTAATTATTGCTACAGACTTGGCTGAGTTTATAGGAGCGGCTTTAGGATTATATTTACTATTCGGCATCCCCATGTTGCCAGCCGCTTTGATTACTGCCGTTGGGTCGTTTGCCATACTGGAGCTACAGCGGCGCGGGTACCGTTCATTGGAAGCGGGAATTGGCGCCATGGTATTAATCGTCGTGCTGGCGTTTACTTTCCAAGTGATTGTATCCAAGCCGGATATGGGCGCAGTAGCCGTGGGCATGTTTACTCCCAGATTCGATGGTGTGGACAGCATCCTTTTGGCCGCAGGTATTCTGGGCGCAACGGTAATGCCACATGCGATCTATCTGCATTCCTCGCTGACGCAAGACCGTGTGGTCGGCCGGAATGAAGCGGAGAAGAAGAAAATCTTCAAGCTGGAACTGGCGGATATTATCATCGCCATGATTATTGCCGGAGCCGTCAATATGGCGATGATCGTTGTCTCTGCTGCACTGTTCTTCAAGAACGGCATGGTTGTGGAAGACCTGGGCGTAGCCTTTCACCAGTTCCGCGAATTAGCTGGTCCTGTTACCGCCGTTTCTTTTGGACTTGGGCTGCTTATAGCCGGATTATCCAGCTCTTCAGTGGGCACCATGGCCGGGGATGTTGTTATGCAGGGCTTCATCAATAAAAGAATCAATCTGTACCTGCGCCGGGCGATCACTACAATTCCCCCACTTGCGATTATTATTGCCGGTGTGAACGCTACAGACGCGCTGATCATGAGTCAGGTGGTGCTATCGTTCGGGATTGCTTTTGCACTTATTCCTTTGATTATCTTCACAAGCAACCGTCAAATTATGGGCGGGCTGGTCAATCTGCGGATTACTTCCATCACAGGCTGGATTATCTCGGCTCTGGTGGTTCTGCTGAACTTGTTTTTAGTCTTTGAAATGTTGTATTAAAATGAAAAGATCAAAAAAGCCCAGGCCTCTTATCCTTGTAGATCGGATAAGAGGCCTGGGCTTTTGATATGCCATGGCGCGAATGCCTTAGCGCCTGAAATAATCGGCCAGCCCGTTGGCTATAGCCTGGGCGGCTTTTTTCTGATAGGAGGCTGTGCGGGCCACCGCCTCATCAGAGGGGGTGGAGAGAAAGCCCAGCTCCATCAGGGCTGACGGTATCGAGTTCTCCCTGAGGATGTGATAATCGCCGAAGGACACGCCGTTGCTCTTCAGGCCGATGCCTTGTCCTAGCCGGGCTTCAATTGCCCGAGCCAGCTTCAGGTCAGTGCTTTCGGAATAGAAGAAGGTCAACGTTCCGGATATCTTCTTCGGTGAGGAATTATAATGGATGCTTACAAAGGCATCCGCTCCGAGCGTCTTGCCGAGCTGGGCACGCTGAGCCAGCGAAGGCTTCACGTCTTTCGTTCGGGTCATCTCGACCCGGGCGCCGGCCGCCTTCAGGTAATCGCGGACATAGAAGGCTGTCTGCAGATTCAAATCTTTTTCGAGCGTGCCGTAGGTGGTGCCAAGCATGCCGGGATCACTCCCGCCATGGCCGGGGTCCACCACGATCAGCTTGCCCTTCAGGCCGCCGGAAGAAGGAGGCGGAGCGCTATTTGTTACCGTTGCTCCGCTGCGGATGTATTGGTCCGAGACCCAGCCGGTATCTCCGCTGGCTGTGCGGATTTTTAGCCATCCGTTCTGGCGCTGCAGGATGGTTACCGTATCCTGTGCTTTCAGTGAGCCCAGCGCGCTATAGCTGGTGCCTGGGCCACTCCTGATTCGCAGGGAGCTTGCGGTAACCGTGGCTTTGGCGTTCATGCTGTTTCCGGTGGATGTCTTAACCGCCGGCGTTGCCTTGACCGCTACGGTCGTTCCGGCAGTAGGCGTTCCGTTGGTCTTCAGAAGATAGTAGCCAGCAACCCAGCCGGAAGTTGAACCGGACTTGACCTTCAGCCAGCCATGTTGTTCGTCTGTGACACTTACCACCGTACCGTTCTTCAGTGACCCCGTGATGACTGCATTCTTGGCCGGCTCGCTGCGCACATTCAAGGAATCAGCATTTACTTTGGCAGTATAGCTGACCGCGGCAGCGGCTTTGGGAGGCTGCAGCCCTATGCTGAATATGCATAAGGCTAGCATAGCAATGCCTAATAGTTTCTTCATAGGTACCTCGCTTCCGGGAAATATTCTGGGGCTGAATCTGAAAGAATCAGCCTTAGGCTCATTACCCAATTCATGAACGAAAGAATTGGATAATGCCCGTGAAGCTTTAGATTATACCATGGAGACGCTACAAAAAAATCCGGCAGAAGACCCTTTTAAAGGGAGACTGCAGAGGTCTTTTTGGCAATTTCCCGTCGTACGACAGGGGCTACCTTGGTAGCTAGCAGTTCGATGGCTGATGCCACCTTAGCGTAAGGAAGTCCACCGATATCCAGCTGAGTCATAAAGCGGTTGTGTCCGAACAGCTCATGCTGGTAAAGGATTTTCTCAATAATTTGCTGAGGACTGCCTACAGCCAAGGTATTATCGAAGGCTGCAAACTGATCGAATTCGCTGCGCGATACTGTATAGCGCTGGTCTCGGCTCGGACTGATGGAATTGCGGTAGCTGTAATAGTAAGGATAAAATTCATCAAGCGCCTGCTGTGTAGTTTCCGCAATATAGCCATGACTTGTAATGGCAACCTTCAGGGACTCAAGGGAGTGACCGGCCTCCATGCCGGAGCGGCGATAGCTATCGGCAAGCTCCTTGAAAGGCGCTGGATTTCCGTTCAGGATGGCAATGGCTAACCCTGTACCCAGTGCGCCAGCTTTCTTTGCACTCTCGGGCGAGCCGCCGACGCCAACCCAGAGCGGGAGCTTATGCTGTACGGGCCTAGGAGCAATCTCCGCATTTCTGAGGGGGGAGCGGAACGAGCCTTCCCAGTTAATAATTTCATGCTGATTCAGCTCCTGAAGGAGCTGGATGTTCTCCGCGAACAAGCGATGATAGTCTTCAAGATCATAGCCGAACAGGGGGAAAGATTCCAGGAAAGCACCGCGTCCAGCAATGATCTCAGCCCGTCCATTGGATAAGAGGTCAAGTGTAGCAAAGTCCTCAAAGACCCGGACAGGATCAATGGTACTAAGCACAGTAGTAGCGCTGGTCAGCTTGATTCGGCGCGTGACCTGCGACACAGCTGCCAGGACGACAGGCACCGAGGAGATGACAAAATCCAGCCGGTGATGCTCACCGACACCAAAGACATCAAGTCCCGCCTCATCGGCTAACTTGGCAGCGGCAATCACCTCATCCAGCCGCTGCCGCGGGGTGATTGTTTTACCTGTTTTACAGTCGGCCACAATATCCCCAAGCGTATAAATGCCAAATTCAAATTCTGGTACTGCTTCTTGTTGTATAGGATTGCTCATTCTATTTAAACCCCTTGCTATTCATAGATTAATTGGTTAAAGCATGTCCGTATGGATGGAATACATGCATTATATCATATCCACTTACGAATTGTAAGTTTGTGAGTTATTGTTTTCCCTCGCATATCGATCTTTCGGGCCAACGATACATGAGAATGGGATCATTATCGTACATTTGGAGTGTAATCGCCAGCGTCTATTCTCAATAGATAAACTCCTCTATTCACATTGACTTTCATGCAGTTATACCAGATATTTATAGTAAAGAATTAAACTATTAAATAGCTTGCTTAATGCTAGCCTTACTCCACGAAACGGCGGTGGGACAGATGTTGGGGCATCAGTCGGATAAAGAAGATTCCCGGTTGAAGGATGTGCAAGACGGGGTAGGAGCAGCTGAAGCGTTTCTCTCCCCGGAAGAAACTTGGACAAGTGTTAATTCTGGTGTAACTGGATTGCTGGGTTATTCGGAAGAGCAACTACTGGGGCGGCCATTGAGCGAGTTTTTACAGAGAGACTACAAGGATCTTTACCATAAGCAGATGGGAGCGCTGGCAGCAAGCGAAATCCCTTTTTTTGAGTGTACGTTGATGCTGGTGCATCAGGCTATGATCCCTGTTCCATTAATCATTCGGATCACACGGATCAATGAACCGTCGACGGGGAAGCTGCTCTTTTATACAGTGCTGTTAAGAGGACGATCTGGGCCTGGGGACAAGAAGAATCCTCTCTCGGATAGTGCTGACTTGTTCCGGCTCATTGCGGATAATATCAGGGATATCGTATACGTGGCGACACCAGACAGCCTCTGCCGCTACTGCTCACCCTCAGTTCATGAAGTGCTGGGTTATGAGCCGGAACAACTGGTAGGGCAGAATGTCAGCAGCTATATTCATCCGGATGATCTCAATACCCTCCAGATGCCGGGCGCGTTAGCTTATAGCAGTGTTCAGTTGCGTACCCGGCACGCGGAGGGGCATTATTTGTGGATTGAGTATACACTGCGGGTGCTGGAGGAAGAAGGTGGCGGTCGGGGCATTGTTGCCGTAGGCCGCGACATTACCGAACGCAAGATGGTAGAGCGGAAGCTACAGGAATCCGTGGAGCGCTACACCTCCCTCAAGAAGTACAACCATGATGCGGTCATTTCTTTGGGGCTGGAAGGCGATATCATCAACGGAAATGACAAGGCTTGTGAATTGACGGGATATACGATCCCCGAGCTGACCGGTCTGAACGTATCGAGCATTGTTGGATCAGAGAATCTGAACTACATTCTGGACCATTCCTCCGGGAATCACTGGGGAGAGCGGAACATCGACAAGATCAGGCACAAGGATGGTCATATGGTCGAGGTGCTGACCAGTATTGCGCCCATTGTCATTAGTGGAAGCCGGGTAGGGTTCTACATTATCGTCAAAGATATTACTGAGCAGAAAAAGCTGATGATTGCCAAAGAGACGGCCGAGCATACGAACCGTGCCAAGAGTGATTTTCTGGCGATGATGAGTCATGAAATCCGCACCCCGATGAACGGAGTGCTTGGAATGACCGATCTGCTGCTGGAGATGAGCGAACCGCAATCGGTACAGCATGAATATCTGGAGATTATCCGCCAGAGCGGAGATACACTGTTGTCGATTATTAACGATATTCTGGACTTTTCCAAAATCGAAGCTGGTAAGACAGAGCTGCACGAGGATCGTTTCGATTTGCGGCTCTGCATTGCTTCTGTAATGAACGTGCTGAGTCATAAAGCGGAGGTTAAAGGACTGTACATCGAGACCCAGGTGAATGCTGAGGTGCCGACACATTTGCTGGGTGATGGGGAGCGCCTTAAGCAGGTGTTACTCAATCTGGTTGGCAATGCGGTCAAGTTCACCTATACCGGCGGTATCAAGCTGGAGGTAAGGGTTGCAGAGCAGAAAGAAGGCAGAATTATGCTGGAATTCTCCGTTTCCGATACCGGAATTGGTATCCCGGAAGAGCTGCAGGGCCGCTTGTTCGAGCCTTTTTACCAATTGGATCATTTTATGAACCGGCGGCATGAGGGAACGGGACTTGGGCTGGCCATCACGAAGAAGCTGGTGGAGCTTATGGGCGGACAAATTACCTTGCACAGGAGAGCGGAGCCAGGAACCACATTCGTGTTCACCGCGGTTTTTCTGGATGACACCAATGCCGCAATGGCCGAAGTAGGGCAGAATGACACACAATCTTTGACAGAATCGGAGGAGCGTCCCTTACGGATTCTGGTTGCTGAAGATAACGAGATTAACCAGATTGTTTTGAAAAAAATGCTGGAGAAGCGCGGGCACTCTGTGGAGTTGGCATCTGACGGAACCGTCGTCATGCAGCGAATAACCTGCGAATTTTTCGATCTGGTCTTTATGGATATACAGATGCCACGGACGAACGGTCTGGAGGCTACGAAATATATTAAAGAGACGCTCCCGCCGGAGAAGCAGCCGATTGTTGTTGCGGTAACGGCTAATGCACTAAAAGGCGACCGGGAGCTATGTCTTGCAACAGGTATGGATGAATATATTAGCAAGCCGGTCACCAGTGAGACCTTAACGGGAGTGATCCGAAAGTTTTTCTAAAAGTGAGCGCAGCGGGGGAAGGATAGGATAGGCCGAGGAATTGGCTTATCTTATCCTCCAGCGTTCCATAAGCCAAAAATATCATTGCCATTTGGAGTTAATTTGTTTATTATGGACAATAAAGATCTATAATAATGATGATATTGAGGAGGGAGGAGAGAGACTTGCAATTTTCAAAAAGTACAGATTACGCCTTACATGCCATAATTCATCTGGGACACTCGCAGCGTTGCAACAACGTTGGGATTAGGGAGTTATCTGGGACACTGGGTGTTTCCGAAAGCTATTTATCCAAAATCATGTCCAAGCTGAGACAGGATGGAATCGTACGTGCTGTGCCAGGGGTGAACGGTGGTTACGAGCTTGCCCGGCCAGCGGATCAGATTACGTTTCTTGATGTGATTCAAGTGATTGAAGGAAGACAGCAGCTATTCGAATGTTCGAATTCGGGTTCGCAGCAACACCAATTGTTAGCGGAAGATGGGGCTGTGCAGAGAGAACAGAAGCATCCGGGAAAAGAATGTTTGGTTGAAAAAGTTATGAACGGCGCGGAACAACAGCTGCACCAATATTTGCGGGAACATACGATTCAGTCAGTATTGGATGAGGCGTTCAAGCGATGCAGTCATGATGTAAACAAGAAGTGATGAGCTTCTTGTGTTTTAATTATGGATATTATAGATCTATGTAAATATATATATGAAATTACATGGAGTAGTATCGAGAAGTAGCACGTTTTTTTATTTTAATTATGGATATTATCGATCTATATAGGTTTGGTTTTGAAGGGGATATAAAGCTTTTCGATGTGGGAACTATTGGGGTGAATCAACAAGGTCAAGCTCCGTTAGTCTCGGTGTATTGCAAAGACTACAGAAACTTGGAGGAGAAACAAATGATAGAGATGCAAAATATTAAGCGCGGTCCGATCATGTTAGCACTGATCGTCGGTATGTTCGTTGCCGCTTTGAACGAGACACTAATGGGCAATGCCCTCCCCGAACTGATGAAGTCATTCGGCGTATCTGCGACGACGGTCCAGTGGCTTTCTGCTGCCTATTTGCTCATCGTCGGCGTGCTCGTTCCGGTGACAGCGGTATTGCAGCAATGGTTCACAACCCGGCAAATGTTTCTGTCGGCGATGAGTCTGTTCTTCGTCGGTACGCTCGTCTCGGCAGTGTCGCCGGGATTCAATGTACTGCTGATCGGGCGGATTATTCAGGCGATAGGAACCGGCTTGCTGCTGCCACTTACAATGAACGTAATTATGACCATTTATCCGCCGGAAAAACGGGGAGCCGCAATGGGGATGTTAGGACTCGTCGTCATGTTCGCGCCAGCCATCGGTCCGACCATTTCCGGTTTGATTGTTGACGGACTTTCATGGCGCTGGTTGTTCTATCTTGTACTGCCGTTTGCGCTCCTCTCAATTATCGTGGGAATTGCTGTCCTGAAAAACGTGTCGGAGCTCACAAAACCACGGGTTGACCTCTTATCCATCGTGCTGTCAACGATTGGCTTCGGCGGAATTGTCTACGGGTTCAGCAAGGCCGGTGAGCTCGGCTGGTCGGTGCCGGAGGTCATTTGGACAATTGCGGCAGGGGGTGTCGCTTTGGCACTGTTCGTTTGGCGGCAATTACTGCTTAAAGAACCGATCATGGATTTACGGGCGTTCCGGTATCCCATGTTCGCGCTTGTCGCGGTGCTGCTGTTCGTACTGTTGATGACGTTTTTCTCGTCGGCAATCATGCTTCCAATGTTTATGCAGGGCGTGCTGATGATGACGGCATTCAAGTCCGGCTTGATCCTGCTTCCCGGTGGGGTCGTGAACGGGATTATGGCTCCAGTCTCAGGCAAGCTGTTCGACAAGTTTGGGCCTCGCGTTCTTGTTATCCCAGGACTCCTCATTGCCGCCGCCTCATTGTGGCTGTTCACCCGATTCGACGAAACGACGACCACCGGCTTCCTCGTCGCTGTGCACATTGCGCTGATGGTTGGCGTCGCGCTAGTCATGATGCCTGCACAGACAGCTGGACTCAACCAACTGCCACGCCATCTGCACCCGCACGGGACGGCGATCTTGAACACGCTGCAGCAGGTGTCCGGTGCAATCGGTACTGCCCTGTACTTCAGTATTATGTCAGGCGGACAGAAACATTACTTGAACGGAGCGAGCGATCCGCATGCTCCGGCGGAAATAACCAAGGGGCTGCTGGCCGGTATCAATAACGCGTTCTGGATCGGTGTCTTCATCGCGCTCGTAGCTTTAGTACTTGGTCTCTTCCTTCGTAAAGAGAAATCGCCAGAACATGAACAGGCGGCGAGTTGAAAGTAGCTGTCCGTTTAGGAAAATCCATACTCAATAAAGAAATGTGAGGAATGATCATAAATTATTTTTTTGATGCAGCTAACTGGGAAAAAGCGTGGAAAGACGATTCTCTTTTAAAGAAAATGAAGAAGGCGGGAGTCGATCCCACGAGATCATTTGACCATAAGGCCAAGACTTTCAACGAACAATCGTTTAGCGAAGAGGGAAGAAAACGAACCAAACGGATCATGAACTGGCTTGAAGGGCAAGGGGTCCAATTCGAAAATGCCTCCGTTCTGGATATTGGCGCCGCATCTGGAGTGTTCTCGGTGCCGTTTGCGGAGAGAGGGGCTCATGTAACTGCCGTAGAGACCTCTCCCCCGCAGGTCGAATTGTTGAAAGAAAACATCTCGAAGTTCGCCGAAGATCAGGTAAAGATTGTGCCCGAGCCTTTTGAAAATATTGATGTGCAGACCAAAGGCTGGAGCGAGGCCTTCGATCTCGTCTTCGTCTCAATGTGCCCGGTCATTCACAATTGGGATAGTGTGGAAAAGATGCTCCAATGCGCTCGAAAGTTCTGTTATATCAGTATGCCGGCTAGTCCTCCAGATCACAGTCTAGTAAATGAAATCTGGCCGCTCGTCACCGGTCAGCCGTTTCATACGAAACATATGGAAATGGGATATTTGCTGCATCTGCTGTTTCTTAAAGGTCATGCATACGAATCGTTAATTACGCGGGAAATGAAAACGACGGAAGTCACCAGGGAAGCGGCGTTGCAGGAAGCACTGACTTGGCTCCGTAATCACCGCCTGCCTGTAGATGAACGGAATCGAAACATTATTGCTGACTATTTGGAGCAAGCCTATCCCTCCGGCAAAGTGGTCATCCATGAGGGTGGACGTTTTGGCAAAGTACTAATTCGATTGCAGGATCAGAACATGTATACGAAAGAGAATTGAGTGAAGCGACAAAGCGTTAAATGAACCACTTGCATCCGTCTTGATTTTTGATTAAGATTGCAGCAACCAGTATATAAATGTACTGATATACAGGCAAGGACAATGACGAAGAGAGTAAGCGCAAGAAGCGGATCTTAACAGGGAAGGTGTGCCGGAGACTGAGAGCACCCTCATGAGACGGCCTGCGCTGAAGTTCACTTCCGAGTCGGCCCCTGAAGTGTTTTGCCAATCGGCACAAGCATGAGTAGGGTGGCCCGCGCCCCGCGTTACCGGGTGAAAGACAGAATGTTCTTTCGCGGCAGAAGCAACCGCCAGGTTTCTTTGGAAATGCCGATTACCGGAGGTCATTCTAAATTAGGGTGGTACCACGGCTCCTCGTCCCTTGCGACGGGGGCCTTTTTTGCGTTCCAAATATATGATGAAGAAGAGGAGTGGAAGGTATGAGTAATGTGGAATTGGATGAGCTGAGAGAGCGTCTGGATGGAATTAACGGTCAATTGTTAGAGCTGATTTCCGATCGGGCAAAGATTGTTCAGGAGATTGGTACTTTGAAGGAAAAGCAGGGCGTGCCGAAGTTCGATCCCGAGCGGGAGAAACAAATGCTGGAGAAGCTGGTAGCGAGCAATAAGGGACCGTTTACCGACAGTACGATCCGCAGCTTGTTCAAGCAAATATTCTCAGCCTCCCTTGATCTGCAATCAGCAGAACATAAGAAGACCCTTCTGGTCAGCCGGAAAAGCCAGCAGGAGGATACAGTCATTACTCTTCCTGGAGGTGTAACTGTGGGCGGTTTGTCTTCCTTGATGGTGGCCGGACCTTGTTCGGTAGAAAGCGAGCTTCAGACCCGTACCGTAGCGGCAGCCTTACAAAAAGCCGGAATCCGCGTTATGCGCGGCGGAGCTTTCAAGCCTCGGACCTCTCCGTATGATTTCCAGGGCCTTGGCATGGATGGCTTGCGGATTCTGCGTGAAGCGGCAGACGAATACGGCCTGCTGACGATCAGCGAGATTGTAGACCCGGCCCATCTGGAGCCAGCGCTGGATTACGTGGATATTATTCAGATTGGTGCCCGCAATATGCAGAACTTCGAGCTGTTGAAGGCGGCAGGGGAGCTGAATAAGCCGGTGCTGCTGAAGCGTGGACTTGCAGCGACCATGGAAGAATTCCTGCATGCAGCCGAATACATCATGTCTCGTGGCAACACGCAGGTCATGCTGATTGAACGCGGCATCCGCACATACGAGAAATGGACCCGTAACACATTAGATATTTCAGCTGTGCCGATCTTGAAGCAGGAGAGCCATTTGCCGGTGCTGGTGGACGTCACCCACTCCACAGGACGTAAGGACATTCTGGTGCCTTGTGCCAAGGCCGCACTCGCTGCTGGTGCCGACGGCATTATGGTTGAGGTGCACCCCGACCCGGCCACAGCATTGTCCGATGCGGCGCAGCAGCTGAACATTGATGAGTTCAATACGTTCTTCGATCAAGTGAAGGCTTCGGGCCTGTACAAACAATAAATTATTTAGATCAATTTATGTAACGCCATTAAATATATTGAATTTGAAATAAATCGGCAGAATACGGGAGAAAAGGAGAGGTATAAGCGCTTACAAGGTAGCGATGACTTTTTGTGAAGGTGACGGGTAGTCGGGTACAATAAGCAGCATCAGCGTTGCACCGGACCCGGACTTATAGGATAAGTCCTAAATACCCTTAACATCATAGGAGGATCACAGAAACTTGAAGCAGCTTACATTGAATAATGGGTGGTTCTCCAACACCCGCAGCGATATTCTTTCCGGAATGACGGTAGCCGTTGCGCTCATTCCGGAAGCGATCGCTTTCTCCATTCTGGCGGGAGTCAGTCCGATGGTGGGACTGTACGCTTCCGTTTGCATTGCAATGATTACAGCATTTGCGGGAGGAAGACCCGGCATGATCTCGGCAGCCACGGGAGCGATGGCGCTTCTGGTTGGCACGTTGGTGGCACAGTACGGGATCGAGTACCTGTTCGCTGCCACCGTATTAACAGGTCTGATCCAGATTTTGATGGGTACCCTGAAGCTGGGGCGGTTCATTACTTTCGTGCCACAGCCGGTGATGACCGGATTTGTAAATGCTTTGGCGATTCTAGTTTTTATGGCCCAACTCACGCATTTCAAAGGACAAGGCTGGATCATGTACGGTCTGGTAGCTCTGACATTGGTTATTATCTATGTGGTACCAAAGTTCACCAAAGTCATTCCTTCCGCTTTATTTGCAATTATCGCCGTTTCGGTCCTCAGCATCTCACTGCATTTAGATGTGAAAACCGTAGGGGATATGGGCAATATTACGGCGGCACTGCCGTTATTTCATATTCCGCAGGCGCCTTTTACACTGGATACGTTGCTGATTATATTGCCCTACTCCCTTTCGCTCGCGGTTGTTGGCTTACTTGAATCGCTAATGACGGCAACGCTGATCGATGACATTACCGGCACTGGCAGCGACAAGAACCGGGAAGCGAAAGGCCAGGGGCTGGCGAATGTCGTAACCGGATTTTTCGGTGGTATGGCAGGCTGCGCGATGATCGGTCAATCCATGGTTAACATGAAGTCCGGCGGGCGCACTCGCCTGTCCACGTTCGTATCAGGTATCTTCTTATTGTTCCTGATTCTCGTTCTCGGGGATGTCGTCAAGCAGATTCCGATGGCTGCACTCGTCGGTGTAATGTTTATGGTCTCGATCAGCACGTTTGAGTGGGGTGCACTCAAGACATTGGCCCGCGTACCTGTAAGCGATGCGCTGGTGATGATTGTAACCGTGGTAACGGTTGTAGCTACGGACAATTTATCCATAGGCGTGTTGTTCGGTGTATTGCTTAGTGCCTTGTCATTTGCCTGGAAAATCGCCTCGATCCGTGTTACCGTTCAGGAAGCCTCTTCTTCCAGAACCTATAGGGTATCCGGTCAATTATTCTTTGGCACAACAAGTCATTTCGTTCAGCAGTTTCAATATGAAACCGACCCGGCGGAGATCATCATCGACTTCTCACATTCCCATGTCTGGGACCAGTCGGCAGTGAGTGCAATTGCGAAGATCATCGGCAAATATGCTCAGCATGACAAGAAGGTTATCATCACAGGACTGAATGAAGAAAGCTCACGCCTGCTTAAGCGGGTTGGCCTATCCTTATCCGGTGGTCATTAGACCTATATGAACAACCAGGTGTTGATATTTTCAGACCTGAATGAAACAGCTCTTTCCTTGGAGGAAAAGGCTGTTTTTGTTGAAATCCAATTTATTGAAACTGATCGGTTACGACCACCGTATAGAGGGTTAAGCCAGCAGCTGGGCTACCGGCTGCTCATGATAAGCAGGAGGAGATTAAATGAATGTGGAGTTGAACCCAAAGACAAAGCAGTTCCACCCTGGCAAACTAATTGGTGGTATTGTCGCTGTACTGGTTGTAGCTGTGCTTGGAACTAATGCATACGCTTCGGTGGAATATGGTCATGTCGGTTTGTACAAAACCTTCGGGAAGCTAAATGATAATACCTTGGCGCCGGGTATTCATTTTAAAATTCCGTTTATCCAAACTGTCATTCAGGTCAATACACAAGTCACCAAATCCGAGACCGATACCTCTGCGTCTTCCAAAGACCTGCAGCCGGTATCAACTCATGTGGCGGTCAACTATTCGGTGAACAAAGCTTCGGTCTTTCACCTGATGAACAATATCGGGGGTAATTATGATACGGTCATCATCAGTCCGGCCATTCAGGAGATTGTCAAAGAAGTCACTGCCAAATATCCTGCCGAGGATCTGATCACACGCCGTGATGTGGTGTCCGGGGAGGTTAGCGACCAGCTCAAGACCCGTTTGGCCAAATACGATCTGATCGTTAATGATATTAACATTGTTAACTTTAAATTCTCCGACGCTTTCAATCAGTCAATAGAAGCTAAGCAGGTCGCCCAGCAGCAGGCGCTCAAGGCCGAGAATGATCTGCGGCGGATCGAGATTGAGGCAAAGCAGAAAGTAGCTCAGGCACAGGCCGAAGCAGAATCGCTGCGGCTCAAGAAGCAGGAGGTTACTCCTGAACTGGTGCAGCTGAAGCAGATTGAGGTACAGGAGAAGGCGCTCGATAAATGGAATGGTGTCCTGCCTACCGTGACAGGAGGGGCTACCCCGTTCGTGGATGTTCAAGCTCTCACACAACAGAATCCGTAGAGCATCTGAATCCGATCGCGATAGATTAAATGGAAGGTTGTCCTGCATGCCTGGGAGGGGGCGGGGACAGCCTTTTCTGTTATCTATGAATTTAAGGGGGAAATCCTCCTCTAACATAAAGGTTGGACAAGCACTGCAGCCTGTTGTAACATGTATTCAACCTCTTTAGTAATTATCTGCCATACAGGCCCGAGGTTCTCCTGTCAGCAGGACTTCTATAACCGGTTCATGATAACGGTTTCTTTTAGGTGGAAATTTATATTTTGTCCACACGTTTATGCCTTTGGAAGGAATAAGGGGATATTATTATAAAATTCGATAATTCACACCGGAATAATAAGATTTTTTTCTTTTCAAATGACAAGGTTTGTGAGAAAATAAGTCCAACCAATTATTTGAATTCATTACTTTTTAAATTATAAGGAGGAAATACCTATGTCAGAAGAACGCAAGCAGTCCTTTGAAACGTTGGCCGTTCATGCCGGCCAAGAGATCGATCCAACTACTTTGTCCCGTGCCGTACCGCTCTACCAGACAACCTCTTACGGCTTTCGCGATACGGAGCATGCTGCGAACCTGTTCGCACTGAAAGAGTTCGGCAACATCTATACCCGTATCATGAACCCGACCACTGATGTATTTGAGCAGCGGATTGCGGCGCTTGAAGGCGGAGCAGGCGCGCTGGCGACAGCTTCTGGCTCGGCGGCTATTTCCTTCTCCATCTTGAACATTGCAGGCGCGGGAGATGAGATTGTCTCTTCTGCCAGTCTTTACGGCGGTACATATAATTTGTTCTCAACCACCCTTCCGAAGCTGGGCATTAAGGTGCATTTTGTGGATTCGGATAACCCGGAGAACTTCCGCAGTGCGATTAATGACAAGACTAAAGCTATCTTTGCGGAGACCATTGGTAATCCACAGGGGAATGTCCTGGATATCGAAGCGGTTGCGGCGATTGCCCATGAACACGGTCTTCCGCTGATCGTTGACAACACCTTCCCGAGCCCGTATCTGTTGCGCCCAATTGAACATGGTGCGGATATCGTGGTTCATTCCGCTACCAAGTTTATCGGTGGTCACGGTACATCTATCGGTGGCGTCATTGTAGATGGCGGTAAGTTCGATTGGAAGGCTAGCGGCAGATTCCCGGGCCTGACCGAGCCGGACCCAAGCTACCATGGTGTAGTCTATACGGAAGCCGTAGGTCCAATCGCTTATATCATCAAGGCGCGCGTTCAATTGCTGCGTGATTTGGGAGCATCGATCTCGCCGTTTAACTCTTGGTTGCTCTTGCAGGGTCTGGAGACTTTGCACCTGCGTCTGGAACGCCATAGTCAAAATGCACTGAAGGTGGCACAGTATCTGGAAGCCCATGATGCGGTAGAATGGGTCAGCTACGCTGGTCTGCCGAGCCATCCTTCCTACGAGCTGGCGCAGAAGTATCTGCCGAAGGGCCAAGGTGCCATTCTTACGTTTGGGATCAAGGGCGGCAGCGATGCTGGACGCAAAGTGATCGAGAACGTGAAGCTGTTCTCACACTTGGCGAATGTCGGTGATTCCAAGTCGCTGATTATCCATCCGGCCAGCACCACGCACCAGCAGTTGTCTGATGAGGAGCAAGCTTCGGCAGGAGTAACACCTGAACTGCTTCGTTTGTCGATTGGTACTGAATCTATTGACGATATTCTATATGATCTGGAACAGGCTATCGCTGCAAGTCAGCAGTAATCCTCTTCCATCAAGCATCCTGTGCTACTTGGTTATCAGCCTTTCTTCCAAGCAGCTGGCAGTCTTCGCCCCGGTTCCCGGAGTGAAGACTGCCAGCTCTTCTCGAAGAAGGAAGATTCTTCGTAGTCCGGATGCTTTTTTTGGTTTTGTCCGCTCCGGGTGGATTTGGCAACGCTTGCATATTTCCAGCTGCATTCCAGTATTTATAAGTGAAGCATGAAACTGCCGGTAATCCGGAAGTTGTCCCGTGAGGAGCCGGCAGGAATCAAAAGCTGAAAAGGTGGGTGCGGAAATGAAGGGTGAACGTCAGCAGCAGGATCAAATCCAAAAGAATGAGGAGCGCCCGTTAATGAATAGTGCAGATGAGCAGGTTCGAGAAGCGGACCTGACTCCAAAGGGTTCCGCAGTTCCATCACCTGCAGAACCTGAAGTAAGCAGTGTGCGCAGAGAAGCGGCGTTGCCGCTGAACCGCACGTATTTCAAGCGTACCGGCTTGCAGCCCTCTTTTCTGGTGCTGCGTGACGGTCGGAACGACCGCCCGGCCCCGCGTCCGGAGGGCGGGGCCATACCTGCAGGGCCTTGCCTGATCCGCAGCGAGGAATGGCTGCAGGGCCCGGAGCTGGCCAGCCTATATGACAGCTGGCTGGCTAGTGAGGATGGTCCTGCTGCGGATCGTGCGCTCCAGCGCATCTATTATCGGCTGCGGGCCGAAGCCGCCGAGCTGCTGGAGTCTCCGGACGGCGACTGGGCCGTCGTCACCCTGTTGTCCCCGCCGGAGCTTGCGGGACGGCGGTCCCGGCTGGCTGCGCTTCAGGATGCGCAGCTGGAAGCGCTGTTCGCTGCGGTGGCGGAGCGGCAGCGCCAGGGCGGCGAATGCCGCCTGGATCTGCTGGCGCCATCACCCGCCAGCGCGGCCGAATTCGCGGCACAGCGCGAATTCATCGAGGAAGTGGCCGATCAGACACTCGGCCACGCTTTTGCGGCGGCCTGCCGCATCGGGGCGCTAATCGCCCCCGATGCCGAGCGTGCCGCCGCCGGGGAAATCGCGCGTATCGCCGATTTCCTTGTGCTTGACGGCGCGGCGGGCGAAGCCGCGCCGGAAGAGGACGCCGCGCAAGACTTCGTCGCCGCGGCGGGCCAGGTCCTGGCCGCCGTGCGCCGCGTGCGGCCGGCGGCTGTGGTGTTCGCCGCCGGAGCTGCGGCGGCGCCGGCCTTGGCCGATCTGTATGAGATCGGCCTCAGCGGGATCTTTTGCAGCGCCGGTCAGCGGACCGAGGCGCTGCTGCGGGCGGCCTGCCTGACGTGGATCGCGCGGCAGGAGAACATGGATACAGCTGCCGGAGGCGGGCTGTAGCAGAGCAAGAGCAGGTCCGGGCACCGTGGACCTGCTTTTTTTGCGTTCAATAGTACAATAACGCCTACATAAAAATAGGCGCATCTAAAGTAGAACGCATTAAAAAAACAAACATAGCCAAGAAATAAGAGTGCCTACATAAGAAGAAGCATCGACGTGTAATTAACGGCATTTTTGTACCTTAAATCCTCCGCAGCTAAGGGTTATTGGAGATTAAGTGCAATATTGTACCTTAAATCTTCCACAATCCCCCATCCAGCGTGCTTTTTCGAAAAATAAGGTACAAAAATGCCCTTATTTAACTATTTTAGCTATATTAAAGAAAAATAAGGTACAAAAATGCCGTTAGTTGGGGAGATGCCCTCTCTTTTCACTATTAAGAGGACTTAAGACTACTTAAGACAACTGATGAAGGGGAGAATACTGCGTCTGGTGGTTGAAATCTGTCGATAGCCTATGACCCGGTGCTAGCTCTCCCATGGAAAGCTTCCAGGCGAGCGCTTTGCGCCTACAGCTACACTTCCACGTTTGCTCACGTTCGCTTACCTTCGCTTTTTGTGAATTTCTTTTGTTAGGCTTATCTAGCGCTTTACATATTGAGTGGAAAGGAGTATTATGACCTTAAGTTGCACCGAGGAAATATATTTGCACTTTTGCAACAATGATTATCGTTCTCAATGGTGCTCTCATCACGGCTTATGGCAGAATGACAACCTGAATACAATTTCATATTCTTTTTAACATGCTGTCCCGGCTAAGCCGGGGCAGCATGTGTCATTTTAGGGGTCATAAGAATGGCTCTCATTCTCAGTGAGAGGCAGGCGTAAGCTCCCGAAGCAAGTTTTGCTGCGAAGGGAAATCCAGAAGTACAGCTCCACAGAACTAAGCATACGCTCCCGAAGCGAGTTTTGCTGCGAAGGGAACACCAGGAAGTACAGCTCCACAAAACTAAGCATACGCTCCCGAAGCCAGTTTTGTTGCGAAGGAACACAGGAAGTACATCTCCACAAAACTAAGCATACGCTCCCGAAGCAAGTTTTGCTGCGAAGGGAACACCAGGAAGTACATCTCCACAAAACTAAGCATACGCTCCTGAAGCAAGTTTTGTTGTGAAGGGAACACCAGGAAGTACAGCTCCACAGAACTAAGCATACGCTCCCGAAGCGAGTATTGCTGCGAAGGGAAGTCCAAGAAGCACAGCTCCACAAAACTAAGCATATGCTCCCGAAGCAAGTTTTGCTGCGAAGGGAACACCAGAAAGTACAGCTCCACAAAACTAAGCATATGCTCCCGAAGCAAGTTTTGTTGCGAAGGGACACAGGAAGCTTATGCTTCACAAAACTTTACAGGAAGGTGATTACTATGCAAGCAACTAAACATTTACCCCGCGAAGGGGCTTTATCTCGAGGTGCAAAGCCACCCGGTGCACCACAGCCCCGGAGGTTCGATCCCCGGGCCATACTGAGCAACACAGAAATGCAAGCTGCGCTGGGCAGCGGGCTGATCATGCTGCTGGCTTGGGCAGTAGGCGGCTGGTCTCAGATTCTGTCCATTGTTCTTTACGTAATCTCATATACTCTCGGCGGCTGGATTAAGGCCAAGGAGGGCGTGGAGACACTGATCAAGGAACGCGACCTCGACGTCAACTTGCTGATGATTGCTGCGGCGCTGGGTGCTGCAACCATTGGATACTGGAATGAAGGGGCGATGCTGATCTTTATCTTCGCCCTAAGTGGCGCGCTGGAGAGCTATACGATGGAGCGCAGCAAAAAGGACATTTCCTCACTCATGGCCTTGAAGCCAGCCACTGCGGTACGGATTGAGCAGGGCGCTATGAACGAGGTGGATATTGAGCAGCTTTCCATTGGCGATCTGCTGCTGGTTCGCCCTGGTGAACTGATCCCTGCCGACGGTCTGGTCTGCCGGGGGGAATCGGCTGTCGATCAATCCTCTATTACAGGAGAGTCACTGCCTGTAGAGAAGTCTTCCGGACATGAAGTGTTTGCCGGTACGGTAAACGGGGAAGGCCCGCTGTATATTGAAGTGACCAAAGCTGCGGGGAACACTCTTTTTGCCAGAATCATCAAAATGGTAGAAGAAGCCGAGACCGAAGTGCCGGACTCGCAGCGTTTCATTAAACGTCTGGAGGCGGTGTATGCCCGGGTGGTTGTAGGAACAACCCTGGTTCTGATGCTGGCTCCTCCGTTTTTGCTTGATTGGAGCTGGAGCGATACTTTTTACAAGGCTATGGTGTTCCTGGTTGTGGCTTCACCATGTGCATTGGTATCCTCTATTATGCCTGCAATGCTGTCGGCCATTTCCAAAAGCGCACGCAAAGGTATCCTGTTCAAGGGCGGACTACATTTGGAGAATATGGCCCGGACCGCTGTTGTTGCTTTTGACAAGACGGGGACATTGACCGAAGGCGTGCCACAGGTGACGGATTTCATTGCTGCAGAGGGATATGACGAGCGAGAACTGCTGATGGTTAGTGCCTCGATCGAGAATATGTCCCGCCATCCGTTGGCGGAGGCGATTGTTCGCAAGGCGGAGGAAGCAGGATTGGTGCTGCGGAGTGTACAGGATAGTAAATCCTTGACGGGATGGGGCATTGAAGGGACAGTTGACGGAAAAAGCTGGCGAATCGGCAAGTCCAATCTGTTGGATGAGCTGTCTTCATCCCCGGCCAGCGCTGATATGGAAGCATGGATGTCTGCACGCCGCGGGCTAGAGGGCGAAGGCAAGACGGTGTCGCTAATTATGGACGGGGAGCAGATCGCGGGAATGATCGCATTGCAGGATTCCTTGCGTCCACAAGCGGAGGCAGCGGTTCAGAAGTTGCAACAGCTTGGGATCAAAGTGGCGATGCTCACTGGAGACCGGGCCGCTACGGCTGAGGCTATCGGGGCGAAGACGGGAGTGGACCTGATTTTTGCGGATCTGCTGCCAGAGGATAAAGTGGCTCATGTTAAGGCATTACGTGAACAATACGGACATGTGGTCATGGTCGGTGATGGTGTGAATGATGCGCCTGCACTGGCAACGGCAACGGTGGGTCTTGGGATGGGCATGAAGGGCAGCGGGGCTGCGCTGGAGATTGCCGATGTCGTTCTGATGAACGATAATATCGAAGAGATTGCATCGACAATTGCTTTGGCCCGGCGTTCACAGCGCATTGTGAAGCAGAACATGATTTTTGCTGTAACGGTAATCGCCACACTGGTTATCAGCAACTTGATTCAGGGCATCGCCCTTCCGCTCGGCGTCGTGGGCCATGAAGGCAGCACCATTCTGGTTATTCTGAACGGACTGCGGTTGCTGCGCTGATGGTGGCATTTGGCATTTGGCCCTAAATTGAACTTGTAAAAATAACATAGAAGCGCCTTGTTCAGCCTATTAATTTCTAGAAATTGAATTGTTCACAAAATAGTCCGCGAGGGAGGAGTCTGGCATATTGACAGATTCCTTTTCTTTTATCATAATAAGTACTACATTATAATTATTTTAAATAAGAACTGACGCTAATGCCGTCCGTCATAAGGAGGATATAGTCATGTATAAATCTATTATCGTGGGTACTGGACCTGCCGGATTGACTGCTGCAATTTATCTGGCCCGTGCCAACCTGAACCCACTGGTTATCGAAGGACCGCAACCGGGCGGACAATTAACTACAACTACTGAAGTAGAGAACTTCCCGGGATTCCCGGAAGGAATTATGGGTCCGGATCTTATGGACAATATGCGTAAGCAGGCTGAACGTTTCGGTGCAGAATTCCGCACTGGATGGGTGAACAGCGTGGAACTGGGCGAGCGTCCATTCAAGCTGAACGTGGAAGGTATGGGCGTTCTGGAGACGGATACCCTGATTCTGTCCACTGGTGCAACAGCCAAATACCTCGGCATTCCTGGAGAACAGGATAATGTTGGACGCGGCGTGAGCACATGCGCTACTTGCGACGGATTCTTTTTCCGTGGTAAAGAGATCGTGGTTGTCGGCGGCGGTGACTCCGCGCTGGAGGAAGCTGGCTTCCTGACCCGTTTTGCCTCGAAAGTAACTTTGGTGCATCGCCGGAATGAGCTGCGTGCCTCCAAAATCATGCAGGACCGTGTCCGCGCTAACGCTAAAGTAGAGTGGGCTTTGAACCGTAATCCGCTGGAAGTAACCTCTGGTGACAATGGCGTGAACGGATTGAAAGTTCTGAACAATGAGACCGGACAAGAAGAGATCATCGAAGCTAGCGGCGTGTTCGTGGCGATTGGCCACCACCCCAATACAGCATTCCTCGGCGGACAGATTACTACGGATAGCAACGGCTATATCGTGACTAATCCTGGTACTTCCGAAACAAACATCCCGGGCGTATTCGCTTGCGGCGATGTGCAGGATACTCGCTACAGACAAGCCATTACAGCAGCGGGCAGTGGTTGTATGGCAGCTATGGATGCTGAGAAATACATCGAGAGTCTGGAGCACAGCGCAGTAATTCTGTAACTTGGTACATTACGCACTGCGGTGCTACAATAGATGATGTTATATTTGCTACAAAAGAGGGCTGTCGCCCCATATTGAACAGGAGGAGATCATACGATGGAAAACGTAATTGTGTACACATCCACCAACTGTCCGCATTGCCGTCAGGTAAAAAGCTTCCTCGGCGAGAAAGGCATTTCCTATGAGGAGCGCAACATCGAGCAGAATGATGATTTTGCTCAGCAGGTCTGGGATATGGGGATGAGAGCCGTGCCTGTAACTGTAATTGGCGATTTC
Organism: Paenibacillus sp. NPDC058177; assembly: GCF_042883835.1. Lineage (NCBI taxonomy): Bacteria > Bacillati > Bacillota > Bacilli > Caryophanales > Paenibacillaceae > Paenibacillus > Paenibacillus sp. NPDC058177. The sequence continues at coordinate 56,558 of NZ_JBHVVB010000011.1, read as the reverse complement.
AAAATCGTAGGCATGAACAAGCTCCAATTTGACAAGGCCTTGGCAACTTTATAATAGATGGGCCATTTGGCCGGAGAAAAAGCCGCTTCCGTTATGGAGGCGGCTTTTTTGCGGGCAATGAAACGCTAGTTGATGGAGCAGACGCAGCATATTTCTTTACCCTATTAAAAGTTAATGGGCTTCATTAATTCTTCTAGTTGTTAGACCAAAACCATAATCATCTGAAAAACCACGTATACGGCAACACCGCTGCCGATCAGCATGAATCCGGATTTTTTTCTGGACTGGAACAGGCGCAACACACCGAGACTGACTAAAGGCGCGATAATGAGCAAAAATAGCAGTACAGTGATGAACATTTGTGCCGAGATATCAGACGTATCCACATAGGTCATAGACGCTCTCTCCATTTCAGAAAAAAGGGTGATGGTGATAAATATCACACCGCGTACCCTTCATTATATAGGATTGAAGTTGTTTTTACTGCACCTGAGACCAAAAAAAATAGGCGATTTTACGTCATTTTACAGCTGTGATTTTCGTTTCGGATGCCGTTCGCGCTTCTTGCCTGAAAAGGTAGCAAAGGATCTCCTACAGCGTTACACGTGTGTCTCCGAGAAAATGCATGACAGCGGCAAAAGCGGCGCCAATCATGGCTCCACGGCTGCCCAGCTCAGAGAATACAATCTGGAGCTGCTGCTTGTGATAAGGCAGTGTTCGCTCCGCTACTACACGTTGCAACGGCTCGATCAGCCAGTCACGGGCCACAGATAATGTTCCCCCGATAACAATAAGCTCCGGGTTGAAGCTGTTGATTACGTTGGTCAATCCAATGCCCAGCGCTTCGCCCATGACATTGAAATGGCGTAGCGCATCTTCCTGGCCGATCTCCGCGTACCGGACCAGCTCCGGTGTAGTTCGCGCCGGGAGGTGGAGATCAGGCTGATCATAGGTTTTCTCCGAAGCATATAATTCCCAGCAGCCGCGATTGCCGCAGCTGCACGGCTGACCGTCCGCCTCGATGGACATATGTCCAGTCTCCCCGGCATAGCCCCGTGCGCCCTTGTACAGCTCGCCGCCGATAATAATCCCGGACCCGATCCCCGCTCCGGCACTGATATAGAGCAGGTGCCGGATATCCCGTGCTACGCCGAAGTTCAGCTCTCCTTGTGCGCCTGCATTGGCTTCATTGTCGACAGTGACCGGAACGCCAAACTCCTCCTCCAGCAAATCCCGCAGCTCTACCATTTCCCAACCCAGGTTGGGTGCAAACAGGACTACGCCATTCTCGTCAACCATACCGGGGACTCCGGTGCCGATGCCTACGATCCCGTAAGGAGTGTCGGGCGCTTTGGCGATCAGGCTGGCGATCATCCCCTTCATCTCGCCAAGCACATGCGGCAGATGGTGGTTGTCCAAGGGGGTATGAATCTCTGCCAGGATTCCTCCACCCAGATCACAGAGCACCGCCGTGATCTGTTTGACACCCAGCTCAATACCAACAACGCTGCCAGCCATGCTGTTGAAGTGCAGGATCAGCGGCTTGCGGCCGCCGCTGGAAATCCCCGGTCCGGCTTCCGTAACTAGCTGCTCGTTGCACAGCTCTGCTACCAGATTGGATACGGTCGCTTTATTGAGCCCGGTCATTTCCGAGACCTTGGCCCGGGAGATGGGGGAATGCTTGCGAATGGTATGGAGTACAATCGATTTATTTATCTTTTTGACCAACGCCTGGTCACCGGTTACCTTCACGAATCACACTTCCTTCTTAAGAACGTTCCCACGAATAACATGCCATTTAGTCTAAAACGATAGTCAGCAAAATGCAACTTCCACCACTTACCCCCGGGTAAGGGAAGCGATAAATGTAGTTCGAAAGGTTAGCATAGGGTGGGAGAAGCAGCAAAATAAAAACTTTGTTTAACCAATATACAAAGTCTGAAAGGTGTGTTAATATGATGCTGTAAACGCTTGCGGGCGAGCATAATTGATGAGGAGGATTACACAATGGCCTATTTTGAAACCGTGAATAAGATCACCTATGAAGGCAGCCGTTCCACCAACCCTTATGCATTCAAATTCTATAATCCTGAGGAAATCGTAGCCGGCAAAACGATGGAGGAGCACCTGCGGTTTGCCATGGCATATTGGCACACATTGACTGCTGGAGGTTCCGATCCGTTCGGTGCAGAGACTGCTGTGCGGAGCTGGGACAAATTGAACGGTCTGGATAAAGCGAAGGCACGGGTAGAGGCAGCATTTGAATTTTTGGAGAAAATGAACCTGCCGTACTTCTGTTTCCACGATGTGGACATCGCACCGGAAGGGTCTTCCTTGCGGGAATTCTATAGCAATCTGGATATCATTGTAGAGCGGATCGAGCAGGGCATGAAGACTTCTGGCAAAAAGCTGCTCTGGAACACAGCCAATATGTTCACCAACCCGCGTTATATGCACGGCGCAGGTTCTACCTGCAACGCAGATGTTTTTGCACATGCAGCGGCCCAAGTGAAAAAGGGGCTTGAGATCGGCAAGCGGCTCGGGGCTGAGAACTATGTCTTCTGGGGCGGACGTGAAGGCTACGAGACGTTGCTAAATACAGACCTCGGTCTTGAATTGGATAATATTGCGCGCCTGTTCGGTCTGGCTGTCGATTATGCCAAAGAGATCGGCTTTGACGCCCAGTTCCTGATTGAACCTAAGCCGAAGGAGCCTACCAAGCATCAATATGATTACGATGCGGCGACGAGTATTTCTTTCTTGCAGAAATATGGCCTCGACAAGCATTTCAAACTCAACCTGGAAGCTAATCACGCTACACTGGCTGGACATACCTTCGAGCATGAGCTGCGCGTAGCCCGCGTCAATGGCATGTTGGGATCGCTGGACGCGAACCAAGGGGATACCTTGCTGGGCTGGGATACCGATGAATTCCCGGTTAATATTTATGACGCTACGCTGACTTTATATGAGGTATTGAAAAATGGTGGCTTGGGCCGTGGCGGTATTAATTTTGATGCGAAGGTCCGCCGTCCTTCCTTCGAGCCGGAGGATCTGTTCCTGGCACATATTGCCGGTATGGACACGTATGCCAAGGGGCTGAAGGTAGCCGCCAAGCTGATCGAGGACCGCGTGTTTGATGACTTTATCGACAAGCGTTATAGTAGCTTTAAGGAAGGCGTCGGCGCTGATATTATTTCGGGCAAAGCTACTTTGGCTTCGCTGGCGGAATACGCGCTGAACAATGAGAACCCGCGTCGCAACGAGTCGGGCCGTCAGGAACTGCTTAAGGCGACCCTGAACCAATATATTTTGGCGGAGTAGGCAGTACGGACAAAGCTGAGCTGGGGAGTCTTGAACTTGTCTTGTAAGGTAAATGGTGTCCTTCTGGTAGAAGGTAGCCATAAGCACGGATAAGTTTGGGTAAAAAGGTGCAGATGTAACCGGAGCTGCATTTCATGACACAGGTTGCACAAGCTAGATCGCAACGGAGGTTGCTGAAGAGGGCATTCTTCGGCAGCCTCTTTTTATACCGTACTCTGGAAGAATAGACTTGCCTAACAGCAAACTAGGGGGATTATGATGAGATATGTAATTGGTGTCGACCTCGGGACCAGCGCAGTCAAGACCGTTCTGGTCAACCCGCAGGGGACGGTGGTTTGTGAGCATTCGGAAGCTTACCCGCTAAGCCGGCCCGAACCCGGCTGGAGTGAGCAGAATCCCGAGGATTGGGTGCAGGGGACGTTTAGTAGTCTACGCCGGTTAATAGAGAAGTCGGGGATAGACCCTTCTGCGGTAGATGGGCTTAGCTTCTCGGGACAAATGCATGGCCTGGTTCTGGTGGATGCTACAGGTCAGGTACTACGTCCGGCCATTCTGTGGAATGATACCCGGACTACGGCCGAGTGCCGTAAGATTGAAGCAACGCTGGGCGCGAAGCTGACCGAGATTGCGAGAAACCGCGCGTTGGAAGGTTTTACTCTGCCGAAGCTGCTCTGGGTACAGAGCCATGAACCGGAGGTGCTGTCACAGGCCAGCCTATTCTTGCTGCCGAAGGACTATGTGCGGTACCGGCTGACGGGAAATTATGCGATGGACTATTCCGACGCCGCCGGAACGCTTCTGCTGGATGTGGGAGCTAAAGAATGGAGCGCCGACATCGCCGGAGCCTTCGGTCTGCCGTTGTCGCTTTGTCCTGAACTGGTCGAATCCTTCGACCTGACCGGCACTTTGCTGCCCGGGAGTGCTGCAGCCTGCGGACTTCTGCCCTCCACGAAAGTATTTGCCGGAGGCGCGGACAATGCCTGTGGTGCATTAGGGGCAGGCGTTCTGGGTGAGGGCAAGACCATGTGCAGCATCGGGACCTCCGGGGTTGTTCTCTCCTATGAGAGCAACAAGGATTTGAACTTGGAGGGCAAGGTACATTTCTTCAACCATGGGGAGAAGGATGCCTACTACATTATGGGCGTCACTCTTGCGGCGGGTCACAGCCTTACTTGGTTCAAGGAAACTTTTGCCGCGGACCAAAGCTTCGACGAATTGCTGCAAGGGATAGCCTCCATACCGGCAGGAAGCGGGGGGCTGCTGTTCACGCCTTACCTTGTCGGAGAACGGACTCCGCATCCTGATGCGACCATTCGAGGCAGCTTTATCGGAATGGATTCCGGTCATACGCTGGATCATTTTACGCGTGCAGTGCTTGAAGGTATTACCTTCTCGCTGCGCGAGTCCATTGAGATTGTCCGGGAGTCTGGTAAAGTAATTACCGAGGTTATTGCAATTGGCGGTGGAGCGAAGAATGAGACATGGCTGCAAATGCAGGCAGACATCTTCGGTGCCGATATCGTGAAGCTGGAGAGCGAGCAAGGTCCGGCGATGGGGGCAGCAATGCTGGCTGCTTACGGCAGCGGCTGGTTCGCTTCACTTGCTGAATGTGCTGATGCCTTCATCCGCCGGGCAGAGGTGTATACGCCACAGCCGCAGCAAGTCGAAACGTATGACGGGTTGTTCAGCCTCTATCAGGAAGTGTACGGGCAGACCCGCGAGCTAAACCGCAGCCTGGCTGCATATCGGAAATAATAAGATCTAACAGGTAAAATAAAACGGCTATAAAAAGGCCAATCAGTAAACAGTTACTAACTAGATTTTGAGTTAATAAGAATGACAGTTAGTATTTTAAGTAGTTTATGTCGCTCTAGTTGACCAAATAAAACGAAGAGAATGTCCTAGTAGCCACAGGCAGAGGGACATTCTCTTTTTGCATGATCCGCCCTAATGGGATGAACCGTGGTGGTTGATGATTGATGGTTGATGATTGATGATTGATGATTGATGGTTGGTGGGCGGTGATTGGTGGTTTGTGGTTGGTTGTTGGTGAGTTGATGATTAGGGTTGGTGGCTTCTACGTCGTGGCTGGTAACGCATCATTCGTAGCTCGAAATCGGCAGTTCGCAATTTAGATCTTATTTCCGAAGTGTAATTAACGGCATTTTTGTACCTTAAATTGTCAGTATTCAAAGGGAGGTGGAAAATAAGTGCAATATTGTACGTTAATTTTCCACAAATAACCTATCAGCGTACTTTTTACGAAAATAAGATACAATAATGCCGCTATTTCACTTATTTATCTCTATTTTAGAAATATAAGGTACAAAAATGCTCTTAATTGAGGAGGTAGAGGAAATAGAAGAGGTAGAGGGAAATAGAGGAGATAGAGGAGATAGAGCTATTTTTATTGACGGAATGGCACTTGGACCTACCCTTGCCTTGAAGTAGATGTATGTTAGCACTTGGCGCTGACGCTCCGCGAACAAACACCTTGGGATTTCGGTATTCTTGTTAAGCGGTATAGACAAGGTGACGCCCCTGATCGACTGGCTTTCGCTTGCAACAATCGACGGAAGCACTTTGTACTTAATAAAATGTTTCATCCATATGTTTTCCATGCAAATTTGAGGTCCCAATGAGCAGGAAAGTGCCTGCTTTTTTTTCATAAACATAATTCACATTAGGCTCATCCTTATATCGTACCTCTGCTTGATAATCACCTGATTTAAAGCTATATACGCCTCTGATCTCCTGAATATCCTCCGTGGAATAAGCTCTTGTATGAATGAGGTATGCCTTTACTTCATTAGCCGCCTCGCTTTTCTTTTGTGGAAGTCCGGTCAGTGAGACATAGACAGTAGCACAGATAAGAATCATTAACGTGAGGGAGAACACCTGAATCCATTTCCTTCTGCCCAAGAGACACCTCCAACTTATATAAGGAATTAGAATATTATAGTAACTATACCACGTACACAACGTTGCTGTTCATCTCCTGATCGACGGTGCAATCCATGCGATTGAGGACAAGACCAACTAGTCTAAAACTATCTGCTTGATCCTTTGAACGCTTAAGTTGATAATGAGAAGCAAGGGTTGAATAATCCTTTGTGCACATCGTGAAGATTGCAGTCGTGGAAACGGAGTTTCCGGCATTTAATATATAATCAGGCTATTGAATTGCGTACGTGCTCTATTTAAAATTAAAGGTATGCAAGTAATGAGGCGCGGGAGGCAGAAAAATAGTATGAGGAAGATTCGTTTTACATTGGGAAAGGCTGTTCTCGGCGGGATCATCATTGCTGCAGCCATACCTCCGGCGATTTATTGGGGCTGGGATTATGCCTACGCGGCTGACAAGCCTGCTGCGCTTGGGTCGATAGCTCAAATGGCCGAGAGACTAACGGGCGCAATGAACAATCGGAGAGAGACCATTACGTTTACTTACGAAGGCAAGACCTCTAATCTGAAAAATGGGATACAAACTGCGCTTGATCAGGCGATGGGCAGCGATCCTTACCTATATTATATTGTGGACAGCTACGGCTTTACCTACCGGGGAAGCAGCCATTCCGCTAATGTTACCGTACAGGTCAAATACCGTGAAACCTTGCAGCAGACCGCATATGTCAATAAACAGGTGGCAGCTGTGCTTAAGGAGATCATCAAACCGGGAATGAACAATCATGAGAAGGTGAAGGCGATCCATGACTGGGTGGTGCTGTACCTGAAATATGATACCTCCTACACCCGTTATACCGCCTATGAAGCGCTTCAGAACCGTAGTGCAGTTTGCCAGGGCTATTCGTTACTTACCTACAAGCTGCTAAAAGGGGCTGGTATCCCCAATAAAATTGTAGAGGGGACCGCTAAACCGGAGGGAGGATCCACCCTGTCGCATGCCTGGAATCTGGTCCAGCTTGATGGACATTGGTACCACCTGGACACCACCTGGGATGATCCGACACCCGATCAGGCCGGTGTGGCTAGCCACAACTATTATATGAGGACGGATGCACAGATGCGTCGCGACCATACCTGGACCAAGCCTTATCCGGCAGCAACTAAGGGATACCACAAGACGCTTGCGGAGCTGGTTAGTCAGGGCGGACCGAAAGTCGCTGTATACGAAAAACTGCAGCAAGAGCTTCACTATGAACTGTATGATGAAGGACGAATCATCCGTTCGGTATCCGATCTGAAGTCGCTGGCTGAGAAGGCAGTAGCAACCGGGGAGCAATCGTTGTTGTTCCGTTACCGGGGCAGTTCCAAGTCGCTTACAAATGATCTTCAAGTGCTGTATGCGTTGGGATTGAGCGATCCTTCTTACACTAGCAGCAAGTTCGACAATACCGGTGATCTTAGAGTGTATGTGGTTTGGAAGTAGCCTTGTATAAGAAATAGACCCTCGTCGGTATTGGTCACAGAATCATTTAGAAATGGACAGGGCCATGAAGAAGAGTGGGGTAGTTCTGAAGTATTTCGTCATTGTTAAAAGAAAAGTGCATATGTATTTAGCTACAAAAAAAAGGAAGAGGCGCTTGAGCCTCTTCCTTTTTAATATCTTCTTATTCCCTTATCTTCTTATTCCCTTATCTTCTTATTCCCTTATCTTCTTATTCTCTTATCTTCTTATTCCCTTATGTTCTTATCCCTTTATATTCTCAATCCCGTGCGCTGCTTGGGCTGACGCTTGGAATCTACTTGGCCTCTGTGCTGAGGTCGCATTGATCCAGCGGCACGATGGCACTCTTACGGAACCAGCGGTAGCCGACCCAGATCAACAGGAACAGCGGCAAGCTGATGTAAGAGACGAGAATGCCATACCAGTCGATATGTCCACCTGTGAAGGCGCCCATGTTCTGACCCAGAATTGCGATCATGCATAGTACAAAGGCGAAGAGTGGTCCGAATGGGAACCATTTTGCACGATAAGGCAGCTCATCGAGAGAATGCCCCTGAGCGACGAAGGCGCGCCGGAAACGATAATGGCAGACGGCAATGCCGAGCCAGTTGATGAATCCACACATCCCGGAGGCATTCAGCAGCCAGTTATAGACGGCACCATCACCGAAAAAGGAAGCAAGGAAGGCCAGCATCCCGACAGCAGTGGTTACCAACAGGGCACCTACAGGTACACCACGCCGATTGAGCTTGCCCAGCGCACGCGGGGCCATACCATCTTTAGCCATGGCGTACAAGACGCGGGTGGAAGCGTACATTCCCGAGTTCCCCGCCGATAATACGGAGCTGAGGATGACAGCATTCATGACCGAAGCGGCGATGGCGAGGCCTGCCTTATTGAAGACAATCGTGAACGGGCTGACGCCGATATCATCGATCCCGCCACGAAGCAGATCAGGATTCGTATACGGGATCAGCATCCCGATGACGAAGATGGCCAGGATATAGAAGATCAGGATACGCCAGAATACTTGACGGATCGCCAGCGGCACATTGCGGCGCGGATTTTCACTCTCACCTGCGGCAACGCCGACAAGCTCAGTCCCCTGAAAAGAGAATCCGGCTGCCATAAAGACTCCGACAAAGGCGAAGAATCCGCCATGGAAGGAGGTGCCTCCGAGCTGGAAGTTGCTGAAGCCGACCACGGTTCCGTCACCGCCCATGATGCCAAAAATCATGAGTACGCCAACAGCCAGAAAGACAACGACAGTAATAATTTTAATAATAGCGAACCAGTATTCTGATTCTCCGTAGCCCCGTGAAGACAGGAAGTTCAGGCCGAACATCAACAGCAGGAATACGAGGCTCCACAGCACGGACGGGCTGTCCGGGAACCAGTATTTAATGATAACGGTGGCGGCGGACAGCTCTGCGGCGATCGTCACCGCCCAGTTGTACCAGAAGTTCCAGCCGATAGCGAAACCGAAGGCAGGACTGATAAAACGGGTGCCATATGTGCTAAAGGATCCGGAAGTAGGCAGGTACGTAGCCAGCTCACCCAGGCTGGTCATTAGAAAATAAACCATGATCCCCACAGCACTATAGGCGAGCAGCGCACCCCCTGGACCCGAGGCGGCAATGGCACCGCCACTGGCGAGGAATAGTCCTGTTCCGATTGACCCGCCCAGCGCAATCATCGTGAGATGTCTGGCCTTGAATGACTTCTTCAGTTCGGTTGCAGGGCCGCTCCCAGTCTGAGGATGACTTGTTTCTTGCATGAAATAAACACTCCTTCTATTCTCATGTTTCTGTTCATGAACGGGGAGTGTGAAGGCCATGCACCGGGTAACGGGGCATCTGCGTCAAATTATGAACGCAAAGAAACCGCAGACGTTCGCTGCGGTTTCTGGATAGACAGCTTCCGCATCATACTCCCTGAGAAGATAGCGCAACACAGTGCATTCCCTATGCAATAGGAAAATGCCCCGTGACAGTTCCGTTCCTTTCGGAAACGGTCCCAGCCTGCGCCACAGTTAGAGCGGCAGCACAGGCTTCGGCGGATATTCCTTTCGGCGGCGTGTCATCGACGGCTCTTCAACGTCTCTACGTGCGTACTCTTCCTATCCGCGACCTCTACCTCATCCTAGGTATGATGAGGCTATCTTTACTACTTCATTCGTTTATAAACACAACAGCAATCAGTATAGATCATCTTCCAGCAGCGAGCAATGACAAAATACGGAAGCCTGGGCCTTAAGTGCGGCGGCGCTCCGACATTTGCTGCCAGACCGTTCCGGCCGCTTCCTCGCCGGAAGCGATGCGCTCCAGCGCCATGCGCGCTTGCAAGCCCACCTCAAACTCAGGGTCCTCTGCCGCCAGGATCAGCGCATCCTGCGCCTCTGCGGTTCCGACCTCATAGAGGAACCGGGCAGCACGCCAGCGGACCAGCTTGCTAGTGTCAGTCAGCGCGACTGTCATGACAGGCGTGGCGGCGGGGTCGCCGATGTCGGACAGAGTATCCCCTGCCGTACGCCGTACGGCAGGGGAGCTGTCCTTCATCGCTGCATAGAGCAGCTCCATCGCTTCTGGCGTGCGCAGGTCGCCTAAGTAGACAACCGCAAGCCTGCGAATATGCAGCTTGGGATCATGCAGTGCTGCGCCCAGCTCCGGAAGCAGCTCCGGCGTTGGCGCCAGGGCCTCCAGCGCGGCGTAGCGGACGCGCCAGTCTTCATTCTTCAGGTCTTGCAGCAGTTCCTCTCTGTCCTTGTCGGCCCGCTGCTCGACGAATTCGTCCGCAGTCCCGTGTGCGATGGCCTGCTGGATGAGGGAGTCCAGGCGTTCCTGCGGGTACGCTGCTTCCAGTTCCTGCTCCACCTCGCGCGCGATATCGGCGGGCTCACCGTAGCGGACGCCGTAATCCGTGAGCTTGCGCTCCTTGATCATCACGGCGCTGGCTACAGCGGTGACCGCTTCGGTGAAGCGGGAGGCCAAGCCAATGCGCTCTTCGTTCGCGCCGGTCTTGACGCGGATTTGTATCGGAATGCCGCGGAACATTTGCACGAATACTTGGGCTTCTCCGAAGTGGGCCCCGGCGTTCTCGTCGGTTAGACTCCAGTCGTCGGTCAAGCCTTCGCCGCTCCCGAAGCGGGACTGAACCTCCCGGAGAATCGCTGCCCAGTCGGCACTGCCCTTGCGCTCCAGCGCGGCAAAGTCTGCGGCATGATAGATGCTGGTCACACCGGGAATGGTCAGCATTTCCCGCGCCCAGGACGGGGCGGAACGCTGGCTTTCCGGCGTATAGGTTCTGCGGATGCCCGCTTCGAGACTTTCGTCCAAATGAAGCTTCATCGTATTTGGACTTGGCGTCGGTTCAATAAAAGTAATCTTCATACGTAGCTCCCCCTAAAATGGATTATGTCCTGTCCACATTTTACATCATTTCCGCCGCTGAACACAAAGCCTGTCAACCTTTCAGGGCAAGCTTAGTCTATAGCAGGAATGGGTAAAATGAATAGAATCAGGCCCGGGCCATGAAAAGTCCGACAAGCGATTCTTCCGATAAAAGGGCGCACGCTTGTGCGGCAAACTGGATATTTTGCAAATATGTCTGTCAAAACCTATAGTTAATATATATTCGCTTGCCACGGAGTTTGCCCGGCAAACCTGTGAAGGAGAGATTGAGATGGCTAAAAAAATTCGCTACAACAATATCGATAACGTCAGCACCGACAAGAAGCTTAAAGAATTTCGCCAATGGCGGGAAGAACGCCGCCGGAAAATCAAGGATTATTCTTATGTAGTGCCGAACGTTCCCCCCAGATTGTCCTATCTGGCGGAGAACCGCCTGGAGACCAGTATCACCTGGATTGGGCATTCTACCTTTTTTATACAATATGAAGGCATGAACATTATTACCGATCCGATCTGGGCCCGGCGTCTGGGCTTTGAGAAACGGCTGGGAGAACCCGGCATGAGTCTGCAGGATGTGCCTCCGATCGACATGATCCTCATCTCGCATTCTCATTATGATCATCTGCATATCGCTTCTATCCGCAAACTCTACGGCGTCGGAACGACTATTGTTGTGCCCGTGGGATTAAAGCGGAAGATGGTCCGTAAGGGATTCCGCAGCTGTGTGGAGATGCACTGGTGGCAGGAGCTCACCATTGGTAACATCAAGCTGTCCTTCGTGCCCACCCAGCACTGGACACGGCGTACTCCTTTTGACACGAATACCTCACATTGGGGAGGATTCATTCTGGAGCCAGCGCAGCCGGAGAAACATCCTTCTGAAGGCGGCACGAGACGTGAGCTGCCCCCCAATCTGTATTTTGCCGGGGATAGCGGTTATTTCCCGGGATTCAAGGAGATTGGCAGGCGCTTCAAGATCCATATTGCCCTTATGCCAATCGGTGCTTATGAGCCGGAGTGGTTCATGACCTCACAGCATGTCAATCCGGAGGAAGCGATGCAGGCCTTTTTGGATGTAGGTGCGGAGACGATGATTCCGATGCATTATGGCACCTTCCGGCTCGCCGACGATACGGCCAGAGAGGCGCTGGATCGGATGGAGGAAGCAAGAAAGGGTCATGGTATTTCGCAGGAACGGGTGCGGGTCCTCAGCTATGGAGAGACGCTTGTCGTGGAGGCGGAAGCACGGACAGTAGAGCAATGAGTGCGAAAGTGCATTTTTGGTGTAAACTTCCCGCTTGATACGCCACTTTGACGGGTTATTATAATGGGTTTTATGCTATAATGAGCCGGAAGCCTATGTGAAAAGGATGGTAATGCTTAATGATTAGTACAAGCGGCGTAACACTCCGCTACGGAAAACGCGCACTATTTGAAGATGTAAACATAAAATTCACTCCTGGTAACTGCTATGGTCTGATCGGTGCGAATGGCGCCGGCAAGTCTACCTTTCTGAAAATTCTGTCCGGCGAGATTGAAGCAAACACCGGGGATGTGCATATCACTCCCGGCGAGCGTCTGGCCGTCCTGAAACAGAACCATTTCGAGTACGATGAATTCCCGGTGCTTGAGACGGTAATTATGGGTCACACCCGCCTGTACGAGATTATGAAAGAGAAGGATGCCCTTTACGCGAAGTCCGATTTCTCGGAAGCTGACGGTCTGCGTGCCGGTGAGCTGGAAGGCGAATTTGCGGAGCTGAACGGCTGGGATGCTGAGCCGGATGCGGCAGCAATGCTGATCGGTCTGGGCATCATGCGTGAATTGCATGACAAGAACATGGCCGAACTTAGCGGCAATGAGAAGGTTCGCGTGCTCCTGGCGCAGGCCCTGTTCGGTCGTCCGAACAACCTGCTGCTCGATGAGCCTACCAACCACTTGGATCTGGAATCCATTGGCTGGTTAGAGAACTTCCTCATGGACTACGAAGGCACCGTAATCGTGGTATCTCACGACCGTCACTTCCTGAACAAGGTGTGTACGCATATCGCGGATATCGACTTCGGTAAAATCCAGATGTATGTCGGTAACTACGACTTCTGGTATGAGAGCAGTCAGTTGGCACAGACTTTGCAGCGTGATGCCAACAAGAAGAAGGAAGACAAGATCAAGGAGCTTCAAGCCTTTATTCAGCGTTTCTCGGCGAATGCTTCCAAGTCCAAGCAAGCAACCTCCCGGAAGAAGCAACTGGAAAAGATTACGTTGGATGACATCCGTCCTTCTAACCGTAAATATCCTTTCCTGAACTTCAAACCGGAACGTGAAGCTGGCAAGCAGCTGTTGACCATCAGCGGATTGTCTAAATCGCTTGACGGTGAGAAGCTGTTGGATGAGCTTAGCATTGTAGTTAACAAAGGCGACAAAATTGCCTTCGTAGGTCCATATTCCCAACCCAAATCGCTGCTGTTCGATGTAATTATGGGCGAGAAGGAAGTGGATGCCGGTGAATACACTTGGGGGGTTACCACCACTCAAGCGTATTTCCCGAAAGACAACTCCAATTATTTTGATGGTGTAGACATGAACCTTGTGGAATGGCTGCGCCAGTACTCCAAGGATCAGGATGAGACCTTCCTTCGCGGCTTCTTGGGCCGTATGCTGTTCTCGGGAGAGGAAGCGCTGAAGAAAGCGAGCGTGCTGTCCGGGGGAGAGAAGGTTCGCTGTATGCTGGCGAAAATGATGTTGAACGGGGCGAACGTGCTGGTCTTTGACGAGCCTACGAACCACTTGGATCTCGAATCCATCACAGCACTGAACAACGGGCTGATCGACTTTGACGGCACGATCCTGTTCACTTCGCATGACCATCAGTTCATTCAGACGATTGCTAACCGGATCATTGAGATTACACCGGCTGGCGTGATCGATCGCACCATGAGTTATGACGAGTATTTGGAGAGCGATGAAATCAAGGAACTGCGCAAGCGCATGTATCCTGTAGAAGTTTAATTATAAATGTGCTCCTCCTTGCGGGGAGTGTTAAAGACGAAGCAGCCTGTTCGATCCCTCGGGATTGAACAGGCTGCTTTTCTTGAAGTTCTGGAAACAGCAAAAACGGCTGCATGCTCCCGGCAGGGAGTACGCAGCCGTTTGGCTGTAACCTATGTGCCTGCCCCTGAATCAGGCCGGGCTGTTTGACATTGCCCGTGAACCGGGTAGGGGATCAGGATCCACTAGGACCCGCCAGTACGGCGGCGCTGATTGTTAGGCTTTTTGTTGTTCTGGCTTTTTAAGGGTTTGGCCGAACCTGCCTGGAATGAAGATCCCGGCTTGGCGGAAGATTGCTGCTTCTTCTGCTCAAGCTTTTTGCGGATCGCATCGGCAAGATTGATTTTTCCTTTTTCGGTGTTTTCGCTCATTGTGTTAACCTCCTTGGGAGCAAGTCCTTCACTTTATTCTAATGGTTTTTATTTGCTGCTACAAGGGCGAGAATCGTTGAAGGAATTCTCTACGTACGTTAATAGAACAGTAGGGGAGCAGCGGATTTGGGAGATATTTATGAAGATATTGTCTCATGGTGAATGTGGGGGGCTTGCAGGTCATTTGGAACCTAAAGCCTAGGTGAGAATTCTCTTTACCTAATACATTCCATCTTCCACCAAATCCAAGGAGGAATCGCGACTATAGACCTGTATCTTACCATAAAGTGGCATACTTATTTATGAAATTTGGGGCATGTTCTTAATCCCGGTCAAGCCTATAATGAGGGCAGAAAGCAACAAATGTAGCGCGCGCACTTGTTGGTTCTTACTTCAATTAACCGGAGGAACGGAATGATCAAGTCACACAAACAGCTTACATCTACATTATTGGTTTCTGCTGCACTTGCGTTGACGCTTGGGGTTGTCAGCCCTCAGCAGGCGTCCGCCCAATCCGAATCGCTTCATTCATCTATGGTTGTGGCTTCTGCCGGACAGTCTGCCAAAATTGAATCCAGTGTTCGTCTGCGTACCGCCCCATCTGTAAACAGCAATGTGCTGAAGTATTTGCAGAAGGGTGAAATCGTCTCCATTTTGGAAGTGACGAACAGTTATTTCTATAAAGTACAGTCTGCTAGTGGTGATGTCGGGTATGTCAGCTCGGGGAGTCAGTATATATCTCTGAACAACGCGGGCAGTACGCCAGCTAAGCCTGCACCGGCACCGACGCCAGCTCCTGTTGTTCCCAATCCGGGCAATGCAATAGAACGGGTAATTAGTGCAGGTATGGGATATTTGGGAACACCATACGAGTTTGGTTCCAGCCGCAGCAATACGAATACCTTCGATTGCTCCGATTTTATCCGCCAAATATTTATGGATGCAGGTGTTGTGAAGCTGCCCGCAGATTCCCGTCAGCAAGGGGATTGGGTGAAGCAGAATAGCACGGTGGTTAAGGATATCTCTGGATTAAAACGCGGGGATCTGATGTTCTTTATGAGTTACCGCGGGAATTCCGCATCGGCCTATGCCGGTGTTAATAAGTTGACTGAAAGAATTACACATGTTGCCATCTATCTGGGCGACAACAAAGTTCTGCACACCTACTCCGTTGCTTCCGGCGGGGTTAGAGTGGATAATTTAAGCGCTTCTTGGATGAATCGTTTCCTATACGGAGGATCGGTCATCCGCTGATATAGATAAGTAAATCAAGGCACAGGAGCGGCAGCAAGAGTATGTGACGGGTGAACGACAAGCGGGTACAGGGAAGAGGCTATTCCTTCAGTAGATGATCTACTGTGGGGATAGCCTCTTCTTTTGATGGATTTTGCCGGTACTTAGGCATCCTTCTGGAATAAAAACCATGGACAGGCACCATTTCCTGGGGCTATGGTAGAGTTATGGTGTAAATACATACGCAAAAAGCAGGGATTTGACCCCGGGCTTTACCCAGTCAGGTATTGGTTTGGAGTTTTTTCATTATCAATGATTGCTACTATCCTAGTAGACCAAAAGGAGGCCGGGGAATCACAAGCAATATTTAATTTAATCTTCAAAACAAGGACTCGGGAATAAGCAATGATTACATTGATCTTCCTCTGCGTCCGGTAAAGAGCGAGACGATGAAGAGAACAAGAAAGATATAGAACAGGACTTTGGCAATGCCGGCAGCCGCGGCTACCAGATTGAAGAAACCGAAGATTCCAGCAATCAAAGCAATCACTAGCAGGATTACAGACCATTTTAGCATGATAAGTTCACCCTTTCGTTTTGTCGATAGTCATTGTATAAACGGTGGAGCAGGGCATTGAAACAAGGGGGCTGAGAATAGTCTCCGGGACGCTTGACAAGCTGTTTAGGCTTTTTCAGGAAGGGGTAACTATGCAGTATTAAGGCAGGTTAGCCATCATTCATTTATGATTTTGGAAGGGGTTTTTGGATATGATTATTGAACTTAGCGTAGCCCTTGTGGCGGTCGCATTCGCTGTACTTGTCTTCTTTTTAATCAAAACCTTGCGTTCGGCAAAAGATTCTCTCGATAATGTCAGCCAAACGCTGCAGGAGGTCCAAAAGACCATTGATGAGCTTACGTACGAAGTGAAAACCACAGTCCGGCATGCGAACGATATTACTGTAGATGTACAGAATCAGCTTCAGAAGATCGATCCCATTATGGACTCGGTGAAGAACCTGGGTGAGGTCATGAATGAACTGACGCTAACCGCAAAGCAAGTATCTGTGACCGTCATTGAGAAATACCGCAAATCTCGTGAGCTGAAGGACAAGAGGAAAGAAGTATCCGTGGATGATACTCCGTTAACCCCATCTGAGGAACGTACGGTGAAGTCTTATGATGAGACTTATGCCAAAAAAGAAGGGGGTAAAGTCTCCGCCGTCCTGAAGGGTGTGGATGTGGCAGCGACCCTCTGGAAGAAGTTCCGGCCTTAGGCACGGTGTAGCGGACAAGACGGAAGCAGATCAGAAAGGCGGAACAACAAGATGAATATGATCATTTTATTGCTTAGTCTCCTTTCTCCGATGTTGGATGCAAGTCCGCAGAAACCGGACTCCGCAGCCGTCTTGGCGCCGCAGGCGCAGGTAGTTTCGTCGTTACTATACGCTACCCGTCCCACAAGTTACTTGGATAGCTTTGATTCGCTGGCAGGAGTTTCGCTGGATACCACACAGGAAGAATTGCTGCTGATCAAGGGGACACCGCTTCACATAGCCCGAGATCCCTGGCTTGATTGTCTGGAGTATCAATATGAAGACATGTCAGCAGGAGTGTATGCAGGACAAGTGATCTATGTTCATGTTGCCCCTCACCAGGCACGGCTGTATGGTCTGTTAATTAACGGGGTGAAGATTGAACCGGAGAAGGATGTTTTGCGTGAGGTGCTGGGAACCCCTTATTTTATGGCCGAAGATGGTGACGTATATATGAGAGGAAATATAGCGCTCAAGATTTATCGGAATCCGGCGACCGGAACATGGGACGGCATTGATTTGTTCGATGGCAATTCTTCCTAACCGTTTCAATTGGGGGAATTGAGGTTAATGAAAGATCAGTTGTCCTTTTGTCACAGTAGCTCTTAACCCTTAACTAAAGGAGAGTGAGATCATGGATTCAATCGGTACTGGGTCGTATGCTAAGGTGGTAGAGAACGGTGTTCAGGCGATAGAGGAAGTGAATCAACTACGGAGCAGCGGTTACAGCAAGGAAGACATTTATGTAATCAGTCATGACCAGGATCGTGAAGAACAAATTGCAGACATTGCTGACTCCAATGAAGTTGGCTTATCAGAAGAAGGACTTTTTGGTACAATGGCCAACCTGTTCCGCTCACGCGGGGACGAGCTTCGCTCCAAGATCACTTCGCTCGGATTCAATGACGCAGAAGCTGATTTCTATGAGAAGGAGCTGGACCGTGGGAAAGTTCTTGTCATCGCCCGGAGAGCCCGCTTGATATGAAGCTTGCCTTGTAAAGAACAAATAGTCCAATAACGTAACCTCCAGAACCACTAGGTGTAGTGGGGCTGGAGGTTACTTTGTTGAATTCCGGAGGCAGATCAGCTGCCCTGTATGTTAAGGTTGTGAATGGAACCGTCTTAGCAAGTATCGTATGATTATGAAGATACAGGTTGTACAGGATGTTACGGTCGATATACTACTCATGCGAGGTGACGATAATGAGAATTCTAATCGTGGACGATAATCCGACTAATGTGATCATTATCCGTGAGATCCTGAAAAAAGAAGACTACCGGAATTTCATCACGGCCTCTTCTGCCAAGGAGATGCTGGAGCTTCTGGGCATAGACCAGAATAAACCGGAAGAACGTCCCCGGCACTCGGACATTGATCTGATCCTGCTGGACATGATGATGCCGGAGATGGATGGAATTGAAGCTTGTCGTGTAGTTCAGCAGTACGAGCATCTCAAGGATATTCCAATTATTATGGTTACTGCTGTAGGTGATTCCAAAAAACTGGCCGAAGCGCTGGATGCAGGAGCTGTAGACTATGTCACGAAGCCGATCAACAAGGTGGAACTGATGGCAAGAATCCGCTTGGCGTTACGGCTAAAGCAGGAGAAGGATTGGCATAAAGAGCGGGATCAGCGCATACAGGATGAGCTGAAGCTTGCGGCACTTGTACAGAATGCAGTACTTAGCCTGCCGATTGAGGAAGAGGATTTTGCAGTCCATGCAATTTATCAGCCGTCCTTTGAACTGGCGGGGGATTTGTATGCCTGGTATGCCTTAGGGGACGGCCGCTACGGCGTCATTCTTCTGGATATGATGGGTCATGGAATCTCTTCATCCCTATTCTGTATGTTTATTGCCTCCGTGCTGAAGGACACGGTCACGACCTATGTTGAGCCGGAGAAAGTCGTGCAAGAACTGAACCGGCGTTTTAACCAGCTCTATATTGAGAAGTCACTTGTGCAGTATTATTTCACAGCAATTTATATGGTTGTGGACACACGCATGCGTCGTATTGATTATGTCAATGCTGGACATCCGCCGGCACTCTTCTTCGAAGGTGACAGCAAGGAACCGGTGCTGCTGAAGAGCAACTGTCATCCAGTCGGTCTGTTTGATCGTATGGAAGCCCAGCCGCAAAGCGTCAGCTTTGAGGAGGAAGGTCATCTGGTACTGTACACTGATGGGTTGCTGGAGATGGCAGAGGGTGAACAGGAGGACCAGCTGGACTTTATGATTAGCCATTTACGAGGTGGGCATGCGTGGCAGGAAGAAGCGATGCAGGCTGCATTCTTTAATGAAAAGCTGGACCGGGAACGTGATGATGACAAGTGCCTGGTCTGGATCTCACTGAAGAAGGAGACAGAGAAGGAATGAAGATCAAAGCCAAACTTCTTATCGGGTTCAGTGCACTGCTGGCGATTATGTTTGCCCTCACTCTTATTGGATATGACCGGTTAAATTATATGAACCATCAGCTAGACAGTTATCAGGACCGGTATCAGAAGGGGCGAAACTCTTCCGGCATGCGCGGAGAAGTAAACGATATGGCGCGTATATTGACAACTTCGATGTTGAATTCAGATTCTATGGCTATCGAGTCGCAAAAGAGCGAGATTAACGGGAAACTTGCCAAAGTAGATCAATATTTGGATAACATCAAGGAATCGATGACTAGTGCCGAAGAACTTCAGATTGTCAAAAGAATTGAGAACTCCTATTCCGCTTATAAGGATTATCAGGAACGGGCGATGGTGATGCTTGCCGCGGGCGACATCCAAAGCGCCAATGCCTACCGCAACGCTAAGGGTCAAGATGTACAGAATGAGGTGCTTGAGAGCCTGAACAGCTTGTCTGACTATAACTACTATAAGCAGAATGAACAAGCTGCCCAGGCGGAGCAGGCCTACCAGAGCTCCATCCAAATGGTTACCCTGATCATGATTACGGGTCTGCTGCTGGGGCTGGGAGTGATACTGTGGGTCATTCCCAGTATTACGCGCGGTCTGAATGTGATATCGATGATGATCAGTAGCTTCGGCAACGGCAGGCTCAGGGCTATTCGCCGGATCAAAGTCACTTCCAAGGATGAAATCGGCGAAGTGGCCCGGGTGTTCAAGGAAATGGCTGAGGATATCGAGCAGAAGCAGGAGATGGAAAAAGCCTACGCTCAGGCACAGAACGATCAGTCCTGGCTCAATGCCAATGTAGCCCAGGTTACGGAGCTGCTGCGTGGAGTTAGCTCGCTGGACGGCATCGCCCAGACCTTTATCAATGAATTCACCCCTATACTGAGTGCTCAGTACGGAGCGCTTTATTTGAAAGACCCTAATAATCCAGAGTCTCTGCGCAGTAGCGGTCGCTACGCCGCAGACGGTGAGAAGGAGCCGAAGGAAAGCTTCGCTATAGGTCAGGGGCTTGTCGGACAGTGCGCTCTGGACAAGAAGCCGATTAAGCTCGAGCAGGCACCGGATGATTACATCAAGGTGGCTTCCGGTTTTGGTCATGCTCAGCCCGATCATATTTCCATTCATCCTGTGCTGTTCGAGGATGAACTGCTTGGCGTGATGGAGTTTGCTTCATTTGAACCGTTTACCTCTCTGCAGACGGAACTGTTACACCAACTTGCGAACAACCTGGGTATTATTCTTAATAATGTTACACGTCGGATTGTTGTAGAGGAACTGCTTCGCGAATCGCAAGCGATGACAGAAGAGCTGCAATGTCAGTCGGAGGAATTGCAGACCCAGCAAGAGGAGCTGCGCCGCTCCAATGAGAACCTGGAAGAGCAGACGGACGCGCTTAAACGCTCCGAAGAACTGCTGCAGCGCCAGCAGGAAGAGCTGGAACATTACAATACGGAACTGATTGCCAAGACCCGCGCCTTAGAGGAGCAGGTGCAGGAAGTCGAGGAGAAGAAGGACGAGATTGAGCATGCCCGTGGTCAACTGGAGAAGCAGGCGATGCAGCTGGCGGTGACCAGTAAATACAAGTCGGAATTCCTGGCGAATATGTCCCATGAGCTGCGGACACCACTGAACAGCCTGCTGATTCTCTCACAGCTGCTCACGGAGAACAAAGAAGGCAATCTTAACGATAAGCAAGTGGAATTTGCGCACACCATCTATATGTCAGGCGCCGATCTGCTGAAGATGATCGATGAGATTCTTGATTTGTCCAAGGTCGATGCTGGCAAAATGGAACTGAACCACGAAGAGATTCGGCTGGCTGATTTGAACAGCTTCGTGAAGCAGAATTTCGGTCCGCAGGCACTCAAGAAAGGTTTGTCTCTGCGTACAAACTTCGACCAGCCGCTGCCGGAGATCATTATTGCCGACAGCCACCGCTTGAAGCAGATTCTGCGGAATCTGCTCTCCAATGCCTTCAAATTCACAAGTGAAGGATTTGTCGAGTTCTCTGTAAGCCCGGTAACGGGAAATATACCTGTCTATTTGCCTTCTGAGGCCGAATATATCGCTTTGGCTGTGAAGGACAGCGGCATTGGCATTCCGGCGGACAAGACGGACCTCGTGTTCGAAGCGTTCCAGCAGGTGGACGGAACGACCAGCCGCAAATATGGCGGCACAGGCCTCGGCCTGTCTATCAGCCGCGAACTGGCCCGCTTAATGGGTGGGGCGATCGTACTGGATTCCCGGGAAGGGCAGGGCAGCACCTTCACCCTGTACCTGCCGGTTCAAGTGAATTACAGTCAGCTACTGGGAACCGCAGAGGCTGCCGCCACGAGTGAAGCGGTGAATCTGGCCGGCTATGTTGAAGAGCTGCTGCCAGTCAAAACTACCAACGCCTTTACCGTTACAGAGATTCAAGAGCTGGTCGTTGTAGAGGATGACCGCGAGGATCTCAGTACCAGCGATAAGGTGCTGCTGATCATTGAAGATGATGAGAGCTTCGCGAAGATTCTGCTCGGTATGGCCCGTGGCCGCGGCTTTAAAGGGCTTGTGGCTCTGCAGGGAGACACCGGGATGCAAATGGCCAAGTCCTATTTGCCGGATGCCATTATTCTCGATATTCAGCTGCCGGTCATGGACGGCTGGTCCATCCTGCGGGAGCTGAAGGGTTCTTCGCAGACCCGGCATATCCCTGTTCATGTCATCTCTGTCAGCGACGAGGTGAAGCAGGGACTCATGATGGGCGCGATGGCTTACTTGCGCAAGCCCTCTTCCCGCGAAGCGCTGGAGCGGGCGTTCTCGCAAATCGAGAACTATACGTCCAGCACGCTTAAGCATCTCCTGATTGTGGAGGATGATGAGATTCAGCGTCTTTCCATCATGGAGCTGATAGGACACGATGATGTCGCCATCACTGCGGTATCCAGCGGCGGCGAAGCGCTGGCTGAGCTGCGCAAGCAGAAATATGACTGCATGGTACTGGATCTCATGCTTGAGGATATGAACGGGTTTGAACTGCTGGATCAGATTCGCGATGATGAGGAACTGAACGATCTGCCTATCATCATCTACACTGGCAAGGATCTCGACACCAAGGAAGAGATGCGGCTGCGCAAATACGCGGAGTCAATCATCATCAAGGATGTTCGTTCCCCGGAGCGGCTACTGGATGAAACCACGCTGTTCCTGCATCGGGTGGAGGCCAATTTACCGGAAGACAAGCGTATGATCCTACAGAAGCTTCATAATAAAGAGGAACTGTTCGACGGCAAAAAAATACTGCTCGTCGATGACGATATACGGAATGTATTTGCTCTGTCCAGTGTCCTGGAAGGCTACAATATGGAAGTGAAGTTCGCCGAGAACGGCCGTGAAGCACTGGACCTGCTCGTGGAGCAGGAGGATTTTGACCTGGTGCTGATGGATATGATGATGCCGGAGATGGACGGATATGAGGCGATGCGCCGGATTCGTGAGATGCCGCAGTACCAGAAGCTGCCGATTATCGCGCTTACAGCGAAGGCAATGAAAGAGGATCGAGCTAAATGCATAGAGGCTGGAGCCTCAGATTATATGAAGAAACCGATCGAGACCGATCAGCTTCTTTCATTAATGCGGGTGTGGTTGTATTCGTAACCATGATTTTGGGGTAATAGTCTTAAAGATTAATAAACAGACCATCTCTGGGATGGTGTAGTAGCAAGGAGTCAGGATAACCATGACAGCAATGGATCACGGATATGAAAGTCAGCCTGTATTGTCCGGGGGCAAGAACGAATTAGAGCAAATCGAGATTGAACTGCTCCTGGACGGGGTACATCGTTTATACGGATATGATTTTCGCAATTATGCGCTACCTTCCTTGAAGCGAAGAATTTGGCATCATGTCCATGCAGAGAATCTATCCAGCATATCCGCATTGCAGGAGAAAGTGCTGCATGACCGGTCCTGTTTTGAACGTTTTGTCTACAGCCTTTCTATTCCTGTAACGGAAATGTTCAGGGATCCAGGGCTGTTCCTGACCTTCCGCCAGAAGGTCATTCCGCTGCTGCGGACGTATCCTTACATCCGCATTTGGCATGCTGGCTGCTCTACAGGCGAAGAAGTATACTCCATGGCGATTTTACTGCATGAAGAAGGGCTGTATGACAAGGCGCGTATCTACGCGACGGACATGAATGACCGGTCTTTGCAGCAGGCCAAGGAAGGCGTATACGAGATCAGCAAAATGCAGCAGTATACTAAGAATTATCTGGAGGCGGGCGGGACCCGCGCATTCTCAGAGTACTATACAGCGAAATACAATTCAGTGATTTTGCAGCCTTATTTGCGCAAAAATATTATTTTTGCCGAGCATAACCTGGCTACAGACACCTCGTTCAACGAATTCAATGTTATTTTCTGCCGAAATGTAATGATCTACTTCAATGATGACCTGCGAGATCATGTGCACGGGTTGTTTAATGAAAGCCTTGGCCGGTTCGGCGTGCTCGTGCTTGGCTCGAAGGAATCCATTCATTTTACCAGGTACAGCGATAGTTACGAACCCCTGGACAGAGTAGAGAAAATCTATCGGAAGATCAAATAGTGTGCTTAGGAGGGTCCCATGGGGTTTCAAGAGCCGATTCATATACTGTTGGTAGACGACCGTCCTGAAAATTTGCTGGCGCTGGAGGCAGTGCTTGAGAGTCAGCAATATAAGCTTGTCAAAGCCACCTCCGGCGAGGAAGCGCTGCGGTGTTTGTTGAAGTATGAATTCGCAGTTATTGTACTGGACGTACAGATGCCGGGTATGGATGGCATTGAGACCGCCAAGTTGATCAAGGCCAGAGATAAGACCAAGGATATCCCGATTATTTTCATTTCAGCGAACAGCAGAGAGGCGGAGCATCTGTTCGCCGGATACTCCGCCGGGGCCATTGATTATATGGTGAAGCCGTTCATTCCGCAGATTTTGAAATCCAAAATTGAGGGCTTTGTCGATATGTATTTGACGAGCAAGAAGCATCAGACCCAGACGATGCTGCTGCAGCAGAAAACGCAGGAGCTGGAGCGGATCAATGGGGAACTGATCAAGGCCAAGGAAGAGGCAGAGATCGCGGCCAAAGCCAAGACGGAATTTCTGGCGATGATGAGTCATGAGATCCGTACCCCGATGAACGGGGTCGTGGGTATGATCGATTTGCTGATGGAGACCGAGCTTGAGCCGGAGCAGAAGGAATATACCGAGATTATCCGCAAAAGTGCTGACACATTGATTACCGTTATTAACGATATTCTGGATTTCACGAAGATGGAGTCCGGCAAAATGGAGATGGAGGAGCAGCTCTTTGAGCTGCGAACCTGTATCCAGGAGGTCTTCAACCTCTTTGCTATGGAAGCCGGGAAAAAGAACCTGGAGCTGGCTTATTTCATTGACCACAAGCTCCCGAGATTGCTGTACGGCGATATGGCGCGCTTGCGCCAGGTACTGATTAATTTGGTCGCGAATGCCGTCAAATTCACCAATCAGGGTGGAGTATACCTGGTTGCGTCTGCTGTGCAAAGCAAGGATAATAAAATCGTAGTAGAGTTTACGGTTAAGGACACAGGCATCGGGATTTCCCCGGAGAAATGCGACCGGCTATTCCAGCCGTTCTCACAGCTTGATTCCTCTATGACACGTAAATATGGGGGAACCGGTCTTGGGCTCGCCATCTGCAAATCCCTTGTAGGGATGATGGGCGGGGATATCCGGGTCGAATCGATGGAGGAGAAGGGTGCTACGTTTGTCTTTACCATCCAGGCAACACTGCCCGAAGGGGAACTGGTGGGCAGTGGAGAGAAGGAAGAAGCAGCCCATACCTTCCCAAGTGAAGAGGAACGTAGCCGGGTGCTTATTGTGGATGACCATCCTATCAATCAGAGGCTGATGGTCAGTATGCTGCACAAGCTGGGCTATGAGGCGGATGTCGCCGAAGACGGAAGACAGGCTGTAGCTTTGGCGCTGAAGCATGCTTATGAATTTATCTTTATGGACCTGCAAATGCCGGTGATGGACGGCCTGGAGGCTACTGCCGAGATCCGGCGTGGAAGCGGACCGTCTGCCGGAACAGCTATTATCATTGCGATGACGGCCAATGTCATGGAAGGCATCCAGAACCGCTGCCTGGCTTCAGGGATGAATGATTACATCAGTAAGCCGCTCAAGATGGGCAGCATCAAGCAGATCATTTCACGATATTCCCGAAAGGATACCCTGATCAATGAGCGTGGGACGTCCATTCATCATGCGTAATTCAGCAAATACCAGAGTCTGAATAACCGTTTTTTGTTTCAAAAGTATGCCTTTAGGGTTATTGGTAAAGAAAACATATATCAGGAGAGATTGTCTATGAATACACATAAAAGCGAAAAGTTTCATGCAAAGACTAAGACCGAAGGCAGTGTATGTACAGTTTTCCTAAGCGGGGAACTCGATTTGTCGGTTGCTCCTGATTTTCGTCTTGTCATGGAGCCGCTTGTGGGTGAAGCTGGGCTGGACCTCGTCATTAATCTTAAAGAATTAAGATACATCGACAGCACAGGCATCGGAATTCTGCTCTCGATCCTGAAAGCCAGACATGGTATGGATGTTAAATTCATTGTGGAAGAAGTGCCTCCGCAAATTCAGAAGCTGTTTGATATGACCGGTATTGCCAAGTTTTTTGCCCCCCAAGAGAATTCCCACTAGGAAAGGACCGAACAAAGAATGAGTGATGATGTGCAAAGAGTAGTTCTCCAGTTGCCGGCCAGCGCGGAATATGTCGATATCGTCAGATTAAATCTATATGGTATTGCTTCAAAAATGGGCTTTACGTACGAGGACATTGAAGATATGAAGGTTGCCGTATCGGAAGCCTGTAACAACTCTGTACTGTATGCTTACGGGCAGGATGATGGATTGGTGGATGTGATCTTTGAGGTTGGCCCAGATGCATTGTCCATTATTGTCAAAGATGAGGGGGAGAGCTTTGACGGCGTGGACTCGGCTGCTGAGCGTACGACGCTGCACGACAAAGAGCTGAGTGACGTTCAGGTCGGAGGCCTGGGATTCTACCTGATGCAGGCACTGATGGACGATGTTAGCGTAGTAAGCGAGGCGGGGAGAGGGACGGTGGTTACCTTGACCAAGCGGCTTCATTATAGTGAGGAGAAAGTATGAACGAAAAAGCGACTCCCCCCGAGTCCATGAATGAAGCAGTGAGCCTGATCTGGGAATACCAGCAAAGTAAAGATAATGAAATAGCCACCACCTTAATTCAGAAATACGAGCCAATGGTCAAAATGGCTGCCGGCAAAATCGCCCGCAATCGTCCCGACCTCTATGAGGACCTGTACCAGGTTGGTCAAATGGCGCTAATCCGGTTGCTGCAGCAATATGATATCAGCTTGGGAATCCCTTTTGAACCTTATGCCATGAAAAGCATGATCGGGCATATGAAGAATTTCCTGCGCGATAAATCCTGGTACATACAAGTTCCGAGACGGATCAAGGAGAAGGGGGCTCTCGTTCAGCAGGCGATCGACGAACTGACGATCCGGCTGGAGCGTTCGCCCGCAGTGGATGAAATAGCCCACTATCTTGACCTATCTGTGGAGGAAACAGTAGAAGTACTGGCGGGCAGGGAATGTTATCACTATGTGTCACTGGATTCACCTCTCTCTCAAGAGGAGACCGGCGCAACACTTGGCGAACTGATCAGTTCGGAAGCCAATGATTTTGAAACGGTAGAGAAGCGCATGGACTTGCAGCAGGCGCTCGGTCAATTGAAGGAGCAAGAGCAGCAGGTGCTGCTACTAGCCTTCCAGGACGGGCAATCTCAGCGGGCCATCGCCCAGAAGCTGGGCGTTTCACAGATGAGTGTCTCGCGGATTCAGAAGCGGGCCACCGAAAAGCTGAAGCAAATCATGTCTAATTCTTCCTATTGAATGACGATCGGATATTACGAATGATGAACAGAATCGATGATGCCGTCTGCACGCTATTGCCTAAAGAACGATAGGGTATGCTATTCTCCGGAGCGGAGAGAAGCATACCCTTTGTTGTGTCAACGAGCGAAAGCCCCTTGCATACGCCGGGCTTCGTAATAATCATTTGACGGAAGTCCTGGTGCAGGCAGCAGGGCGTGTTAATTGTTGGCATCAATATAGTTTTTAATCTCACCCAGGTATTCGCCGATCACTGGCACATTGATGAACAGACTGGCTACATAACCGAGCAGCCCAAGGATGATGAACGTCCCTAGTGAAAGCCCGAGTCCCCGGGAAATGCCAGCCATCAGGTTGGTGACGATCCGTTTTTTCGGATTAGAATAATTTTCGAGAATATCTTTGAATTCTGATTTTTCAAGCGAATTAGCAATTTGGTCGAGCCGCGCATTGAGCCGTTTGACCTCATGCCGCAGCTCAAAGGGATGCTCCTCCAATTCATAGGTTTTGCTTCTGTTCATTGAATCTCCCATACCGCTCCCCGCTTTCTTTAGCGACTCAAAACCAAAATCAGTGGTTGACGCTAAATAAGGACGCTACGGGTTCAGAGGGTTCTTCCGATCGCTGATAAAGTCCGATTTTTTGGATGGTAAAGGAGTTATAGGTTAAAATCGGTCTTTAAAGGCGAACACTGACGTTTCCTCCAGAATCTCTCTGACCCTCCGCACTAACGCCGCTTATAGTCAACCTCTGATTTTGCGACTGATCCTCTTTAGCCGCAATATTTTAAATCAATTTACCTTTAAGACATGGCAATAGCCAGCTACGGTGAGCTGGCTATTGAATAAATGGAGCATAGCTGGTTGTCACCGTCGATCCATTAGGAGGATTTATAGGTAGACTCGACGTCTTCTTTGGCGCTCTTGGCTTCGTCTGCAACATCTTTAGATGCGTCTTTCACATCTGAGGCCACGCTGGCTGAAGCTTCGCTGACTGTATCTCCGATCTTTTTCCCGGTGTCTTGCAGGGTGGCTGCGATTTGCTGTTTACTGTCGCTGACGGTAGTATAAATGTCGGAGGCTTTGGTGGAGACCGTGCTAGCAAGGTCGGAGGCCTTTTCGCCTACGGTAGTTGCCAGAGCTTTGGTCTTATCCGTCACGGCCCCAGCGACCTCCTTGGTCTTGTCTGTGGCAAGCGATAGCTTGTCCGACAAGTCGCTGCGGATCTCGCGGCCGGGTTTGGGTGCGAACAGCAGGGCAGCTGCCGCACCGATCAATCCACCGATAAAGACACCTTTTAGGAAGTTGCTGCCGTGTTCTGTTTCATGCTCTACGTTACTCATCACCGATCACTCCTTATCAGAATAGGGTATTCCAGATCGGGAAGCGGGAATACCGCCCCCTTCACGGGATATCATGGGGATCTGAAGCTATCTTACTTGGTATATAAACGTTAGTGTATAGGCTGAAACAGCAAATGAGCAAGGGAACGATTAAAGGAGAAATCTACAGATTGGGCGCAACAGAGCGGCTTGTAAGCACATAAACGGCTGTTTTTGCGGCTTTACAAACAACCCCGGATAGCCGAAAGATTATATAGTTTCTTGGAATTAAACCTGAATTTATTTATAGACGTTTTTAGAAAAGAGGAGAGACATCATGGAAACAGTGTTGGTGCGAGAATACCGGTCGGATTTGCTGGAGTGTGTCCACAGTGGACATATCGCCATCGTCGGGGAGGGGGGGCAATTAAAGGGATACGCTGGGGATCCCGGCTTTGTTTCCTTTACCCGTTCAGCAGCAAAACCTATGCAGGCCATTCCTGGTATTCGTGGTGGAATCGCTGAGCATTATGGCCTCACACCACCGGAAATTGCGCTCATGACTGCTTCCCACCGGGGCGAAAGCTATCATGTGTCCACACTGGAGAGCATCTCAGCTAAGATCGGCATTGAGGAATCGGCTATGATTTGCGCGACTAGCTACCCGCTGGACCGCAGCAGTCGGGAAGAAGCCATCCGCGGCTACAACAAACGAAAAATTTATCACAACTGTTCCGGCAAGCATATGGGTATTCTGTCCTATAGCAAGCTGAAGGGCTTGCCGCTGGATGAATATGATCAGCCGAGTCATCCGGTTCAACGTGAAATTATAGATACGATTGCAGACTTGGCGAACATAGCTCCGGAGAGCATCGGGCTCGGAACGGATGGCTGCGGTTTGCCCGTATTTGCCCTCCCTTTGACAGCACTCGCTAATGCTTATCTGAAGATGGCTTGTCCCGATCTTATTGACGATGGACCAACCCGTGAAGCGGTTAAGGTCATTACTTCAGCCATGAATGCTCATCCAGAGATGGTGGCTGGTCATGGACGACTGGATTCAATTCTGCTGGCGGATGATAACATCATTGCCAAAGGCGGTTTCAAAGGGGTCTATTGCTTTGCACTACGCCGGGAGCGGCTGGGAATCTCATTCAAGATTCTCGACGGCTCTGAGGAAGAGTGGGGCCTGATTGTCTACAGCATTCTGGAACAACTAGGCTACAGTGAGCAGACTACGATGGAAAAGCTACGTGAAGCCTTCACAGGTGTTATCTATAATGACGGCGGAACGAGAGTAGGGCATGCAGAGACGGTGTTCAAACTACAGTCTAATCTCGACTAATGTATGATTGACAGCGGATGAGTGAGGGTAAGAAATATATAATTAAAGCGCCTATTTACCAGTATGGTTCCAAGATATCAACATCTATGGAGGTGCAACAATTATGATCAAAGTCATCACATCCGCAGAGAGGCATACATCGAATAGAGACTGGATACACAGTGAGTTCAGCTTTTCCTTTGCCGATTACGACGATCCCAGCAATGCGCATTTCGGTGCGCTACTGGCCCATAACGACAACGAGTTGAAGCCGCAGCAGGGTATGCATGAGCATCCGCATCACAATCTCGAGATTATAACGTATGTGGTTTCAGGGGTACTGAGCCATGAGGATGACCTGGGCAATCAGATCGATCTTCATGCCGGTACTGTCCAAATTATGAGTGCGGGAACAGGCATTAATCACTCGGAAAAGAATCAATCGCAGAGCAGCAATGTACGTTTCCTGCAGATTTGGCTACTTCCAAACCAGCGCGGGCTATCCCCCAGATGGGATGCAAAATTCTATCCCCGTGAGCAACGTCTCAACAAACTGCTGCCGGTGGCGTCTGGAACCGGTGAGGACGGTGCACTGAGATTCAACGAGAATGCGACTATTTTTTTGTCGGTGCTGGAGACGAACCGGGAGCTGCAATATCCACAGCAGGAGCACAGGAGAACTCATATCTTCGTGATTTCAGGAAATGTGGAGATATCTTGTTCGGATGGCAGTTTTGACCTGAGCACAGGAGATGCTGCGCGCATCCGCAAGAGCTGTGAGATGACCATTAGAGGGACCGGCAGTGATGGTGCAGCGGAGCTGATTTTGATTGATCTTCCTTAAGAGGGGATTCCCCTACAGGACAATCAACCTTGCTATTTTTTAATTAAAAAAAGCCCCTTGTCTTCATGGCTCATTCGCGGAATGGACCAAGACAAGGGGCTTTATTGTGTGCTGTTACTTGCGGCGAAGACGACCAAGCTCGGATACCAGCGCCTCTACTTGGGAAATGCTGAGTCTGTCGCTTCCCATAGCGACTTCATAGACATCGAGAATATCCTCATAATTATCTACCGAGAATGCAGAAGCTTGCATGGCGGCCGCACTAGCCATTTTCAGCTTATCTTTGATGGCTTCAATCATATATTCAACATTTTCCTGGCTTGGTTGTGTCAAATCCATTGGTTTTATTACATCCTCTCTGACCATTGATCCATGTATTTTACCATGTTTCCAGGCGAGACCACCATTTTTTTGTCGGAGAGAATGAAATCGTGTAGAATGATAAAAGAATTTTGGAATACCGGAGCAGGAGAACAAGGAGGTGGAGCAGATGGGAATCCGGGAGCAGGGGCATGAACGTCGATATAAGAAGGACACAGAAGGACTGACGGCGTTCTTCCGGGAAATTGCAGCTCTGCATACTATCGAACAGGTAACCTTTCTTTGTATTGGGACGGACCGCTCCACTGGAGATGCGCTTGGCCCGTTAACAGGGAGCAGGCTGATAGACTACGGCTTTCCGCATGTAGTTGGCACATTGCCGAACCCCTGTGATGCAGATAATTTGGCTGCACGTGTGGCATCGATCCCGCCAGGACAGATTATTATTGCTGTAGATGCCTGTCTGGGGACGCTGCTCACACGGGAGAGTTATCTCACTGCGGCGGGGCCGTTGCAGCCTGCACAGTCAGTCGGTCTGAAGTTTCCGGCTATTGGACATTACAGTATAGCGGCTATTGTGGATGTGAACGGACCCAAGCCTTATCATACTTTGCAGACAACGCCACTGCATCGGGTGATGGTCATGTCAGAGCAGATTGCCGGAGCGGCCGCCACAGGTTTCGGTTTGGAAGCTTATGGGCGTTTCAAGGGAAGCAGTTTGGCTTAAATATATATATCTAACGTGCTTCATAATCTTCTACATAGAAAGAAGGAGCAGCCATGGAAAAAGTTCGTTGTGAAGGAAGCACGATCTGCTACAGTGATCAGGGTAAGGGCGAAGCCATTGTATTGCTGCACGGATTTTGCGGCAGCGCTGAATATTGGGAGAAGGTGATCCCCCGTCTTAGCAGCAGCTATCGTGTCATCGCGCCTGACCTGCGTGGACATGGTGAATCGGATGCTCCGCTTGGGGCGTACACAATTGAGAGTATGGCCGACGATGTGCTTGGGCTGTTGGACGCTCTGGAATTATCCAAGGTGACGCTGCTTGGCCATTCGCTCGGCGGCTATGTTGCGCTGTCCTTTGTCCAGCGTTATGCATCCCGTTTGACTGGTTTTGGACTGATCCATTCGACAGCCTACCCGGATACCGATGAGGCGAAGGAGAAACGGCTGAAGAGTGTCAGCACCATTCAAAATGAAGGAATTCATGTGTTTGTAGATGGACTTGTACCAGGTCTATTCGCACCAGGTACAGTAGAGTCTTCACCGCATCTGCTGGAGCGGGCGAAGGAAATCGGCTACAGAACACCTCCGCAAGGAGCCGCGGGAGTCGCTCTCGCGATGCGCGAGCGGCCGGACCGCCGGGATGTACTCTCGGCCAGCGAGCTGCCTGTTCTACTGGTGGCCGGTGCGGAAGATAAGTTGGTTCCTGCGGAGCGAACCTTCACATCGGACAAGGCGAACGTCACTCAGGCTACCATTGCAGGTGTGGGCCATATGAGTATGATGGAAGACCCCGAAAGGTTGGCGGAGATCATCGGGGACTTTGTGGACAAGGCTGTAGCTACAAATTAATGTCTGATCTCCAAGAGAGTAAAGAGGCAGCACTCCCAGGTTTGCGGGATGCTGCCTCTTTGCCGTTCTTGCGGAGCAGCCGTTTGGCTCAGCGTTTTTTGTCAAGCCGCTTTCCATCGTTTAAGATGGAAGCAGAAGCACACAGCTGGACAGGAAGAGGAAGTCGCAGCAGGGAGTTTTTATCCGCAGCCGCGGCAATAGAAAGGAGTGCAGGATATGTTCCGGAGAGATTATATTGTCCGCATGATTGAGGATATGACAGCGATGGTAGCAAAGGTCCTTACGCTGAAGCAGGAACGAAAGACGACGGAAGCCTTATGGGAAGTCGATGAATTACTGAACAGGCATTTCCGGCTCAACTCCCGCCTTTTAAATTCATTGTCTGTGGAGGACGTCATTGAGATGTTCCGGTTGGGCGGTATCATTGAATCCGATAAACTTCAGGGGGTAGCCAGGCTGCTCAAAGAGGAGGGCGGCATCTACACGGCAGCAGGCAACAAGGAAGAAGCACTGTTCCGGTCGATGCGGGCATTGCATCTGTACTTATACGCCGATCTGAATGGGGCCGACCGGAGTCTTCTGTCTATGACGGAGGAAATCGATGAGCTGCTGCAGGAGGTTCAGGGATACCGGGTTCCGGCCAAAACAGAGCGGTTGTTGCTCCCCTATCTGGAATCACAGGGCCGTTATAGCAAAGCGGAGGACAGTCTGTACCGGCTGCGGGAGCAGGGGGAGGATGTAGCCGTTGAAGGGAAGGCATTGTATGAACGGCTGCTGCTAAAGGCCCCCGAAGAACTGGAGAAGGGACAACTGCCCCTTGATGAAGTCAAGCAAGGGCTACAGGAGTGGAACCAACTGGTTGCCCGGGAAAAGGAATGGGAACTGCAATGAGCCTGCCTTTGCCCTGCTGGCTGGACTTGCTGCAAGGGCTGTTTCGGTAACAGCTGAGAGGAACGAAGAAGGTATCGATTTCGTCTCGCGTTTCTTTGCACCTAAAGTCGGGGTGAACGAAGATCCTGTAACCGGCTCTGCACATACCGCACTCGGTCCTTATTGGGACGCTAGATTGAACCGTCCCCTCTTAAGTGCCTATCAGGCCTCTCCGCGTGGCGGTCATCTGCTGCTAGATGTCGGCACAGAAACGATAACCCTAACAGGTCATGCCATCACAATACTCAAAGGCCAGCTGCAAGTGGAGACGGTTTGTTTATAACCAGTATTGTTATGACATGCTATAATAGATGAACTGTCAGGAGAACATAGTTCTCCATTTTTAATTCCGAAAGTGAGATGTGCCCTGTGGAATCTTTAAAAGCTCTTATTGACCAAGTGATCAGTGACCGCACATTAATTACGGCGACGCTGAGTCA
This sequence comes from Paenibacillus sp. NPDC058177, assembly GCF_042883835.1. Lineage (NCBI taxonomy): Bacteria > Bacillati > Bacillota > Bacilli > Caryophanales > Paenibacillaceae > Paenibacillus > Paenibacillus sp. NPDC058177. The sequence continues at coordinate 22,334 of NZ_JBHVVB010000011.1, read as the reverse complement.
ACTGCGAAGCAAAGGCGAAGTCGCCTACAACAAGGTGGTAATCAAGCCTGTTGAGTTAAAAGGCAAGCTGCATTATCAGTTCGCCTACTATATTGGACCAAAGGTGGAGCATCGCAACATTCCGGCCGAAGAGGCTGCCGAAGAGATGACTCTACTACTTAGAGACACCTTCCGCCAAGGGCTGATCTGCACCATTGAAGCCGATTATCAAGTACTGATCAGCAAGAAATACAAAGTCTCCATTCTGACGAAGTCCCCAACCAAGAAGGAGACGCCTGATCTGGCCCACAACCGCCGCAAGCGATACGTCCTGGAGGACGGGAAGCCGGTACCATTTCTGGTGGAGCTGGGGATCATGAACAGTGAAGGCAAGGTTTTGGCGAAAAAATATGACAAGTTCCGGCAGATCAATCGCTTCCTGGAGATGGTGGAGGATGTACTCGCTGATCTGCCAACCGGACGCCCGCTAACGATCGTGGATTTTGGCTGCGGCAAATCATATTTGACCTTCGCACTATATCATTATTTGAAGGTGCGCGAGAAGCGGGAGCTGAACATTGTCGGACTGGACCTGAAGGTCGATGTTATCGCACATTGTAGCGAGCTTGCCGCAAAACTTGGATACGATCAGCTTCGTTTCCTGGTGGGCGATATCGCCAAGTACGACGAGCTGGAACAAGTTGATATGGTTGTTACACTCCATGCCTGTGATACCGCTACAGATGCTGCGCTTGAAAAAGCGGTTCGCTGGGGCGCTTCAGTCATCCTTTCTGTACCTTGCTGCCAGCATGAATTATTCGCACAGGTCGAGAATGAAGTGCTGAATCCGTTGCTGTCGCACGGTATTCTGAAGGAACGCTTCTCCGCACTGGCGACAGATGCCATTCGTGCCAAGCTGCTGGACCTTCTCGGCTACCGGAGCCAGCTTTTGGAGTTTATCGATCTGGAGCATACGCCGAAGAACATCCTGATCCGTGCTGTCCGCAGCGCTGGAGGCGATAACGCCGCCAAATGGCGTGAGTATACCGCCTTCCGTGATTTTCTGGGCGCCAAGCCCTATCTGGAACGCGCTTGTGCAGATCTGCTGCCGACGGAGGCATAGGGAAATAGTGGCCTCAAAAGTCCACACTGTTCTGCAATGACGGACTTTCCGTATGCTCAAACCATAAGTTCCAACGATATCGCGCTGAAAATGGACGATTCCAAATGTATCGCAGTTGTTGGGACTAACTTGAAAATGAAATGACCTCCGAATCCACACTTAAGTGGAGGAAGAGGTCATTTTTTTGTAGCCAATTTCCGGCTGAACGTTGTAATCATTACTTGCCGAAAGAACCTCATGAAACAGATTCATGAAAACAACTTCACCAGAACAACTGCATCAAAACAACTGAATCAAACTACTTCATGGAATTAACCATTCATTTGGTTAAGGCTAATGAATGGGGGCTAACGGACCGTATAGCCGTTATTTGCCGCTATAAAGTTGTTTTGGAGATGTAGTGGACTCAGAAGACGCTATTTCCTTCCAAACAGCGGTATTCGGACAATATTTCTTGCCATAGCGCCTTTGGAGTCCGTTAGCTTCCTGAATCGATGGATATATAGACAATAAGGTCTCTGGAGTCCGTTCCTTGACGAAGCAAGCACTGATTATGAGAAGAATCCCAGATTCCATCCCAAAAATCTATCGAATATAAAATTTATATCGAAAGGATTGCGATATCCCTTTTGTATAAAAGCCAGGCTGGGAATACTGGTTAGCATCATGAAGTACAGGGGATTATCCAAGTGATTAATCATCAACACAAAAATTCAGTGCAAACCACTTTCTACTATTTGTGCGCGGGAATGGTCTTGGTGGCCGGGACAGCAGCATGTTTGCTGCGAGGATTTTTTTTCACACGAGAAATCCATCTCTTTCTGACAATATGGTTTGTGTTATGCGGCTTGCTTCTTTCACTGAAGTTAGTGCTGCTAAGGAGTGTGGGGAGCAGAGCCAATAATGAGGCAATGATCTACATTGTGCTTCTCGCGCCTATTGTTATCCTTTGCCTGTACGGCATTCATTGGCTGCGAGGTCCGCTGTCGGCACAGGCCAACTTTGATGAAATGTGGCGCTGGGCGCTATACGGTAGTTTTGCCCTGATTGCCTATAGCAGCGCGGGCAGCAAGGGTGCTGCCCGGCTTCTGCGTGCAAGCTGGCATGGACTTGGCGTGACTCTGTGTCTTAGTGCGTTGCTCCCACTTTGTACTGGTTTGACGCTCGCCTTTAATGTAGCTTACACCAGTGCCCCGGATGTCAGTGTGACAGGCGCACGGCTCGCCGGACTGCTGCAATATCCCAACACGTTCGGCGCGGTCATGGCGGTTTTTCTGCTGGAGCGGCTATTTGCAGTCGCGGGTGGTTATGGCAGTGCAGGGAGCGGAGCCGCGCTGCAGCGTGGGTCGCGGCTATTTTCTCATGCGGTCAAGCTGCTGCGTCAGCAGCGGCTATTTTCGTATGCTTCCAAGTTGCGGTGTCAGCTGCCGCTATTCCTGCATGCCACCAGGCTATTGCGCAAGTTGCCGCTATTTCCTCACGCGGCCAAGCTGCAGTGTCAGCAGCGGCTATTCTCGTATGCCGCCAAGTTGCAGCGCCAACTGTCGCTATTCCCATATGCAGCCAGGCTGCTGCGCCAGCTGCCGCTATTTCCGTACGCCGCCGCGCTGCTGCTCAGCGAGTCGCGCGGCGCATGGCTGGCGGCGGCTTGCGCCTGCGCCGCCGTTCTGGCATTGAAGCGGCGGCTGATCGCGCCGCTTCTGCTTACAGGCGCCGCGCCCGTGGCCTGTGCGGCGCTGTTCTACCGCCAACTGGCCGCTGCCGGCCTGGCGGTAAAGCCCTTGCCCGGCCTGCTGTTGCTGGCCGGGTGCTGGGCCGGCGCTGTGCTAGCCGGCCTGTGGCTGGAGCGCCGCTGGCACAGCACGGCGCAGCGCTCCCGGGCCGCGCTGCTGGCACTCGCGGCCGCGGGCTGGACGGCGGGGGGCACCGCCGTCCTGACGTACATGATCGCGCGTATCACCACCGGACCGTCGTCCACGGTCGCCGCGCGCGGCCTGTTGTACCGCGATGCCCTGCGACTCGCGGGGGAAGCGCCCTGGCTGGGGCGCGGAGGCGGAACCTGGCGCAATATGTATCTCGCCATTCAGTCCCGTCCCTATGTTGGCAGCCAGACCCATAACGGCTACCTTGATCTGCTGCTGAATCTGGGCGGGGTCGGTCTGGCAGTAGTTCTGGTCCTGCTGCTGGCAACGGCATGTTCTTTAAGAGCGACACCGCATCTGTTGGCACCGTTCCTGGTCCTTGTTCTGCATAGTGCCGTTGATTTTGACTGGAGCTATGGCATGGTCTGGCTGCTGCTGTTCTGGTTGCCGGCGTTGGCTGTTTCCTCAAGAGAAGAACCGGTAGCTTCGCTGCGCCCAACATTATACAGCCCGATCCGAAGGCATTCCGGCTGGATAGCAGGAGGATTAGTATGTAGTCTGTTCTTGATGCTAGGGCTCAGTTCATTCCGTGCAGACCGGGGAGCATTATTATATCGTGCAGCGTTTTACGCTCCTAGCCCTGCGGAGAAGGTAAGGTTGTTGGAACAATCCATGAACTGGAATCCGCGCTCTACCGAGACACGGCTTGAGCTTTCAAGGCTGGTGCCAGACCGGCAGCGCGAAGCGCTATTGCGGACCGGCCTTCGGGAATCGCCATACCACGCTGGTCTGAACTGGGAAATGGCAGAGCTATATATGGAGAAAAACCAGCCAGAAGCTGCGGTCTATTGGATTCGCAAAGCCCTGCGGAGTGATACTTATAACTACTTCAAATGGACTAAGGCTATGGAAGGAATATGGGAGTTGGGCCGTAACAAATTTCAGACCGGGGATAAAGAAGACGCTGTGCGGATCGCTGCCATCGGTATGGAATTACTGCAACAATACAGGTTTCTTGAATTGCACAGTGAGGGAAAGGGGAATGACCGACATTTCCGAATGACTGAACGAGCTGAAGTGGCAGGTCAGAAGCTGCAATGGCTGGCGACAAAAAGGCAGCAGGTCGCTCGGAAGAACCCTCCGAACCCGTAGCCGCCGCCCAGTTTAGCACGAACGCTCTGATTTTTTTTGATACAAAAAAAGCAGCAACAATCCCTAAAGGGTAGGCGTATAATGCCACACCCTAGACTGCTGCTGCTTTGAACTATTACCCTGAGATACGACGATCTAATGACTGAACGTAAGGCCCGGTCGTTACTAGGATGAACGCCTGAACTTCTAGCCGCCTATTGTCTCCAGCGTCCATGAGATTATACCGCACATGTGGATAGAATTCAGAGAGCGCTGGGTCGAATTCGCGCGCAATCTCAATCCAATACTAGACCTTTAACCGCTGTGCTATCATCCACGAATAAGCGACCGGAATGAGGGTAGTCAACACCAAAGCTGTCACAATCACTACCGTGTTCCATATTCCCCCTGTAAATATAGCTCCAATCATCAGCAGTCCGCCAATTACCCAGAGACCGCCTGCCAAACGATGCGTTTTGCGCCACACCTCGGGATTATGCAGGGTCCATGGGGTACGTAGGCCAATGAAGTAGTTGTCTTTGACCTGAGGCATATAATTTCCAATAATGATAAACAGAATTCCAATTGCACCAATAGCAATTTTGCCTACAGGAAGATTGATGTTGAGCCCATACATGATGACCAGGACAAAAATAAAGTCGAACAGCAGGGCCATGGCCAGACGTGTCATGGCATAGGCATTTTCGAATTTTGCATAGTTTTCTCTTCGCGGATCAATGCTTCGTGTCAAATGCATTAGCAGTGGCATAAGCAAACCAAGCAACCCGAGGCAGGCAATCGCCGAATCCTTACTCCAATACCGGTTAACCTCTCCCGTAACCCCGAATTGGGCCGGAAGCTGGTCCGGCAGAGCATTGTAATTGAATAACGCAAAACCAAGTGAGGCTAGACCCAACACTACAATAAGCGTATCCTGCCATTTCCATTTGATCTTTCTCATCTTTCATCCTCCTTAGTTGCATGGTTACTTTCGCTTGCTTTCTGGAGTGTGCCTGAAGTTTGTGTACTATCCTGCTTGCCCGTCCCCGTCATCTCCAGCAGCCAGCCGACAACCTCATCGAGAACAGTGGTGTTCAGCGTGTATAGAATGAACTGGCCCTGGCGCTCATCCTGCACAAGCCCGGCATGTTTAAGGGCGTTCAGATGATGCGAGATACTTGGCTTCGAGACGTTAAAATAATCGGCTATCTCACCGGCGGTCCTGTTCTTCTCCCGCAACAGACGGATAATTTGGCGGCGGGTAGGATCGGCCAGTGCTTTAAAAGATTCATTCATGTCTATCCGACCCTTCGATATTTAAATAATTATCTAAATATATAATAGCGATATTTTTCCTGTTTTGTCAATGACCCTGTCGTCTATTTTGCGAGATGCACTGGGGAGGTCCACAATGTGTTCTGGAGATTCATTTTCCTGTAAGTAGAAGTTGTATCCTTCCATATGCTAGAATAGGCTAAGAGAAGACTGGCTACATAGAGCATAGCGATGCAGTGAGCCCTGCCGCCTATGCAAATAAAGGGAGGAGGAGCGCCAACATGCATGTTATCTCTGATCTGATCTCGAATCTTTTTGAATGGATTCAGAGCCTTGGCTACTTCGGGATTATGATCGGATTAATGATGGAAGTAATTCCAAGTGAAATTGTTCTGGCTTATGGAGGCTATCTGGTTTGGACGGGAGATATTAATTACTTTGGTGCAGTAGTATTCGGAACCATCGGCGGCGTTATTGCCCAGATTTTCGTATACTGGATCGGCCGTTACGGCGGCAGACCTGTACTGGAGAAGTACGGAAAGTACATTTTTATCTCCAAAAAGCACATTGATCACTCCGAGGAGTGGTTCAACAAATATGGGACAGGCGTTATTTTCACAGCCCGGTTCATTCCGGTTGTACGCCATGCCATATCCGTACCTGCCGGAATCACCCGGATGCCACTGGGCAAGTTCACATTTCTGACCACACTGGCCGTTATCCCATGGAGTGCATTATTTGTATACTTGGGTATGACGCTAGGCGATAAGTGGAAGAACATTGATGAAGTCGCTGCGAAGTATACTCATGAAATTATTCTAGGTGCTATTGCCCTTATTGTTATTTATTTTGTATTCAAGTGGTACCAATCCAAGAAGAAGAGAGGGAATGCAGCATGAAGCAAAATGTAGCTCCTAAATTTGGTCAGGGACTCACGCCCCGTCAATTCGTAGAGGGTATGACCCGCAATCAGCAGGATTTCGAAGCCTGGTATGAGAAGTTTGCCTGGGAAGACGAGAGCGACCGGGAATTTTTCGAGAGCCTGAATCACCGCGATGATTTGCGTGTAATCATTCTGGCAGCGGATTGGTGCGGCGATGTTGTGCGCAATGTTCCTGCCGTGTTCCGTATTCTTGAAACCGCGGGAATCAAGACCGAAGTACTCATTTTAGAGGAAAATCAGGACTTGATGGACAACTTCCTGACCATGGGCGGTCGTTCGGTGCCAATCGTTATCTTCGCTGATACAGGCGGCTATGTACTTGGTCATTGGGGACCTCGTCCTGAGCATGTACAACGTCTGATGAGAGAGTTCAAACAGGAAAATCCTGACCGAGAAGCTGCTGACTATGACAGCAAAATCGGGGACGTTCGCAAGGCAATGGGTCAAGCCTACGGGGAAGGAACGGAATCCCACGCGATTATCGCCAAAGAGCTGCGTGGCCTGATTTCCGGCTTCTAAAAGTTATGCTTAATATTCGTTCATTTACACTTGGCCCGCTTCAGACCAACGCATATCTGCTCACAGGAGCTGATCCAGCACGGGGTATCATTATCGATCCCGGCATGAATCCTGCAGCACTGGTACGAAGCATCGAGGGGATAGAGATTGAGGCGATCTTGCTGACACATGCCCATTTTGACCATATGGGCGGTGTGGATGAAATCCGCAAGCTGAAGAACTGTCCTGTCTATCTGCACCCGCTGGAGAGTCAGTGGCTGGAGAATCCCAAGCTGAATGGTTCCTTGATGTGGCCGAATCTGTCCGCTCCTTTAACCACAGCTCCGGCAGAATATGATCTTGGTGAAGGTCAGGTTCTGGACTTAATTGGACATACCTTCCGAGTCTTCCATACCCCAGGCCATTCTCCCGGCAGCGTAAGCTTCCTGTGTGGAGATGATCTGTTCTCCGGTGATGTGCTGTTCAAGCTTGGAGTAGGGCGTACCGATCTAACTGGTGGCCGGGAACGTGATTTGTTTGATTCCATTCGGGGCAAGCTGTACCGGCTGGATGGAGAGGTCAAGGTATATCCGGGTCACGGCTCAAGGACAACAATCGGGTTTGAGCGCGAGAACAATCCCTACGTATCTTTATAAGTCTATCGGTCCAGAAGTACCGACAAAAATCGGGGAAATACAGATGGACAAGAGAATACAAATTTGCTACAATATTGTTAATTAAATGTAATATTTACCTCGCGAAGCACGCAGACTGTGGAATAATCCCGGTTTGCGTGCTTTTTTTGTCTACATATGGGTTTGAATTTGAGTTACATGGTAGGGAGGACTTGAATTGAAGGATGATATTTCGGGGCACTTGGACTACGGATCCCCCAGATCTCAAGGTACATACGAGCACTTTTGCAGCAAGAACTGCCGCTTTTTTTCGGAGTGTCCGGAGAAAGGCGGCTTTTGTTCATTCATGGAGTACAGACAGAATGTAGGGGGAGAAGAGGCTGCTGTTACGCCGGGGAATTTGGTCAGGGAGGTCTGTTTGAGCAGGAGCTACGAAAGCGCCCAAGGGGGAAACATAACGGATCGTCGTCGAGGGAGAGAAACGTTATTTTGGTGTTTTCCTGCCGGGAAAGGCTCGATCCAGCCTTGGCGCCGCAGGCTTTGGGAGTACCAGAATAAATTATGAGTCGCTGATTGAACGATCTATCCTCGATAATCGTATTATATTTGCTAACAACTTTTATGGAGGAGGGGACCATGGACGATCTAATGAAGGAAAGGGTACGGCAGGCTCAGCAGGGTGATGTTTCATCACTAGCGGGGCTTCTCCGTGAACATTATACCTTTCTGTACAAATATTTGATCAAAGTGACCATGGACCCTTCGCAGGCGGAGGAGATTTCCCAGGATACCATGGTCAGATGCATGGAAAAAATCCGGACCTACAATGGCTCCTCATCTTTTTCCTCCTGGCTGATTACTATTGCGACCCGGCTTTATATTGACCGGAAACGACGCTGGAAGCGTGAGGAGCGATGGAAGCGGCAGGAACAGGGTATCCGCTCCATCCGCTGGCAGTTTGAGAGCAAGGATGAGGAATGGAGCGACGTACTGGATGCGTTATCAAGGCTACCTTCCGCTCAGAGGATAGCGGTTCTGCTGAAGCATTATTACGGTTACAGCTATGAGGAGATCGGAGAGATTTTGCAGATTCCTGCTGGCACAGCCAAATCACGGGTAGCTTATGGCCTGAATCAATTACGAAAGGAGCTGAGAGAAGACAATGAATAAGAATGACGAGCAGGAGGCGTTATTGCACAAACTTACTAGGGAGATGGATCGTCTGGATGCGCAGTATGATATTCCCCCTCCATCCCTTAGAGCGCTGGAATCTTTAATTGTGGCAGAGGAGCAGTCTAGACGAAAGAAGGCTCGCAAGGAGAGGCTGTTATTCTGTATCGTCTCAGTGATTCTGCTCAGCTCTACATTAGCTTTACTTGGTTACGTGCCAGTAATCTATCTGACCCTTCAAGGAATTATACCGTTAGCCGCATTAGTAGGTCTGACGGTATCACGCTTCCGGCGGTGCAAAGAAGGTGCCAGGGAATGAACGAGCTGCAGGATGTGCCGCTATGGATATGGATCGTTGTGGCCGTTTGTTTATTTTTGCAAGGGAACTTGTTGTTTCGGGATGCAAAGCGAAGAGGCAAGAAGGCCTGGTTCTGGGGATTATGGGGGATTACCGGGATTCCCACGCCCACGGTTGTTTATCTGCTGTTCGTTATTTTGCCTGAATCCAGAAGACGAGGAGCCAATAGAGAGTAACCATGCAGGAGGGTGAGGTTATGGAGAAAGTGAATTGGGGGCTTATACTACCGCTTGTGGTGCTGCAAGTCCTGCTTGCGGTCATCGGTTTAATTTCACTTTGGAAGGCAGAGAGTGTGCGGGGACCCAAATGGCTCTGGATCATCATTATTGTAGCCGGGAATTTATTGGGAAGTGTAGCTTATTTCACGGTCGGTAGGAGGGATGTGTGATGCAGCCGTTGCTTCAAGTCTCGAATTTGCGCAAAAGCTACGGCAGCCACCTCTCTGTGGGTGGGATCAGCTTTGAGATTACCCAAGGAAGCTGTGTTGCACTGCTCGGACCCAATGGTGCCGGGAAAACAACGACGCTGCGCATGATAGCCGGACTGCTCCCGCCATCAGCGGGAAGCATCGCCTTCACAGGGAGTTACCAAGGAGGAGATTTTCGGCGGGAACTGGGATATCTGCCCCAGTCACCAGCTTTTTATGGCTGGATGAGCGGTCAGGAATACGTTGCTTTTGCCGCCAAGCTCAGTGGAATGAACGGGAAGGAAGCTGTAGGCAAGGCTAAGACCGCTTTGGAACGGGTGGGGCTGAAAGCTGCCGCACGCCGCCGCATCGCCGGGTACTCTGGCGGGATGAAGCAGCGTTTGGGATTGGCACAGGCGCTTGTGCACCGGCCCCGTCTACTGCTGCTAGACGAGCCGGTATCGGCGCTTGACCCCATTGGTCGACGGGAGGTCATGGAATTGCTGCGTGAGATTCGGAAAGAGACAACCATCGTTTTTTCCACGCATGTGCTTCACGACGCAGAAGAAGTATGCGATGAGATTATAGTGATGAAGGATGGATTGATTGCAGAGCAGGGAGCATTGTCCGTGCTGCGTTCCAAGTACAGTCAGCCAGTGATTACGGTTCGTACGGAGAAGAATGCAGAGGCTATCCAGTGGTTAAACTCCGTTGGCGCCAAGCCCTTTATATTGGAGGCACGGCTTAATGGAGAACATGCTGTGTTCAATGTGGACAATTTGGAGCAAGCACGTCATACCATTCTGAAGGAAGCCGCCGCTTCTAACATCCCTCTTCTGCAATTCGAAGCAGGTTCTTCCACGCTTGAGGATATGTTCATGAAGGTGGTCGGGGGATGAGAAATACATGGATTGTTTATCAAAAAGAAATGCTGGAAGCAGCCCGGACTTATAAACTAATCTGGATACCTGTGGTCTTTATTCTGCTGGGAGCTATGCAGCCTATAATAACCTACTATATGCCGGAAATTTTGCAGGCAGCGAACAATGTTCCTCAAGGAATACTTGAAGGGTATATCATGCCAAATGCAGCAGCGGTGATGTCCCAGGCGCTGGGGCAATACAGCTCAATCGGAATCCTGGTGCTGGTACTGGCGGCAATGAACAGCTTGTCCGGAGAGCGTTACAACGGTAGCGCTGAACTTGTGTTATCCAGACCTTTGTCACCTGCTGGATTTGTAATTGCTAAGTGGGCGGGGTTGTTTACGATACTGTTTCTTGCATTAGGCTTGGGTGTAGCTAGTGCACTCTATTATACGGAGCAATTGATAGGTTCTCTTCCCTGGATGGATGTCGTAGCTGCAGCCGCACTCTATGGAATATGGCTGTTGTGCGCTCTTTCGCTCACTTTGCTATTCAGTGCTTTTTTGCGTGCGCCTGCCGCTGCATTCCTGTCACTTCTGTCGTCCGCGGGAATGGCACTTGCCGACAGCCTGATGCCGTCATGGTTCCATTGGACACCAGCAGCCCTCCCCGGATTGTCTGCCAGGCTTCTTTCCGAAGGGAGAGAAGCTGCCGGGGTGAACTTAAGCCCTTGTCTGTCGGCAGCGCTGCTCATTCTCTTTTGCTTGGCCGGGGCTTCTACGCTAATGGGCAGGAATAAATTACCGTAATGAGAGGGATGATACTGCAGCCGCGACTTTTTGCCAATCCCGAAGCATATTATGGAAAAAAGCTTGTGTGCTTCCTCCTTCCGCTAGACAGCTCTATTATTTTTTAGTAGACTGTTGAAATAAGCAAAATCATCATAGATTTTGAGCCAGGAGGTAGGGCGATGCTGCGTTTAGGAGAGAAGATTGTCATTGTCGCGGACGCTTTCGAGCAGGGTCTTCCTATCGGGGACTACGGCTACCTGATTGCTTACGATCGCAATCCCGATAATGCGTTTGATTATGTCATTCGAGTTCCCCAGGCGAACCGGAATTTTTATGTTCCGGCAGAAGATATTGAAGCAGAGGAAGTTTTGCTGACCGTCGAAGCCGAGCGGGCAACGCATGAAGCGTTGATCGATTATGCCTTGTCCACGCATAATGAGAAGCTGTTCCATTATTTAATGAACGGCGATGCAACCGATGCGGAAGAGATAGAGACCACAACCAAAGAGAGTCTGTCCCAGGCGGAATTCATTAAGCAAGTGAATCTCCGGGCTTGGATTTAAGAAGGGCCGGCGCAAGCCGGCTTTTTTAACATGCCTGAGGCATAGTACAAGCACATTGAATTGTCCAAGCTTCTACAATATAATTAAAAACGTTATCCGGGCGCTTTAGCCCTTTAATCAGGAGGGATGTTTATTATGAGCATTACTGTCAAAGATGTGCAGCATGTGGCCAAGCTGGCTCGCCTGCAGTTAAGCCCGGAAGAAGAGGCAACCTTTACCGAACAAATGAATGCCATTTTACAATATGCAGAGAAACTGAATGAGCTTAACACAGAAAATGTAAAGCCAACCACTCACGTGCTTCAGGTAAGCAATGTCATGCGCGACGATGTTGTGAAGGACAGCTTGTCTCAGGAAGAGGCGCTGCTTAACGCGCCAGATCAGGAAGACGGACAATTCAAGGTACCAGCGGTACTGGAATAACTACACCTATTTAAGAAGGAGGAAGAATCTTGAGCCTGTTTCAATATCGATTGCCAGAAGTACATAACATGCTTAACAACAAGGAGATTTCTGTCAGTGAGTTGACTGAAGAATCGTTGTCCGCCATCGCTGAGCGGGATGCGCGCGTGCATGCTTTTTTGACGTTAAATGAAGAGGGCGCACGTGCTGCGGCACGCTCTCTGGATGACAAACTTGCCTCGGGGGCGGCACGCGGTCTGCTGTTCGGCCTTCCTGCAGGAATTAAGGACAACATTTCTACCAAGGGATTGCGTACGACTTGTGCCAGCCAATTCCTGACCAATTTCCAACCGGTCTATGATGCTACGGTAGCTGACAAACTGCGTCAGGCTGACGCTGTAACCATCGGCAAGCTGAATATGGACGAGTTCGCTATGGGCGGCTCCAATGAGAACTCAAGCTTTGGTCCCGTGCGCAATCCGTGGGATCTTGAGCGTGTTCCCGGCGGCTCCAGTGGCGGTTCCGCTGCTGCTGTGGCAGCTGGCGAAGTTTTCTTCGCGCTGGGCTCCGACACTGGTGGTTCCATCCGCCAACCCGCTTCTTATTGCGGTGTAGTGGGTCTTAAGCCGACCTATGGCCTCGTATCCCGGTACGGCTTGGTGGCTTTCGCTTCCTCGCTGGATCAGATTGGCCCTATTACTCGCAATGTGGAGGATTCCGCATATGTACTGCAAGCTATCGCTGGCTATGATGCCAAGGATTCCACATCCGCTAAAGTGGATATTCCTGATTATTTGAGCTCGCTTACTGGCGATGTATCCGGACTGCGTATTGCAGTACCGAAGGAGTATCTGGGTGAAGGCGTTGATGCTTCTGTTCGCGAGCCGGTTTTGGCAGCACTTAAAGTGCTGGAAAGCCTGGGAGCTACTTGGGATGAAGTATCCTTGCCGCATACCGAATATGCGGTTGCTACCTATTATTTGCTGGCTTCGTCGGAGGCATCCTCCAACCTGGCCCGCTTTGACGGTGTCCGTTATGGCGTTCGTGCGGATGATGGCAGCGGCCTGCTAGATCTGTATCACAACTCCCGCAGTCTTGGCTTTGGGCCAGAAGTGAAGCGCCGGATCATGCTGGGCACCTATGCGCTCAGTTCAGGTTACTACGATGCTTATTATCTGAAAGCTCAGAAGGTAAGAACTCTGATTAAGCAGGACTTTGATGAAATCTTCCAGAAATACGATGTTGTGATCGGGCCGACTGCCCCTACAACAGCATTTAAACTGGGTTCGCAGACCGAAGATCCGCTGACTATGTACCTGAATGATATTTTGACTATTCCTGTAAGTCTGGCCGGTATTCCGGCTGTCAGCGTTCCTTGCGGTTTTGCTGAAGGACTCCCGGTAGGTCTGCAAATTATCGGTAAGGAATTTGACGAAAGCACTGTACTGCGTGTTGCTCACGCATTTGAACAGAATACAGATCATCACAAGCAACGTCCACAGCTCTAATACGGACTTTGAAGCTTACGCTCTGAAGCAAGTTTTGCACAAGATATCTATATAAATTGGACTTAAAAATATACAAGAAGGGAAAAGTGGCGTAGGGGAATTTTGGAACTGTAGGAGCGAGAGCGTCCGCCTTTGTCTGCGGATTTCTACCGCTAATAGCGGTTAAAATCAAGAAATCTGCAGACAACAGCGGCCGAAAGTCCAAACATTCTCTGGAGTCACGGCTCATCCCATAGTAGAAAAATCACAAGTTCAATCTATATAGTGAAGAATAGGCTCACAAAACTTTTAAGGGAATGAGATAACTTATGTCTAAATATGAAACGGTTATCGGACTGGAAGTCCATGTGGAGCTTCATACAAAGTCCAAAATCTTTTGCGGCTGCTCCACCGAATTCGGCGCTCCGCCTAACACGCACACATGTCCAGTCTGCCTGGGCCATCCCGGCGTCCTGCCGGTACTGAACCGCCAAGCGGTGGAATATGCAATGAAGGCCGCAATGGCGCTGAATTGCACCATTGGCGACGTTAGTAAATTTGACCGCAAAAACTATTTTTATCCCGATTCTCCGAAAGCTTATCAGATTTCCCAGTTCGATCAGCCGATCGGTCTGAACGGTTGGATTGATATTGAAGTGAACGGGGAGACCAAGCGGATTGGCATTACCCGACTGCATCTGGAGGAAGACGCCGGTAAGCTGACACACGTGGACGGCGGCTATGCTTCACTCGTCGATTTCAACCGGGTGGGTACGCCACTGATTGAAATTGTCTCTGAGCCGGAATTGAGATCACCGGAAGAAGCACGGGCTTATCTGGAAAAAATCCGGGCGATCATGCAATATTGCGATGTATCTGACGTGAAGATGGAAGAAGGCTCGATGCGTTGTGATGCGAATATCAGCTTGCGTCCGTACGGACAAGCTGAGTTTGGCATCCGGGCCGAGCTTAAGAACATGAACTCCTTCCGTGGTGTATTGCGCGGATTGGAGTACGAGGAATACCGTCAGGCGGAGATTCTCGACGACGGTGGTGTTGTTGTACAGGAGACGCGCCGCTGGGATGAAGCTCAAGGCAAAACTTTGTCCATGCGCGGTAAGGAAGAGGCGCATGATTACCGCTACTTCCCGGACCCGGATCTAATTGTTCTGCATATTGACGAGGAATGGAGAGAATCCATCCGTGTCGGTATTCCGGAGCTTCCCGATGCACGGAAAGCCCGTTACAGCGAGGAATTTGGACTCCCGGCTTATGATGCTGGTGTAATCACCTCATCCAAGCTGCTGGCTGATTTCTTCGAGGGAAGTTTGGCCTATACCCAGGATGCCAAGGCTGTAGCCAACTGGATCATGGGTGACTTGCTGGGTTATTTGAACAGCAACAATCTGGAGCTGTCTCAAGTGAAGATCACCCCTCAGGGTCTCGGCGAGATGATCGGCCTTATTGCGGGTGGAACCATCAGCAACAAGATTGCCAAGACCGTCTTTAAGGAAATGCTGGAATCCGGTAAACTGCCTGGAGCTATCGTTGAGGAGAAGGGTCTTGTGCAGATCAGCGATGAGGGAGCCATTAAAGGAATCGTTGAAGCCGTTGTTGCGGCCAATCCGCAGTCCGTGGAGGACTATAAAGCAGGCAAGCAAAAAGCGATCGGCTTCCTGGTTGGACAGGTAATGAAAGAAAGTAAAGGCAAAGCAAACCCGGGCCTTGTTAACAAATTGCTGGCTGAGGTTTTAGATAACTGATTTTCTGGTTGTGGGTAATATACTTGTAGCGATATATAACTTGGGGCTTGTCGGCAACGGCAGGCCCTTCGCGGCATATAAGGGGACGGCGGGAATGAATATAACAAGAATTGATCTTCAGGATGAGATGACCGTTGGTGATTTGTGGAGCCTTCAACACAAGGCATACCGTTTGGAGGCGGAGCTCATTGGATTTAATGAGATTCCTCCACTAATGGAGACGAGGGATATGCTTAGACAATCCCCGGAGATTTTTTACGGTTGTCATGACCACGCCAGTGAGTTGATGGGTGCAGTTGCTGTTGAAGAAGAATCACCCGGGAAGCTGACGATTACCCGGATGATGGTGAACCCGGGGCACTTTCGTAAGGGAGTTGCCGGTGCGCTCTTGGAATACGTATTTGAAAAATACAGTGAGATGGAGCAGTTCATCGTCTCCACTGGCAAACTGAACCTTCCTGCCGTTGCCTTGTACACCAAACATGGATTTGTTCAAGTGGGCGTGGAAGAAGTTGTGCCTGGTGTTGAACTGGTCGAGTTCTACCGGAGGGGTCACCTTTGAAGCAGGACAAGGCAATCTTGGAGAGAGGAGGAGCCAGGAATGACAGATAAGCCGGAGTTCGTTCCCGAAGAAGAGCAGAGCGAAATGGATGTGCAAGAGTCACTTCAGGATGAAGGTCAGCCTAAACGTATTCCGCCCCGGCCCAAACGGCGCAGACGCAAACGTAAATTTATTGCCGGCTTGCTGGCGGCGCTTATTCCCGGGTCCGGGCATATCTACTTTGGGCTGCTTCGCAAAGGGATATCTTTTATCTTTGCAATTCTTTTAGATATTTCTGCACTAATATATTTCTCATCAATAGGAATGCAGATTAATGTGCCGCTGCTGATCCTGCTGGGGTTATTGATCCCTGTGCTTTATTTCTATAATGTATACGACGTGCTGCAATCTGCAGATCGGATTTTGCGATTTCCAGTGGAACAAGACCCCGGAATTGCTCCTGTACCCTCCAAACGCCGGACCTTTGTTACTGAACCTGGCCTATCGTTTGGCCTGATGCTGTTATTCGGCGGGACGCTGCTCTTTCTTTTCCGGCAAAAGCCACCATGGATGCAGTATTTCATCGAGCATTACGTGGAGGTTGCAATCGCAATAGCTTTGTTAGGAGCTGGTTTGTTACTGGGGACTAGGGAGATTGCGAATGGAGCTGCTCTGCGGAGACGGAAGGAGCGCCGCAAGCGTCGCGTCGGAAGATATACAGCTGTTGTTCTGCTAATCAGTGTCGGCATCCTTCTTTTCCTAGACTGGAAAGAAGGGACCGACAGGATGCTGCTCCTGCTGAAGTGGTGGCCATTGATCCCTGTGCTTTGGGGAGTGGAGTACTTGCTGATATACGTTTTTGCCCGTCGTGTGAACGCAGACCATGCTGCAAGAGCGAAGCTTGATCTTAGAGGCCTGTTGTCTTCTATTGTACTGGCGGCGAGTGTCTTTCTTGTTGCGGAGCAGGAACATTATCTGCATTTATGGAACCGTGTGAGCCTCAATTTAACCGCAGCCGCCGTTGATTACGGGGAGGCTGAAGGGCGCAAATTTGAGAAGCCCACGCTAATTGTCCCGGTTGAACTTAGTACCGCGAAAATCTCAATAGACGGGATCAACGGAGATATCCTGCTGCACCGTGCCCCAGTGCAGAATATTGAGATCAATACTACCGTCTGGGTAGATCAATTAGAAGGTGCGGTGGCTGAAGCAATCTCCGAGCAGTCCTTTGTGGATGTGGTTGAAGGTCCCAATATCAAAATCACCCCCAAAGGCAAAGCTTACGGTGATTCAGGCAAACGTCAACCGCGAATGAATCTGGATATTTCGTTACCAGAGGACCGGCGGTTTGACGTCGAGGTCCGCACTATGAACGGTGGCATAACACTCCAGAATGTAGAAGCGATCAAGGACATTTCCCTGGAGACAGGTAACGGCCAATTGATTCTTCACCGAATCTACGGCGATGTTAAAGGGAAGACGCTGAATGGTGCGGTCCGTGCCAGAGCGGTGCAGGGTAGCGTGGATTTGACGACGAACGGTGGAGATATGAACGCCTGGGATGTGAACGGTGCCTTGAAGCTGTCGACAGTAGTTGGCAATGTCAGCGCCATGAACAGCAATGACAGCATTGATCTTTCCAGCAAGAACGGCAATCTGGAGATTGATGGTGCGCCTCTGAAGCTGCATGCCGAATCCCTGAATGGTGGTATTATTGTTCGTTCACCTTCCGTTGGTGGGGACTGGGATATTTACAGCGCAGTGGGTGACATCAGCTTATACCTCCCCGAGACAGGAGATTACAAACTGAGTGGTTCCAGTGGATACGGAGATATCATCTCGGATTTGCCGGGAATGGTTATAGACAAAAAAACAGTCTCTGGAGAATCGGGAATGGCAGAATTTAAGCTGCATGTAGAAGGAAACAGCAATCTAAATGTGAGGAAATATTGAATAAAGTAATTTTTCTTATATAATAATAAATATAATGTACAGACCACATTGACAATATTGAAAGAGCGGTCTTACAATTGTAAATATACTTTTACTGAAGTTTTAATTTAAAGGCGGTGGCAATTATGGGTAGTGGCGTACAACATGCATTGGAACAATTAAAGACAACCGGTGTCCGTATTACACCCCAGCGACATGCAATACTTACGTATTTGATGGAAGCGATGAATCATCCGACGGCGGACGATATTTATCGGGCGCTGGAGCCTAAGTTTCCAAGCATGAGCGTGGCAACCGTATATAATAATCTCAAAATGTTCATGGAAGCCGGTATGGTTCGTGAATTGACTTACGGCGATAATTCCAGCAGGTTCGACGCCAATGTCTCGGATCATTATCATGTGATCTGCCAGACATGCGGCAAGATAGAGGATTTCAGTTATCCGCCGCTTCATGATGTGGAACATCGTGCAGCAGAGGAGACGGGATTCAGAATTACGGGACTCCGTATGGAGCTTTATGGAGTATGTGAAGAGTGCAATGACAAGAAGATCCAGCAGTAGAATTACAAGCAGCTGAATAGTAAAAGGCGGGAAAGCATGGCACTTCGGATGATCCGGGAGACCTATGGCCTGTCTGTCCATGACGTGCGGAATCCGGTCAACGGAAGCTGCACGTTTTATTTTTTATAATTTTTTAAAAATATAAGGATATATATGTTTTCGCTATAAATCATCCTTAATATTTCTTTCTCCTGAAACGGATACCGTCCCTTAGAGGAAGGCAAACTGTTTCTACTTGCAGAATCAGGGATTTATTCCAGCGATTTTCGAAACAAAACAGGCATTTAGCGCGTATACTTAAAGTCGGTGTTAGCCGTATTTAACCTTAATTCAAAAATGTTATAGTTGGAGGATGCATCTTGGACAGAAGACATGGACAAAGACATGTTAAAAAACGCGGAAGCTTTTTTCGCCGCCTACTTGGGCTTTTAGTTATCGCAGCTGCAGCTTACTGGGTGGTCTTTTATATAATGCCGAACCGGCAGCATGTGGACCCGGACTGGAAGGGGCTGGAGAGACCTGTATTCGTCAAAGGAGAGCTGACCGGCTACTCCGCCACTGGAACGGGAGATGGCCTTCTTTTACCGCTGCCGCTGCTTCAGGAGTATGTAGATCCGTCTATCCGCTATGAAGCGGCTACGAAATCGGTGATCCTGTCTACAGGTAATGAACTTCTTTATATGCAGGAGAACACAACGGATGCCAGTCTCAATAACAAGCCCTTGCAGCTTCGGCTCGCGCCGGAAGTGAAGGGTGGTGTGACTTATCTGCCAACAGCAACGCTTGAGGATCTGTACGGGTTTGAAGTCCAGGAGGACAAGGATACCGGTGCGGTCTTGTTAATGAGTGCAGGAGAATCGGTTCCGCTTGGAAAAGTGAAGGGGGATGCCGGAGGCAAAACAGTTGCCTTGCGTACGGAAGCCTCGGTTCATGCGCCAATAGTAGCAGACATGCCTCCCGGAGCTCCAGTGAAAATCTGGAAAGAAGCCGAAGAGGGCTGGTTGTATGTGCAGCTGGACAGTGGCTATACGGGATATACCAAGACGGGCGACATTATCCCTGACGGTGATAAAACCGTAGAGGTGAAGCCAGTGACGCCTTCAAGGGCTGATCGTAGCTGGAAGGGCAAGCCTGTTAACCTCATCTGGGAAGCTGTCTACGAACGCAAGCCAGACCCGAACGCAATCGGCAAGCTGCCGGGTGTTAATGTAGTCAGTCCAACCTGGTTCCGGATTGTGGATACCGATGGGAATGTTCGCAGCCAGGCTGACAGCGCTTATGTGCAGTGGGCTCATGCTCAGGGAATGGAAGTATGGGGACTGCTTAGTAACAGCTTTGAGGCTGATCTGACAACACAAGCTTTGTCCACTTATGAGAAGCGGATGAGGACGATCGTGCAGATGCTGGAATATGCAGATCTGTACAATCTTGACGGGATTAACATTGACTTTGAGAATGTGTATACAAAGGACGGGGAGAACGTTACCCAGTTTATGCGCGAACTGAAGCCGATGGCGCAAGCCAAAAACCTCATCGTATCCATAGACGTCACCCCAAAATCGAACAGTGAAATGTGGTCGTTGTTCCTCGATCGTCGTTCCCTGGGTCCGCTTACGGATTTTCTGATCGTTATGGCGTATGATGAACATTGGGCAGCTAGTCCCAAAGCGGGATCTGTAGCTTCACTGCCATGGGTCAAGAAAGCGATGAATCGCATTATCGATGAAGATGAGGTACCTCCAGAGAAACTGATCCTTGGTGTGCCTCTGTATACACGGATCTGGACCGAGACTCCAGTGGATGGCAAGACGAAGGTCAGCTCCAAGGCAGTGAGCATGAATGCAGTGGACAAGATCATCAATGAGAAGAAGTTGAAGCCAACTTTTGATGAGAGTGCAGGGCAGAATTATGTAGAGTACAAGGAAGAAGGCGTTCTTCGCAAAATATGGATCGAGGATAAGACGTCGTTGAAGGCTAGAGTGGAGCTTGCCCAGTCCCTCGGACTTGGAGGCATTGGTTCTTGGAACCGTAGCTTTGCTAATCCGACGGCATGGGAAGCTTTACAGGGCATTCATAAGTAATGTTTTATAAAAATAATCTAAAAAGGGACTCCGGCTCAACGGAAGTCCCTTTTTCTATGCATATCTAGTTGGGAGTAACATTCAGATGGGGTTGCAAGCATTTCTAATTCTGGTTAAGCTGCTGTTGCTTAAGCTGTTCAGCAGTAATATTCGCCTGGTTTGGGTCCAGTGTGAGAATGGTGTGACAGAACATGCAGCGGTCGGTTTTGCCGAGCATTTTGGTGAACTTATGACATTCTGGGCATTCTACCTGCACAGCGCTTGTAGAGAGCATGCCAGCCCAGAAATAGATGGCCATACTGGCGACCATCGCAATTAAACCGATTACAAGTCCAATTCCGGCAAATACTTTACCGGCCGGGCCCCAGAATACAATACCAGCAGTCCCCAAAATCATTAGTCCCATTCCAAGCATTGTGAGCAGAAGTCCCCATGTACGGAAAGCGTTGATCTTGGCCGATTTGAATTTCATGAGTATTAACTCCTAACTAAATATAGTTCGGTTGACCAGAAGGAACTAACAGCGATATGTAGAATTACATTACTAAGTAAATTATACCTGAATTATAACTGAATTGACGCAAAATCGCCAAATTTGATGGAGGGAAGTATGGAACTGTCCAATTTGACTTTGTTAAGTGGAGAAACGTTTGATGATAGTGTTCTCGGCGCCGTGGCAATGCGGCGGAAGGGGAACGCTCCTTTTCAGAGTGCGCTGCTTCACGATTTTGATATGGTCGTGCTGATGCTGCATGAAGGGCAGGAGAAGGAACGTCTAATTAGCCAGACGATTGCGGGTGAGCGGCACACCCATTCTCTCCACGTAAGCTTGTCTGCTCTCGAACGGGCAGTTATGGCGGGGGATAACAATGAACTTCTTACTAGTTTGATGTCGGGAGAGGTAATCTGGGATCCGAAGGGCATTCTTGAGGACATGCGCAGGGAGATCGCTCAATTTACAGGGTCGCTAAAGGAACGGGTATTGTTTATGGAATTCGCCCGTTTTTTGCATATGTACGTGAAGGCCAAACGCTACCTGGAGGCCTCGTGTATTATGGATGCTTACAATTGTATATTGATGGCACTGTATCATTGGGCACGCATAGAAGTGAGCGAAAGTGGTTGTTTTCCCGAGCCGGCTGTATGGGATCAAGTTAAAAAGATGAACACACCGGTCCATAAGCTGTATGA
Source organism: Paenibacillus sp. NPDC058177 (assembly GCF_042883835.1). Taxonomy (NCBI): domain Bacteria; kingdom Bacillati; phylum Bacillota; class Bacilli; order Caryophanales; family Paenibacillaceae; genus Paenibacillus; species Paenibacillus sp. NPDC058177. The sequence goes on along the minus strand of NZ_JBHVVB010000011.1, from coordinate 756 downwards.
AGAACTCACTGTAAGCACGGAGACGCTGGAACAAAGAGTGGAGCTGATCTTGTTAGCCTGTGATTTCTCAATCATGTCGAAGATGGTTGATTGTTGTAGTTTACTTCTCTCCATTCTGAAGAGCCGTAAAGAGCCATGGAGCATCGCAGAACTCCTTCAGCATTCAGGTCTAAAACCGCTGGAAGCCGAACTTCCGCTTGTTCTTCGTAAACTTGCCTCCCGTTCACTACTTCGAGAAATTACTTCCTGGGGTGAAGCTAATCCGGGGGAAGGTCATGCTGTTCGCTATACTGTATAGAGATAAGAAGAAACACGCTGGAACGATATACTATAGATAAAAGCTGTGGGTAGGGAGAGGCGGAGCACTCTCTTTTTTTGATTGTTGTAGCTTAGGAATGGGGATTGTGAAATAAATATAAATTTATAGTTGACTCATCGCATGAAGATGTGATAAATTATAACTCGTCCCTCTGAGACAGCGATTTGTTGGAAAACAATCGATGAACAACCTGAAAAAAGAAATTTAAAAAAAGGTTGACGAAAACGAGGACAACATGTTATAGTATAAGAGTTGCTGCTGAGACATTGAGCGGACAACGAGAACAGCTTGATCTTTGAAAACTGAACAACGAGTGAGTATCGAATTCACGAAAGTGAATTCAAAATGAGAATTTTTAATTCTCGTCAGATGTTTCAAAATGAGCAATCGCTCTTTCTAAATACCAATTTGGAGAGTTTGATCCTGGCTCAGGACGA
>NZ_JBHVVB010000010.1:0-224908 GCF_042883835.1 Paenibacillus sp. NPDC058177 | reverse complement strand
GGAGTGCAAGCACTCCATCAAGTCCGCTCGACTTGCATGTATTAGGCACGCCGCCAGCGTTCGTCCTGAGCCAGGATCAAACTCTCCAAATTGGTATTTAGAAAGAGCGATTGCTCATTTTGAAACATCTGACGAGAATTAAAAATTCTCATTTTTGAACTCACTTTCGTGAATTCGATACTCACTCGTTGTTCAGTTTTCAAAGATCAAGCTGTTCTCGTTGTCCGCTTAATGTCTCAGCAGCAACTCTTATACTATATCATGTCCGGCGTTTTAATGTCAAGCTCTTTTTTTGAATTTCGTTTTTCGAACTTCATTTTCGAGCTCGGCATCGTTATTTCTTGGCCGGAATTAGAATATACCATGTATAGAAGACCATTGCAAGTGTTTTTATTATTTTTTTTAAAATAACCCACTTCATAACCTTTTATCCCGGAATTATGTTTCTTCTATAGGAAAACCCATCATTAAGCTCACCAGTTCTTGAGCTGTGATCTCCCCTACTATGCCCATTACCCGTTTGATTAATCCTTCAATCTCTACATCTCAAAAAGTCAGATCTTTATTTATTAGAAAAGCCAGTTTCCATCCACGATGGAAACTGGCTTTGAAGGTTATAATTCCGTACTTCGTTATTACTGTCCGTTCCGAGTCTTAATTCCATAAGTCGCAATCCCGTATGGACGGATCTCCAATGAATACGGACGATGTCCAGGATCTGCAAGCGGCGCCGTGCGCTCTTCCAGAATATTGGTCTCGTACAGATGCTCATGCGGAACAAGGACATCCAGAGCCAGCTCTACAGGCTGCTCAGCCATGTTGTACCAGCGAACCAGCAAGTCGCCAGTCTTTTCGTTCATTTTTAGAGAAGAAAATGCCGCCGCTGTACCCTTCCATTGGAAAGGTGTATAGCCCGAGGCAAGCTTACCTTCATGAACTCCTGTCTGGAGGACAGTCCACGGCACCTGGAATTGATAGGCCTCAGTATACGCACCGGACGCAATGCCATCCCCGCTATGCGGGATCAGTTGCAGCTGTACCGTATGCTCGCCCAAGCACTGAGCTTCCGGAGTCGGGAACCAGCCCCAGTCCCCTAGCTCGCCCACGCTGCGCAACAGGGTAACAGCCACTGTATTGCGGCCATCCCGCAGGATCTCGTATTCATTGAGCCCCAAATTAGCTACCGTGAGTCCGGCTTGGTCACCGCTGACATCAACAAAGTTCTGCTGATGCTGGGTATTGCTCGGGTTCAACCATTCGCTCGCCGGTACATTATCCCGTGTAGCAATTTCGAACATGGAATCTGCATGGTGCACATCAGTTACCAGATCGGTCGGGAACAACATCCGTACCCGGTGATCTTTAGCGTTGTTATTAATAGTAGATTCGATGGACAGACCTTTGCCCTTCCGTTCGAGCGAAAGCACGGTACGAAGCTTCAATGTAACGGTCTCACGGCTGCGCTGCGCCTTACGTTCCGGGTAGTAGACAAGGGCCCGCTGCTCTGCGTCCAGCAATTCATCAGCTGAAGCAGGAATTTCCCAGTCATGGACGATTTCAATCGCAGCCCGGAAAGAGGTATCTTCAAGCACACGGATGCCTGCTTGCAGTCCTTTGGTGGTCAGCGGAGTCTCACCATCCGGCTGTCTGTACATATATTCATTACCGATATCGCCGGTATTCTCATAAACACCAAGATCATTGTAAGAAGTATTATTGTTCTTATCGTGCAAGGTGAACGAGCCGTCATCAGCAATCTCCACTTTAATTCCGTCGTTCTCAAGCACTTTTGCTCCCTTCAGTAAGGAAACAACTGCTGGAGCCGGCTCAGCCGACTTCACCCAGGCATAGGTACGTAGACCAAGCGCAGGAACATCTGAAGCTTCAAACGTGAGTTTGATTTTACGGCATGAATAAGGCTGACGGAATTGATTATCCGGCAAGTCATAGCCGAAGCTCAGTCCGAGGTCTTCAATAGTGTAGGATACAGCGGTGCCGTTCTCATCCACCAATTGATGTCCATCGAGCGAAACATCTTGCATACGGCGGGCGGTCTCCTCCAGAGAGAAGCCTTCACGCAGATACAACCGCGCTGCATCCAATTCCACGCTGACTGTACCGGTACGGTTCCAGCCTGTTGTATTCATAACGACAAATGGCACCGCATCATTGCCGAATTTACTATAGCCGGAAGTATCAACGGCTTCAGCGATAAACCGGCCGCTGTCTTCTACAATGCTTTCGGCAACATGGCGGCTTTTATCAAAACGGGTAACCATTTCCCGGTGCACTTCATCCACGCTGCAGCCGCAAATACTGTCATGTGGATGGTTCTGCATCAGTGTCTTCCAGGCATAGGTGAACAGATGATGCGGATAAGATTGTCCTGCAAGCTGAGCGATGGAGGCCAGCGGTTCTGCCACTTTTTCCAGGATGGTTTGACCCTTTTGGTTCATCTGCTTCAAATAGACACGTGCTGAGGCCGTGTTGACCAGGGTGCCCCAACCGTCCGTGCGCTGACTGCGCAGTTCACCTTTTACAGAAGAAAGCTCGTCTTTCAGGCTGTCTTTCAGGGCATCCAGATAATCCGGGAAGTTGGAATGAACAAACTCCGTATCCGGGTAGAGCGCCTTCGCTGTCTCGATTGCTTCCGGAAGATCGGTCTGCAGCGGTTGGTGGTCACATCCGTTCATATACAATAGCTCGCTGGTCGAAGCATATTTCTCAGCATCTGCAAGCTTGCGATCCCAGAATTCCTTAGCAGCCCCTTCCTCTACCGGAACTTCGTTGCCGTTGGAATACCAGTTCGCGAACAGGATACCAAGAATTTTGGAGCCGTCCGGTCCCTCCCAGATCAGCTCGGAGTAGGAGGACTCATAATCGCCGTCGGAGACCGTGTTATTGAAGCCGGTCGGCTTCACGCCACGTCCGAAGAACGCGTTGGAGATCCCGGATTGCAGCATCAGCTGTGGAATTTGTCCGGTCAGACCAAAGGTATCGGGGAAATAACCGATTTTGGACGGTGTTCCGAATTTCTCAGCATCCTGGTGCCCGATCTGCATGTTGCGCACGTTAGCTTCGCTGCTCGTCAGGAATGCATCCTGCAGAATGTACCACGGTCCAATCAGAATTCGCCCTTCACGGATATAGTGCTCCAGCTTCTCCTTGTTTTCCGGGCGAACCTGGAGATAATCCTCCAGAATAATTGTCTGTCCATCCAGATAAAAGCTCTTGAAGGCCGATCCCTCATCAAGCTTCTTCAGTAGTGCATCCACCAGTTGAATCAGACGAACGTGATGCTTCTCGTAAGGCAAATACCATTCCCGGTCCCAATGCGTGTGGGATACGATATGCGCTGTTCTTTTTTTAGCCATGAACCCCTATCTCTCCTCTCACCTTAGCCTTTGCGGCTAGAAATTGTTACTTCATCCGGTCTGTACACGGACTGCAAGCGTCCTTCTGCATCCACCGTGAACAGCACCGAGCGTTCTTTGTCCAAAATAAAGCTATATACGGTACCCGTGCTAACATCCTTGATTTCTACCTCTGTGTCCCATGCATATTCGGAGACGAACACAAACAGGGCGCCCTCTGCAAAATTCAGCTTCCGGCCGTACACTCCCGGCAGATCACCACCGGTGTGCCATTGCAAATCCTCCTGAACCCCGGAAATCCTCACCGCATATCTGTACAGTGCCGCAATCGGCTCATTCCGTTCGTTCAGTTCCAGCGGCAGCGGGCTCCAGATCAGGCGTCCCTTCCCGATAGCTACCTCTACTACAGCATCGCCTTGTGCAGATTGAGCAGTGGCGTTCGGAACCTCTTGCACAGACACTTCTTTAATAAGCTCTGCAATCCTACGCTGTCCGTAGGAGACTGGGAACAACACTCCGTTCAGGTTCAGCCGTTCTTCCCTACGTACATTATGAAGCTCCCGGCGACCCAGCAGATGATCCAATCGGTCTGTTGGCTGCCAGTATGCGTCAAGGCCAAGACTGCCAGTCACCACCAAGGTCGCGCCAGTACGCTCAACGAAGGACAGCAGCTTCTTCATGGCCTCATTGTCGAGATTGTGTGCACTTGGTAGCAGGATCAGCTTCGGCGGTTGGGCTTCCAATGCGTCCAAATCATATTCCGATACTCCACGGAAAGGTAAATGCAGTTGGTAAGACATAATCCGTGTCAGGCGTGTTGTGGCATCATAAGCCAGCTTCCGGTTGGAGAAGTCATTGGAATACGGGAAAATAACTGCAATGTCTTCCAGCTTGCGTCCGTCGAATATTCCTCCGGCTTCGCCGATAAAACGGCCGAAATCATAGGATACATCTGCTTCTGGCTTCTCGGTACCGTCCGCACGGACAGCACCGATCTGTGATTCGTTGGCATTATCCATATAGAAGTTCGTATTCCAGATCCATTGCACAGCACCAGCACCGCCAGTAGCAAAAGCATAGGCATACTTGCGCTCCAGAATGGACCGCAGCTCTTCCTCACTCCGCTTGGCCCGTCCGTCCGGTGTCTCTACGTACATAATGCCGGTCTCCTGGATCAGATTCGGCTTGTTCGCCGTTTTGGCGAAGATGCCGCTCCACAGCAGACTGTCATTCAACCACCAGGTGTGGACAGTCGTGTAATCCACGGCCTCTTCATAGAAGAAAGGCGATGGCCGCTGCGCTCCTAGTGCCTCGTCCTGTCCGACAGTAACCATATGATTCGGACACAGCTCTTTAATCGTTCCGTACAGCTCCTGCGCCCAGACATTATGCATATCCATCGAGAACAGGCAGTAATCCAGCCAGCGCGTGCCGCGTTTGCCTGAATGAATATCCTGGATGCTAAAGTTAATATCGCTTTGCTCAGGAGGACGGGCAGCTGCGAAGTCCGGCAGCTCCAGCGGTGTCATGTTCCAGTGCTCCTGCAAAGCTGAGATGTTCCCGTGACGTTGTTCCAGCCAAGCGGAAAAGGCCTTGATCTCATGGATATCTCTGGCCGAGCTAGGTCCATCCGAGAAGATCCGCGGCGGATCGAACATCGACGGTTCGTTAATTAGATCCCAATCCACATGAGTTGTGGAGCGGTGCCGGGAGATGATCGAGCGGATGAACCGCTTCTGGGCTTCCACACTGCGGGGATCCAGATACGGGTTCGTGCCCTCCCAAGTCTCCGGTGTGAAGGAGAAGAAGGTGAACGTCACCTGCAGGTCATGCCGCTTCGCGGTCAGGAAGAAGGCGTCGATGGCCCGCAGCACCTCTTCCGAGGCATGTCCGTCCACCTGCATTACATTCCGGTAAGCCGTCCAGATGCCGGTACGAATCCAGTTGATTCCCGCTTTCTTCATTTGTGCCATATCGCGGTCCCAGACGTCAGCGTTCGGCAAGAACAAGAACTTGCGCGCCACGTCAGAAGTCATGTAGGTCATACCCACCACCGGCAATGGCTTTCCGTTCTTCACAAAATAATCTCTGCCAGCCGAAACTGGCTCACCTTGCGTAAGCAAAGCTTCATCATGGCCCCACAGGCCTTGACGCAGCACTCGCACTTCGCCATCCTCTGATTCAGCCCGGCAAACCAGCCGGTACAGCCCAGGCTGAAGCTCAACCGGAACCGGAATCCGCAGGATGTTCAGCTCGCGGGTGACTTCAACCGTGCATTCATGGTTGAATACCGCTTCCTCACCCTCTTTATTAAGAGTGAAGGACAGCTTCCACTTTGCAACTTCCGCAGAAGAAGTGTGACTGCTCAGTCGCTGGCTTTGCAGGCTGAGCACAGGGCGTTCGCCCGGCTCGTAGGAAGCATAATTCGGCTTCAACCACAGCTCCGTAACGCCTTTGGCCGCATAAGCAGTCCAGCCTGCCAAAGCAGCCGCTCCACCGTTCTCCCAGAAGCTCTGTCCGAGCGGCTGGTTAATGAACAGCCAGCGTCCACCCTTAAAGGGTCCGCCAACATGCTCCCACAGAACGACTGGGGCCGAGATTTCCCGCCCTTGATCTGATACACCCTTCAAGAGTGCATAGATCCGTGTATCCATTGGTCCGCTGGAGCCCATTTGCTCCGGCAGATCACTGCTCTTCGTAACATGCGGCACGAGATTCCAGGTATCCGCAACCGGCAGTAACTGCTCCTGCCCGGCGAAGAGTGGAATATCCTGGTGTGAGACATACTCGCTGGCCCGTTCCCCACTACTTACCCGCAATGCTTCATGAATATGAAGCTGACGGTGGTAAGCCGTCTGCTCCGCTTCAATATGCCATTCGCCGGCTTCCCAGCGCACCGGATGTTTGAACGGTGCGCCGCCAGCGTTGATTAGTCCCCCGCCTCTTTGCAGATAGGCGACAATAGAAGGCCATGCTGCCTTAGGAAAATATGGCGCATGCAGATTAATGAAGACGCCGCCTGCCTGTGCAGCATCCAGTGCTTGCGCCAGCTCGTGGGCATTTACTGATGCCACGGAGACAGCCAGCAAGCCTGTCTCAATACCCTGCACTGCTCCGGGTGCAAGTTCTCCCGGAAACAGCGGGTCACAGAAAACAATTACCCCTGCCGTGCTCACAAAATCCCCTCTTTCATCGCCCGGTAGACAAGCTGCGAGAAGAGACTGTTCGACCAGGCGAACCAGCTTCTTGTAAAGACAGACGGGTCGTCAGCGTGGAAGCCTTCATGCATATATCCTGTTCCAGCGTCGGTGTTTTCCAATAGCTTGATCATTTCCAGCTTCTCTTCAGTAGTTTGTGCCGTAATGCCCTGCATGGACAAAGCCATATGCCAGATGTAGTTCTTCGGCGTATGCGGGCTGCCGATTCCTTTGGCGGCTGTGCCTTCAAAGTAGAACGGGTTCTCTTTGCTGAGCGCGAACCGTCTTGTGTTCTGGTAGATCGGATCATCCGCTGTCGTATATCCCAGGTAAGGGATGGAGACCAGTCCCGGTGTTCCAGCATCATCCATCAGACAGTAGTTGCCGAAGCCGTCTGTCTCATAGGCATAGATTGGACCGAATTCCGGGTGGCGGTAAATGCCATACAATTTGATGCCGTGATCCACTTCAAATTCCAGTTCCTTCAGCTCGGCCAGGAAATCCAGGTCACGGAAGACCCATTCTGCGAATTCCTGCATCTGACGAAGGGTCACAACAGCGAACATGTTTCCCGGAATGTTGTAGTGGAAGTCGCAGGCATCGTCACTGGAACGGAAGCCTGACCAGATCATGCCGGTGTAGTTGACCGGCATGCCAAGTCCGTTATTGCGCAGGGAATCCTCGGGAATGCCGTTATTGCGGCTGAACCGGTATGGTGACTGCTCAAAGTGATGTTGCTCTCTTTTGAACAGATCGAAGATTAGACGCAGGGCCGACTTGAATCCGGCATCGAAGAAATCGGTAAGTCCGGTTTCTTTCCAATACGTATACGCCAGACGGATTACGAAGCACAGGGAGTCAATCTCGAACTTCCGCTCCCACACCCATGGCGACATTTCGGTCACGTCGGTTGTATTCCAGTGCCAATCATTAGCCGATTCGTTAAATGCATTCGCATAAGGGTCGACATGGATGTACTGAATATGACGTTTGATCAGCCCTCCGATGATACGCTGCAATTCTGGATCATTCTTCGCCAGCGGTACGTAGTGAATAACCTGTTCCACAGAATCGCGGAGCCAAGAAGCCGGAATATCCCCGGTAATGACAAAGGTAGTTCCGTCATCCAGCAGCTTCGTGGTCGTCTCCAGCGTATTTGGGAAGCAGTTCTTGAACATCTGCAGCAGCTTCGGACGGTGCGCCAGCTTCTCTTCGGCTTCTGCCAGCACCTCCTGCACTGCCTTTGGCAGAGTAAGTTGTGGCATCGCTATTTTGGGTAGTCTGAATTGTTCCAAGGAATATACTCTCCTTTATATTTGCTATCGTAATGATAAAGATTGAGCTCAGGAAATTTACATGGGTAACATTGCAGAAAATAGTTGGACTTCCAGTTGAATTACTCTTTCACCGCACCAACCGTAAGTCCCTGTATGAAGTAGCGCTGGAAGAACGGATAAGCGAAAATAATTGGCCCTGTTGCCAGTACGACCATCGCCATCCGCGATGTATCCTGCGGCATGGAGCGCAGTGCTTCGATGCTGAGCGAGCTGTTCTGTGAATTCTGTAACAGGAACTGCATGCTGGTCTCAATCCGCATCAGCATGGATTGCAGCGGCACTAGATTGGGATCATCTATATAGAGCAAGGCGTTGAACCAGTCATTCCAGTATCCCAGTGTGCTGAACAACGCAATCGTTGCCAGACCTGGCAGTGACAGCGGCAGCACCAGGGTGAGGAAAATCCGGAACTCGCCTGCTCCGTCGATTTTACCGGATTCAATAATGGCGTCAGGGACGCTGGTGGTGTAGAAGGTCCGCAGAATCATAATGTAAAAGGCGTTGACCGCCAGCGGTAGCACCAGCGCCCAAATGGTATCCTTCAGGTGCAGCAATTGAGTTACTACGATATAAGTTGGTACCAAACCACCGTTGAACAGCATGGTGAAGAAAGCAAGGAACGAAAAGAAATTGCGGTACCGGAAGCTTTTACGCGAAATAGCATAAGCATAAAAAGACATAAATAGCAGACTGACGATCGTTCCAAGTACAGTAACTAGAATAGTCACGCCATAGGAACGAAGCAGCATATCCCCGGACTCAAAAACATAACGGTATGCTCCGAGGCTCCATTTGGACGGGAATAACCGGTAGCCGTCTCTCGCCAGCGCCCCTTCATCAGTGAAGGAAATGATGACAACGAACAGAAACGGAAATACGCAGAGGAAAGCAAAAATTCCGGCGATCAGATTAAATAACACATTCAATGGTTTGGACAATTGATGAAAATCGCGTTCTTTACGCGTAATTGATGACATATGGGCACACTCCTTTCAGTTGAGTTAGAACAATGCGCTGTCCTTGTCGTATTTGCGCACTATATAGTTCGAGAACATGACGAGCGTGAACCCGACGAGCGACTGATAAAGACCTGCCGCCGTACTCATGCCGATCTCACCTGTACTCTTAAGACCTTGATAAACATAGGTGTCAATAACGTTCGTGACGCTGTACAAGGTACCGGAATTACGAGGCACCTGATAGAAAAGGCCGAAGTCGGCATAGAAGATTTTCCCCACGGCAAGCAGGGTCATAATGGTAAGAATCGGTCTTAAGAGCGGCAACGTAATGCTGCGGATCTGCTGGAGCTTGCTGGCTCCGTCGATCATCGCTGCTTCATAGAGCGACTTGTCGATCCCCATAATGGCAGCCAGATAGACGACGCTGTTGTAGCCCACGGCTTTCCATAGATATACGAGGATGAGGATCAGCGGCCAATATTTCTTTTCCGAATACCATTGCACAGACTCCGCACCGAAAAAGCCCATAATCTGGTTCAGCATGCCGCGTTCGGAACTGAGGAAGCTGAAAGCAAAGTAGCCGACGACAACCCATGACAGAAAATAAGGCAGGAACATTCCGGTCTGATAGAACTTAGCGAGCTTTTTATTAACGATTTCCGATAGCACGACTGCCATCAGAACAGACAAAACTAGTCCGACTATAATAAATGCCGCATTATAGAGCAGCGTATTGCGTGTAATGATATAGGCGTCATTGGTGGTAAACAGGAACTTGAAGTTGTCGAGCCCTACCCATTTGCTGTTGACGATACTGGCCCAAAATCCGTCTCTACTAAAGCGATACTCTTTAAAAGCGATAACCGTCCCTAGCATCGGTAGATATGAAAAGAAGAGAAACCAAAGGGTACCCGGTAGAACCATAAACAGCATAACCTTGTTTTTGTTGATATTTCCGAAAAATTCTCGGGCCATTCTCACAGTGAATCCCTCCTGAATGGTAAAGAAGACCGGGCAAGAGTCTCGCCCCGCCCGCGTCTTCTATTCCAATGATTTATTACTTGTTGTTCGCTGCTTTCCAAGCATCAATTTGCGATTGGGCTTCAGCAATGATCTTATCGAGTCCAGCAGCTTTAAATTTCTGATTGGCCTTGGCCAGGTATTCATCCGGATCTACGGTTCCGGTCATCAGCGGCGCCCAGAATTCTTCCTTCACGTTCTGCACAGCAGCGATCTCACTTGTTACTTTCGAAGTGTCAAAGTTGAATCCGAGCAGCGGAGCGTTCACACCAGAATCGTTGAATTTCTTGAAGATTTCCCATTTGTCAGCAGGGTCTTCTTCGTTCAGGTAGTTAAGCATGATGTTACCGAGCGAGAAGGTAGGCATATCGTAGTTCTTGGATTCCGGCAGGTTCTTCATCCGGTCCTCTCCAACTTTCTCGTAGTGCACGCCTTCGATCCCGGAGTCGATCATATTGCGAAGTACCGGATCAGTATTAAGCAAGTTCAAGAATTCCATGGCTTTCTCTGGGTTAGGGGAGTTAGCAGAGATAGCCTGCATGGAACCCATAACGGACCAGTTATAAATGTACGGCTTGCTTGCTGGTTTGGAGACTACCGGATAACCGTAACTCGCCGACCACAGGTTGTCCGCCATCGGCTGGCTCGTTGCACGATCCATGAACCAGTTGCTGGACTTGTAGAGATCGTCTACAGAAGTCGTTGTGGCTACTTCAGGCGAAATGTAACCTGCCTTGTAATATTTGCGAACGGTTTCAAGACTCTTTTTCAATTCCGGCGTTTCCAGAATGTTCACGACTTTATAATCCTTGGTGTCCATATATACAGCCATCGGCATTTTCTCGATGATGTAGTCGAACGGCAATACCGGCATGTAATCCTTCACCATCGCATAAGGTGTGATGTTAGGCTCTTTCTCCTTAATGGTCTTCAGCAGCGGCTCCAGGCTCTCCAAGGAGTCCACTTTGTCGATATCCAGCTTGTACTTGTCCACCAGGTCTTTGTTGAAGCGCCATACTTCTTGAGCTGGAAGCTCTTTGTTCGCAGGAACGGCATAATTATGACCGTCTACTTTGGAACCTTCTAGGAACGCAGGGTCAATGGTGTCTTTGATGCCTTTGCCGTATTTCTCAAGCAAGTCATCCAGTTCCATGAACGCGCCTTTGCGGGCATTTTGCACATAATCGAAAGCCCAGGAACTGGTGAACATAATATCCATCGGCTCACCGGAAGCGACCTTCACCTGCATTTTTTGTGTATAGTCACCGAAATCAATCATGTTCATTTTCAGCGTTGCGTTGATCTTAGGCTGAATATATTTGTTAACTTCGTCCACAACCATGTTCAGGTCCTTTTGCGGAGGCCCGATCGTGTACCAGATCAGTTCAACTGGCTTCTCCGATTTACCACCGTTCCCGGAAGCATTCTCATTGTTGGTATTGCCTCCTCCACAAGCGGTGAGCGCAAGCGAGAGTGCCATCATGGATGTCAGTACCAGAGATAATCTTTTTTTGTTCTTGCTCATGTTTGTATAACCTCCCCTTATGTTTACCTCAGTATCGCTGCATAACCCGGAATTATACCTCGCGATATTTCCTTTAAGGACTATTTATACTGTAATTTATGAAAGCATTTTCAAACAGAAGCTAAACTAAATAAAAGGTGTAAAAAATAAAGAAAAGGACTTGCTTAGCGCGTAGGCTAAACAAGTCCTTTATATTCCGTAGGGGAAATCCCTACATGCTTTTTGAATTGCTTGTAAAAGTATCCAGTCTCCCAATATCCCACGTTGCGGGCGATCTCGTGAACCTTGAGCGGAGAGGTTCGCAGCTGCTCCTTGGCTTTCTCAATCCGGTACTTGTTGATATACTCCGTGAACGATTCTCCAACTTCCTTATGGAACAATTGCCCCAGATACACCGGATGAATATTATATTGTGTCCCAAGGGTCTTTAGTGAAATGTCTTCGCTGTAGGATTGATGAATATGGTTAAGCACCTGCTGGACTACAGGGCTTTTCACATCACGAATCAGTGCATCTATAGTGTACACGGCCGCTTCTTTCAAAATATCCGCCCAATCGGCGATGGATGATGTCGCGCGGATTTTATGAAGCCCTTCTTTAAAAAACTCGGGTTCCTCTGCATGCCGGATCTCCTTGAGCTGCATCTTGAAGCGGATCAGCCATTCCGTGGCGATATCCTGGATCAGCTGGGGTGTAATCCCCTCCACCCTACGCAATTGCTCAAAATTATCATCAATCCTTTGCAGCAGCCCCTCCGTGTCCTTCGCCATAATCAGCTTGAGGTCTTCTTCCCAGTTTACTGGAAATTCCAGATTGGCCTCCTCTTGCCTTTCTTGCAAATCCTCATAGCAGATATAACTGTGTTCGGGGAACAACATAAAATATTCTTGCGCCCGCTTCGCCTGCGTATAGCTCAGTGCTGCATTGTCCTCGGTTTCCTGTACGCTTCCTATCGAAAGATACAGTTGCTCGTAGGCAGCTAGCGCCGGAGTGGCCAGCAATTGCCGATGAATAGCTTCTGCTGCTTCCTTGCCGCGTTGGTATTCACTTAGCATGTGCACCAGCACGATGTCCCCATCCATATCCTGAAACGGAATGACGCCGGGAATACCATGCAGAACCTCAAGTACCACGGGAAACGCTTCAGCCAAGCGTTGCTCAGACCGCAGCAATGCAACCTGTGTGAGCGGCTTGTTGATGACTATGCCCAGAAAGCCGGCCCGCTCCTGAAATTCCTGCGGGGCAATCTGATTTCTTAGCCAGCGGTGCATGACATTATCTCTTAGAATTGAAATGCTGTGCTCGTTCAGTTTATAGTCTGCTCTGGACTCATTCAGCTTCTCGGCGACGGTACTAAGTGTAGCCTTGAATTCTTTCAGATTAATGGGCTTCAAGAGATAATTTTCAATACCGAGGGCCATTCCTTCCTTTAGATAACCAAATTCATCATAACCGCTTAAAATGATGAATTTAAGCTCTGGCTGGAATTCCCGAACTGCACGGATGAGGTCCAGACCATTCATCAGCGGCATGGAAATATCCGTGATCAGTATGTCCGCCCGCACTGACTTCAAGGCCTCCAGCGCTTCCTGCCCGTTAGCCGCCTGACCAACGATCTCCATTTCAAAGCTGGCCCAATCGACAATATCATACAGCCCTTCGATGATGAACGGTTCATCATCCACAATGAATATCCTGTACATGGCTCACTCATCCTCTCCCAAATCGGGGAAATACACCGTCACTGTCGTACCCTTACCCTCTTCGCTGTTCAGTTCGAGTCCATACTTCGCTCCATACATCAGCTTCAATCGCTCGTGGATGCTACGCAGACCGAAGGACTCCGATGACTCATCCGTCTGATGAAGCCTTTGCTGCAATTCCTCCAGTCTAGCTGGAGAAATGCCACGCCCGTTATCTGTTACTATAACACGAAGGATATCTCCTTCTTTAGTTACAGCAACAGTGATGTGATTGTCGTTGCGGTCCGCCCGCATGCCGTGCAGAATGTAATTCTCGATAATGGGCTGCAGCGACATTTTCATGACCACTGTCCCCTCTAGCTCCCGCTCGCAACGCAGTTCGTAAGAAAACCTGTCCTTATAACGAATACGGAACAGCTCAAGATACAGCCGGCAAGCTTCCAGTTCATCCTTCAGCGTATGTTTGGGCTTGGGATGCACGTAGCTTTTGAATAGTACCGACAAGCTATATATCATCTCGCCGACATCCTCGGCCCCCTGTGAAATGGCCCGCATACGGATAACCTCAAGCGTATTATATAGAAAATGGGGATTCACTCTGGCCTCCAGCGCCGCGATCTCCGTATGCTTCTGCTTGATCTCCGCCTTGAATACCCGATCAATGTAAATATTGAGTTCATCCAACATATCGTTGAAGCTCTTGGAAATCTGGCCCAATTCATCTTCCTTGACATCAGTAATCCGGGCATCCAGATCCCCGTTCTTGACCTTCCGCGTGAATTTGATAATGCCTTGCGTCCGTTTGGCGATACTGCTGATGATCAGTGAGGCTGTGATAATGGCAAACACACTACAGAACAGACAGATGGTGATGATCATATTCCGCAAGCCGCGATAAGTCGCCGCTATCTCTTCCTTCGGTACGATGCTGAGCACTGTGAAGCCTCCCTGGCCGTGTGTCAGCTTCGTAATCGTCATGCCGTTAACTTCTTCGCCATCCGTGTAGGCGGAACTCACCAGCTCCATATTTGGATATTTGGCCCCGTAATATTTACCTGACGAATCGAACAGCACGTCGCCGTCGGCCGACAGCGCCAGGATGGTTCCTTTGAAATCCTGCCTATCGTTGCCCATCCCTTCCCACACCCGCTCAGCGTCGAAATAGACGAGCAGTTGACCAATATTACGCAGCGACAGCTTGTTATTAATGGGACTTCGCACTGAGAACATCGGTGTGTCGGCAAGAGCAATGCTATTGCGTACCCAAATATTCGGGATGGAGACATTACCCGCTTCTTCCACATACATGGCATCGGGAACAAAGGAATGGGCTGCATTCGTAGGGATAATCTCAAACTGCTTGTGCGTATTATAGACATAGAGCTGCTGCTCTGCTGCGCTATATAATATTAGGCTACGGATGTCGGGATTATCCTCAAGCTTATTCCTGAAATACTGCACGGTGTCGGTGGTTGAATTGCTCTCGCTGAAATACCGGTCCAACCGGTAACGGACATAACTCTCATAGGGATGCTCCAACAGGTACGCTGTATTCGAGGTAAGCTCACTGTCCCGGTAAATATCGATCATCATAGACTGCACCAGGTCATACTTCTGCCCGATATAATGACTGACACTCTCCACCGCCCGTTTCTGAATTTCCATTTGCCGCTGTACTGCCGCCTGAGACATGAGATTGAACATCAGGTAAGAGAACGTAATGATGGTGACGACCGCAACGATCGAGAACAACAGGATGATCTTGATGAATACATTATGTTGAAAATACTTTCTGTAGATCTTCCCCGGAAGCATGATCATCCTCCTGTCCTTTGATGTAATCGCGCGCTTATTTGCACTGCTATCCCTATATTATATCACGAAAATGATAGCGCTTGCGGGAATGCCCGTCTTGCAAACTATCCCAAAAATTAAAGATTCCCTGCAATAATTAAAGATCATGCAGGGACTACATTGGAATTTCCGGAGCTTTGGCGGCAGCGTCCAGCCAGATATTCAGTTGTTCTTGATCCGCAATTTCGCCCATGACCACCTTCCGGATTGTTCCCGCCTTATCTATGATATAGGTAGCGGGCAAGCCAGAAATGCCGTACAGGCCGGAGACCCGGCCGGTAACGTCTATAATAACCGGAAACGAGAAATTCTGACTCTTCATATATTCGGAGATGGTGCCTTTGGAATCCCCCACATTAACCATCAAAGCCGTCATCTCGCCACTGCGGGCACGGGAAACGTCATGAATTAACGGCATTTCTGTCACACAGGCTTTGCACCATGAAGCCCAGAAGTTAATCAATACCACTTGACCGCAATAGTCAGAGAGCCGAACCTGCCGGCCTTCGGCCGTGACGGCCTCAAAGTCAGGGGCGGCTGCCTGAGCGATCACTGCGGAGTCAGCTCCCTTTTCCCCAGGAATTACAGATTGTACAATAGCCCAGACTGCTGCAGCAATCGCAGCCAAACCGATTAAGATAGTGAGCATGCGACGAAGCTTTTGATGCTGATTCAGCACAAGATCACCTCATTTCAATCCTAGACTATGGTTAAAAGCTTCATACAGCGAGCCGTGCTGGTCCCGTATGTCTCTTGTCGGACCCTCCCCGACGCTACGCCCCCCGCTGAGAAACAATATCCGGTCCGCTACCCATTCGGCAATCTCCAGCTGGTGTGTGGAGAAGATGACCGTATGTCCCGCCTCACGAATGTTCTGCAGCAGCCCGGCGAACTCATTCATCCAGAACGGGTCCAGTCCGTTTGTCGGCTCATCCATAATAAGAAGTGGAGGCTCACCCAGCAGCGCCTGGGCAAAAAGCACACGCTGACGCATGCCTTTGGAGAAGGTATTCACCAGACTCCTGCGTTTCTCTTCCAGGCCTACAAGAGCCAGCACTTCTGTGACCCGTCGTCTGGGGACGCGCCGCAAGGCTGCCCAGAAGGATAATACCTCTTCCGCCGTTAGCCCCTGGTTAAACTGATAGTCGTCCGGCATGTAGCCAATTTGCTTTGCAAACTGTTTGCGCTGGGTATGCCAGCGAAGACCACCTACAGTGATGTCGCCTGAGGTCGGCTGAAGAATGCCGGCGATCATCCGCAGCACCGTGCTTTTTCCCGCACCATTACCCCCGCATAACGCCAGGATATTCCCTGCCGGAAGAGTGAAGGCGATATTTTCTACAAGAGGCTGCTTCTTGATAACTTTGGTCAGTCCAGTCACCCGGACCATAGCTTCATCCATGGATACGCCCCCTCTCCCAAATCCGGTACACGCCAACAATAGAACACAGAATCCAGAGCAGGCACACGCCCATAAACAATAAATTCCCGTTCGGACGCTGAATCCACTCTACCCACTGGAAGTATTCAGGACCTAGCACAGACCCGCCCCCAAGCTTAACGACTACAAACAGGCGTACGAGCTCAGCAGGATTGATGAATGTCGCAGCTACAAGCAGTGGCTTAACCCATAAATAAGGAACCATGCCTAATATAGAAATTAAAAGTGTCGGCCAGCCAATCACAGCGAAAAACCAGATGGATACAGAGATCGTGAGCGCCTGCCAGCGGTTTCGCGATAAGGAACCTATAAATAAGGCAAGGGTGAGAAACAAAAGAACCAGACCTGCCGAGAAGGCCAGGAAAAGAAAATAAGTGGAACTGTCAAAACTCGTGCCCAGCAGACCACTGATCAGCCCCATCAGCCCATAGCCGAAGCCAATGATCACCAGCAGCACAACGGCCAGTCCAGTGTACTTGCCGATGATGAAGGACAACGTTCCTATGGGATAGGTAGATAGGAGCTGCCAGCTGCCCTCCTCCTTCTCGGCCGTCAGAGAAAATGAACCTAGAAACAGCGTCATTAGCGGCAGCAGATATAACACCAGACTTAACATAGAGCCTGTTATCGCAGAATATCCCTGAACGATATTCTGGGAATTAATGATTAGCAGACTTAAGCTGAACGTACAAAACAGGGCCAAGAAAGAATAGGCCCAGGGATTGCGGAAACCCATTTTGACTTCCCTCCGGGCCACTTGCAGTATATCGGTCATAGTCACCTCTCCAGCCTTTTAAAATCACTTGTGTCCCGGGCCTTCATTCATATGGCCTTCCCCATGATTCATGTCCATGTCCATGGCGGAGCTTTGTTTCCATTCATGTGAGGCAAGATCATCTGCACTCAGAACGGTTCCTACACCCTGCTCCTTGACGAAGGCCTCGGCCGATGCCCGGTCCTTGAAGCTGATCACTCCGTAAGCCATTGGCGTACGTAAGGCTGCATCGTAGACATAACTTGCCTTGCTGAACTGAATCCACGATTTGTCGTTATAATCCCGTACGAAATCCATCCCGATCTTGTCCGTCCCATTCTCTTTCTTCCATTGATTCATGCAGCCCACATCGTCGAACTTGTAATTCTTGCCGTCCTTCGTCGTCAGCTGTGTCGCAAAGGCATCATCCTTGACCTGCATATTGCAGACTGCACAGACATCGACATCTTCATTGATAGGAAGTGCTTCATACTTCTTCGCACCGCAAGCGGTTAATACCACCAGCATCAGTAGACTGAGCAGTAGTAGTCCGGCACTTGTTCTTACTTTCATGATCGTAATACCCCCAAATATATTATTGTAATAACCGAGACAAAGAGCAGCAGCCAGCCGGTCACCATCACAGTTCCATCCTTCCGAACAGTCCCTATGGGTGCTTTTGTATCCAACTTCATCAGCGGTGCCTGATCAACCGATCCATTCGCTTTATCCCCTGCAAACATGTCACTCAGAAAATTCATTCCTGGAGATTGAAAAAATAGCTGATAGGCGGAATTACGAGAAATTAACCGCTGATAGAATGGATTAATGGCATACGGAATATCACTGATTCCATCCCGGTCCACGTCCATCCCCTGAAAGGAATCCCAGTAGTTCCCGTCCATCACGTTCTCTGTGCTGTCTACGGCTTCGGCATCAATAACGTTAGCGATGAATCCATTTCGGTGAAATTGATTGCCCGCAGCCTGACTAAGCTGAATGCCTATGAAATTGCGGAGTGCCACATTGTCTCTCATTTCATTGTCGGCAGATTTTTCCATATATATGCCTACCCTATTTCCTTCAACTAGATTATTAGTAATAGAAGAGGTCCGCACATCGTACAGCAGGATCCCTTGAGAATGCACATTTCGGCTTTGTTTGGCAAAAGAATTACCCGAGACGACCACATTCGTCACCCCCATCACCATTGCGCCGGTGATATTGTATTCCCCAACATTGTTGGTAATCTTCGACCCGTTGATGTACATACAATGGATGCCGTAGCGTAAATAAGTTAACCTGTTCCCGTCAACAGTCGTGTTCCGGCTATTCTCCAGATAAATGCCATCTCGTAGATAGGAGATTTCATTATTGCCAATCTGACTGCCGTGGGAATTATAGAGATCGATGCCGTTTCCCCGTTCCCCTGCTGGCTGACCTTGTGGAATAAACCAGCGGATACGGTTATGGATAATCTTCGCCCGGTCGGCGTCGCGCAGCATGATGCCATACCCACCCGTATGAATGGCTAGTCCCTCCAGCGTCACTTCATTGGCCTTGACCTGAATCGCCGTAGTTTTACCGTCTTGATCATGTTGGACATTTATCGATTGCAGGGTCACACCATCTGCGAGAATCGTAATGGCTGGATCCCCTGTGGTATTGATCAGCGTAGCTCTGCCTCCCCCTCGAAGGGTGACACTTGTGCGAATCACGACAGGTCCTTGATACGTTTCAGGAGGAAGATCAATGGTATCGCCGGGCTCGGCCGCATCGATGATATCTTGAAGAGAACGCCCCGAAGGATATGATGTGGGATCCGCATAGGCAGACTGTGAGTACAATGGAAACAATAGATCTACAACCAATAAAGGAAGCAGGAGCAGAACCAGAAACTGTCGTCTGGCACGGGAATGGCTATATTTCATCATTTGGACTTCGGTACACTCCTTAGCTCCGTCTGGAAAATAAAAAACCTGCACAAGTGTTGCACAGAATAAAGCGTTTCCGGTTCAGCCCATAGTATACCTAAGCAGACACTATTTCCCTATGGCCCGATGTAGCTATATTTACAGAGAGAGTGTGTCTAACGTGTGATATGTATGTTTTGCAGCCGATCTGGTTACAGTAACAGCAAGTTTATCAAGGTGAGGAGGCGCAAGGACCGATGGATGATACCCATGAGTATGTGGAAAAGCTGCATGACACGCAGAAAAAAGCGGAGAAAAGCAAGCACCGGGGACAAGGCAGTCCTGAAGCAAAGCTACCCAACAAGCAGCATAGTACCAAAAAATAAAAGTATTCGGGGAGTGCAGTAGTTGGACTACAGCCTTCCCGAATACTCATAACAGCCCGGCTATCCGTGAAGGGATATGCCGGGCTGTTTTATGGGCTGAATCTTTTATGGGGTGAAGCTTAATCGTATTATTTGCTTAGTTTTGCAACGCCTACAGCCACTTTCTCCAATTGTGCTTTGGTGAGGCTCTTATCTGGGGAACTGATTGTTACCACTCGGTCATTCAGGTTGAAGCCCAGCAGTTGCGTGTCGCTGGAAGGGCTGTACCATTTGGCCTTAACCCCATTGGACAGTTGAACCGCTTGGCTGGCATAGCCACCTGAATAGTCTCTGGCCGAAATCACGATTCTCATATGCTTGAACAGGAAGCTCACACCGTCATCGGAAGCAGCCACTTTATCGAAGGCATCGCCTTTGGTCATTTGTGTTGGGGCATAAGCCGTCTCAAAACCTTTAAACTGGGCAAAGGCCTTCTGAATGGCTTCTTTTTGCGCAGCGGTGTATTGAATCGCCGACAGCTGGGTAGTCGATCCACCATTGCTTGGTGCAGAACCGCCGTCATTTTTGCCGATGATGACCTGATTGGTTTTACCGTCAAAAGTAACTGGCACTTTCAGTGCATCCGCCAACGCCCGAACCGGCAGGTAAGTTGTATCCTTGTACGTAATGGGTGCCAGCTTGTTGCCGTTGCCATCAACCGGTGTATAAGCAGATCCGTTGACTTTGAAGCCAAGGCCATGATTAAGGTACGCGCTGATCTTTTCTAAATTCGTTCCTGCATATACCCCTGCTGATCCTGTCACTGCCATCCCGAACACCATTGTTGCTATGATCATTTTTTTGCTTTTCATTTGATATCGTCTCCTTGAAGATTGATTTGTTGTGCTGCATTTCTTAGTCTTATTAAACCAAGGAGTTGTTTCTAAACTGTATCCATGATGTAAAGAAGTATTTCACGGTGGAGCGTAAGACTATTTAAGCTTAACTTAAGATCCGCACGTAAGGCTCGGTCGTCACTACGGTGAATGTTTGGACTTCCGGTCGCTCTTGTTCCCAGATTTCTTATTTATAAACCGCTTTTAGCGGTTGAAATCTGGCGATAGTCTATGCTTCCGATGCTAGCTTTCCTACGGAAAGCTTTCAGGCGAGCGCTTCGCTCCTACAGTTCCAACCATTCCCCTTCGTTCCTTCTCGCTTTTTGTTACTTTCTTTTGTTCGTCTTATATAGTCACAAAATATCCTCCTTAAACAAGCCAGGAGAGGATGATTCCAGCATCTGGAATTTAAGATATCGTGATATACTTAGTGAATCTGCTGCACACATTCTATTCATTAGGAGAGGGTTCAACTTGAACAATCCACATTGGATCGCACCTGAAACGTATAATTTGACTTCGGAAATGGAACACCATCCCCCGGAAAAAATAGCACTGAAATGGCTTAGTGAAAACGGAGACTACGAGGAAATCACTTACGGGGAACTGCGCAAGCAGGCCAACCGCCTTGCTGGAGGATTGTCGAATCTAGGTCTTCACCAGGGAGACCGCGTACTCGTTATGGTTCCAAGAAAAATCATTGCTTATGTAATCTATTTGGCCTGTCTGAAGCTGGGACTAGCTGTCATCCCTTCATCTGAGATGCTGCGCGCCAAGGATCTATCCTACCGGCTGCGGCACTCGGAAGCCAGAGCTGTAATCGCCTGGTCCGATACTACTAATGAAGTAGATCTCATCGCTGACGATCTGCCTGCCCTTGATTACCGACTGGCCGTGACCGGAACGACTGAGTATCAGGAAGAGGCCACTGGCTGGGTACATCTGGAGGGCCTCATGGTCGGTCAACCGGATGTCTATCCGGCAGCGGCCAGCCATCGGGACGATATCGCTATATTGGCTTACACCTCCGGCACAACTGGCAATCCCAAGGCAGTGGTACATAGCCACGGCTGGGGTTATGCCCACTTGCGCATTACCTCATCACTCTGGCTCGACATTCGTGAGTCGGATACTGTCTGGGCAACCGCCGCGCCGGGCTGGCAAAAGTGGATCTGGAGCCCCTTCCTGTCCGTACTGGGCAACGGGGCAACCGGTTTTGTTTACCATGGCACTTTTGGGCCGAAGCGTTATTTGCAGCTGCTACAGGATCATGCCATTCAGGTCTTGTGCTGCACGCCGACAGAATACCGCCTGATGGCCAAGACAGAAGGGCTGGAGCACTACGACCTGTCTCAGCTCCGCTGCGCCGTCTCCGCCGGTGAACCGCTGAATCAGGAAGTCATTCATACCTTCCAGCGGCACTTCGATATCACCATCCGCGACGGCTATGGCCAGACCGAAAGCACGCTGATTATTGCTGCGCTTAAGGACAAGCCTGTCCGAATTGGCTCCATGGGCCAATCTATTGCGCCGGGTCTCGTAGAGGTCATTGACGAGGATGGCGTTCCGCTGCCACCTGGCACTGTTGGAGATATTGCCGTGCATCTCAGCATGCCAGCCTTGTTCAAAACCTACTACAAGGACCCTGAGCGCAAGGCCAACGCCTCGCATGGCGAATACTTCGTCACTGGAGACCGGGCGCGCAAAGACGAGGACGGATATTTCTGGTTCGAGGGCCGGGGCGATGATATTATTATCAGCTCAGGCTATACGATTGGTCCCTTTGAAGTAGAGGATGCACTCATGAAGCATGCCGCTGTCAAAGAATGTGCCGTTGTCGCCAGTCCCGATGAGATTCGCGGCCATGTAGTCAAAGCCTTTATCGTACTCAAGGATGAACATGAGGGCACAGACGGATTGGTTAAGGAACTCCAGACCCATGTCAAGGAGATCACCGCCCCTTACAAATATCCGCGCAAAATCGAATTTGTCACCGACCTGCCCAAGACAGCCTCCGGAAAAATCCGGCGGGTGGAACTGCGCCAGCAGGAGCAGAGCGCTGCGGAGTAAGTGAGAATGTCGGTATGACGTCTATTCTTTATTTTCTTTCTATACAATGAATTATGGAAAGAGAGGTGGCTTGGAATGGGGACGAACGAAGATCTCAATGAGGGTACGCATCAGGAAGTTTTTTTCTTGAAAACCCGGGAGACTAGAACTCCTCTTAGAATAGACCCGGCTATACGCTGGTACAACGAAGAAATGGAGTTTGAGACGACCCGTGAAGCCTACGAATGGGTATCAAGCGACGCGTATAATAAAATCGGATACGACTATGACGGATATAGAACGACCGATTCCAAACTGGCCTATGCTCTACTGTTTGAATTAGTTCGGGCTAATACGGCCGGCTTTGGAGATCGAAAGGTTTTTGCAGATGAAGAATACGTCGATAACGACAAAATATTCTATCTGGTATGGGTACAAGCCGCAGAGCAGACTTGAATCATTATCAAAAAAGCAGCCCCATCGGGCTGCTTTTTCTCTGTAAACATAGGAAAACTACTTGTCCTCCGCTACTCCGACCAATAGGAGGCATCTGGATTCATTTCCGCTCCTACCTCGCCTTCCCTGATCAGATCGCAGTCTAGATAACCGTCTTCATCGAGGAAATACACTTCTTGGCGGTAGAACTCGCTAAGCGTCTCCAGGAACATAGCAGGAGAATCATACATTACCACTAAATCTCCAAAGTCGTGAAGCAGATCGCAAATCCGCTCTGTACCATCTGCAGATCGATAGTAGCAGATGAAATCACTTCCATAATTGGTCAGGAGGGGCAGAACTATTCCCTCTACCGGATGGCCCTTATCTGCCAGTATCCCTGCGAGCACCTTCATCTCCTGCTCATATTCGTCTCTGTGAATCAGGCGGTATCCCGGCACAAACTCAATAAGACTTGGCTCCTCTTCCTCGCTGCTTGTACCTGATACCGTATTATATATGGCCGCTAACAGTTCTGGCAGTTCAGGCACAATTGCCGCTATTCCCGCCTCGCTCTCCGCCTGTCCCGTTCCCAGGCTGGCAGAGTATCCGGGCCGTAAACTGTCCGATAATTGAAGGTACTCCTGAAACTTTTGCGTTAAATTTTGAACTGACATGTCTTCATCCTTTGCATCTGTAGGGTAGTGTTATCTACTCTCTATTATCCCCAATGTGCCTGCCGATGCAACTCCTGACGTCACCTCTATTGATATATCTGGCTGCCGCCCACTCTGAACTCAGCAGATTTCTCGCGCATCCCAGCAACGATGGCTTCCTGCTCCTGCATGGGATCATCCTGCACTCTTCCAGAGTTGCGAATATCGTGAGAAATACGCATACTGCAGAATTTCGGGCCGCACATGGAGCAGAAATGGGCCGTCTTGGCGCCTTCCGCTGGCAGCGTCTCATCATGATACTCCAGTGCCCTCTCAGGATCGAGCGACAGATGGAACTGATCCCGCCAACGGAACTCAAAGCGTGCTTTGGACAGCGCGTTATCCCGCTCTTGGGCACCTGGATGGCCTTTGGCCAGATCAGCGGCGTGGGCAGCAATTTTGTAAGCAATCACACCTTCCCGCACGTCGTTCTTGTTCGGCAGTCCCAAATGCTCCTTGGGCGTGACATAGCATAACATCGCCGTCCCGAACCAGCCGATCATGGCTGCCCCGATAGCGGAAGTAATATGGTCATAGCCCGGTGCAATGTCCGTGGTTAAGGGACCCAGCGTATAAAAAGGCGCTCCATGACAATGCTCAAGCTGCTTGTCCATATTCTCCTTGATCAGATGCATCGGCACATGGCCCGGACCCTCCACCATGACCTGAACATCATGATTCCAAGCCAATGTCGTCAGTTCACCCAGCGTCTCCAGCTCCGCGAACTGGGCCTCGTCATTGGCATCAGCGATAGATCCCGGCCGCAGCCCGTCTCCCAGAGAGAAGGCGACATCATAGGCCTTCATAATTTCACAAATCTCCTCGAAATGCGTGTAAAGGAAGTTCTCTTGATGATGGGCCAGACACCAGGCCGCCATAATCGACCCGCCACGGGAGACAATACCCGTCATTCGTCCGGCTGTCAGGGGGATGTAACGAAGCAGCACCCCAGCATGAATTGTAAAATAATCCACACCCTGTTCCGCCTGCTCAATCAGCGTATCACGGTAAACTTCCCACGTCAGATCCTCTGCTTTTCCATTCACCTTTTCCAAAGCCTGATAGATCGGCACAGTACCGATCGGCACTGGAGAATTGCGGATAATCCATTCCCGGGTATGATGAATATTTTTGCCGGTAGAGAGATCCATAATGTTGTCAGCACCCCAGCGGGTGGCCCACCTCATTTTCTCCACTTCTTCCTCGATGGAAGAGGATACGGCAGAGTTCCCGATATTCGCGTTGATCTTCACAAGGAAGTTGCGCCCGATAATCATCGGCTCACTTTCCGGGTGATTAATATTAGCTGGAATAATGGCGCGTCCGCTCGCTACCTCATCCCTAACGAATTCAGGACTAACATTTTCCCTAATAGCTATATACTCCATCTCAGAAGTGATGATACCTTTTCGCGCGTAGTGCAGTTGCGTAACATTCCGGTCAGCTTTTGCCCGAAGCGGACGCCGCTCCAATCCCGGGAACGCCTCCACGGCCGATTTTCCCCTCGCATGTCCGTTATCTTCTGGTTTAAGCATCCGTCCCTGATATCCTTCAGCATCCCCACGCTGCTCAATCCAGGACTTACGGTGAGGTGGCAGCCCCTGACGAATGTCGGTTTTAATCTCGCTGTCTGTATAGGGTCCGCTAGTATCATAGACACGTACAGGAACATTCTCCATTTCGCCGGCAATACCCTCGGTGCGGCTGAGCTCAATCTCCCGCATGGGTACCCGGATATCAGGGTGTTGCCCTTCTACATACACCTTGCGACTACCCGGAAAAGCTGACAGGTCCACCTTATCATACTCTCGTTTCTTGTCCTGCTCGTGTTCATGTGCCATCTTATGAATCCTCCTGTACTATGGGATATAAATAAGACAAGCGCCAAAAAAGCCGCTCCACGTGGAGCGGCTTTATCCATGAACAGCCAGAAAAATAGACATAGCTATACAGAAAAAAAGTCCCGTCTCCACTTTCCTACGCTGGTATGATCCAGATCAGGTTCAAGGGTCCGGGAATGCAATTTTCCCGTCTCAGCCTATTCAGGCTCCCCTAGTGGTTGTCTTATTTAGTTAATATATAAGTTAACGGTATAATTGGAATTCGTCAACACCCGCTGCAGCCATAAGGTGGATGTTTTGTGTTAAGAGCGGATAACCAACCAGAGGATGGATAACGCCAAAAACCCTCTCCTGTAAGAGAGGGCTAGTTCCTGCATAAAACTATTTAGCCGATTGCCATTTGCTCTCCAGCCATTGGTCAAACTCGGCGCCTTTTTCACCTTCGTAAGCGTCATAGACATCAATTCTCATCTTCTTGAGCTTCTCTTTGAAGTCCTCATAGGAATGATCTTTCGGCAGGCTCTTCTTGATTCTCAAGAGAATCTTGGATACGCCCTTAAACAGTTCAGGTTTGTTCTTGGACGGTTCCTGAACCTCTTCACCAAAAGCCACCAGCGCACGGTAAGCCGCCTCTTGTACGGTATATACAGGATCGCTCTCCACCAAACGCTTCAAAATATCAATAACCTGCTTATGCGGTGTACGACTAAGTTCCTCCACTGCCGCCAGGCGGGCTTTCCAATCCGCGGAACGACCCGCTTCCTTCTTTAACTGCTCGTAATTTTCCGGCAGCTCTTGCTGCACTTCTTCGTTGTTCAAAAGTCACAATTCCCTTCTATAATCAATCTGTACCAATTCTACCGTACCGCTGTCCCCAATATCAATCTTTTGGACAAACAAATAATTATCCCGTCTTACCGTCCCCGGGCTCTTCCTTCCGCATACCAATGCGGGACCAATCTTTGAAAGTGATCATAGTCCTCGAACGCCATCCGGCAGCGCGCCTGCATCCCCTCAATATCAGCCGTTCCGAACGGAATCGCCCATTGGATTGAATAGAGCGAAGTATAGGCCACATACAATGCGTGTCTGATCCAGAAATCCTCAGGGGGAGGTCCACCGAAATAACCATCCAGCTTCCCGCGTGTAAAAGCAATACTACGCTCCCGGTCGAATGCTTGCAGTTTGTAAAATTCTTCAGCATAATCGCCGTTATCCCAGCGATTGAAGTCGATGACGCCAATCCTGCCCTCACTTGTGTAAATATGATTTCCGATATGGAAGTCGCCGTGCTGATACACTTTTTCCACTTGAGAAATCGCCCCGATATGCTCCCTGACAAAAGCAATCGCCACCTCATCACCTGCAACCCGGAAGGGGCAGTCCTTCTCATACTCCTGCACTCGCTGTAATATCTTGGCCTGCATTCGACTTTCCCAATCTGCCAGGTCACAATTGTTCGGAATCGTATGAATGTGCTTGAGTATTCTCCCGGCTTCAATCCCCAGTGCATACTGTTCTTCTTCTGCCAAAGAGAGCAGACAGTCCTCCAGCGGCTGGCCCTCCACCCAAGTCAAAAGCATATATGTACTGCGCTCCGCTCCTTCGCCCCATGCGCCGAAATCTACTGCCCGCGACATTGGAAAATCGAGCTTATTGACCATCTGAATCATTTCATACTCCGCTTGCTTCTGTGCATGATTCTTCCCGTCCGACACCCGCAGCAGAAGCTTGCGGCCGCCGGTGTCCTCGATATAATACTTTTTATCATTAGACCAGCCCTTGAGGACAGGCTCTATCTTCATCCATGCGCTCGCGCCGGGAATACCCAATAACCGCTCCACCTGCATCCCTCCTGTATCTACGTAGGAAGATTCAACACAATATATTCTTTTTCCAGCAAGTCAAATCCCTGCTCCAGGCTAAATGTGGAGAGATCAATTACACGGTCATACTTCTTATTGCGCGGGTCACCCTCCTCGTCCGCCCAGCAGCTGTACAGCTCGAATACAGAACCAGGTACGCCAAAATCCTGCATCAGCTTGAACAATTCCCGGCAGCATTTAAGTGAGGCGTTCTCTGAATCTGGGCGAGTCTCCTGATCTGCTGGAAGAACCATGAATCCACCCCAATTTGGAGAGATTTTGTATACATAGGGGCTCTGAAAATGCTTACGGATTTCCTCATTCCAGTAGCCCAGCGCTTCAATATATATCCCCCCGGCATCTTCTTCCGTATCATATACGAGACAGTCCTCATCCCGAATATGGGACAGGTCAAAAATATCCTCCAGTGGAACCATCCCCTGTTGCTTAAGCTCCTCGCGCTTCGCTTGGTATTCCGGGGAGGCTAGCATTTCGCTGCGCGTTTTGGAAGACAGTACGCTTCCCCTCTCGCCGAGCGGCAGCTCCACCGGTGAGCCGATGTAATGGAATTGAGTCATGAGGTTCCTCCTGCCGTAAAAGTAAATACAGACAACGGTTTAACTTTTCCCATTTCAGCCCGTTCCTTCAACTGCCCGATTTGCGACAGCATCAGTTCCTTGAACTTTCCGGGAATCTCTGTGATAGCTGCAATCTCCTCAGGGTACATCTCCAAGGTCATAGCCACTTCCCACTCTCCATCCTGCAGGTCAGGGGAATACACCGAAGTCTCCTGTTCAACGTGCCAGCCGGCGGATCGGGCGATCTCTTTCAGGTCCAGCGGAGAGAACAGCGTTCTCACATTGGACAGACTGCTCTGCTTGAAGGCTTCACACTGGGCCTGAATCATGACCGCGTTGTAATGGGCGAGCTGTTCAGGAATGGATACACGAATATCCCATTCGGCCAGACATAGCTTTTTGCCCCATGGTCTGATTTTGGACAGAGTCTTCCTTAATTGCTCAGCGGATTGGAAATACCATGCACAATGGGCAAACACAATATAATCAAAGGCTCCTTCCGAAAAATCCACCTCCGGTGACAGAATATCTGTCTCAAATTGGATCTGGATCTGTCTCCCAAGCTCAGACGCCATGAGCCTGCTGCAAGCCTCGCCCAAGGTGACCGGTGAGCCATAATCGGGAGAAGCAATATCAATCCCTTGAACACGCCCAGAAGCGCCAACGGTATATGCTAATGCCGCAGTCGTATCGCCTTGGCCGCAGCCAATTTCAAGCACCTTGGCACCCTGCGGGATCTCCCAGAATTGAATCAGCTTCAGGCGATGCGCCGTTTGAATCCTCTGAATAGCGGCACCTTCCCCGCTGACTCCCATACTGTCTACAATTGTCTCAATCATCAGTCACCTCTATCATTAGCTCCCAAAAAAGGCCCCGAAAGTCATTCTCCCGACTCCAGAGCCCTCCTGCCTATTCTTCTATCTATCATTAACATATCCGCTCGGTTGGCTTATTTCGTTCCCTGTGATTCTCTCCCCACAGATTCATCAAATCCATCAACGGGACTAAACTTTCACCGTATTCGGTTAATGAATATTCCACTTTGGGCGGAATGACCGGATACACCTCACGCTTGATCAGTCCGTGTGCCTCTAACTCTCTTAACTGATAGGTCAGCACTTTCTGTGTGATCCCGGGTATCAGATGAGCAAACTCACTGAATCGTTTGGTGCCATTGCGCAGATGACAGAGAAGCAATAGCTTCCATTTGCCCTCAATGATTCCAAGCGTTACGTTCGCAGCATAATCACATTCAGTAGGTCTCATTAGGCATTACCTCCTTCACTTACACTTACTTCAAAGAAACTAACGCGAAATAAAGTGCGTACTTCTCAGAACTCTACCATTCAAGCATAATCAAATACGTTCTTATAATCAACAGCAAGAGGGGAGTACAGCATATGCAAGCAACTACGACTAACAATGCCAAAACATCTTATCCCATAGCCATCTATATCTTGATGATCAGTGCGTTTGCTATCGGTACAACTGAATTTGTTATTATGGGGCTTCTGTCTGACGTAGCCAATGATCTCCATATCTCTATCAGCAAAGCAGGGCTGCTAGTGTCAGGCTATGCATTAGGGGTGGCCATAGGCGGGCCGTTACTGACCGCATTAACAGTCCGGCTACCCAGGAAAACGCTACTCCTGGCGCTAATGGCCCTATTCGTAGGTGCCAACTTGATCAGCATGGTCGCCAGCGATTATACAGTTCTGATGATTGCACGTATTCTGTCTGCTGTCGTTCATGGCACGGTATTCGGGATCGGTTCTATCGTCGCCGCCAGTATCGTCAGTCCGGATAAAAAAGCTACTGCGATCGCTATGATGTTCATCGGCGTCACTCTAGCGAACATCCTCGGCGTTCCATTAGGGACCTGGATCGGACAAAGTCATGGCTGGCGTTCGACATTCGGGGTCGTGTCTCTGCTGGGTCTGTTCTCGTTGATCACCTTAGCCATATTCGTTCCGAAGCTGAAGAGTCAGGAGACACCCAGTTTTCGAAAAGAAATACGTGTTCTGCGTAATCCTCAGGTTCTACTCACCCTGCTGATGACGGTTCTGGGATTCGGAGGAGTGTTTGTTATTTTCACTTACATTTCCCCCTTCCTGACGGAAATTGCCGGCTTCCAGGAAAGCACCGTGACGATTCTGCTGCTCCTGTTCGGTGCTGGCTTAACCCTTGGGAATATAACAGGTGGAACATTAGCAGATTGGAAGCTGATGCCGTCCCTGATCGGGATGCTGATCCTTCTTGCTGTTGTGATGACCCTGTTCACTTTCACAAGCCACAACAAAATCGCTACAGTGATCACGATCTTCATCTGGGGATTCGCCGCCTTTGGTACGGTACCCGGGTTCCAGATCCGTGTTCTCGATAAAGCCAGTGCTGCACCCAACCTGGCCTCCGCACTCAATATCGGCGCTTTTAATCTTGGTGGTGCAGGCGGCGCTTGGCTCGGAGGTATCGTACTGGACAGTCCACTGGGACTTCAATCCTTGACCTGGGTGGCCGCTTTGGTGACGCTGGTGGGGTTGTTAGTTACGCTATGGGGACAACGTGTAGAGAAGACGCGTAACGCTTAACGTTCATCCTCATAAGAAGAAAAGCCTCCCTGAAGGGAGGCTTTTCTTACAGTTAAACAGAGGGACCAAGCTGCTGGAGAATTCGTTCCCATCTTCCAGGGTGACTCTCATCCATATGGACTGGTGTGAAGCCCAATTTTCGATAAATTTGAATAGCTGGCAACCTGAAATCATCTGTCTCCAAATAGGCAGTTCCCCCGCCCTCTTCCCGCATCTTATGCAGGGCGGCAAGGCTTGCCGCAAATCCCAAGCCTCTCCCGGAATACTCGGGCAGCACACCCACCATATGCAAATACCAGCTGTGACTTGCTGTCTCCCAGGCAGTGGCAGTAGCGACAGGCTGGTCTCCCTTACAGAGAAATAATAAGCGATCGGAGTAGAGCGGGACTACATCGCCAATTTTATCCGCAAACTTCACATCTCTTGTAAAAGAATGACGGATGAGGTCCTCCCAGTTGCGTTCATCTCCATGCTGATAGTGCATCATTCGAAAGCCCGTTGGACATAGAAATGGTGGTAAATCGTCTAGCGTCTTCTTCTGCATAATAAGCTTCGACAGTCCTTGTCCCATCGTTACTCCCCCCTCTTCGCCTTAAAATCAGGAAAAGGAATGGCTAGTCCGCCCGCTTTCACCGACTCCATGGATAGGGAAAAGATCGAACTCCAAGTAACCGCATCATACACATCGACTGAAGGCTCACGGTCCTCCTGGATGGCCGAAATAAATTCCTCCAATACTAGAAAATCACCCCCGCCATGCTTCGTCCCTGCTGCGAATGCTCCCCATTGTTTCCACGTTGGGTGATCGTACTGAGGCTGGTAGTTCTGCAGGGGTTCCCACATCTCCGACCCGTCCTCTACATGCTGAGGCGAACGGTTCTTGAACCAGATCAAATCATCTTCCTGCTGATGCCGGCCTGTAATAAAGGCACCTTCCGTACCTTGGAGTAAATAATGCGTCTTATTGTGCGGCCTTACCGAGGTCCAATCCACACGTAATTCAATCAGCACACCCTTCTCAGTCTGCAAAATGGCTACTGCACTATCACCCTGCTGCCAAAATCCATTCCCCGCAGCCGGATGATCCTTGCCAAAATGCTCGCTAAAGTAGCGCTGGAGCGATCTCGATTTGGATACAAAGGTAGAGACCTGCTTCAAGCGGTCTCCGCCCTCCTTGTTCAGATTGATCCACTGCGCAATCGGTCCAATGGAATGTGTCGGATAATTAATTCCATTAAATTGTTGATGCAACTGGCCCCGCCAAGTAAGCGAGCCATCCGGATGGTGGATCAAGTGGCGCAGGTCATGGATATACCCGCCCTCCAGGTATGTAATCTCACCGAACATCCCCTGATCCGCCATATGCTTGATCGTCAAATTGGAACGGGAGAAGCAATAATTTTCGGACATCATATACTTAAGTCCCGTGCGCTCTACGGTCTCGATCAGCTCCCACGCTTCTTCTAACGTTCGGGTAGCAATGACTTCACTCAGCACATGCTTGCCAGCATTCAGTGCGTCGATGGATTGTCTGGCATGCAGATGCATCGGACTTAATATAAAAACAGCATCCACCGAGGGGTCTTTCAGCATTTCATGATAATCTCGATAGGTACGGATTTCAGGAAATTTCTCTTTCCACTGAAGAAGCACCCATTCATTCAAATCACAGGTTGCAGTCAATTGAATTCGGTCAGAGAGCGAGGATAGGGCGTTCATAAAGCTGGCCCCCCGATTCCCGCCAACAATGGCTAATTTTACAGGCTTACGGCTCATTTCGGCGCAACTCCTTTGCGGACTGTTTGGGCATTGACGAAGAGTTCCAGCGCTGACGGGTCACCTTCACAGCCGGGATGTCTCTCATAATCGTACATGTGTGGGGTAAAGACTGACGCCCAGTTAGAGAAGGCATCACTGGCGAAGCTGATTGTTTCTACGCTAACCTTTTGATCAAAAATGTTCATTATTCGAACAGCCGGTACATCCGGAACAGCTGCCGTCTGGATGAAGTGCCAGTGTTCTCGGTGGACAATAGAATTCACGTGATTATGTCCGTTAAAATAAAATCCGGCTCCCTGCCACTGTTCAAACAGCGGCCAGATCGTGAGGTCAGGATCGAGTGACATCATGCTTTCGGTTGATCTCGCAGTTGTCCCATAAAGCGGATGATGAGCGATCACGATCAGCGGCTTGTCCGGGTCCTGTATCAAGTGGTTGTGCAGCCAGTTCAATTGCTCCTCGTCTATAGTGCCGCTCCAATCCTCACGGATTTCACGAGCGGTATCCAGCAGTAGGATTCGTGCGTCATGCTCCTCGATCACTTCATATCGCTTCAGCCCGGTTAGCGGAAGAATATCGCTCTTCGGATGCGTATACGTATCATGATTACCTAGCACATGAAGAAAACGGTCGCGGAGGCCACGCTTCTCGATGTGACGCATGACATACGTGAATTCGGCGGCTTCTCCCGCATGTGTTAAATCACCAATCGAAATATAATAATCAGCCTCCAGGGATAAGAACAGATCCATGAAGCGTTCATAATAAGCATCACGGGCAGCGGCTATCGAAGGCTCATCGCTGGTCAGTTCATCCGGGTAATGCAAATCTCCAATTATAGCTAACTTCAATCTGAGTCCCCCTTAGCCTTTGATTCCTGAATGCATAAAACTTCCCATCACCTTACGCTGGAACAATAAGAACCCCAGCATAAGAGGTGCTGATACAATTAGCGTTGCCGCGCTTACATCACTCCATTGCGCCCCTGACTCCGTAGATTTCGCGAACATCGCCAAACCTACGGTCAACAGCCGGTTCTCTTCGGAATTTGTCACGATCAGCGGCCATAAGAAATCATTCCAATGGAAGCTGAAAGAGACGATCGCGAACGACACATAGACCGGCCGGGATAACGGAACATAAATTTGCGCCAGGATACGCAGACGGGAAGCCCCTTCTACCCGTGCGGCCTCTTCCAGTTCATACGGCAATTGCTTGAAAGACTGCCGTAGCAGGAAGACACCAAAGGCTGATGCGAAGTAAGGTAGCATAATTCCGATCTTGGTATCCAGCAGACCCATGTCACTTAAAATCTGATAGTTAGAGAAGATTAGAACATCAGGCGGTACCATGATTTGCACTAAAAACAACATAAATACTAGCTCTCTTCCCACGAAGCGCACCCGCGCAAATGCGTAGGCGGCCATGGTCAACGTAACCAACTGAACAGCGAGAACGCCAGTACAGACCAATAACGTATTTAAAAAGAATTGCCCAAAGGGTGCCGCTTGCCACACCCGGGTGAGGTTATCGAGCGTCCATCCCCAGGACCAGCCTGTATCCACAGCCGAGGCTTTCGGCAAAAAGGCCGTTCTGGCCACCCATAAAAAAGGGATGATCCAGAGCGCCACCACGCCGAAGCCGATGCCATGCCACAGCACTTGAAGAAGTCTCCGACCGAACCGCCGATCCCGGTGCATAGCCCGCTCTTCTTCTGCCAACCTGCTTTTCTTCTGCCTTGACAGAAGTGACAGCTTTAATGGATTGTCCATGAGCCCCGTCCTATTCGTAATGAATTTTACGATCCCACCCAAAGAACTGGAGGGACGAGATAATGAGCAGCAGACCGATCATCACAACGGTCATCGCAGCAGCCATTCCCTGATCGTAGAAGTTAAAAGTGTTTTCGTAGATATAGTACAATAGCAAGTTGCTGGAATTGTTCGGACCCCCCTTGGTCATAATCCATAGATGATCGACCAGTTTAAAGGAATTGGTGATCGCGACCACCATGACGAACAACGTAGTTGGCATCGTGAGCGGAATGGTAATCCGCCGTATCGAGGTGAATATGCCAACACCGCTGACCGCTGCGGCTTCATACAGATCTTTCGGAATCTGCTGCATCCCCGCCAAGTAGAAAATCATGAAGTAGCCAGCTTCCTTCCAGACCATCATGACAATAAGCGCCCCCATTACGGTATCGGGGTTCCCCAGCAGATTGACCGGCTGATCCGTGATCCAAGCAGCAAACCTGGCGAACAGCCCGAAATGCGGTGTATACAGAAACAACCAAATGTTCGCCACAGCGATCATTGGAATCATATTCGGATAAAAAAATGCAAGGCGGGCAACCCCGCGTCCCTTAATCGCCTTGTCGGCAAACAGCGCCATGACAAACGCGAGTCCCACTGAAACGGGAACCGTTCCGACAGCAAACCAAATATTGTTTGCTACCACTTTTCTAAACACCTGATCTTTAAGCAGGTTTGCATAATTCCCCAACCCGACGAACACAGGTTCAGGGGTCGCCAGATTCTTTTCATATAAACTAAGCCACACGGATTTCAACATCGGGTAGTAGGTAAATAAACAGAGAAACAGCAGTGAGGGCAACACCAGCCCCCAGCCAAAGCTATTTCGTTTAAGCTTTTCACTCCATCCGGCAAGCATGCCTTTCCGTCCTTTCTGCCACGGGCTCTGGATCATTCCATTTCACGGTATAGAATGGAGTACGCTTGGGACAGAGACCCTCCCGGCGTACTCCAAATAACTCTCTCTTTATCCGTTGCCTTCTTTACTTATTGAACGGGGCAAGCGCCTGATCGGCTTCTTCCTGCGCTTTCTGCAGTGCACCAGCAGCGTCTACTTGCCCGGCTAAAGCGGCTTGTATCTGATTCGTGATCGCCGTCGACACTTTACCGTGGTTATGCGTAGACAATTCTCTGAAGGCATACTGCAGTTGATCGCGTGCAACAAGTGCTTGCGGGAAATCAGCCGTATATTTCTTCATGGCTTCTGTATCATAGGCTGATTTGCGTACGCCCACATAGCCGGAGGAGCTGCTGAACAGTGCGGCCTGCTCTGGAGCAGTCATATATTTAGCAAATTCCCAAGCTGCTGCTTGCTTCTCAGGCGAAGTGTCTTTAAAGATGTACAAGTTGCCGCCGCCCGTAGGTGATCCGAATTGTTTCTGTGCAGGCGGGAAAGCCACACCGAAATCGAATTTAGCATTTGTTCTGACATTCGTCAGGTTACCGCTTGTGTGCATCATCATTGCCGTCTTGCCTTGAATAAAGTCAGTAGGCACGGTAGCCCAGTCAATTACGCCTTCTGGCATTACCTTGTCTTTGTGGGACAGGTCCAGCCAGAATTGCAAAGCTTCCACATTCTCAGGTGTGTTGAACATTGCTTTTTTACCGTCATCGGACATGATGTTTTGCTTAGGATCTGTGGCATTTTGCCGGGCGAGCATTTGGAACATCCAGTAGGAGTCGTCATTTCCCGGGATTTCCAGACCAGCATGACCGTCTTTGTTCAGCTTTCCGGCATAGGATACGAGCTCAGCCCAGGTTGTCGGTGGCTTCTCAGGATCTAAGCCGGCTTCCTTGAACATCTCTTTGTTGTAGTACATGACAATTGTGCTTCGTTGAAACGGAAGGCTGTAGGTTTTGCCTTCAGTTTGCGTATCTTCCATAAAAGCAGGATAGAAATCATCCATATTAACGTCTGTATCCTTGGCGATCCATTCATCCAGCGGAACAATAGCATTCATATCGAGCATGCTGTACAATTCCGTGGACATCATTACAGCTACATCCGGCGGCTGCTTGGCCTGAACACCGGCTTGAATTTTCACTGTATTATCGCCATAATTGCCGGTGTATACAGGATTCACTTTAATCCCAGGGTGCGTCTCCATGAAGGATTTGGCCATAGTATCGATGACTTTGGTCAGTGGCCCCCCGACGTTAACCGGATAATAAAAGGTAATTTCTACGTTCTGTGTGCTCGGCGCTTCAGTAGCTTCTGCACTTGTAGCCGGCTTCGCGGTAGGGTCTGCAGCAGCTTCTGTAACACTATTATTATTAGATTGACCACAGCCTGTGGCTAGTAGAGTACATCCCATCAAGAACAACATCAGTTTCGATTGCTTCATCATTTCTGTAGGCTCCTTTGTTAAGCTTCGTTTGGATTTAGAAAGAATAGTGACGGAAGTTTACGGTAACACGGTTGGAACCTACATCGAGAATGTGAAGCTGGGCTCCATCGGCCGTCGGCAGCACTGCAATGCCCTGGGCTTCGGTACCACTGGGCAAATTACGATCCAGTGCAACTGACACATTGCCGTTATCCACATCGACCCGATAGAGCGTCTGAGTCTTATTATCTGAAGAAGCATAGAGAGATCCGTTGTACATCGCAGCACCTTGAACCCGGTCAATGCTTTGACTTAGCGGAACCGTCTTGATGAGGTGCATGTCGTCAAGGCTGAACACGTTTAACACATCAGCATTGTTCCATTTCGCCGTGTATACTTGCCCGCGGGCAGCATCCACAGCAACCCATGGGACTCCTCCTGGATGAAGATCCAGCGGCAGCGCGTAAGAAGTTCCGGTATACTGCAAGGTATTGGCATCAAAAAGAGCGATATAAGGATGTTCGTATTTTTTTCCATCTTCAATAGGAACATAGAGCGTCCCGTTGTAGTAAGAGATATCCCCGATATGATCGCCACCAAGTGCGCTCAGGTGGGGTGGAATCGCCAAAGGATTACGTGCGATTACCGTCTTGCCGTCCAGTGCTGTACGAAGCAGGCCATAAGGTGAGCTGAAAATCCATGCGTTCCCATCCGTCGTTACCCCTTGCCCCCGTTCCAGGGCATCTAACAGCCAGAAGGTTTGCTTGGACACTTCATGCCAGGGTTCAGCGGCTGCGGTAATTGCAAAATCACTTCCCGGATTTTCCGTTTCTACCGGATCTGCAAGTACCGAAGACATAGACACTGAACTGGACACCATCACTCCCGCAACAACCAGACCCCAAAACCTCGCAACTTTCATGTTCTTCTCTCCTCCTAGAATGATCTTGGCCCAGCACGTCCTTACGCCTGACCTTAATCTCATTCTAGGGCTGACCTATCCCCCTCCTATTGAACAAAATACTTCTTTCCTTGAATAAAACTCTCATTTGCATATTTATTCCGACATAGAACCTGGTTTAGCAGAAATTTGATAGGCATACAGCTTCGGAGTCAATCCAGTCTCCCGTTTAAAGACTCTGGTAAAATGCCCTTGGTCGGCAAAACCGACTTGAGCAGCAATTTCCTTCAAACCTACCTTTCCTGATCGGATCAGGAATTTGGAGCGTTCAATGCGGAGGCGGATTAAATAGTGATGAGGAGTAAAACCGGTCTGCTGTTTGAAGACACGGATAAAGTGGGACTGACTCATATTAGCCTTCGCGGCCAGCTCAGTCAGTGGAGCATCTTCTTCCAGGTTTTCCCGCATGTATTGAATCACGCGGAAAATCTCCTGGTTCGCAAGCGTTTTGCCGCTAGAATGTTGGGGAATGACAGAGGAGTAGTGCTGCAGTAAATGAATGATTAGCATATTGGACAGTGAATCGCTGTATATTTTCCCCTTCGCTCCGCCATTCTGCAATTCTTCCAGCATCCAGAGCCCTAACTGCAGGAGCTTGGAATCTTTGACATGGAATTTGCGGTCTAATTGAATGTGGCCTTCCGTCAAAAATCCGGATTCACGGGCGACCTCTTCAATCACAGAAGGAGTAATCTCAATATTCAGGAAATATAACGACGTCTTGCCCCAAGGGCAGAGGAGGCTTTCGTTGCATGGGGTAATATGAATCGTATAATAATTTTCGTAATAAGCCGTACAATGGATTCCTACCAAATACTTGGGCTCCGGCGAGGGACTAAACGCTTGCTGCGGACTATACCATTGTGAGACCTTGAGCTTATCCCAACCCAGGTTTTCACTTGCCAGAACAGGCTGAGATGTCGTGGAGACCGTTTCTGTAAAATTTTTCATAGCCATCACCCCTTGTCCCCCCAATCTATCAGCCATATATACGCGCCGCGTCAATGAGCTGTAAAACATTTGTAAATACACTTGCTGCTCGACGTGGAATATACTCCAACTGTTACGGTACTCATGCATCACAGGACAGCACATCTGCTATAACTCATTAACGGAGATGACCGAGTCATTTCATAGCATGAACTTTAGCCAAATATAAAAAGACAGCGAGTCTCCGTTATCGGTGGACTCGCTGTCTTTTTTGGTTTTATGGCTTTTCAGCTAGCTTCAGCCAATTATGAGTTAACTGATTAGAACACTGACTGCTATCCTGCTGCACAGGATGGTGCCCTCTACTTATTCAAAATCAGTCCGGAAGCTGATGCTCTTGTTCGCTCCCAGTTCTTCGCGCAGTTGATCCAGCTTCTGCGCGCTTGTTCGGCTTCTCTCCGGTGAGCGATATCAAGCGGTTCAGCTAATAGGATCGACCACCTCAAACAGAAATGATCGACCGCTCAAGAATTTCCTGATGTAAGACAGAGCGTAGGGTTGTTCCTCAATCAGACTTGCTGTCTCCAGCGGATTAGAGGCATGATGAGCGTAATTCCCGATCATAACCATGATGAAAAAGCATTCTAATTCGCGGACATAGTCCTCCTCCAGCTTCCTTACACTCTCATATCCCTGGATGAACATCCAGCGGTGCTTCGGCCAAAGCCCCAACATCGCCCCTGCCATATCGTAAAGATAATAACCGTAGCCACATCTTCCGAAATCAATAGGGAAGGGCTCTTCCTCCAGAATAACGATATTACCGCTGTGCAAATCGCCATGGATAAGTCCATAGTTATGATCGTTGCTGAGCATCCCTTCGAGTTGTGTGCAGACTTTTTCAGCCGCGGCCTGATAGCCTTTCCAAGCCTCCTCCGACAAAAACACGGAATAATGCTGTTCCAGCTTAGCCAACTCAGACCGGAAGCTGCCGGCACCCCATACAGGGCGCGTAAAATCTGCTGGCGGGTCAAACTTCTCAGCGGCTTCATGAAGCCTGCCCATCAGCATACCCATTTTAGAAGCCAAGCTGTCTGTAAAATCACCTTCTACATGGCTACCCTCTACCCAACGCATCATGGTCACATAATAGGGACGACGATGCTCACCCGCCACCTCAATGTCCAATACGTAGGAGCCATCACGGCTTGCTATTCCTTCCGGGACCGTCAGATCATCACCTGAATTAAGAGCCTGTAGCAGCGTTAGCTCGGATTGAATTTGCTCTTTGCTCAGGAGGTCCGAATGAATACGCAGTAAATAATGGCCCGTGGATTTCGTCTCTATTTTATACGTAATGGTGTCCGATAACTGAATAAACTCGATACGCTCCCATTCGATATCGTAACGCATGAGTGCCGACAAAACTATCATCCTGGCTTTGTTCAGTAAAGAACGTCTATGTTGCACTGTGTCATACTTGAAAAAGTTATCCATACATATCTCCTCCCGGTGTGTTGTGCCCTAAGATCGATAACGCGGTCCCTGTTCTGTTGGTCATTATAGCAATGACGGGTCACCCGGAAATATACAATAAATGATTAAAAACTGTATTTTACACAACAAAAAGCCACATCAGAATAAGTTCCAATGCGGCTTTATGTGACTACTTTTTTGCATATACAATCTTCTTAATACTATCTCTGGATAGGCAAAACCGGTCGGCCAGTTGGTCCATCGTGACCCCGGTTGAAAATTCTAGACGAATGTTCTCGTTTCTATGATCCAGATATTGTCGGCTGCCGGATTTCTCGCCCCATTTCTTGCGCACGCCATCCGGCTTGGGGATGTACACCATCCCGCCATGGACATATTTCTGTACTTCCTTCAGCAAGGCTTCCGGGAAGATTAGGTCAGCATTTACATATTTCATAATAGCTCCGCTCCTTTAAATGTTGAAATCTTAAAGGTAGCAAAGTCTATTCTATAAACATGAACACTGTCATTAAAAGCGGTTACTTATTTCTATTTGGCTCTATGCAAACAACCGCTTGTTGTTTATAGAATAAACTCTGCATAGAGCGCTGATCTAATCTAGCCATGTGGTGCCCCTCCCTTCCTTAACCTGCAACATAATTACTTTTTCTTCCTCCCTTTATTCTCTCCTCGTTTTGCATTATCCGCAACCCTAAATTTTACAATCCTGCTTATCAGTTCATAGGGCAATGGTTGGCCGATGGGAAATTGCACGGAGCCTTTGGCTCCCTTATACCCTGACAGCTCCTCCTTAAAGGCCGCAACTCCACTGGCTCCCGGATAGAATCCGATATGATTCTTATATGCGGCAAAATGTACCAGATTGCCCTGCTGGGCAAAGGTCGGCATCTGATAACTGATCTTCTCCACCGCCTCCGGTGCAGCGTCGAGGATAACGCCTCTTAACGTCTGGAGGGTCTGCTGAACTTCGGCGGGGAACAACGAGATGTACTCATCTATCGTCGCAAAAGTTGGCTTGTCTGCATTCGTGTCCATCTTATTCTCCTTTCAAAGCTCACTTCAATAGTTCGAAGTGGATAAAATGCTCCAGAATTCCTACGAGTTCGGACAGGTCGTTAATGACCGCATCAGCCTCAACAGGGGACTCCCAGTACTCGTCCTTTTTCCAAATCGCTATCATCCCTGCTTCTCTGGAGGCCTGCACATCATTCATCGGATGATCCCCTACGTATATACTCTCTTCGGGCGCTACGCCCAGCCGTTCTGCTGCTAACTTAAATATTCGGTGATCT
The DNA here is from genome assembly GCF_042883835.1 of Paenibacillus sp. NPDC058177. NCBI lineage: Bacteria > Bacillati > Bacillota > Bacilli > Caryophanales > Paenibacillaceae > Paenibacillus > Paenibacillus sp. NPDC058177. The sequence continues at coordinate 183,898 of NZ_JBHVVB010000010.1, read as the reverse complement.
GGCTTTCTTAGACCTTCCTGTTCTGATACCAGTATGGCCGAGAAATACCGTTCAATGCCCAAGGCTTGGATATTGCTCATTTGCAGCGCGGTAAAGCCATTGGTTATCAGCCCTAGCTCTATTCCCCGCTGCTGTAGCTCCTCTAACAACTCGAGCAAATTAGGGAATGACACACAGGCTTGATGAAACTGAGACACATAATCTTCGAGCAATTCTTCCCAAGTCGTCCCTTGAATCTCAAACTCATCGATCAGCTGCTGATAGACTGCATCCTTCCACACATAGCCCCGTGCATCCAGTTCCACGAATCGGTTGATAAAAGCTTCCTTCGGAATATGCCCAAGGCAATGACCCCAGCGTTGATGCTGCATTTCAACAAATCGTTTCAAGGATGAATCCCGGTCCAGCAGTGTTCCGTCCAGATCAAAAAGCACAGCACGTATCATTGGATGTATCACTCCCCTGAAATTAAATTAGGGTCCATTCGGCTTCGCCTAAAACCACTATAATCATTCTACCTCTTGATCTCTCATTCGCCGAATTTTATAATTGAAAAATCTTCTAATTTGGGGTGAAATGGATGTCTTTCCGCATTGTTCGAGATAGGTAGCTACCGGGCTGGATAAAACGCGTACCAGCCGTCAAGGGAGAAGTCTGCCCTTTTGACCCAGTGCAATCTTGAGCAATAGTCAACGGAGACTCCTTATTATTTTATTCTCATTGGAAGGTGGAATTTAAGAATGAACAAGGTAAATTACAAGGATTTTTATGATAGAGTCGGTGTATTAAACGGTTGGGATTTCAGCAGTGTGAAATGCGTGTCCGAACAAGCACCCTGGGACTTCTACCGTGAAGTCACGAAGAGATGCCAATCCTCCGACCTCCTGCTGGATATCGGAACCGGTGGCGGGGAAGCCATTTTATCCATAGCTGAATCGGCATCGCTACTGGTCGGCATTGACCAGTCAACTGGCATGATGGAGACAGCAAACAGAAATCTATCCAACTCCGGCAAAAGTAATGTCCGTTTTCTGGAGATGAATGCTGATCAGTTGGAGTTTCCGGCACCTTTCTTTAACGTTATCTCATGCAGACATTCTCCTTTCTCTGCCAAGGAAGTTGCTCGTGTCCTATCCAGGGAAGGCGTATTCCTGACCCAGCAAGTGGCTGAGACCGATAAGATGAACCTTAAAGAAGCGTTTGGGAGAGGGCAAGCTTCTGAGACACCGGTTGGCACCCTCAAGCAGCAATATCTAACCGAGCTAAGCGAAGCAGGATTTTCGGATGTTCAATCCTTCGAATATAACATTAATGAGTATTATCAGACCGCTGAAGACCTTATATTTCTGTTGAAGCATACGCCGATTGTTCCTGGCTTCGGTCAGAACGAAGAGGATTTTCGGATTCTTGGGCGATTCATTGAAGAGAATCAAAGAGAACAAGGCATACTGACGAATTCAGCGCGGTTTATGATCATTGCGAGACGCATTTCTGCCATTAATTGATCTCTGATACTCTATAGTCTCTAAAGTTCCCTCGGGAATGATGATCCGTTTGCAAAAGAGGACCTCAAGCTCCACGAAATCGTGGGAGCTGAGGTCCTTCCTTATAGGACAATATGCTTCATCTTCGTACGTCATGCTTAATCACTACGCACATAGTTAATCCTCATTTACTCACAGCAATCCCTACAAGCTCATACTCAATCCTTATACGGATCGAATTCATCCGCCCCCGCCATACACACTCCGATCGGTTTCAAGACATGCATAACCTCAATCGTCTCTGCGTGAGCATCCAATACTTCCTGGAGCTTCCGGTATACAAACGGGCTTTCATCCGTCCCTGCTCCGCGCAGCTCCACATTAAATGCCTGCACCGCGTCCAGCATTTGCGCTTTGGAGATTTGTCCGCCGCTGCGGGTACGGGTCTTCCAGTTCATTTTGCCTGCGGCCTGTGTCCGGCTCATGATCCGTCCAGCCCCGTGAACGGTGCTATAATAAACGTCCCGATTCTCTGCGGTATCCTTCCCTTTAACGATCACAGAAATGTCGCCCATGCTCCCGCCTATAAAACCCATCTGCCCCGGCGCAGACGGTGTAGCGCCTTTGCGGACCACTACGGTCTCTTTCCCGTCATGGGTTTCCTTCCAGGCGTAGTTATGATGGTTATGCACTTCAAAATCAGCTTCTGCTCCCAGGATGGACAGCACTTTGCGGATTACATAATCCCGCCCTGTGTACGCATAACGCCCCGCCAGCTTCATCGCACGATAATACATATCCCCCAGCTCACTGTTCAAATCCAGCAGGAGCGGCGGCTGATCCATCTTTTCACCCGGCGCGTTGGCTAAGAATTCACGTCCTGCTGCCAGGTTGATAAAACCGCTCGCAGTCTTATGCCCGAAGCCCCGGCTGCCAAAATGATTGCCGATCCACAGCCGTCCTGTCTCGGTGTCTTCAAAGAGATCCACGTAATGATTCCCGCTTCCAACGGTTCCGAGCTGATCACGGGCCAGCGTCTTCAGCTTGTCATGCTCTGCTTTTCCTACAGCCCGGTACACATCCCAGTCCGGATCGTCGAACAGCTCATGATCCAATCTCTCGTTATTGATACGGCCCATGCCAAAAGAAATCTGGCGGGCGATATCATTCATGACCCGGGCCAGCGCAGGTTTTACATCAGCCGCAGATAGCTGCGTCCGCACCGCTTTATTGCCGCACCCAATATCATAGCCCACACCGGATGGCGAGATTTGCCCGTCATAGACAACGACACCGCCAATAGGCTGGCTGTACCCTTTATGATGATCTGCCATAAGCAGCGTCTGAACCACGTTCCCTGTCTTCGAGCAGGTTCTCGCCTGAGCAAGCGCTCCCTCGTCAGGCTTTCCCCAGACACGTACACCGTCAATATTCTGATATGCCATCTTTCGTTCACCCCTGTAACGTTACTATTGTTCTAAACAATTCATCGAGCCGCCCATCCTGACCGCCCCCGGCAGTCTCCACTTCGGATATCGTCTGTTCGTAGTAGCTGATTCTTTCCTCCAAAAATTCATTAATAGGCTGAATTCTCGGCTCGTAATCCATCTCGTCACCTGCTCTTTTTCGGATCAGCAAATCATCGACGGCCGCTCTAAGCAAGCTGCCCTCCGGTAGCAGGGTTTCCACCAGCACTGGAAATTCAATAGGCGGCATCGTATGGAAACGCTCGATCCATTCGCAGGCCAGCACAGGACGAAGCACATAGAAATACTTCTTTATTTTCACATGATCGCCCTTCAGGTAATCACGATAGTTCCCCTTGGCCATATGCAGATAGTGGTGCATGCACGATCTTGGGGAGAACGTGAAGGAAGAGATATCGCGGATTTGCCGGACGACCGATTCATTCTCCGTATAGACAATCGGGGATTGCAGCCACTCCAGCAGCGGCGGATTGGATTTGCGGAATAAATTCAGAGCCTTTTTCAAATCCCAGCCGTTGATATCCAGCATATTGCTGATTGGCCGTTCAATGACATCCCGCTTCTCAAAAATGGACAGATACCATTCCAGCGGCCGGATATATAGAAATCTTACGTCATAATCACTGTCCTTGGAAGGAAATCCCCAGGCCCGGCTGCCTGATTCGCAGGCATACAGAATACGGACGTTTTCTTCCCTTTCGATCTTTTTCAACTCTTCTATTATGATTGATTTAACCTCCGGCATAAGGCTCTCCTCCTGTTCAGCTCCGTTACTATGTACATTTTCGCTTATTTTCGGAAGTTCGAACATGGCAAAAGTATTACGATCACAGAGCAGTTTACCATTCCGCCCCTACCCTTGCCCTGTTACAATGAAAGGAAGACATTCATGAAACGGGGAATCCAGGTGGCCAAGGAAAGCTTTGATAAAGAAATCCAATTCCTGCGTATGCTTGCGCTCACGAGCGGCGCGTTCAACAGACAGCAATTCGCTGACCGGCTGGGTATTTCCGTGCATACCTTTGACAAAACCATCCGCCGGCTCAAGGATATCGTGAGCTCTACCTATCAGCACCTCCCGGAGGAACAAGGCAAAGAATTTGCTGAGACCCTAAAGTACAGCTACTATGACTCTACCGATCCCATGCTGTTATTTCTATTTCGTGCCAAGTCGGTAAAAGAAACCGAAAGCCAGCGCCTCTCTCTCCTGCTGGGTGCCATGAATAGAGAGGCGATGACTGCGATGGAGCTTCTGGATATGTGCTGTAGCAGCCTGCCCGCAGGTGTTCCCCAGCCCGATGAGAAGACGATTCGATCAGACCTGAAGTACCTGGAAGAGGTAGGAGTCATCCGCAAAGAAGGGGCCGCCCGTCCTTTCCGCTACCGCGTACATAACGATTTGGTGCAGCAGTTAAGCCATGAAGAGCTTATCGACTTGTATGATTTTGTGGATGTCATGGCGAACACCCAGGTCCCTTCTGTGCAAGGCTATCTGCTGCGTGACGGACTGAAAAAGCATCTTTTACGCAATCAGGTGGAGCAGCCAGCTATCGAAGCTTTTTTATATAAGTATCATTATTACTCACGGATCTTGGACGAAGCCCACTTGTTCACTCTTTTGAACGCCATTCGCCAGCGCCACAGGGTCACCTTTCTCTACTTCTCACCAAAGTCCGAGAAAAGCTATGGCTCCAAAAACACCAATCCATTGTTCGAACGCGAAAGCGAAGGCTCCGCCATAAAGACACTCCCGCTGAAGGTCGTCTATGACCATCAATACGGAAGGTGGTATCTGCTCGCGAGCGGCCGGGAAGGCATTCGCAAGTATCGTATGGAAGGGATTACGCGGATGGAGACTGAGGATCAGCCTCTGAGTGAGGAAGCGTTCCAGGCCAAGCGCTGCGAGCTTGACGAGAAAATGAAGTATAGCTGGCTGATTGATACTGGACTGCCTGTCACGGTGCGGGCGAGGTTCTACAGCCCTGGAGATTCTGAACCGAATTTCGTAAGAGAGCGGGTGCTGCTGCAAGGACAGTGGGGACAGATCGTGGACGAAGATCCGTATTCTTTTATCTACGAAATCACCGTGAATGGGACGACCGAGATCAAGCCCTGGCTGCGGAGCTTCGGGTCCAGCTGTGAAGTGCTTGAACCCGTGAGGCTACGCCGTGAAATGATCGCTGAATGGAAGGAGATATTGGCCTACTATGAACCTTTTCGAGAAAATTTTTAACTATCAGATCATCTCCCGTCTGGACGACAACGGCACCTTCATGGTCACTTCCCACGAAAGAGCCTGGCTGAAGACCATGCTTGAGCACCCCGCAGCCAAGGATGCGTTCACTGCCGGGACGCTGGAGAAGCTGGTCTCCCTGCTGGAGTCTGATCCTCTGATGGATACAGCTGACCACTTGGTGCAAAAAGCCCGCAGCAGGGAAAAGCAGGTGTATCACCCGCTCCTCCGTACCTTGCGCCGCCATATCATGGCTAAAGAAACGGTCCAACTGACTTACGGAACCAAACGCGGCAGTGTTCAAGAGGGGCTCACAGGAGTGCCTTACAAACTGGAGTACTCCATGGTCAAACGGGAGTGGTATTTGCTCTGGTACCATCTGCGGCGGCACTCGCTGATGAGCACCAAGCTGAGCAAGATCGTCAGCGTATCACATCAAGCTATAGCTGCCTCCAAGTATGAGAGTATTCTTCATGAGATCAGCCTGAGGCGCGACACACGTAAATTTGAGGTTGTCATTGAAATCGTCCCTGACTATAACCGGGAGCTGTCTCGCATTCTATACGCCTTCTCCAGCTTTGAAAAGGACGTTGCATACAATGCGGATAAAGACACCTACAGTGTCAGCATTATTCTAACCGGGAACGACAGCGATTATCTGCTCTCCAAGCTCCGTTTTCTCGGCAAGCGGGTCCGGGTCGTGAAGGGTAATTACCTTAAGAAGCGGATGCAGGAATCGGCGGTCAAAGCGCTGAAGCTCTACGGTGTGCTGCCTTCGGAAGAGGAATTATCGTCGTAAATGTATTTTTCGCCACTTTATTTTCGATCACCCAAACGGCTAATCAATGAATCATACAGATGAATCAATTCCTGGGACGGGCGGATGCCCAGCTCCCGGGTGAGCAGCCGGACATAATCGGTGTAAAGGGCGTTCAGCCCTTTTTTATCTCCGGTCATCTGCCGGATCGTCATGAGCTGGCCAACCACTGCTTCGTCCAGCGGATTACGCTCGTTCAGCTTAAGCAGCAGCTTCGACGCAGTGGCTGTATCTCCCGCCTTAATTAGTACTCCGGCAAGCTTTTTTACAAACGAGGTATATAATTCCGCGTACCGCTCTGTCTCATGGATAGCCCACACATAGGCTTTGTCACCGAACAAATCCCCCGTATATATTCGTTCAATGTTCAGCGCCCGCTCTACATTTTCCGTATCCATACGTTGCAAGCTCTTCACTTGCTGTTCAAATTCCACGTAGTCAATCACTGTATCTTTTAATTCGAGCGCGTAGCCATCATTCTCCGAACGGACGGACTCTCGCATCCCCAGCGGTTCCAGCGATTTGCGTAATTGATAGACAGTGGTATTCAGGTAGCTCTCAGCATTCGTCTGGTGCATCCCGCCAAAAATATCCTTCACCAGCCTGGAACGCGGGATTCGCTTGCCCTGGTACAGCAGCAGATAAGCGAACAGTTCCGCGCACTTCCGTGAGGTCCATTTGACCCGTCCAGCCTCATTGCTCACCGAGACGTCCCCCAGCGCCGTAAGGATATTCCGGCTGGCAGCAGCAGAAGCAGCAGGAGTGACCTGCGCCGGGGAATGAATGCTCCGCTGGTTCGCCAGCACACGATTTACTGTCCGTTCCAGCCTCTCCTGAGAGACTGGCTTCACTAAATAATCTACCACAGACAATTCGTAAGCCTCCAGGGCAAATTCCTTGTGTGACGTCACAAATACCACTTGTACAGGAGAAGATGCAGCTTCCATCCTGGCGGCGAACTCCATTCCGCTCTCACCCGGCATAGAGAGATCTACGAAAGCCAGTCCAACATCGGTATTGTCCTGTAGAAAAGAGGTCGCAGCACGTGTGTCTGTAAAAGCGCCTGCGACCTGAACGCCGGGCAGCTTGACCAGCATTTTCCGCAAAATCAAGTGCATTGTAGGCTCATCATCTACCAAAATAACTTTCATAGGCTTCCTCCTCCATATCACTATTATCGAACCTCTCCGGCACACCCTGCGAGCCTGACAAGGAGAATGAGAAGGTTGTTCCGCAGCCTGCTGTACTCTCAAACCAAAGGCTGCCGCCATGAATGCGGACAAATTCACGGGTCAGCGCCAATCCAAATCGTGTGTCCCCGGAGTCTTCTACGCCAGACATGGCCTTTAAGAATGGCTCCTCCAGCCGTAGCAGTTCGGAAGTCTCTTCATCAATTCCGGCTCCGTTGTCAGTGACAGAGATAATGATCCGCTCACCCTTCAGCACAGCTCCGATATCAATCTTGCCGCCGATCCCCGTAAACTTGATTGCGTTGGAAAGCAAATTTCGCAGAATGAGATCCAACATCTCCTTGTCTGCCCTGACCACCAGCTTCTCGTTAATATCCTCCGTCAGCTCAATTTGCTTCATATCCGCCTTCGGTCCAGCCAGCAGCAAAGCCTGCCGGACGACCTGCTGCAAATTCCAGCCTAAGGGACGAAAGGCTACCTTGCCTTTTTGGCTGCGATACCAATCGAGTAAATTATCAACCAGATGAAAGGTGCTCTGGACTTGCCCTTTGAGCTCACGCACCAACTCGGCATTCTCGAAGTCGGCAGCCGTCAATTCATCATCCAGCAGCTCGGTCAGGCTGACGAGAAGGGCAATCGGATCACGGATATCATGCGCCATGATCGTGAACAGCTTGTCCTTAAACGCATTAAGTTCGGACAACTCCCGGGCATTCTCGCGCAGCCGGGCCTCACTTTCCTTGATCTCTGTAATATCATTGAACATCAGAATCCGGCCAATCAGAATCCGGCCCGAATCGTAGATGAGCGACACGCTGCAGTTATAGTACATGTTGCGGTTGTCATGAAACCGCTGAAAAGGGAAGCGCTCCTCCCCATCTCCTGCCGCCCGAATACGTTCAAGCAGTTCAGGGCTATTCCCCAGCACCTTCTCCATCTCCACCGGATAATGCTTCGTCGATCCCAGCTCCGGTAGCACTTCTATAGCAGCGCTGTTGTAACTGACAATTCGGTCATCATAATCCAGCAGCACTACCCCGTCTCTGATCGTCTCGAACACCTTAGCGAGGGCAAGCGGCGTTAACCGCAGTAAATTAAACCGCAGAATGCCCCATACGAAAGCCACACCCGAAATGGCAAATCCGAACGGCGTCAGGTCAACATTCGTGCCATACCAAAAGAACGTATTGAGCAGAAAGGGGGCCACAGCACCAAGCAGCAGAACAACAATCTGCTTCCGCACCATCGGCAAAGCCTTCCAGTACATGGGGATAAACAGCGAAACACCGCATAGTACAACCGAATAATTATAGACCGTGTGGACCTTATACCAAGGGCCCTTCACCGTGGTGTAGAGAGGGATGGAAGACTCTGTATTCAGAATATAGCGCTCATATACCAGGTGATGCCAATCATTGGTGAGATGAAGGATAAACACTGTCATGGGGACAGCGAACAGGATCAGAGCAAGAACCTTGCGATAGCGGAATCCCGTTCCTGTAAATTGGAGGGCGAGAAAGAACCAGAGTGTTGAAATGAAAGGGATACCCAGATATTCGACTTGAAGCGACAGCTTCACTTGCTCCAGACTCCTGCTCAACACCTCAAAGGCGTACCCCAGCGAATAGAACGCCGCTGACAGCATAATCAGAATCATCGTTTTGGCCACAGGCAGATGGCGTTTTTGGTAAGACAAGAAAGAGACGAAAAGCATTAGCCCTGCTGCGAAAAAAAGTGTGACCGACATCCATAATCTTGTGTCCACGGCTGCGTCTCCCTTATTTCAAATGAATGCAATCTACATATTGAACAGGGGCGCTTGCGTCCCCGTTTGTTCCATTATAAACGCAAGGAGAAGAGCCGTGTAATCCCTCTCTTATTTTAAAAAGACCGACCCGTAACCGGATCGGCCTCCCTGAAGACTTTTGCGACAAACGTTATTTACTCAGCTCATATACGATTTTGGTAACCTTGGAGATCAGCGTGTAATATCTGCCGAAATCAGCGATATACGCGCCTCCAGCTTTTTTGAGCATAGCCAAAATAATCATCGCACCAATCACACCACGATAGGCATCCCACACAGTATCCGTAGCATCCAGCACATTGAATCCGGATAAGAACAATACTTTCAGTGCGATCTCCGGTTCATATACACCGTCATTTTTTAGCTGGTCCGTGATTTTGGAAAGACTGATGTTGGCATGGCGCAAGGCTGAAGCAGTCACAATCAGTGCAATCTCATTGTTGTTCAGCAGCTTGCGTTCCGCGGAGTTTAGCCCGTCATAATAAGCCTGTCTCTCACGGGTCGAGACTTCTTTAATAATCTGGAACGTATACTTCAAGTTGTTGCCATTGGCTATCTGAAGCGCCGTCACCAAATCCGTGAGCGTGATCAGATTCGATTCCAGCATAGCCTTGGCAATTTCCTTGAGCGTCCAGCCTGCGATCTCCTGAAGATACATCGGAACCCAGCCTGGACGGCAGCCTGCGGCAAGCAGCGCAGCTGCCACCTCCTTGATCGTGTTAAATCCGCCATCGTATAGCGATTTGGCAATGGGATAGTAGCCCATATTCAGGTTCTTGGAGAGCAGCTTCGCCAGATCGTCTGCCGACATGCCCGTTGCCTTCAGAATGGCAATGGTATTGTCGCTCCCGACATTTCTGTACCTAATATATTCAGCAGGTGTATAGCCGTTGCGGATCAGCCAGTGAAGCTGATCATCCGACGAGCGGTTGCTCAGGAAGCTTAAGGCTTCCACCGCCGACAATCCCAGTTTTCTCAGAATCGCAGCAATATCATCGCCTCGTTGGCCTACCGCATCTAGACCGCCCATGACAGCCTGGGTGCCGTATCCTTGTTCACGCATGGCGAGTGCAATATCCGTCATGGCAGCATTAGGCAAACCTGCTTTTACAATGTTGATGACCTTGTAGGGCAGCAGATTCCACTTTCTTAGGTACTGCACAATGGCCGCCGGTGTATCCACACCAAGCTGAACCAGTTGCTTGCCTTGTTCCTCCTCAGTGCCTGCATTCTTGCGGGAATCGTTGTAATAATTGTACCGCATCTTCAGCACGCTAGCGTTGTCGTAGCCCAGCGCCAACAGCGTATTGACCAAGTAGCTCGATGGAGCTGGCTCCAGCAATCCCCGGATATCCAGCTCTGCGGCAACATCGTTCGCGTTAGCTCCCCGCTCCTTCATCCGCTTCAGATAAGCAAATAAAGGATCACTTCCGAACACCTCACGAACGGCTGCACGGAGGCGTTCTGCTGTCATCACTGTCGTAGACACCGCGTCCATTACCCCCAGCTCATCCAGATTGAAGAGCACCTTCAAAGCCAGCACGATATCCGTATCCTTGAACTTGCCCCGCATAAAGCTGGCGACACTGCCCGGAGACGAGGTGCTGCCTGCCGGAAGGATCTTCGCCAGATAACCGACATTGGCATCATTATAGTAAACCTTGAATACGGCAAGCCCCAGTTCCGGACCTTTGTAGGATGGAGCAAGCATTTCTGTCGCCTGATCAGCCCCCATGTTGTAAGCATCCTTCAAATATTGAAGGATATCCTGAATCGGAGCGTTCTGCTTGATCAAGAAAGCTGTGGCACCTTCGGCCGTCGTGATCCCGTAGAGATCAAGCACATCCTGCAGGGTACCTGACGATGTGTTAACTGCGTCATAGACCTGCTCTACCGCCGATTGGATCGCCGCTGCCGAATATAGACCCAGTGCCGTCAGAATAGCCTTTGTCTCTGATCTCGTCTTGCTGTAACTCTTCTTCAGCATCTCGGCAATATACGTCAACCGATAACCGCCATTGCTCAGCTGGAGAGCGGCAGTATCCACACTCGTGAACAGCCCCGCCGTCTTAAAAGTATTCATTAAGCCTGCATCAAACGTTGAGCCATAGACGGTATTTAGACTGTTCAGAATTGCCGTCGCTGAGAACGTTCCATTTGCAATGAGCAATCCGGCCGTTTCCACGGACGATTTTCCGTAGTGGTTCTTGAACATGTCTGCAATCTCAATCAGGGAAAAGCCAGCTTCCCACAGATAAGTAACCGCGGCCTTCTCCTCCGTAATCTCAGCTTCCTGCAGCACCTTTTGCGGTGAACGGCCTACAGCTTCCTGTGAATCCTCCCCGTAGGCATGATGGACCGTCCATTCTATAACATCTCCATCTTCAAAATGAAGTGCCATCAGTGCCTCTATCGTAGCCTTGGACGTGTTGCCGTAATAATTTTTGGACACCTCGATTACATCCTGCAGAGTGTAACCCATGGTACGCAGGTAAGGTGCAGCCTCAGCAATCGAGGGAATACCGCTCGCTTTCAGCAGCTCATCCAGACTTTGCTGAACCGGCTTGCCGTATTCCTGCGCAACTGTAGATAGGATGTCTGCTGCCGGATACTGCTGTGTTTGCATTAACGTATACGTCGTTTCGCCAGCCATTAACTTATAGTAGGTTTTGGCTGCCAGCACGAGATCGGTTAACGTGAATCCGGCTTGCTGCAATTTCGGAAGGGCATCAGAGAAGACGGTAATTCCCAGTGAGCTCAGTGACTCCAGCTTCGTCTGCTCCAGTGACTGATTGTATATCTTGGTTACAGCCCCCTCAATTTCAGGCCGGTCATACGAACCCTCTGTCATCAATGCAGCGATGGTCTCTCCTGATGTCAGGCTATAATGCTCCTTGCCTACACGGACAATGCCCTCCAGGTCATAGCGCATCTTCTGCAGGAACGGCACAGCAGCGTCAAGTGTGTTCATACCGCCTGCCTTCAGCGAATCCGCGATGTTAGACTGCTGTGTGCTTCCATAAATATCGGATACACCCGCCACTACATCCGATTGACGGTACAGATTAGAATTCAGATGAGCCTGCAAGGCTCCGCCCGCCGATAGACCATACGCCTTAGCCAGCTTGATGCTGGTAGCCAGACTAAAGTGAGTCTGGAATACGAAGGAGATGGCTTCTGCAAAAGAAGTAACTCCCTGCTCTTGAAGCAGACTATAAAGGGCCGTCTCCACAGGCAGATTATAGGCAGCAGCAATCGCTGTGATCAGGGAATTTTTGTCGCCTACCGGCTTTTTCAGAAAACCTGCCGCCGTTTGGCCCGCGGTTAGCCCGAATTTTTCTTTGACCACGACGGAGATTTCTTTGATTCCGAAGCCTGCATTACGCAGATAGTCTATCGCTTCGTCGGCATTGCTGATCCCTTGCGCCTGCAAGGTTTCAAATACCGTCGTCTCCAGGGTCTGACCATAGACACTGGCCATGCCTGTCAGGATCATATTCTGACTGTTAGGATAGGCTGCGACGAGCAGTTGCGTCGCTTTTCCAGCCTCCAGTCCGTAATAGTCCTTCAAAGCGCGGGCAATATCACCCAGCTTGTATCCGCCCTTCTGCAAGAAAGTAATTCCTTCAGCAGGCGATTCAATCGCGGAAGCTTTAAGAATCTGTGCGATGGTGACCTGCTGCTGTCCATACAGCCTTTGCAGCAAAGCAATCGTCCCTTGCAGGTTGTTGCGGTTAGAGGAATGAACAATCAGTCCCTTCATGACCTCCTCCTGGCTAAAGCCGCCCTGGACAAGTGCGGGACCGACCATCTCGGAATCCCAATACGTGCGGTAGCGTGCAGCCAGAGTATTAATCACGGATGTTGCCGATGCCCCTTGCGACCGGAGTGTCTGAATCCATAACGTGATGGGATCACTGCCATACGCCCAGGCCAGCGCCCTGCCGATGGTCTCCTGGTCTTCTTGTGTATGCTGAAGCAGCACCTGCATGGCTGCGCTGGAATCCAGACCATAGGCCTCACGCAGTACAAGCGCCCTGTCCTTCAGAGGATAAGGAGCCAGCCGCTCCACAACCTGCTCCATTGGCAGTCCTGTGCTCTTCAGATAGGCGGTAACATCGCTTGCAGCAATGCCATAACTGCTGAAAGCCATAATCCACTCATTCCATCCCTTGCTGTCGAAGGCGGCAGCCACTTCTTCGAAGGAGTATCCCGCATTCTTCAATGCCGATAGCAGATACGGCATCCCTTTAGCTCTGATCCCTTGCGTCGAGTAGAAATTAATCGTGCCTTCGATGATAAGGTCCAGCGTGTACAGCTTGGACATACTCATGGCTACAGTGATATCAGGCAGCGTAGCTTTTGCGAATAAATACTGAACGTCCTTGACTACAGTAGCAACGGAGCATGCACAGCCAAATCTGGCGAATGCGCTAGTCCGCTCCAGCTCCACCCATTGTTCCAGGGTTACGCCCATCTGACTGATCAGAGCTTTGCCGATCGCGTACTTGTCCCACATTTGTACGTTGCTCATCGCTGTGGCGACGGTCTCCACATCCAGCTTGACCTGTAAATCCCCGGCGAAGACTGACCGGATGGCCGCCAAGACATCGGCTGCCTCATAACGGTTCGTATAGTCATTGAAGAAAAGCTTCATGGCATCATCCAGAGTGAAGGACTCTCCGGCCTGGATCACGGCATCATGAACGCTTTGCAGTGATTTGGCCGCTGTCTGCCCGGCAAGCCGGAGCTGCCGGAACACTTCGTAACGATTGCCGGAATACACATGTCTGAGATAATAATCGGTCAGACTAACGTGATCGTAGCCGGCCTTAAGCAAATACTTCATCGTTGCATTTCGTGCATCTGGGTATAAAATGCCCAGCGCAGTACCAATGTCTGCTCCGAACTCTTCCCGCAGCAGAGCGGCTCTTGCCGGGAGATCGAACCCGCTGGCTGCGAACTGAGCCATTACGTCGCTCAGGCTCACACCTGCGGCTACCCACAGATCGTTGACGATGCCTGCAATTTCTTTCACACCATAATTCTTGCGTACCAGTGCGCTGATCATGACCCCGGCCCCGTCACCAGTTGATTTAACTGCCTCCGCTACCGTTCTTGGTGTAATCTTCGCATTCAGCAGCGCAACTGCGCCCTCTGGCTGCGGATATTTTTTTCTAAGCATCGAATACAGATACGGCACGGAGAAGCCTGCGCCCAGGAAGGCCTGAACCGCTTCTTCTGCACTTGCAAAATTATAGAATTCCGCAATCGCACCCGCGACCTCATGATCGGGATATCCGCTTTGGGACAGCCACGTAGCCGCCGTAATGACATCCGCACCATACAAGTCTTTAATAAGAGCAGCCGTGTCTCTTGCCGTTTGCTGACCTTCTTGAAGGGCCTGCACCGTATCAAATGAGCTTAATCCGTAGGCGGCTTGAACGGCAGTGGCGATATCCTTCTTGTCATAACGGGCAAATTGCAGCCATGCAGCAGTCCCGCCGCTTGTCTCGCTATAATGAGTCCGAAGAATGCTTGCGGTTTGCCCTGCCGGCACTTTGTAGTACTTCAGGTAGCCGGTCAGATCCTTGCTGGAATAACCAAATTTCCGCAGTGCAGGGCCGAGCGTATCTGCTGTATAACCCGCTCCGATTAATTCGCCAATGAGTTCGGAACCAAAAGCACTATTAGATCTTCTTATTGAATCATAGGCTTCGAATATAGTTATGGCGTCAGCATCCAGCTTATAGAGGATTGGAGCAAGATCACTGCGATTCATCGTATACTCCGTAACCAGCGTTTTGTAAATATTCGCAGGCTTAAAGCCTCCGTCCCTGAGCAGCTGTGCAGTCTCCAGAGCGGTCTTGCCGTATTGCTCATGCAGCACCCTCGCCGGATAGGCCGCATCATTCTTATAAGCATAGCTCATAACCAAGCCTTGAATGGTTGCTACATTCGTCACCGGCAGCTCGTTAAACGTGGCCAGATACGTCTGATTGACCGCCTTCACTCTGTTCACACCGGTATAAGCAACCCAAGCGGTTGAAGTAGAGCCTATTCCACGGCCCGAAGCATTCCAGGTTAAAATAATCTGCGTCTTGTCATTCCCTAGCGCAGCATTCACCATGCTCTGCCACTGCCCGTCAATCTTCACTGAGAAGGAGGAACTAGCCATGACGCTTTCCAGCAGCTTATCGAACGTAAGGATAACCTGAGTGCCACTTTCGTTAGACACGGCGTTGACCAGTTGCGGCGGTGAACTGATGTTATTTACCACCAGCTCATTTTCAAATTCATACCCGGCTTTGCTAAGCTTGAGCTTGAATTCTTTATTGTAGGCCAGGTTGGCCTTCACCTGATACGTTTGACCGTAATCGGCCGTACTTGCTGAGCTAATCGTAACCTTCGTCCCGGCGTCGAGCAGGGTTAGGCCAAGCTCCGGTACCGGAATGTTCAAGCTGAGAGTAAAACCATTCTCGTTAATACCAATCAACTTGGCTGTCACCTGATACGCAACATAGACGCTGACCGCTGGCCCAAAGTCGTAGCCTTGTTTCCTCAAGCGCAGGGTGTACGTGTTGCCTTCCGCAAGTGCAGCTTGAATGGTGTAGATTCCCGCCGTTTCACCGGCAGCGACGCCTGTTACAGCTACGGCATCGCCCCCTGCAGACAGGATTTCAACATCCGCAGCCTGGAGATCAAGTTTTCCCTGACCAAGCAATAACGTGATTCCACTTGCGTCCGATTTCGTCACTTTAGCGCTGACCGCAACCGGCACAATAACTTCAACCGGACCTTTCGTCGGGTGCGCTGGATCATTAATGGACAGAATGTAAGTCTGCCCAACCACTAGAGGTACGCGTACGGTATAAGTCCTGCCTGCCTTGGCGGTGTTCTGATTGGGATCATAGAACTTACTGCTATCCAGCTTGATCAGTTGGTGATCCGCCCCGGTCAAATACACCTTCGTGTAACTCAGATTCGGAATCGCCACGCTAAGATTCAGATTGAATCCCGCGGTCGTAATGTCCGAAGCGGACAAAACCGGCATCTCCCTAACATCCAGCTGAACCGGCGGGCCAAA
This sequence comes from Paenibacillus sp. NPDC058177, assembly GCF_042883835.1. NCBI lineage: Bacteria > Bacillati > Bacillota > Bacilli > Caryophanales > Paenibacillaceae > Paenibacillus > Paenibacillus sp. NPDC058177. The sequence goes on along the minus strand of NZ_JBHVVB010000010.1, from coordinate 167,793 downwards.
ATCATAGCCTTGTGCGGTAACGGACAACGTGTACACTGTTCCTTCCGTCAGCTTGGCTGCCGCCTCATAGGTCAGGCCGCCGTCCGCGGTTACCAGGGAATCAATGATCACAGACTCTCCTGTGCTGTCCTTCAACATCACATTGCTTGTCTTCAAATCAGGAACGGCCGTCTGCAGACTTAATACGAACCCGTTCCCGGACAGCGCCGTCACCGATTTCGTAACACGTTTTAGCACGGTGAACGGCAATCCTATTCCGAAATCATAGCCGTTCTTCGTCATCTTCACACTGTACGTGCCGCCATATTGCAAGGCCGCACGAACGGTATAGGTCAGGCCGCCATCCATCGTTGTCGCAGTAGTGACAGGGACGGCCTGCCCCTCAGCATCTGCCAATCGGAAATTCCCGCCGTTCAGACCGGGAACCGCCCGGTTGAGCCTGACCGTCAGTCCCTCACTATGGATATTCTCGGTGGTCAGTCCGATCGGTACCGGCATCGTCAAGACAAGCGGAGCGTCCAGTGTATAACCGCCCGCTGCCAGCTTCACCGAATAGCTGTCTCCTGCCATCAACGCCGCAGACAAGGTGTAACCTGATCCACCGTTCAACGCTTTGACGGACGTAAGCGGCACGGTCTGACCACCGGCATTCTGAAGGATGAAGCTGCTGGCCTGGAGGCCTCCGACAGCAGGGGTGAGCAGAATCGTAAATTCTTTGTCCCCGATGTCTCCAACCTCGCCCTTGATGACACTCGGAAGCGCAGCAGAAACCGCATCACCAAAATCATAACCATTCTTGGCTAGCGCAATCGTATACGTCTTGCCCCCGATGAAGGAGGACTTGATCCGGTAAGTTGCACCGCCATCCTCCGTTACTACGGACGTGGCAGCCAAGGCTTGCCCGGTGCTATCCTTCAGCGTGAAGTCACTTGCGGTCAAGCCCGGCACTACCGGATTCAGACCGATATCGATATACGAAGCTCCCGTGTGGAGCACGGTGGAGCTTACGATCACCGGCACCTCAACGACGACCGGCTTGCCGAAGTCGTAACCGTCCTTGACCGGAAGAACCGTATATTGCGCCGCGCCGCGGAAGTCATACTCCACTTTATACGTATTGCCCCCGTCCTCTGTGGACACCTTCGAGGCAGTGGCAACTTGAATGCCATCCCGCTGCAGCTTGAATTCGCTTGGCAGCATATCCGGTACCGCATGATCGAACCGGAGCATAAAGGCATGGTTATTGCCTCTCTCCATTCCCTCAAACGTGGCCGTGACTGGCTGCACCCATAACGGGATGCTGACTCCGAAATCATATTCCGGCTTGTTCAGCCCCAGTGAATAGTGCACGCCTGCCTTGAGAGTCGCCTCAATCTCATAAGTCAGCCCAGCATTGCGGCTGACGATCGAATCGATAGCCACTTCCCGGCCCTGATCGTCAACCAGAACAACTTCAGAACCTCCCAGGCTGAGCGCTAATGACATATGCAGCTTGAAGCCCTTTACGGACAGCCCGTCAACGGTGGCCGTGCGGGAGTTCAGCTTAATCTTGTCCAGCTTGCCGAAGGCATAAGGGGCTTTATCGGCTATGGTCACTTGATAAGTCTTACCACCGGAGAGCGGTACACTGACAATGTAGTAGTCAACAGATGCACTCACAGGCTGGAGGGATTGCACCGCCACGGTATTTCCCGCCTCGTCGGTGACTGTAATGTCAGTCGCACTGAGATTCGGCACGAACGGGACCAAGGCCAATTTGAAGCCCTTCGTGGAAGCAGCATGGATGATGCCATCGACCCACAGCTTGAACCCGATAGACAGCGGTGCTCCGAACAGATAGCCGGGATAGACCGTCTGGAGCGTATATAGCTCTGCCGGATTAAATTCGCCTTCGAGGCTGTAGAATCCGCTGCCGGGATTGCTTTCTCTGATAGCAATCTTTTTCCCTTTGCTGTCAAACAGCGAGAAATGATCTGTGGTCAGGCCTGGGAGACTTGGAGTGACAGACACAATGATTTTATTCACTGCTGTGCTCACAAGACTGACCTTGGCCGTGACCGGAATATCAAAGGCTACAGGAGCATCCAGTTTAAACTCATCTCTTGCCAGATCGAGGGTGTAGCCTTTGCCTGGCAAGACAGTATCCAGTGCAGCCAGATAGCTTAAGCCTTGATCCGTAGTCTTCAAAGAAGACAATACCTGGATCACATTCCCCTGTGGATCACGCAAAATGACCTGCTGGGGCGTCAAGCCAAGGACGCTGGAGCTGAATTGAAGCTTGAAGCTGGAGACTGTCACGCTGCTAATGGTTGCCTTGACTGTTTTGACAATCGTAAAGGGTACCGGGTCATTGATTTGGTACAGTAGATCCGACTTGTACTGAACGGTATAATGCCTGCCGCTCTCCAGCGTACCCTGAAGCAGGTAGGTAGCTCCTGCGTCGTCTGTAGCTGCCGAAGTCAGTGCTAGAGTCTCACCAGCATCGTTTTTCACGATAAAATGTTTCTTATCCAGCCCTGGAATAGGTGTATCCAGTCTGAGCTTCAATCCCGAAACATTCGCCTCGCTAACGGTAAGTACCGGCGGAGTGATAAACGTCACCGGATTCATCGAGAATTCATCCTTGTCCAGCTTAATCTGATAAGCTGTACCCGGTTGAATCCGGCTCGGCACATAGAGCTGATAGGTCGCGCCGCCGTCCGCCGATTCGAACAGATTGGGATAATACACAGTGCCGGCTTCATCCGTGATCGACAAGCCCAAGTAATTCTCGATCTCCGGGAAAGCAGGTGTGAACTTCAAGGTCAGATGTCCGTCACTCGTTACGTCTGCCGTACTGGCCGAGATAAATCGGTTGACGTGGAACGTGACGGGTGAATCAAAGACGATAAAATCCTTGTGCAGCGTCATCGTATAGTCCGCGTTGTTAACGAGAGCTACACGCACATGATAGGTTGCGCCGTTATCAACTGTCGATAGCGTCAGTCCGCTCACCTTGTTATTCTGCGCATCCTTGATGCTGATATGGGACGGGAGGAGGCCGGGCACGGGGTTCTCAAATGAGAGATCAAAGCCCGCATTCGTGATATTGGATACCTTCGTTGCCCCCGCGTGAATCGTATCCGCCACCTGAAAATCAACCCCGGCAGCCGGTAAATGACCGGTCAGCTTCAGATTATATTTTCCACCCGGCAAGTTGGCCGCCAACTGATAATTGCTGCCTTGGTCCTCTGTCAATACAGACTGGATGGCAACAGGGTCACCCGTAACCGCATTGACAAGCACAAAGTTGCTGGCGTTCAGACCATCCAGCGCATAATTCAGCTTCACGTTAACTCCGCTACTAGCAATCTGGTTCACCGAGACTGTCGCAAGCACGGGAACCTTGACTGTGAAAATATTACTATCCATCTCCGCATCCACTGTCAATTGATAGGTGTCCGGCTGCAAATTAGCCGAGATCCAGTAGCTGGAGCCTTCATCTTCCGTCACGACCGATTGAATAGCGACTGGCGTGCCGTCCGGCTTCGTCAGCTTAAATCCAAACTCCTTATTGATCAGAACAGGAGGAACCAGTACTAATCTAAACCCTGTATAAGAAGGCTCAATAATCTTATTCTGGGCAAATACCCAAATCGTTTTCGGAGCCCCGAAGTCATATCCGTTTACTTTTACCGAGACGGTATAGCTCTGCCCCCCTGATCCGGCAAAAGTAACAATGTACATCCGTTGACCGCTGTCCCACGCCACATTGGTAATGGCTACTTCATTGCCTGCGGCATCCTTCGCAGAGAAATTGTCCTTGGTCAGGCCTGGCACAGCCGGGTTAAGACCCGCCATGAACTGTGTCGGCTGCCGTCCGGCGTTCCAGACGTTCAGGGTAGCATTTCCTAGTGTCGCCGGATCACCGAAACTGTACCCCGCAGCTGTAACTGCAAGTACGAAAGGGCCACCCGAGTTGATCCGTGACGTTTGCAGCAAATAACTTTTGCCATGATCATCGCTCGTAACGGAATCCAGAGCGATGGGATTGCCGCTTCCATCCTTCAGCTTAAAAGCATCAGCGGTTAGGCCCGGCACCGGCAAGGCGAAATGAACCTTAAGTCCGGTATAGCTGCCTGGAAAACCCTCATAGGTCGTGTGCTTGTTGATCTCCACTATTGCAGGCACACTGACCGTTCCTTCGAAGTACCGCGCATCTTCTGTATCCAGGCGGTAGCGATAAACCCCTTCTGCAGATAGATCTCCCGATACAACCGCTGACTTGCCGTCAGCACTGAACTGAACACCGTCAACCTTGACAGACTGACCACGGGTATCCTCCAGCTTAAGGTCACCGGCAACAAGACCGGAAATAGGGTTCTGAAACACAATCTCAAAGCCGCTATGCGTGACCCAGCCGACGGAAGAAAGCAACTTCTCTGCTTCTACTTTCAGGACAACGGGCTCTGTAAAAGCGTATCCTTCCTTGTCCAGTGAGAGGGTATACGTGTCGGCCTTATCCAGTGTGGACCACACCTCGTATTCCTTACCGACGACCACCGCACTGAGCATATCTATGCTTACGTTCTCTTGTCGCCCATTCTTCAGAACGAAGTTCAATGCATCGAGTTCCGGCAGCTTCTTGTCCATCGTCAGGAGAAAACCGTAGGTTCTGACGTTCTTCGCCAAAGGCGTTACCGTCGTCGTCTCCTCGCCAGGCACGGCAAACGCCAACGCCGCTCCGAAGCTGTAGCCGCTCTTCTCGATAAGAAGTCTGTAGGTTTCTCCCTTCGTCAACGCCGCAGCCACCGTATAGGAATTGCCGTCGTCAGCACTTGCCGCTCCGCCGATTGCAACGGGTTGATTGGCCTTATTTAAAAGAATCAAGTTCGAAGCGTCCACTCCAGCCACCGCTGGGCTGAAAGATACTTTAAAGCCATCTTCACTGATTTCGTATACCTCAGCAGTTACAGAAATCGTGCCAGGATCGGTAACGGGCACAAAAATTGTTGCGGCTGGTCCAAAGCCATAACCTGGCTTCGTAACCATCAATGAATACGTGACGCCCTCTTCCAGGGCGGCAGTTACGTCATAGGCCGTGCCATCACTGTTCGATGTGGCTTCCCCAATCGCGACTTTCTCACCGTTGCCAGTACGTGTGAGTGAGAAATTCGGGGTCTGCAGGCTGGTAACCGGCTTGTCGAACGATACCCTGAAGCCTGCGGTACTAATGTTCTGTACTATCTTCGTGACAGCAATATCTTGTGGCGTTGTGACCGGTACACTGAAGGTTACCGGAACCCCGAAGTCGTACCTTGGCTTAGCCAGTGCGACGGAATAAATCTCGCCTTCGTTTAAGTCAGCTGTCACCCGGTAGGAGCTTCCTTCCGTTAATGAACCCACGAACCCGACTTCCAGGGCACGGCCCTTAGAATCTTTAAGCGAGAAATCCGCAGCCGTAAGATTCGTAACGGGAGTGCTGAAATTCAGCCGGAAGCCTGTTGTGGCCGGAACAGTCACCGTTACTTCCACCATTGTATTGGATGGCGGACTCGGGGTCGGCGGAGTTGTTCCTCCGCCTCCACCACCGCCCCCACCTCCACCACCGTTACCACCGGCAGCGGCACTAGGCAAAGGTGTAGGGGAGGATTTTCCGCGCTCCGTTATTTCCACGCTGCCCGGCTTGGTCTCGAAGACAACATTCGGCGCATCCACCAGCGCTTTGACAATCTCGCCCTCGCCCTTGACGCTGGCTGTGCCGCGGAATTCAATACTGTCTACCTTTACGCCTTTGTTCAACATAATCGTTGAGGATTGAACACCCTCATCGACAATGATGCGACTAGTCGTTCCTGAGTTAATGGACAGCTTCACATTGCTCTTGACCTCAACCAGAGTGAAGTTCCCGGATAACGTAACTTCTCCGGTGGCAGAAATCGTAATCCCTTCTATACCACCGCCGGATGATACCACGTTCGACTCGACACTGGTATCCGATTGAACATCCATCTGTGAGATGACTGTCGTTCCTCCGACGACCACCCGAATCCGGCCATCCACCCTGTTAACCACAATGGTCTGGAGCTGAGAATCATCAATATGTATACTATGTTCCCCGCCGCCGTTGATCGAGGTCTTCCCCAGCACGGTCACATGATCAAGGTAGACATCGCCTTCCCCGACTTTTTGGCCGATCATCAGGTTTCCTTGGATCACCAAATTACGCAGTGTGGTGCCCGGCGCATTGACGGTAAGGTCCCCGGCGACCGTAAATGTGCCTGTCACCGGCCCATAAGTGCCTCCTGATTCCAGCGTCTTGGCCGCTGGAACGACACCCTCATTGGCACTCGCCGCCGATGGTTTCATCACGCGGTCCAGCAGCGCTACAGCTTCGGCCCGCGTAAGCGGCTTGCCCGGACCAACGGTTTGGTCCGGGAAGCCCTTGATGTAGCCCGCCTCCAGCAGGGCGGCTAGCGGATCGCGGCCATAGGCAGGCACACTGCCTTTGTCCTTGAACGCCTCAAGCGGATTCTCTCCCTCCTTGAGGAGGAGAGGAACAAGCTTCGAGACCATCACCGCCGCATCCACACGGGACAGTGAGTTATCCGGCTGGAAGGTCCCGTCAGGGAACCCCTTCAAATAGCCAGCCTGCACAGCTGCACTGACCTGAGAAGCAAGCCAGGCATCGGCTGGCACATCCTTGAAGGCCACATCGCTTGTCCCTTTATAAGCAAACAACCGATTCACCAGCGTAACGAATTCTACACGCGTGATGATTCCATTCGGACGAAAGGTGCCATCCTCAAAGCCTTTAATGAGCCCTTTATCCACCCATTCACTGAGCGGCTGCTGCGCCCAATGGCCCGCGATATCCGCAGGGATTGAAGTCACCGCTCCTGCAGCCTCAGCTTTGCTGCCGAGACCAATAACAGGCTCCAGCATCCCCGCGAGCATACTTACAATCAAAAGCCAATTGAACACAATGATCTTCCATTTTCTCGCAAAATGCTGTCCCAAAATGATTTCCCCCTTCATAAAACAATCCTTGCCCTACTGCATGTATTGGGCTTGCCCGGTTTTCTTGTTCATAGACGGAATTCATAGCTTCCATATATAAGTCTACAGAGGGTCAATAAAAGAATAATGAAAAATTTAGATAAAAAAGAGACAAAAACCGCGTAGCATCAAGCTTTCGCGATTTTTGTCGAATGGGATAATTATTTTGCAGAATGCTTGAAACCTAACTTTTAAAAAGATCCTTCTTAGGTTATTATTAATCACAAAATATGGATCTATATTATTGTCCGTATAATATTCCAATTTAATTTAGGAAGTGTTGTATGAATAGTAGACTACAGTCTGACTGTGAACATTGTTTTGGGTTATGTTGTGTCGCTTTGCCGTATGCCAAATCAGCAGATTTTGCTTTTGATAAAGATAGCGGCACTCCTTGTCGCAACATGGGTTCAGATCACCGTTGTAGCATTCATGAGCAGCTGAGAGACCGAGGTTTTAACGGTTGTGTTGCTTATGAATGCTTTGGTGCAGGACAACAGGTCTCTCAAGAGATCTTCAAGGGAGCGAATTGGAGAGAGAATCCGGAGTCGTCGAAGGCAATGTTTGCAGTATTTCCTATCGTCCAACAATTGCATGAGATGCTTTTCTACTTAAATCAAGCGCTAGAACTGGAAGAAACCCGCTCCATCCGAAATGAACTGCAAAACGCATTTAATTCTATTGAGTCCCTAACCAATCTTGATCCCGAAAATATTCTTAAATTAGATATACCGGCTCATCGAGAAACCGTAAATCGGTTATTACTTGCCACAAGTGAATTTATTCGAAAGGACTATATTCAAAGTCAGAAGAAAAACAAGTTGCGTAAGGATTTTTTAGGTGCAAATTTAAGAAGTGCCAACCTGCGAGGATCGAATTTTAGAGGGGCATTGCTAATCGCAGCCAATTTACGGGATGCCGACTTGCGGAAGGCAGATTTTATTGGTGCGGACTTAAGAGATGCTGAATTATCAGGCGCTAATCTCACGGGTAGTATTTTCTTGACACAAGCTCAAGTTAACTCGGCAAAGGGAAATAAAGATACCCGGTTACCTCATTATTTAAACGTTCCTGCCCATTGGTTATCTTCTTGATGAAAATTAAAAGCCCCCACCTATCGGCGAGAGCATAACGTAGCCTCCTTTGTCAGGATTGCCTTCATCTAAAATTCAAGTTTTTTATTATCATATATTCTGATAACTTTATCTTGAAATAGCTGCAGCTTAGCTTCAAAGCTATCTCTATCACGTTCAAAATCCCTCGTCCATTTATACATCTTTTTTAACATCGTAAGATCCGATTTATAATGACATTTTTCTATACCGAGATTTTGCTTAAGGAAGCGGACGAATATCCTGATCCTGCGTTTCCATAGCGGTGTATCCAGAAATATAATGGTGTCTGCCATCTCGTATAAGCATTGGTAGGATTCGCGATCCGTTCCTTCGAATATCCAATGTCCATCTTTATCAATATCCATAATGGCTTCAACCTGCTGATGAGCTGTGCGTTTAATTCGTCCCTCTGCCGTCTGATGATGAACAATAGAATCCAGCTCATACCAAGGAATATTTATTTTTTCAGATAATTGCTTGGCTAATGTAGTTTTACCACTAGCTACAATCCCAATGATTAGAACCTTTTTCATAGGGTCTCCTTAGATTGTCGTTGCTAAATAGTCCTCTTTTAAAATACTATAGATGTCCAAATCCACAATCCCTTTCCCCGCCCACAGGCTTGCCTGTCTAAGCGTACCCTCTTTCAAGAAGCCATTCTTCACCAAGACCTTCTTGGATGAATCATTTCTGGGCATCACTTCTGCCTGAATTCTGTTAACTTTGACATCGACAAACAGGAAATGAAGCAATATTTTCACAGCAGCACTGGCAATACCCTTGCCCCAATGGGCCTCATCCAAAAAGTAACCAATCGTCACCATATTCACCTTCTGATTAAAATCGAAGGCTTCAATAATTCCCAGCAAGCGCTCAGGTTCCGCATTAGCGAAGACCCCCCACTTGATCTTTGATCGCTTGTGAAAATCTCTGGCAAAATGCCCGATCATGTTGCTCACCGTGTTTTTGTTATGCTTGGGGAGGATGCCGCAGTATTCAAACACCTTATCATTGCTGTAGATTTCAAAAACACCGTCCACGTGGACATCTTCTATCTTTTTTAATATCAATTCATCGGACCTAAGCACGGGAAACTGCCCAAAAAACGCCTCGAGGTTCATTCCGTCACCCTTTTCAATGTTTTTCTTTGTAGAAAAATCACTAAACTTCCGTTCTTTCAGAAACGGGTTGTTATGAATCAGCTGCTTGACCCGTTCAACCGTTCCGCTCCTCTTGGGAACTCCATTCCTTCTACTGAGCAATATCCAGCGTAGACAAGCCAGCGCTTCAAAGGCATCCAACTCTTCCTCAGGAATATTCTTATCAGATAGATAAGCTGAACGAAACGCCTCTGCACGGGACTGCAACAAGTAGATTTTCTGCAGAATATAAGTCCATGCAAAATCATACCTAGGGTCCCCAAGTTGTCCATTCGTCCAGTCAATGATGGTATATCGTCCGTTGTTCTCCAGGATATTATTAGAATGAAAATCACCATGTATAATCTGATCCTGCTTCATGTGGGTCAATGGAATGAGGGAAACTGCCGTGTCATAGAGATCTGGGAATTCACTGGCCCCGGGGAAAAAATAATTGAGAAAATCATACTTAGGAATAAGACCCGCTGCCTCTCCCAGCTCGGAAACATCTACTTCGTGCAACCTGGATAATAATCCAGCCACCTCAGTTGTAGTCTTGTCATTCACTTTTTCAATAGGTGTCCCATTAAAGGTCGTTAACAACACCTGATCCCCAACGGAATCGATGCCCCAACCTATCGGCCTAGAAACAGCGATTCCCCGTTCATGAAGGATTTTAAGCAAATGGTACTGAGCACCTACATCCGGTTTGGACTCCTTGCTCCATATCTTTAAGACAAAGTCCTCTTGATCAATATGTATTCGTAGAACCTCGGCTTCAAACCCCTGCTTTAAAGGCTGCTTGCTAAGTGTCTCTACCTGATTCAAGAGCGCATCTAGCGTGTCCTCTTTTTCAATCCAATTCACAGCAGTAATCACGTTCCCCAATAATGATCCTCCTTTTGCTCATCTTTTTATTTCATTTGTGCTTTATCGGAACGTATAATTCAACCTTAACTTTCCCTTCCGAGTCCTGCGCAGGATCATTCAGACAGAACTCCAGGCAGGGGCGATCGTCGACCTCATACTGGCTATCAGGCAACCAGAGGCTAAACACATTTTGATAAGCCAGCACAAACTTTTCTACAGTATCGTATTAGGGATATACCGCATACAGTCCACCAGATAACGTCTGGAATTGGATGTGCAGGGCATGTCCGTGCTGCTGAAATCCACTGGGCAATGAGACACAGGCATCGTACCGGCAGGCCATTTCATCTATGAAAATCGAGTCATCTAAAGATATGCCGATAAAAGAGTGCTGTCCTGGTGCCAGTCCTTGCTCACTCGCCCATTGCCCCAGCTTATCCCATGCATCCCGCGTATCCAGATAGCTCCCGACATGTCTAACATACGCCACTTCATACCCCGGTAATTCCCGAGTAGTGATCATGTTATCCCAAACCCTCTTGAGTAGTTGATTACCAGTGCTATGGTTATTGTATCTTTCCACAGGGGGTAATTCTGCTTGCTTATTGCTAAAGATTGCTGAATAATTGCTATTCTTCCTGGCACGGCTACGAACTTCGCTTGGCGTTTGCCCATAATGTCTTTTGAAGAGCGCATTGAACGTCGATACTGACTCAAAACCACACTGAATTGAGATTTCCAGAATCGTCTTATGGCTGCCCTCAGCCAGCAACTGAGTAGCTTTATGTAAGCGTTCTCGATTCACAAATGCCACCGGAGTCATACCGATTTTGGCTGTAAATATTCTCGAAAAATGGTACTTCGACAAATGTGAAACACCCGCCAATAGCTCCAAGTTGAGCTTCTTATGGCTGTTCTCCTTGATATATTGAACGACATGGTCCATTCTATCTTGCTCATTATCCCTCATACGATTAGTTCGGAGCTCTGCGCTCTCTTTACTCTCATAATGGCCTCACTTCTCCTTTTTTTGCTTCATCGTATTTACAATATACAAAATAGCCCTTGCCCCACAGCTTATGCGCAGGTAAGAGCTAGCTTGCACTGCAGCGAATAAAAGTCACTCTGTGCCTGTTATCTAAAATATTGCGATACAATCCCCGCCAACACTTGCTTATATTCATCTATCTCATACGAAGAGTTATTCACCTTGAACTTGGCGATAGGTAATCTATTAAATATATCTTCTTCCCATTCACGTCTTGCCTTTAGAACCTGGAGCGTTCCTTCCAATTCCTCACACCCGTTCTTCAGCCCAAAACCTTGGTTTGTATAATATTCAATAAATCCTTCTGACCATTCTATCGGTCTTTCCTGAACAGCTTTACGGAACGCATGCTCCAGGTCATCCTGCTCCACGTAAATCAGCAATGGATTCAGACGCTCTACAATGGCACTCAGTTCCGTAACATAACTTATAACATCTTCTTTCTCAGCACCATACTTAATCATCCCCATCGTCACAGGGTTTTGAATAAAACAACAATCAAACACAAAGGTGTCTGAGCCAGCCAGAACATTTTCCACAAAAGACTTCCATCGCTTTGTAATCAGCTTCTTATGTGGTTCCAGCGGTAATTCGTACACATCATTTCGGAACACGATGTTCAATAACTCGTCAGGGAAGTCGGATCCGTATGTATTCTTTAACTTGCGATATTCCAGGAAAACGCCACCGTCACCCTGTTGAATCCCATGACGGCTCAATAACGCTCTATACTCTTCATTGGTGCTCAATAATTCATCCCATTGGTTATTCTCAAAGAAGGCCACGCCATCGTAATCTGCCGGATGGTCCAAATCCCCCTCCAAAAAAAGCTGAGACTTCACCTTCATTTCCGTAACAATTTCATGAACGAGCCTAGCCGTTGTTGTTTTCCCGGAGCCCGGTAAACCTTCAATGAGGACTACTTTGGGTTTCATAGAATTACCTCCTCGCACTCTTACTTTGTATTTATAATCATCAGACAATAGCTGAGAGTTTCTCAGCAGTCTGCACAATATGACCATAGGAATCTTTGAGTTGGTTAATAGAGTCTGAATTGTTCTCTATCTTCTCAGTCACATTATTTACCATATTCATCATAACAGATAATGACTTTAGAATTTCATCGAGTTGATTAGAAATTTCGTTCGCTGAATTTTTGCTAGTATTCGCCATTTTGCGAACTTCCTCAGCAATTACAGCAAAACCACGCCCATATTCATTCGCCCGGGCCGCCTCAATAGCCGCATTCAGCCCCAGCATATGCGATTGAGTGGCGATCTCTTTGACTAAAGAAGCTACAGAGCTTATCGTTTCCACATTGTTTTTCACAACTTGTGACTCTTTATTAAGGATTTCAATATCATTAACAATGCCTTGTGAAGCATGATGCACTTCGTTCGTCCGTGCAGTCATTGCCGTAACAACCGACATAAATTCATTTGAACTATCCACCAGCACCTGTTGGCGGGCCGTGATATCTGTAGCAATTTTGACCACATTTCGCACGTGTCCTTCTGCATCTAACACCGGTGTGTAAAAAGCCTCCAGCCAGAGCACTCTTCCACTTCGTGTAACCCGTTGTACCTTGTCATGAAAGGCTACTCCATTGCGTAGATTATCCCAAAAGTCTGCATATTCCCGGCTCTTTGCAAATTCAGAAGGACAAAAACTACTATGCTGCATCCCTGGCAAAGCATCCACTGTGTGTTCCATTACTTCTGCGAAAATAGGGTTCGCCCATAGCACTTTCCCGTAGGTATCAAAAGCAATCATCGCAAGTGATTGTTCCATAGCTGTAAACATGATTCCTTGATCAACACTCATCGCTATTTCCCCCAGTTAATTGTTGTAATCTGGATTACAAGATCATTATATACAATCCCAATATTGCCCATAAAGCCGAATATAGAACAAATTTTATTAATAATATATTTATATATTATCGGTACAATATGGAGGTAAATACAGGGAGTACAGACCTAGATAGACTCTTTTTTTATTCAAATCGCATAACAGCATTTTGGTAGGATAACATTGAGAAGCGTACATTATACGCAAAAGAGTGCCTGACCCCATGACAGGTCCAGACACTCTCAACTTTTATAGATCTCATGCTCACTGATTTTAAAACACACATTCAGTTGCGATTAATGGACGCTTAAGCAGCTCCCATCCAGTCTTGGCGGAAATAAAACCAGCAAGCTCCGAGCCCATTCGATAATGCGTTTGATAGCCTGGATGGTATCGGCCGCCCCACCCTTCTACCTCTGGATGAATCAACCCTAGATCGACCACAAGCACTTTTGCATTCCCTTTTTGATTGAAATAGGATACCACCTTATTCACACTGGCCAGATAGTTATTATTCATCGTTCCAACACAGCAAAAGACATAGGGATCATTATATTTTTCCAGAATAGCTTGGATGAATTCAATATAAGCAGCAATATACTCCTCGTCATCAATTGGCGTCGAATAATCATTCTGGCCCAAATTAATGACAACTCCATCAGGAGTATACTGATTGAAATCCCATGGCTCTGTCCCTTTGCCCAGCGTTCCATAAAAATGTTCCGGCAATCTTTGATTGCCTCCTATCGCGTCCTGCCAAACGCCGATTCCGCAAATGGCCATCGTGTGATATTCCGCATTCAACATTCTGGCGCTGATTCCGACATAGGACATGTATCCGTCATCAAGATGCGGAGCTTCAGCGAGCACATGCGGATGGCCGATCCCTGCTCCATCGGTGATGGAATCCCCAAAGTATTCAAGCCGGACAGGCTTTGCCGCTGGCGGGGCAAGGAAGGCTCCACCATCAGGCAGAGAAAAAGAATGGAATACAATACTTCCGGTTAGAATACCCGTTCGTTTGTGAATTTCTAACGTGTGCTCACCATCAGGCAGCCCCTGTTCGATTACGTACTCATGTGTCCCCTGCTTCAGATTGATCCAATTGCGAGCGACACCGTCTACTACGATTTCAACGTAATCCTGACCACCGGAACCCTCAGCCGTCATAGAGATGGCCGTACCACGGAAGGTAAGAAAAACAGCGCTGTTTACCCATCCGCATTTCGGAGACTCTTTCTCGGTTAGATCAAATCTCCCCATCAGTCTGGTATATTTGCTAAAGCTAAACTCCAAAGTAATTCCCCCTCCAGCTTCACGTAAACTTCTGAATCCACGTTTGAAAAAAACAAAAATAAAGTATACTTTATTTATTTATAAATCTATAATTATGATATCATCACATATAAATAAAGTCAATTATAAAGGTAATATCAGAAGATAATCTATACTTTTATTGCGCATATCAAGAGTGATAGTTTGATTTTAATAAAATAATAAAGTATACTTTTATTAAAAGAATAAGAGATGTCTGATTTATATCACCAGACTGTAATAGAGGAGAATTATTGTGAACGAGCCGAAGTACGAGACGGTTAAACAAGCACTGCTGCATCAGATTCAAGCTGGCAAGCTTCGTCCTGGCGATAAACTACCCACTGAAGAAGATCTTATGAAGCAATTTCATGTAAGCGGAATAACGGTACGAAAAGCGATGACAGAACTAGCAAACGAGGGCACAATCACCCGAATTAAAAGGAAGGGCTCTTTTGTAAATGGAGTTCAAGCAGCGGATAATTCGAGTCATTTGATCGCCTTCATCTTATCGGCAGAGGATAATTTCGATGTGTCGTATATGAAAATCATCAAAGGCGCCCAACAAGTGGCTGCCGACTTCAATTATTCCTTAATCGTGGAATGGAGCAACGAAAACCTGGCCGTTGAACAAGCATCCATTCAGAAAATGCTAGACCGGAAAGTCGACGGAATCTTGATCTATCCATTCGATCCAATCCAAAGCAAGGATAACTTCCTATCCATTGAGCAAAACAACATCCCCTATCTGTTGGTTGATCGGTATAACGTAGATCATCCGTGCTATTTTTCCGGATGCAATAACTACGACGGAGCGATCTTGGCTACCCGGGAGTTGATCCGTCTGAAGCACACCAAAATAAAATTTGCCAGCTTTCAATTTTTCCTTCAATCCGAGCAGGAGCGGTTCGCAGGGTTTTCCAACGCCATGCGTCAGGCAGGGTTACCGGTAACCGATGATCATTTATTGACCCACATGGATTATGACCTACTAGCAGGCAGCATTTTGAAGCGGGATATCACTGCTTTGTTTTGCTCCAATGACAAGCTTGCCATTGAAATGATCGAGCAACTGACCAACCGCGGCGTCAACATCCCCCAGGATGTATCCATTATGGGATTCGATGATTGGGACCATTCTAGTAACCTGTCTCTCGGATTGTCTACCGTCCGGCAGAACTTCGAGGAAATCGGCAGAAATGCTGCGAATTTACTGCACCAGGTTATTCAAGGCAAAACTTATGGAGGCAACACGAAAATATTATCTGGTGTTTCTTTGGTGCTCCGGGAGTCTACATGTGAGAACCCTTACGCATAATGTTTACTCAATTTCATCATTGAAAGGAAGTAAGACTTTATGAAATTCGACTTTTTGAATTTGAGTTTGAGACACGGACTTTTTCATCAAAAGCAGGATGGCATCTCCTGTTTTCTTCCTGGAAGTGCGATAACCGTGCGCTTTCAAGGGCGGGAAATTTATGCCGAAATCGAGGATATCAACGGTGAGGGAAAAAGCTGGGTTAACGTCTATATCGACGATCTTCCGGTACGGGTAGTGAGAATAGATCCGGAAAAAAGGCTGTACCAGCTTGCGGATGACCTTGAGGACGTGCCTCATACGCTAACCCTGCAAAAACGTACGGAAGCGGCATTTGGCAGCATTAAATTTACCGATTTGAAGACAGAAAACGGAGCTTTTCTGAGCCCGCCATCCCCTCTTCCCCATCGGCTGCTCGTCATTGGCGATTCGATCACATGCGGCTTTGGCAACGAGGCTCAGATCCCCTGTGATTGCGACGCTTCGCGCGAAAATATCGCACTTGCTTACAGCTCGCTAACAGGTCAACTTTTGAATGCCGAAACTTTGATCGTGGGTGCGTCTGGCACTGGCTGTTATCAGAATTTCGGCGGTGGCAAGGAAGGGCGCATGTCGGATTATTTTATGGAAACCATCTGTCCTTATCTTGATCAAGAAGCAATGGATCTCTTTGACCCTGAAATTATTGTTATTAATCTCGGAACCAATGATTGGTCCGCGCCTATCCAACCTTCGGATTATATAGAACAGTATCGCAAATTGATGAATTTCATTCGCGGAAGATATCCGTCTGCTGAATTATTCTGTGCAATCGGTCCGATGACCCTTGATCCTGGTCCCTATCTAAAGGCTCTAGTAAACAGTCTCAACGAAGAAGGCGATGCTCACATTCATTTTGTGGAATTTCCGCTCATTCAACGGCTGGAAGAAGGCATGGGGGGCAGTGGACACCCTTCCATCAAGAAGCATCAGCAAATGGCCGAGCAATTAGCCGGAACGATCCGCCAAGTTTGTCCCCTGTCCAATCCATCATTTTCAGTCAGTCGTTAACATATAACAACCCCGCAAAAAAGGACCGATTCACAAGAATCGGTCCTTTTTTTTTGCTAAATCGTTGTTCAGATGAGCAGCTACACTTTTATTTGGCCAAGAAGGCGTCGACCTGGCTCTGCAGCTCATTCTGAATTTTCTTGAGCACCGCTTCGCCTTCCCCTTTAAACTTGGCAAAATAGTCGTCCGGTTCAAGCGCACCATTAAATAATCCGCTATAATACTTTGCTTGAATGGTCGAGAACTGGGCTACTTCGTTCTTCACTGGCGTCGGATCGAAGGTAAAGCCGGTCATAACGTCCTTCGTGAAATTGTCAGCTTGCGTAATAAATTGGCTGTACTCTTGAGTCTCAGCGTCCGTGCCGACCCACTCCCGTTCTAATGTCGGGTTCAGGATGAGCTGAAACGAGACGATGCCGCCATCATTGTTCAGTGTTTCGTATTGATGCTCGCCGACTGGTTTCCAGTTCACACCTTCAATACCGTGCTCTAGCAGATCATAATTCTCCTGCCGGTTCGCCCAATCGAGAAACATCATCGCGCGGTCTTTATGTTTGCTTGTCTTTACAATACTAATGAAATTATCCATCTTAAAGTTGGAAAGATTCTTGCCAGCGGTCATATCAAACAGACGAACGGCCTCCAGCTCTCCATTAGGTACAACCTGCTTCAACTGGTCGTTGTACGATTTCGGAACGCCAAAGACCATTTGCGGCGTGGCGGCGACTTTGTTCTGGAGCTGCATTTCTCCGGGTCCGCTTTTATTCGTCAGCACGTCCTGAGACATGACTTTGTCAACGAACAGCTTGCGGACATCCTGAATATTGGACCAGATCTTAGGTTCCTTGGTTTCAAAGAAATTGTAGACCTGCCCGTCGTTCCCCTTGTAATACAGCATCAGGCTGGCTCCTGCAAAATTCGTAGGGCGAATGTTGACGCTGGTATCGTCCCGGATCAGCCAGTTGACCCAACTGTAGGTGACGTCGTCTGCGCCTGCGAGAAGCGGAGTGATACCGGAGTTGCTGTCACGAACGGCGTAGAGATATGCTTTCAGATCCTCATACGTCTTCACGGGCGGCAGGTTCAACTGTTCCCTTAAGTCCTTTCGAATGAAGACCGATCTCTGCTGGGTATAGGCGCTTCCCAAGGGAACGCCGTAGATGTTGCCGTTAATTTTGTTTGCATCCCACATTTGTTGCGGTCTTGTCTTCTTCACATTAGGACCGTATTTATCCAGAAGTTCGCTTAATTCCTCATAATAGCCCTGAGCAGCCATCGTCTCCAGATGCAGCCACGGGGCATCAAAAATCAAATCCACCTTCTCCCCCGAAGCCAGCATTACGTTGGTCTTCTGACTTAGATCGGCAAAGTCGATGACTGTAAATTTAACCTGAGTATTGATCTCGGCTTGTAGCCTCTTGTTAACCTCTGCCAGCACCTCGTTGAAGTTAGCCCCCTTCGCGCCTGGAATAACAACCTCCAACGTAACCGGTTCAAGGGATTCACCGCCATTTCCTGCAGAATCGCTAGGAGCGGAAGCATCCCCGCCAGCGCCGGAGCACCCGGATAAAGTGACTGCTACTCCGAGCAGCGCAACCACCAAGAAATTGCGTTTTAATTTGGCCATATAAATTACTCCCTTCAAATAGTCATCTTATTAAGCGGCCGGCCAGTCAATAACGATACATGCAGCAATACGTATCAGGCCTTATTCAACCCTTCACCGAGCCGAGGGTCAGGCCTTTGACAAAATATTTCTGGACCATTGGATATACCAATATAATCGGTCCGATCGTCAGGCATATTGTGGCCAGCTTGACCCCTTCCGCCGGTGGCAGTGTCAGTACGTTACCGTGATTGAGCGACGTGAGCTGCATCTGTGACATAAGTTGCCGAAGAAGCAGCTGAAGCGGGTACATATCACTGTTATCAATAAAAAGAAGCGACAGCCACCAATCATTCCAATATTGCAGCGCATAGAACAAGCTGATCGTCGCGATAACCGGTGTTGAGATCGGCCGGATAATTTTGAAGAAGATTGTCCACTCTCCAGCACCGTCAATGTTAGCCGACTCGTTCAGCTCATACGGCAGAGAGCGATAGAAAGAGACTAAGATAAATGCAAAGAACGGATTCATGACATAGGGGAGCACAAGCGCCCATAGTGAATCTTTCAGATGCAGCCATTGAACGACCAGAAGATAGAAGCCGACGAGCCCCGAGCCGAATACCATCGGCACGTAGGTCATGAACGAGAGAAAGCCGCCGTATCGGTTCTTCGGATGGGCCAGCACGTAAGCAAACAACATGGTGACAACGAGACCAATAACCGTTCCGATAGCGGTTACAGCAATGGTGACACCATAGCTGGTAAACATTTGCTTACCTTGAAGGAGAAAGCGATACGACTCCAACGTGAACTCTTGTGGCCATATCGAGTATCCGTAGAGCGCCAAGCTTCGGGTGGTGGCGAACGAATTGATGACCATTAGCCAGAACGGAAGCAAACAAGCCAGCGCAAACAGCACCAGAAACAGCCCGAACAACAGAATTACCATTTTATCGGAGAAACCGCCTTTCTGGCGGATTTGTGCGGGCGGGATCAGAGCAACTGGACGATTCATAGGATATTCACCTCCCTTTACATTCCCTGAATTTAAAATAACCTGGAGTCCTTATCGATTTTCCGAACCAGTGCATTAAACGAAACAACAGCGATAAGTCCCATAATAGACTGATAGAATACGATAGCAGATGACATGCTAAAATTGCCAAGCTGCCTTAACGCCCGATATGAATATGTATCGATGACATCGGTCGTTGGGAATAGAATCCCGTTATCTCCGATAATTCCGTAGATCATCCCGAAATCTCCGTAGAAGATTCGCCCAACACCCAAAAGTACGAGAATGATGATTTGCGGCTTCAGCAACGGTAGTGTAATGAATCTCATCTGCTGCAGCCTGGTAGCTCCGTCCAAGCGTGCGCTCTCATAATAATCGGCGGAGAAACCGGTAATGGCAGCAAGCAGGATGATAGAGAAATAACCAGCGCTCTTCCAGATCCGTGTTAAGGTTAGAATAATCGGCCATACCCATGGGGTTTGGAACCAATCGACGGTATGAAGTCCACTCCTATCCAGAACACGGTTAATCAGACCGTCCGTGTTGTTGAAGAGAATGAATGCCATGTAGCCTACGACGACCCATGAAATAAAATAAGGCAGGAAGACGGCCGATTGGATCGTACGCTTAAACCATTTCAAGCGGATCTCATTCAAGAAAAGCGCGAGAATAAGTGCAAAGAACATCTCGGAAATGATGAACAGCGCATTTAAATAAACGGTATTGACCGTAACTTGAACCCAATCCTGATTGGAGAAAAAGAAGCGAAAGTTGTCCAGTCCCACCCAATCACTACCCCATATGCCCTTGCTGATCTGGAAGTCCTTAAACGCCAGCAGGTGTCCGACCAGAGGAACGTAGGAGAAGACAACAAGAAAGATGATTCCTGGTATCGCCATCGAATACAAGTTCCGGTTCTTTAATAAATCCTGCAGCATTCTCAATGTTGTATCACTCCCTTCTATCTGGTCTGTGTGATGCGGTCATGTTCTGACAGTGTTTATTATGTGTGGATCGATGGTTCTGGAATAGTCCTCATTGTGTCACAGAGAGTACTAAACTTAAGGATTGCGCGGTAATTCAGTTTCCAGTATTATCTTAAATTGTAGTTTGTCAAAATCAGGACTTCACAGGAAGGTCAGGATATGGTTGAGTAAGGATGTCGCGGTTAGTTTCTCTATACGGGGCAGTTAAGGTATACCCTTAAACAGATAATCATTAAGCAAGGAGTTCTGGAATTATATGAAGTTCAAACCAATATTACAAAAGACATATTTTCGTACCTTTCTATTACTCACCACTGTTCTGATCTGTTCAATTATACCTTTCGTCTATTTGCTGTCTGCGGAATTCGCGAAATACACCATGCTGGAGGTACGCAGCAATTCGCAGAACGAAGTCAACAACCTGGCTTCAAAGACCGAAATGATTCTCGGTAATTTGAAAGCTTACGGACTCAGCATGTACGCCGATCAGAACATTCAAAACTGGTTCTTCAATACAAGCAAAGACCCGCTCATCGACCATGCTGCACTCGTCGCCCAATCCAATTTCATGTCTACCGAATCACTCATCCAGCGATCCTATCTGATTAATTTGAAGAACAATCTTGTCGTCGACTCCAAAGTCGGAATCATCCGCCATGATGCCTTTGCCGATCAGGGCATGCTGGAGCGGGTAAAATCATTCCAACGCCAATATTTGCGTTTCATTAATCATTCGCTGGATGGTTCAGACTGCCTCGCCCTTGTTTTGCCTGCAACTCCTGAGAAGCCGTCTGACTTCTATCTAGTGCTTCTGGTTGATAAACCACTCTTGTCGAAGCTTCTGTTCGGCCAAACCGCTTCTTCAGAGCAAGACATTCGGATTCTGGACGAGCAAGGACAGCTCCTATTAGGGACGCCCAATCCCGCTTTGACCGAACAGCTTTATCAAGCTGGGCGAGAGCAGCAAGGCAGCGGTTTTCAGCTTCAGCTCCCACATCAGAGATGGTTCGTTAATACAGCTAAGCTGACAACCGAAAATTGGTCGGTATACTACTCCAACGAGTATCATACTTTAACTCGCCATATCACCTCATTTCAGCAAAAATTGATAGCGTATACATTGGTGCTATTGGGAATTCTATCAGGATTGTTCTTCTGGAGTTCGCGGCATTCCTTGCGTCCCATCACCTTTATGCTGGAAAAGATGAAGATGAAGGTGGCCATTGCAGACTCCACGGCTGATGCCAAGCCGGATATCCAATGGATCAACGACGGCATCGATATGCTGCTAAACAATGTGGAGCAGCTTCATGTATCCATGCGCAACCAATCCGAGCTCGTTCGGACGGAGTTTCTTGCCCAGTGGGTGCTGCACGGGACGCCGGGCACCAAGAGCTACGAATATATTCAGAACCGGACCAAGCTGACCTCCTGTAAAGTTCTGTTTTTGGCCGTCCTTCGGATCGAAGCTTATACAAGCTTTTGCGAACGTTACGATTTCCCTTCCCGGAAATTGATTAAGTACGCTATACGCAATATTAGTGAAGAAGTGATTGGCACCGGCGCTTATGCGGCCGAAGGCTTGGATATGGGGGGCGACCATCTCATCCTGATCATCGGCGCCCATGAGCTGGACGAGCTTGGACTACAGCACCTTTTGGAAGAGACTCATACTCAGGTGGCGCGCATTCTGAGCATCGATACAACCATCGCAGTTAGCAATGCCTATGATTTCGGCGCCAATATCCGAAACGTATATGATCATATCTACGAATTGACGATGCTGCGATTTCTTAACGGAGAAAAGCAAATTTTTCTGGAGAGTGATTATGAAGAGTTTATGGCCGGATATCCTTCATCGTCCGAGGCGCTGGAGACGACCGAGATCATCAAGTCGATCCGCCGCGGCCGACCGGAAACCGCCGTCGTTCTGCTACGCCAGCAGATGAAGCACGTCCATGAGCTGCCTTATCGTGACTGGAAGCTTAACCTGACCTATTTTACCTACGATCTGCTCAAAGGCTTCAACAAATCCAGCGTCCTGCACGAAATTAGCAGCATCCATCAACTGCTGGAGCGGTACAGCACACTGTCCGAGTTTCAAGCTTGGCTGGAGAGTATCGTCACGATGCTCGCATCTGAGACCGAAACTCCGAAATCTTCAAACCGCAAGGAAGAAATGGTTCTGGAGATCAAAGAATATGTGGACAATCACTTGCAGGATTCGCAATTATCGATCGAACAGGTAGCCGACAATTTTTCCTTCTCCGTGAGCTATATAAGGCAGTTATTCAAGGAGATTATGGTCATGTCATTGTCCGAATACATCCTTCAGGAACGAATCGAAAGAGTGAAAGAGAAGCTGGTATCCAGCCAGCTCTCGGTGCTAGAGATCGCAGATCAATGCGGCTTCTTATCCAAAGGGCATTTCTTCTCCGCATTCAAGAAGTTCACGAATCTTACCCCGAAGCAATATCGTGAAATCCACGGGGACGCCTCCGGATAGCAAAGCTCTTCCTGCTTGTCATGGAAAAGTGAAAGGTTACGAAGCTACCGGCAGGACAGTCTCAAATCAAAGAGGACCTTTCCGGTCAAAGCCCACAGCGCTTTTCGGAAAGGTCCTTTTCGATATTAATTATGGTCTGACGCTCTATTTACCGGTCGTTCCTTGAATCGGCTCAAGCTCTAGCTTCAGATTCACCAAATCGAGCTTATACATGACTTGATTGTAGTTATACCTTGAAGTTGGGACATGATCCGTGAACGTATTCGTATAAGTTCCTTCGAAGTAGATAATCCGGCCGCCATCCTTGCTGAAGTTTTTGTGCTGTGCCACATTATAAAAAGTATACCCGTTGTGCGTTACGATCTTTTTGGCAGTGCTCCAAGGGCCTTGAGGCGCAGGAGCTTCTGCGTACCAGATTTCACCCAGCAACGAAGTCTTGCCTTTCAACTGCTGCCCGATCATCACGTACCGCTGCCGGTAATCGTTCCATTCGATGGAGCTTGAGGCAATTTCAACATCTTCGCTGGTATCAGCATCTTTCAATTGATAATAGCGGGGATCACCACCTTGGATCAGCCCTAAATCGATCAGTTCCTTCTCTTGACTCTGGCTAAGCGGTGGAGTGTTCTTTTTCCAGCCCCATACGAGCTTGCCGTTCGCGTCTTGATCCAACGACGTTTGAGCTCCGTTGTATGTTGTTCCCGGCGTCAGGGGTGTAAACGATTCGTATTGGGTATAATCGATGATGGCGTCATAGCTGGCAGCAACGCGTAAATTCGGCATCCGGTGTTCCGTAAAGAGCCAGTAACCCAGCCCATTCTCCTCGTAATAGGTCGACTGACCGCCTGGATGGCGCCAATCGTCTTTGGAAGGGAACTGGACGACTTGCTCGAACTCCTTAGTATTGTCGTTAAAGACAAGAATACCGAAGGCACTGAGTGCAGGATTATGCGTGCTGTAGCCGGCGAGCAGGCGCTCACGTCCGGTGTTATCCTTGGCGGTCATTAATCCGAACACCCAAGCGATTCCGGCGCCGTCAGGTAGCTGCGGTACCAAGCTTTTGACGAAACCGTCGTCTTTCGTAAAATAGTTCAGATTCACACCAACATCCGGATCCAGCCCGCCGTGTTGCGGCAATTTAGAAGTCGCTCCCGTCACGCGGAAATTTCCCAGCGGATAAGCAGGCCTGTCCGTATCGCCCCAGAACCAGTACAGCCGATTGTTATACTTGATCATCTGCACAGAATCCTGCCCCATGACCAGACCGTTAATCAGCGGTTCCTGAATCGGCGCATTCAGACCAAGCATCACGCTGTCGCGATAGATGCCTTGGCCTGTAATCCGATACAGCCGTTCGGCGATATTAACCCGGTTCATCTCGATCGTAATGTTGCCCCCGGGTGAAATCTGTACGGCCTGTCCACGGTTGCCGAACATGTCTGCGGGGATATCGTAGCCGTCGCTCGACAGATGGAAGAAGACCGACTGATCCATCAGACCGGGCTCGTTGAAAGCCACGACACCGGCACTGTCTGTGTAGTACAGAATGTTATTCGTCGTCTTCAGCTCAACAAGGGGAATGCCCCGGCCTGTTTCGGCATCCACGATCTTGATCATGAATGGCTGATGGGTCTTTTTTATTGCGCTGTTCACATTCTGCTTGGCATTGCTCTCCCCCGCCTGCGCTGCGAACGTGGCACCAGGCGCCGTCATAACCATTAGCATGATGCTAGTCCATATCCCCGCTCTTTTCCACTGTTTCATTCCCATTTCGTTTACCTCCCGGCTTTTGTCGTATTGCATAGCATGAAATCGTTGCGCTACCGGTCACCACTTGTCCAAACGATAGTTCTTGCCTGAGACTACTCTTCAATTTCGCAACAAGATGCAATAGCAGGGGCCGACCGCTTAGTCGTTAAAGAGTCCCCTTCTAACCACCTCCCTTCAAAAACATAAAGGGTGATACAAAGATGTTAAGACTCAAGATAGACAAGTAGATACTTTCATGTAAGCGTATACATTATTCTTTGTGAGTAACATCCGCACAAGCTGCACGGATGTTTACATGAGTCATACTTTCTCACTTAAGACAGGTCCGCTTCGGCGCGAGGTTCGAAGAACTTCACGCCGATCCCGGCATACATACTGCGGACAACCCGCTCTACACTAATGCAGAAAGTAACAATTGGGAATTGTTCGGTTCCTTCCAAGATAAAGTAGCAATACTACCAAATAAGGCAACTGACATCACGAGCCGACACGCATGCGCGACCAATCAAAGCCGATCTCCTCCAGCAATGCGCGTGCGATTAATAGATGACCGGTCAAGTTAGGATGCACCCGGTCGGACGCCAGCGCAGTAGGATGGACGTAGTCAAAATGACTGGCAAAAGCCGCCTGCGTATCAATAAACAACGCACCTGTACGCTCCGCAACCCTTCTGGCTGCAAGTCCGAACTCATCCATCCGGCTCCGCATGCGATCTTCGGCATTCGGCTCCAGATAGAACGGCGTCATGATCACGAGTCCTTGCAGGCCAGGGAGGGCCGAACGCACCAGCTCTTCCAGGGTCTGCTCATATTCTTCAAGATTCACATGTGATTCCGGTATCGCGGGTTGATCGAACTGCCGCCATACATCGTTGATGCCAATCATGACCGTTAGCCAATCCGGTTTCAGATCCAGTACGTCACTCTGCCATCTGGATTTCAAATCCCGAACCGTATTGCCGCCGATACCCATATTGGTCACACGAATGGAGAGCTCCGGATATGCCACCTGTAGCATTCCTTCCACAAGTGCGGCATATCCTTTACCGACACCTTGGAACAACCCCTCTCCGTAAGGATATCTACGCTCACAGTCCGTGATCGAATCGCCGATCAGGACCAGGCGTTGTCCTCCTTCTAGCTTCATCCTTCATTCCTCCCATTCAATTGGAGACGAATCGTTTTCACTTCGAACGGACGGAACTGCAGCAATACATCTCCGCCGCCCTCGTAAGGTATTTCCCCATTCTTCTCCTCCAGCATATTTGCCTCATGAACCGCCGCAACAGACAAACCGATATGAAGCTTACTAGCTACAGAGGCCCCTTTACTCTCATAAAGACGTACGATGAAGTCGCCTGATCCGTCTTCGGCAATTTTGACTGTCTCCGCGATCACATTGGCTTGATCGATACTGAGCAGCGATTGTCCCTCCTGGCTTCCTCCTGATGCGAGACTTACAGGATAGTTAAGCTCATAGGCTTCCTGCACAACAGGACTGTCCATGAACGCGCCGTTCCAGAACGTAAAACCATAGGTGAAATGGTGCTCCCCTTGATCGGATGTCTCATCCGGCCATGTCGGAGCCCGTAGCAGTGTTAGACTCATCGTGTTATCGTTGACCGATATGCCGTATTTGCAGTCGTTCAGCAATGCGAAGCCGCGATTTGCCTCTGCCAGCGCAGACCACTTGTGCTGAACCACTTCGTAACGATCCGCATCATGTGGACGCGAAGCATGATTTGGTCTCTTGGCGTAACCGAACTGAATTTCCTGCAACGACTCGTTCGTATGAACACGGACAGGGAAATCCACTTTTAGCAGCTTATTCTTCTCGCGCCAGTGAACTGTCGTATGGAATTCCACCCGGCGGCTGCCGGCACGTAGCCGGATATCCTGGATCATGGTCGAATGGTTCAATTCACGCTCAACCCGAATATTCGCGAAAAGCGGGCCGTTTGCGGTAACAGATACCTTGGCGGTTGCGTTCAGCTCGATGGGTGCCAAGCGGTAGCGCCGATCGATCTCCCAAGCATCAAAATCCGAATTCTGATCCCGATACATCCGCATGACATTGCAGTGATCCGCTGCCCATTCCATGCCGGTCTCCTTGTCAAAAATACGTGTAAACTCGCCCTGTTCGTTAATTTCAATTGAAATCCACTCGTTCTCCAAATGCGATTCTGTGGCAATGATTGTCGACGCAGCAGAAACATCCGCCACTTCAGATTCAACCTTGTAAGTCGACCAGCCCATCGAAGGAGCTTCAACCTCGGTATAGTGAACCCCTTCATGCAATTGCACCGGCAGAACCGTTCCGTTCTCGTCCGCGATCCCTTGGACGCCAGCTGGTAACGCGACCAGTTCCTTTCTTCGCCAGGAGAGCGAGTTAAAGACGGTAACGCGGGAGACATCGTCATCCGTGAGTGCATCTCTGGCGTCTGAAGCCATGTCATACACATTCTCATTCAATTTCTTCAGCTCAATCTGCGCCTCTTCATGAACACGATGGATCGATGAGCCCGGCAAAATATCGTGGAATTGATGCAGCAGCAGAATCTTCCATAGACGGTCCAGCTCCTCGTGAGGGTAGGTCCGGTTATTAAGTAATACCGCCGCAGTTTCCCAAAGCTCCAACTCGCGGAAACCGATTTCTGCCTTCCGGTTCAGCTTTTTAATGATTGCCTGTGTCGTATAAGTCCCGCGGTGAGCAGGATAATAGAGCTCTCCTACATATTTTGCATCCGGTATGCCCTTTTCGGTCTGATCCTCAAAAAATTCAATCGGCGAGCCATGTTTCGTCTTGGGAACGCCCTCCAAATTACCGAGCCTACGCATAAACTCGATATCATCCCGATTAGAGCCTCCGCCTCCGTCTCCGTGCCCGAACTGAGTAAGCCGCGTAGAAATCCCTTCAAGCTGAACGCGATCGTTCCACTGATCGATTAAGAACGAAGGATTGATACGAATCGGGTAGTAATCGCCATAGTTCATCAGATGCGTCAAAACTTGTGAACCGTCGATCCCCTCCCACATGAACGTATTGTGCGGGAACGGATCTGCTATATTGTCGTAGGTACCGAACAATTTTGTAGACGCGAAATACTTGATCCCGCAACCCAGCATGATTTGCGGCAGGTTTCCGGCATAACCGAATACATCAGGCAGCCACAGCATCTCGTTGTCCACACCGAATTCTTCCTTGAAGAACCGCTTACCGTGCAACGCCTGGCGAATCAGGCTCTCGCCACTCGGTAAGTTGGTATCGGGCTCCACCCACATCGAACCTTCGGGAATAATTTGGCCTTCCTTCACCGCTTGTTTGATGCGATCATACAGCTCCGGATACAATGTCTTGACGGTCTGGAACAAATACGGCTGACTCTGAGTGTAACGATACTCGGGATACTCGTTCATAAGCGCAAGCTGATTAGACATCGTCCGCGCAATCTTCCGCTCCGTCTCCGCAATCGGCCACAGCCAGGCGATATCCAAGTGGGACTGTCCCATAAGGTACAACGTCGGCGCCGTTGAACCGTTAACGCAGGCCAAGAGCGGCTCCATAATTTTGCGGCACTCCCGTACGTTCTCTCCCAACAAGTCCTGACGCAGAGTCAAGTCGATCGTCGCAAACACCTGAGTCAGACCATGATCAATCTCCGCAACACGGAGAGATTTGGTATCCAGATGATTGCGCAGATCGTATAAGCATTCCAAATCAATGAAAAATTGGTACACTTCTTCTTCAAAAATGCAGAGCTGCGAGTTTCCAAATATCGGCCGGGATTCCGCATGACCAGCGTACGCTTCAGCAACAATTTCGAATTGCTCGCCTACTTTCGCTGAACGGGTTAAAGTTAAGTAATGATGGTTAAGGTCCTTTGCTCCGCTCACGATACCGTTAATATACACGGTCGCTTCCGATCCAAAGTCGAGCATAGCCACAAGCCGTTTTCCGTTGGCCCCTTCAGGAACGACAACTGTCGAGTGGAACCAGCCGTATCCCCATTTTTCTCCCCAATGCTGGCCCGGGGTAATGCTTTGGAAAGGTTGTCCATCCATTTCATGAATGAACAGCTGTTCCTTTGTCATAAAACCGGAAAAATCGATTGAAGAGAGCTTTGTAATCATAAATTGATCTCTTTTATTTAGCAGCTTTTCAACATGGAATAAAATCTCTTTTTTCTCTTTCAAGGTTCTTCTCACATCCTATAGTTTCATAATCTTTGATCCTAGCGCTATACGACATACCGCCCTCGTGGCGGTCGGCCACGGAGGACGATCACTATTAGTTTGCTACTGCTCTTTGTGCAGCATCGTTGTAAATTTTCAGAGCTTCATCAATAGCCCCCATTTTTTGCACTTTATCAATGAATGCCTGCCAATTATCGAAGCTGTTCTTGCCTGCTACGAATTTGGCCTGCTCTTCGGTAACGAACGTCTTAACCGGATTCATAATCTCCGAAATCCGCTGGCTTTCATTGCCCGTGAGTTGAATCGACGGCTCACTCAACCAGGAAGGAATATAATCGTTGTCATGCAATGGCAGACTCGTCAAGAATTCCGATTTCTCAATCGGCACCTCTTCGTATTTGCCGTTAAATACCGTATAGTCTGTCGCGGCAAAGTCTACGAACGCTCTTGAGTCACTAACCATTTGTAACCCAGGGTTATGGTTTCGACTTGCGCGCATGCCGTATTTATCACCTTCCAACCACGGATCCTTGGCATTTTTCAGCGAGTCGACAAAGGTCGGAAGACCGTCTTCCCCGATGGTATAAGTCGTGCCCTCAATCCCCCAAGTGATGAGCCTGATCATTTCATCTGAATATTGATAATCGATGAATTTAATCAATTCCTCAGGATTTTTGGCTTTGGAGTTGATAGCGTATGCCCCCCAACCCAAATCAGGAGTATTGGCGTTCACAACTTCCTGCCAGGCCTTCCCGTAATCCGGATTGTCAGGATACAGAGAAACAGCGAAAATCTTGCCATCGTCGGCCGTCCTCGTGTACTCAGCCGGAGTCGTAAACCACTGCGTTAGCCACATGAAGTTGTCGCCATTCAGCGCTTTTCTTTTCACCGTATCATCTGTATCAATCGTGTATTCCGGATCTAATAGCTTCTCCGAATACAGCTTATTCGCAAATTGGAGCGCATCTTTATATCCCTTTTCCAGAACCCCGTATACATATTTCTCTCCGTCCCAGAAGATTTCATCCCGGATGTGGTTCGCAGAGAACAACGATCTTAGACTGTTAAATTTTGTTGCGACGGGATATTTGTCGGGGTAGAGCTCTTTAACTTTTTTGGCAGCCTCATAGAATTCATCGAGCGTGTCCGGAATTTTGATGTTATTCTCCTTGAACACGTCATAGCGGTAAGCAGCCGTATTCTGAATAAGCATGCCTCGATCCTCAGGGAACCTAGGCGTGGAGGTTTCTTTAAAGGCGTACATCTCTCCGTCGGAATTCGTAACCCGCTTCATCCCATTCTTCACCTTGCTAATGTAGTTCATATAGTTCGGCATTAAATCTTTATATTGGGCTAACTCGAGAAGTTGGCCTTGCCCGGCCATTTGGCTCACATCATAAAATAACGGTGTTATGAAGAAGTCTGTCAGATCGGCGCTTGCGATCATGAGCTTGACCTTCTCGTCGTACTCAGAACCCGGAATATAGTTATATTTTATTTCTACTTTCTTACCCATATAGGCTTCCATACGCTTGTGCCATTCCTTGCCTACCAGGCTATTCGGATTATCCACACCGCTCGCAGGCAGCGTTACCGAGAAACGCACTACTTCTTGGTTATCCTCATTGGAAACTGAATTTTTGGAATTATTCGAACACCCAGAAAAAATCATCAGCATGACCAACCCAAGGACAAGCATTTTTGCCAGTTTGTTCATTCAACGTCCCCCCAATTAGCTCAATGAACTACTTTTCCAAATCTACTATTCAATACCTATCATGAACTCTCTACCACTCATCTCCTTCACCACCGGCTATCCGCAACTCAGCCTTTGATGGAGCCTACGAATATCCCTTTGGTGAAATGCTTCTGGAAGATCGGATAGATACACATGATCGGAAACATCGTAATAATAATGACACTCATTCGTACCGCCTGCGGATCAAGCGCTTCCCCCGGAGCATTAATGGCAACCGCACCGCTGCCCACCCGTCCTTGAATCGCAGTCGTATCCAAGGTGAACAGGTAGTTTCTTAACACCATCTGCAAAGGATATTTATCCTGATCCCGCAAATAAATCAAAGCATCAAACCAACTATTCCAGCTTCCGACCAGACCGAATAGCGCAAAGGTTGCAAACAGCGCCTTCGACAACGGCAGTACGATCCGGAAAAGAACTACCACATCATTCGCTCCATCGATATAAGCGGAGTCCTTCAGCTCGGAAGGAATATTCAGAAAGAATGTTCGAAACAGAAACACATTGTAGGCACTAATCGCGCCGGGGAGAATCATAACCCATACTGTATCTAACAGATGCAGGCTACGCATAAGCAGATAGGTCGGGATTAAGCCGCCGCTGAAAAACATCGTAATCATTAGGAAAAGGGTAAAAAATTTCTTGCCCGCAAATCCGGGAATCGTTAGCGGATACGCCATTAGTGCCGTAAACAGCAGCATGATGCCCGTAGAGCCGACCGCATAAATGATCGAGTTGAGATACCCTTTAAAAATATATGGATCTTGAAATACCGTCTTGTACGCCTCCAGATTAAATCCCTTAGGCCAAATCGTCACGCTTCCAGAGGAGATGTAACGTGCGCCGCTTAGCGATGTAGCGATAATGTTTAGAATCGGGTACAGTACCACAATCAGGATAAATATCATGAAAACAATATTTACAACGTCAAAAGCTCTGGAGCCTATGCTATCCTTTTTCAACATCTCACCACCTAAAACAAACTCGTCTCGGAAACTTTTCGGCTCATCCAATTGGTCAAGTAAAGAATAATAAAAGATATAACCGACATAAATAATCCAATTGCCGTTGTGTACTCGTATTGGGCGCCCAATATACCTTGACGATAAGCATAGGAGCCGATGACATCTGCTACTTCGTAAGTCTCAGGCGAATAGAGCAGAATAATCTTCTGGAAATCGCTCCCGAGGATTCCTCCCACGGCAAAAATCAGCAAAATAATAGAGGTAGACTTGAGCGACGGCCATGTGACATGTACAACCTTCTTCCATCGGCCTGCGCCGTCTACTTCGGCTACGTCATACAACGTAGGATCAATTCCGCTTAATGCAGCAAGGTAGATGATCGTGCCGAATCCGACGCCCTGCCATAAGCCAGAAGAGATGAAAATGGTCCGGAAAAAGCTCGGCTCGAGAAGAAACATGATCGGGTCTCCGCCGAAGAAGGTGACGATACTGTTAAACAAACCGTCTCTCGCCGTAAACTCCTTAAGCATCCCCGCAACAATGACGACCGATATAAAATGCGGGAAATAAGAAACCGTCTGCACAACCTTCTTAAAACGCTTGTTTTTCAGTTCATTAAACAGTAGAGCCAATATAATTGGCGCCGGAAATGACCAAAACAAGGTATACAAACCAAGAAGCAATGTGTTCTTTAAAACTCTAAACGCCATGGGATCGTTAAAAAAAGAAGTGAAATACTTTAACCCTACCCACTCACTTCCCCATATCCCTTTGGAAGCGTTAAAATCTTTGAAAGCGATTAAAATTCCATACATAGGAAAATAACTAAAGATTAACACTGTCAGAAAGCCGGGAAGCACCATAAGATAGAGATAGCGGTGCTTGACGATTCTGGCCACTAGCCTGTTACTGGCCACTAACTTGTTATTGGTTACTTGCAAAGAAGCACCTCCTAACTGTTAACATGTCGTGATCGGTTATAGCTGATATATTGCTCGTAGACACATGAACCTGGTTATTTGATTCGCATTATATGTAAGCGCATTCATCACCGCCTCCAAAGGTTATTTGTTTTACGTTCGTCAGATACGTAATAGCTTCCAGCTACTGTCCCAGACAAACTTGAATCTCATGGTGCCTGAAAGTTATTATGCTAGGCAAAAAAATAACACATACTATTTCATCCGTCAATACAAAAATACATAAAATAATTAGTATACTATCTATGAACTATCCCGAATTGGCGATATCGATGAGGCGTTAAACTATGCCTCCGCTTGAATAAGTCGTAGAAGTAACTGACGTTCTCGAGTCCGATCTCTAAGCTGATTTCCACGATTTCCATGTCCGTATTCAGCAGCAAATTCTCGGCATAGGACATTCTCAATTCGTTAATGTACTGGGTCGGGGACATCCCGAGATGCTTTCTAAACATTCTGCATAGGTAAGCATGCGATTTGTCCGACAGCCCAACAAGCGCAGCCGTCCCCTGCGTAAAATGCTCTTTCTTTCTCACCTCTCTGCATAGATCCTTAAACCATCCAGGCTGTCCGGTTAGTTCAACCGGATCGGCTTCTGCCTTGATGTACCGGGAAAACAGATCTGTCAAGATAGCTCTTACCTCCGCTTTAACAGCCAGCTTCTTCTCCTGCGGAATCAAACTAAGCTGGCCCAGCCGGTACCGCACATATTCCTTTTCCATTTTGGACAGCACAGTCGACGGCGGCATGACCGGCTCAAGCAGCCTTTCGCTTGGGAACCCTTCTCCCAAAAAAGCAACCAGATCGTCCAGGACCTCCCTATTGAACGATAAATTGATGAATTGGCAGTCGCTATCCGTCGTCTGTTCATAGTAATGAACGTCCCGATCCCTTATGAACACTAGTGTATTTTCCTGCAACAACTGCCGTTTGCCGTTAATGATATGCACAACGCTACCCTTCAAGATAAGAAACAGCTCAAAGAAGTCGTGAGTATGCATGCCGATCGTATCGCGCACCGAAGCGATCAGTCGATAGTGAGCCTGAATTTCAGAATCAATACCGTCTGCCGCAAGAAGTTTCAACATGTGCAATTCCCCCTTATTTTGTACAGTGGCAATTTTGTACAGTGGCAATTTTCTTCGATGTCAAAATACCATAATGCATTCAAAAATGGAGCAAGATTTAGAGCAAGACTTTTGATTAGGATAGAGTTGTTACTGAAGCCTGAAAGGAGATTTACCACAAATGAACTTATTGGAACTGCGTCAGCAATTCGAAGTAAACAAACGTATTTATGAAAGTGCCAAGCTTGTCTTCCACGGAGTCGAAGGCTTCGATGTCTACAACCCTTCAATTCCGTTCGAATGGAACGGCAAGCGCTACATTTATGGACGCGTGGAAAAACGCGATGAGTGGGCGAGGTCTTGGGTTCGCCTGTTTGAACAGAGCGGTCCAGACGAGTGGACAGCCGTGCCGGATACGATGATTTATCAGCTTGAAGACCCTTATATTAGCGTAGTCAACAAACAGCTCGTATTGGGCGGGACACATGTTCGTTTCAATCAAGGTCAGCTCGATACGTTCTACGGTTATTTCTACAAAGGGCATGATCTTCATGACCTCTGCTACTTCACGACCGGTCCAGATTATATGAAGGACATTCGGCTGGTAGAGCTTCGAAACGGTAAGATCGGCGTCTTCTCAAGACCACGCAATGAAGAAATACGCAAGCAATATGGAAGCGAATCCTTAGTGGGATTCACAATCATTGACAGCCTGGACGCACTGTCTCCGGAAGTCATTGAGAACGCACCAAATATCAATGGACTGTTCCGTAAGGATGAGTGGGGCGGCTGCAACCAGGCATACTTACTAGAGAGCGGAAAGATTGGCGTCATCGGCCATATCTGCTACGCTCAGGGAGATCAAGCAACCTATATGAACATGTCATTCGTACTCGATCCGCAAACTAATCAATTCTCGGATTTGAAAATCATCGGCACCCGTCCTTGTTATCCGGATGGCCCCGCCAAGAAGGCGCATCTGAACGACTGTGCTTTCACCGCCGGTATTGAAATGCGGCCTGACGGCAAGGTTAATCTGTACAGCGGTATCGGCGATACCGAAGCAGGACGCATCGTCATCGACTACCCGTTCGAGGGTGAAGGCGCCATTGTAACCTTATAGATAAAATTCCAAGCATCGAGCTGTTGGGTTATCCCGGCGGCTCATTTTTTATGTCACATTACGGTGTGGTATAGTACCATTCATTTTTTGTAAAGCACCCCCTCGAAGTTATTATGATAAGTAAATTAAAACACATACTTTATTTGATCTCATAGTAATACAGAGCATCACGAAATTCAAAGTTTTTATATAATTTCGCCCCTATCCTGCTAAATTCCTGAAAATCACCTACCCATCCGACAATTTTTTTTCGAGATGCGCTACAAGTACGTATACTTTTTAAAGCGATGTGCGCTACAATAGAAGAAATGTTGGAACGAGGTGAACCTACTTGAGCAAAAAGGACTTGGCTCTGCCAAAGTACCAGATGGTAAAAGACTATGTCTTATCCCAGATCGAGAATCAGGAATTTACAATGGACCATCGGATTCCTAGCGAATCAGAATTTTCCAAGCTGCTGGATGTCAGCTCCATCACTGTGCGCAAAGCGCTGTCAGAGCTGGTGAACGAGGGCGTGATCTACCGCGTGAGGGGGAAGGGAAGCTTTGTTGCCAGCCAGGCAGCCGTCTCAGAGAAGACCTCCAATCTGGTGGCTTTTGTCATCTCCGGCGTCGACCTGTACGATAGCTCATATATGCAGATCATGCGGGGCATTCAGTCCTTTCTGGGCAAGCATGGTTGCAAACTAATCGTAGAATTTGTGGAGAACGACTTCGAACAGGAACGCGAGCTCGTTCTGGGGCTGATTCAAACGGAACTGCGAGGATTACTTATCTATTCGTCTGATCCCGACGCTGCGAAGAGCTATCTCGGGGAAATTCGCAGTAAATCGATTCCGTTCGTCATGCTTGATCGTTCCCCTTCCGGATATCCGGTCAACGTCGTCACATGTAACAATCATGATGGGGCCTATGAAGCGGTAGAATATTTGATAAAACAAGGTCATCGAAAGATCGGATTTGCAGCTTACGACTACCACCTAAGCCCGGAGGTCGACAGATACAACGGTTATTGCAACGCCATGTCGAATTCGTCCGTGCCGATACAGGATTCGTTCTTGTTCCTGGACAAGAAATTAGACTATGTTGCGCTTGCGCGCCTTGTACAAAATGGAGAGCTGACCGCGCTGTTCTGCGCCAACGACAAGCGGGCCCTCGAAGCGCTCGAACAGCTGACCGCACTTGGCATTCGTATCCCCGACCAATTATCACTAATGGGCTTTGACGATTTCGAGAGCGCCAAATTCGCCAAGGTCGCCTTGAGCACAGTGAAGCAATATTTCGATGTTCTCGGCTATGAAAGTGCCGATTTGTTGTTCAGGATTACCGAAGGCTCGTCTTACGGCAATAAGAAGGTCATGTTGCCTACAAGCTTGGTCATACGTGACTCCATCAAGCCAGTTCAAGGTTAAAGTCTGAGCTCACGAATTCGATTTTGAGTCCAGCCTGGAACATTGAACAACACTATGCCAAATCGCAAAAAAGACGCTCCAGTATGCAATTTCCGGACGTCTTTTTTTGCGTTTTCATGTTCAAATCTCATCAACTATCCTGCTTCCAGCTCTTTTATAAAACATGAAGGTGGGAAAAGGATGAAGAATTATGTGCTCGGATTCTCTCTAACAGGCCTCCATACAAAAAGCCCTTCCCCAGCAAAAAACTAAGGAGAGGCTTTCGATTCATTTAAGTTGTAGCTTCAGTTGTACTCGTTGTCTCATTCACCTGCACAACTTTTTTGGAAGCATTGCGATTAGAGATGAAAACTCCAATTAGAATCAGGGCTCCGCCCAGCAATTGAGTGACGTAGATCTCATCTCCCAATAAAAAATGCCCCAGGATAAGCGAGATAAACGGCGGGATATTCATGAACATGGAAGCTGTCCCAGGCCCTGTGACCGCTACGCCCCTTGTCCACCATATCCCCGAGGTTGCTGTAATCAAGGCTAACGGAAGTAGCATTAACCAGATATAAGCATTATTTGTTGCTATCAAACCACCATTATACGACTCTATTGCTACCATAGGAGATATCAGAATAGCACCTAATCCACCAGAAATAATATTAATAGCTGTCAGTGACATCGTCTTCACCAGCAGTGGCGTGAACATCATACCGATCGTCATCCCCAGCATCGCCAGTACCAAATACAAGTCACCTAATGATAGACTGAACTTCCCTCCGCCAAAACTGATAATAATAACAACACCCACTACACCAAGTAGGCCTCCAACCAGCTTTCCTGCAGTCAACGAAACCTTATAAAATAGGCGCTCCATGAAGATGGCTACCAATGGTGCTACCGCATAGATCAAGGAACCATTGGCTGCTGAGGACAGCTTGAGACCTGAGAAATAGAGTGGTTGCTGAATCAAAGTGCCAAACAACGAACTAGCCGTCAAAAGTAGCCATTCCGGCCGGGTTGGCCATCTTAATTTTCCGGCACGATACAGCAACAACAGGACCAGCAGCCATGTCAAAACCATGCGTATAAAGGATAGAAATGCAGGAGAGAAAAAATTTATCAGATATGCACTCATGATATAGCTTAATCCCCAACAGAGAGTTGCCCCAATAAGTCCAACAATAGCCGATCTATAACTCGACATTAGATGCACTCCCCTACATTAACTGAAGAAGCACATCTCATTGCTTATGAGCGATTGATTTGTAAGGTAAACGGTCTTGCCCCTGCAGGGACCATTTCTCTCCATCTATGTAGATCGCATCAACTTCTTCATTATAAAAGCTATATCTACCCGCTATTTCATGAACCTCTGGCAGTGGCTCCTGATAGCTCCACACCACATTGTCAGCAATCACTCCATCGCTATTGAAAGAATGATATGTGGCAGATCCTTTATAAGGGCAGGTTGTCACTGTATCTGATGGCACTAGATAATCAAAGTTAATATCCTCTTTAGGCAAATAAAAGCGCGGAGTCAGTCCTGTCTCAAACAGAATCACCGGATCTTGACTATCTGCGACAACCTTGCCGCCTACGATTACTTTTATATGTCTGGAACTCGGAATGGCATCCAGTCTCGAATAAGGATCTCTGGCATGGTTAATGACTTCTTCCTCTTCTTCAAACCATCTAATATCATTATTTTTCCAGATAAAAGTAATATATCCCGCAATAATGGCACTGGATTGGGAAGGATTAGGATGACTCCAGACGGCATTCTCTACAAGCGTATCATCGACTCCAATGTTCCAATAGACGGCTTCCCCTTTGTGAAGGTCCTCTCTGCGATGAGTCGATTCTTGAAGAAACTCGGTCCGGACATCGTCCTTGGGAAAATAGTACACCGGCAGCTTGCCGGTCTCCGTAACGATCAGCACACGTCTGCTATCGGCCACGAATGTCTCGCCTATTTTTACACGAATCCATTTCGGACTCACTTCGGCTCTAAGCTGCCAATCGCCATCGAATTCATCATTTAAATTCCACTGCGGGTCATAATGTGCCATCTAATCCATCTCCCATCTATCCGTTATATTGTCTTCAATATCAGATTAACGCGTAGCGATCACACTATGACGATTAGCAGGGCGACGCAGTCCCAGATGTTCACGAAGGGTCGTTCCTTCATAATCTTCGCGGAAGATTCCGCGCCGCTGCAATTCAGGGACAACCAAGTTCACAAAGTCATCCAGACCGCCAGGCAAATGCGGGAACATCACATTAAAACCATCCGCTGCGCCACGGACGAACCATTCTTCCATCTGGTCAGCAATCTGCGAAGGTGTTCCGGCTACTCCGCGCGAGTTAAGACGTTTATAGAGCTGGCGAATAGTCAGAGTCTCCCGCTCCAGCAATTGAATGATTTTGGCTAAACTGCTCTTACTCTGATTAAAGCCCTCCAGCTTTGGTGTGAAGGGCAATGGCTCATCCAATGGATACTGTGATACATCATGACCCAAATAATGAGAGAGCAGATCAAGTCCCAGGTTCTCAGGCGTAAGATCCTCCACAATCGCCAACCGCTGGGCCGCTTCTTCCTCCGTCCGTCCAATAACAGGCATAAAGCCCGGTAGAATCTTCAGATCATCACGAGATCTACCGTATTTAGCTAACCTTGTCTTGATATCCTCGTATAGTTCAATCCCATCCTCAACCGTTCCAAACGGCCCAAAGGCTGTACCTGGTGCAAATACAACTTCTGCTGATGCGGCTGCCAGCTCCTTGCCTGCTTCCGAAGCTCCTGCTTGAATCAATACAGGATACCCTTGCGGAGGCCGTGATACATTCAATGGACCCCGAACTTGGAACTCATCACTCTTATAATTCAAATTATGCAGCTTATCTTTATCCGCAAAAACACCTGATTCCTTATCCAATACAATGGCATCATCTTCCCAACTATCCCACAGCCCTTGAGTCACATCGACGAACTCCCCAGCTCTTCCATAACGATTCTCATGCTCCAAGTGTTTATCTTTACCGAAGTTCCGGGCTTCTTCATCCGTCTGCGAAGTTACGATATTCCATCCTGAACGTCCACTGCTTAAGTGATCCAGCGTGGCTAATTTGCGGGCAATATGATACGGCTCGTTATATGTCGTTGATACGGTTGCTACAAGACCAATTCGCTCTGTGACTGCAGATAGCGCAGATAGTAGTGTGAATGGCTCTGGTCGAATGCTGTTTGCCGCAGTGATTCCTGACTGAAATCTGTCCCAAACATATAGTTCATCTGCATAGAAGAACATATCGAATTTCCCGCGCTCAGCAGTCTGCACAATATGCTTGTAGTAATTAAAATCAAGCAGACCAGCCGCATCCGATTCTGGATGTCTCCAACTGGAGATATGTTCACCTGCTGGAAAGAACATCATCGCTCCCAGTGCCATTTGTCGTTTGTTATTACTCATCTCTATACACCATCCCTTATACTGTCTGTTAATTACAGCAGGCCTTGATTCTCCAGCCATTCCTTCGTTATTAAATATTAATTTCTGGTATATTGACGCAGGCCTTTTGGCGTAAGCAACTTATTCAGTCCTAGCAACAATAAATTAACGACAATAA
Source organism: Paenibacillus sp. NPDC058177 (assembly GCF_042883835.1). Classification (NCBI taxonomy): domain Bacteria; kingdom Bacillati; phylum Bacillota; class Bacilli; order Caryophanales; family Paenibacillaceae; genus Paenibacillus; species Paenibacillus sp. NPDC058177. The sequence continues at coordinate 128,045 of NZ_JBHVVB010000010.1, read as the reverse complement.
CGAGTAGCGATACAGGGATGGCACCTTCCATAATAGTTACCGTATTGATCATCGCGATCCCTCTGGTAATAATATCGCCCAGTCCTCCGGCAGCAATATAAGTAGCAATAGTAGCCATACTGATCGTTTGCACCGCAACTAGCCTTACACCGGCCATAATAACGCTGCGCGCAATAGGAAGTTGAACCATCCATAGAATCTGCCATCTGGTCATTCCCATTCCCGTACCGGCTTCAATTAACGCCTGATTCACACCCCCGATACCTACATAGGTGTTCTGGAGAATCGGAAGTAACGCATACAGCGTTAACGCGATAATCGCAGGTTTTGTTCCAATGCCCAGAAATGGGATCATAAATCCGAATAATGCGAGACTGGGAATGGTCTGAATCACAGATACCGTTGTTATGACTGTGTTCGCTACACGTTTATAGGCAGTAAGAATAATTCCGGTCGGTACTGCAATCAGGCAAGCAATCAGAACCGAGATCAGTGACAGATTGATATGCTCCCCCATCTTCTGTAAAATCATAGGCCAATCTGCTTGCAAGGTATTCCAAAATTGATCCACCCATAACCACTCCCTTTCATTGATAATCGAGATCAAATTGAATATTGTTCAAACCGCTCTGCACCTAGAAATTCACGAACGAAGTCAGAAGCAGGTGCCTCCAGTAAATTCGCAGGTGTTCCAGTCTGAATAATAAAGCCATCCTTTAGCAGAATTACCTGGTCGGCTATTTTAAGTGCCTCATCGATATCATGTGTTACGAACACGATGGTCTTCTGCACTTTTTCATTCAGCTTAATAAGCTCCTTCTGTAGCTGTACTCGGCTAATGGGGTCTAATGCGCTAAAAGGTTCATCCATAAGAATAATAGAAGGATTGGAAGCAAGTGCACGAGCTACACCGATGCGCTGTTGTTGTCCACCACTTAGCTCATGCGGGTAACGGCTGCGAAATTGCTGTGGATCAAGACCAATCAATTGCAGAAGTTCTTCTGTACGCTGAACCAAATCTTTCTTCTTCTCACCCTTAAGTCTTGGAACGATAGAGATATTCTGTTCAATGGTCATATGAGGAAATAATCCGATCTGTTGAATGACATAACCAATATTCCGCCGCAGCTCAACCGGATTAAGCGTGCTGACCTCCTGCCCTTCTACCAATACAGAACCAGACTCCGGCTCTATCAAGCGATTGATCATTTTAAGCAGCGTTGTCTTCCCGCAACCTGACGGTCCGATAATGGTAACGATTTGACCAGTAGGTATGGTTAGATCAAAATTCTCCAACACATTACCCGAACCATAATTTTTGGTCACTTGCTTGAACTGTACTGCGGCTACGCCAACACCCATATCAATCACTCATCCTTCTTTTCAAAATATACCAACTTAATTCATAATTTTAGTTGGTTTTAAATATAAAAAAAGATCACATCTCCCTCATGTAGCTGCAAGGGAAATGAGACCTCCGTTTGTAAGGTTAGTCTCTTATATTATTAACATCCGATAATACAATACTGTAATGTAATACTTTAATGCAATATTATATTACGTATAATTTTTTGTCAATCATTAAAAACAAGTAAACACATCGGATTAAAATTATCAAATCACAAAATGATTTATGTTATAGGGCATAAAAAAAAGACCTCCTGTGATCAGGTCAGCCATATTAGACTACTATGCAGTTATCCTTAAGAATTAATTACTTTCCACAAGCGTAGGTTTAATCTCATTAGCATTAAAAAAATCCAATGCGGAGCGATACCAAGAAGTCTCTCCTTCTTTCTCGCCGTCAACATAAATCTCTACACGTTCATTATAGAAGGAGAGATATTCCTTAATTTTAGGGATTTCGGGAATCGGATTGAGATAACTCCACACAATGTTCTCATGAACGGTACCATTCACTTCAGCGGACCAATAAGAAGCCTTTCCTTTGTAAGGGCATCTCGTTTCCAAGTCGGTTTCCTGCAGGAACTCCTGCTTCACGTCTTCCTTCGGTAAATAATAACGAACAGGGACACCTGTCTCGAATACAATGATCGGGCGTTTGCTATCCGCTACCGTTACACCATCAATGACTACCTTGATATGCCGAGAACTTTGCAGCGCATCTACTCTTTTATAAGGGTCACGCGGGTGAACAAAGATTTCTTCATCTTCTTCGAACCAGGCATCTACTTGATTCCAATAGAATGAAACATATCCTTTGATCGGCTCACTCTCAGGAATAGGATTCTGATAGCTCCAAACTGCATTTTCTGAAATCCGGTCCCCAACCTTGATACTCCAGTACGATGCTGCACCTTTCCATGGGCAGTGGGAATGATGCTCCGACTCTACGAACAGATCCTTGCGAACATCACTCTCGGGAAAATAATAAACCGGAAGATGCCCTCTCTCATGAACCGTGATCACATTCTTGCTATCCGCAATCGTAATCCCTTCAAACTCCACTCTTACTCGTCTTGGATTTGAATCAAACTGCAATTTCTTCTTATTAGACATGTGTACTCTCCTCCTTCTAAATAATATCAAATATAGGTAATGAATTATTGCATTTAGATAATATCATGCAAATTTCAGATATTCAACATAAAAAACCTACTTTTCCAATAAGAATTTAAAAATTAATACATTGACCCATGTAAAACTAATGATAAAGCAGTCCCGATACTAGAACTGAAATAATCTATATAGAAAAAAATAAGCCCTAGAGCCGATTAGGGGAGTGCGGCGCTTGAGCTTTTCAAATGACTGTACATTTATAGCTGGAGGATGGTTTAATACAACGTTGAATAATTAATTTCCGCCAGTTTTTCTTCTAAGTAAGAGTAGTAAGTTAGCCGATAATCGGTCTGTATACCACTATCGTCAATTGTCCCTTTCCTTCCCATGCCAAAATTTTTTGGCTCCTTATTATAGTCTGATCGATACTGATCAAAACTAATAGGATCGGTTAATGTAAAATGTTCGACGAGATTATCACAGTAACCATACTCCTTGTTTTCTTTTATTGGAAAAACATAATTTTGATACAAGTGTACACTTTGAACATAACTGTTGCTTCTAGATGTAAAATATCGAATTCCATTAAAATGGGTCGAGTTCCTTACCCATTGCAACAAAAGCTGAGGAATAATATACTCTGGTTTGAATGGGCGCGCATCATCCTTTACCTGAACGGAACATGCAGCCATTAATGGCCAGCAGAGATACAGTGCTTTTAAAGCATCGTAACTTTCGGTATCACTTTTTTTATATGAAGCTTTTGTCGCTACTCTAGGGGGATAGCCCAGATCGATAAAATTCATTCCACGATCATTTCTAAACGAAGAAACATATACATGCTGCGTGTTACTTACTGTTCTCAATTCCTCCAGACATGCGTAGACAGAACTTCCTAAATAGAGGCATGGAAATCCTGGAATGCTATACCGCTGTGTGGATACAAGCGTCCTTTCTTCAAACGGAATATGAAATAAGTCTTTTTTATTTGTAAGTGGAGTCATATCTCTTCTTATTCTGTATAACCGTGGGTCTCGATTTCTGTTAAATAAGTAAAAACTATCGAAGTAACAGCTCAGTTGATCAATAGCTGGCTTTAATAGCTGGTATGCTTCGGATGGGAAACCATCATAATATTTATGGAGTGAACTTTCAATAGCCTCACATACTTTATTAACCATGTTAACTTCAGCGTCCGATAGTACATGCTTTAATTTCAGCTGTCGGGCACCTTCCATATAAGATAAATTCTTAGTTTTAACTAATTCCTTATAAGATATGTTTGTATAGGTGATTGGCAGATCAAACTCTTCTTTTACTAGTTCCTCTCTAAGCGTTTTAAGTCGGTCCTCAATGGTCAAAGTCATCATCCTTATCTATTCTTGTTCTCTACACAATCAATCTTACCACTTTTACCCAAGGAGAAATTAAACAACCAATCACCGATTGATTTCCGGCGATTGGTTGTTTGAATTTACTATATGTTTTGACTTCCTTATATAAAAGGATAAATCCAGAAATGCTCTGTTCCAAAACGCGCTTGAATCTCTTCATCATTCAATTCTTTGCTGCCTACTAACTCTGCCGCTTGGAATTGTGATTTATGCGCTTGAATCGATGCCATTTTAGGCTTCAGAAAATCTTTGACATCAATGATAACATTAGGTTTGCCGATCTCTTGCTCCGTGTTCCGGGCAAACGCCACACAGTGAACAGGAGGTCTCTCTGCCTTAGGTAGTCTTTCAACCGTACGGATAACTGCGGCTCCAGTGGCATCATGGTCGGGATGAACGCTATAACCCGGGTAGAACGTAACGATTAACGAAGGGTTAAGCTCTTTCAAGAGCGCGTCAATTTGACTATCCAACAAGTCCTGATCCTCAAATTCAATCATCTTGTCATGGAAACCAAGCATTCTTAGATCCTGTATCCCAATGGCCTCACAAGATGCTTCAAGCTCTTTTTTGCGTATCTCGGGAAGAGTTACCCGATTGGCGAAAGGCGGAATCCCCATATTCCGGCCCATTTCGCCTAGTGTCAGGCAGGCATAAGTTACCTGAGTTCCATTCTGTATATGCTTCGCCAGGGTACCCGCTACACCGAAGGCCTCGTCGTCCGGGTGTGGCAGTACAACAAGAATATGTCTCTCCACTGAATTCTTCATCTCCTCATGCATTAGAAAGGCTCCCGGCTTAATTGTAAAGATACGATAAGCTTGCCTTGACTGTCGTGCCCTGCCATGATCAATCTATCTGTCTCACTCTCTTCATAGTGAGTTAAACCTTCTGAGTACACCCAACCTTGCGACATTTTCAAACCGATACGATAAGGTCCTTCTCCTGAAATCGACCCGTGAGAATATTGAATAACAGCATTGGTGATGAAAGTAGAAGCCGAATGCTTAGTGCTATCCAAGTGAGCTGCATATGCCCCCATTGTCAACTCAAGATGGATATACATATCCTGATCTTTAAACCTGTCGATTCTTTGTTGTATTTCTGACTGATTGATTAGCTGCAATGTTACGCCTCCATCTCTGACTGAATTGTATAGCTGAATGTACATATAAGAAATAAGATCCAACCCTTTGCAGAACGGACCTACATGATATAAGTGTGACTTATTTCTCATCAAAGTATAACTTGCGATGCTATGTAATTCAATGGATGTTTCTGAATACTAGGGAAAGGTATCCAATATCTATTTCTAATAAATCTTCAAATAGATTTCCACCAGAATAGTGGTAATTTGTGTCTTATTTTAAAGAGAATTCGCTAAAATTAATTGGATGATTTTGTTTATTTAAGTATAATGGTATTATATGCCTACAACTTAAGACCTAATTCGACATTATTCACTAAAAGATTGAAGAAGAACTTAAACAGGCAAGTAAAATAAAAGGGGAATGAACATGCTTTGTAGCAAGTGTAACACTGAGCTGCCCGAGGATAGCCTATTCTGTAACAATTGTGGAGCCAGGACTATGAGTAGAGCTTCTGGAAGGAAAAAAAACAAAAAAACGTGGATTTTAAGCAGTAGTATTATTGGAGCTTTGATCATTATTGCCTTGATATTCTTGACCTTAAACAACAGACCTGTGAATGCATTCAAGAATGCTATTAAAGATAATAAATACGGAAATGCGATAGAAGTTTATGAAAACAAAATCAAAGGCGATTTAGAAAAGGAATCAGAAGTCGAAATCTATCTTCAAACCAGCTTAGAACAAATTAAAAAAGATTATACTGACGAAAAGATCGATTATAACACTGCTTTAAACCAACTGGAAATCATTAAGAAAACGAATCTTTTGAATTCGGAAGTGAGAACTGCTCAATCGGATATAGATAAATTGAATGGTTCAAGAACGGCCTTTAAGACCGGAGAAGAACTCCTGAGAAATAACGATGTGAAAAATGCCCTAACGGAATTAAAGAAGGTCAGCAAGGTTGACGAAGCTAACTATTCGAAGGCCCAAACCTTAATTAAGGATACTTTTTCTACCTATAAAACATCTATTTTAGATGATGCTCAAAAACTCGCAACAGATCATAAGTATGATGAAGCTATCAAAGTTATAAATGAAGGATTATTCATCATGTCTACTGATTCTGATTTGATGGCTAAAAAAACAGTCTATGAAAAACAAAATGAAGAACAACTAGCCCTCCAACGCAAAGAGAAAATGGAACAAGCCAAAAAAAATCAAGAGGTAACTGTAGAGAAAACATCTATAATCGTTCAAGATGATACCTACAAATCGCTATATCCTGATATGATTCAAGTCATAACACGGAATAACACCAATAAAGTGGTTAAAAACATGGATGTTTCTATGCTGGGCTTTGATAATAACGGGCTTCCTATAAAGATTAAACGAGAATATGGAGATAGTTCCTTAGAATTTGTAGGACTCGCTCAAAATGTAAACATTGTACCAAAGGCTACCTTCGGTTCAGGAAAAGGCTGGGGCCTCGACAGCACCCATGGTATAATAACTGTGCTTGCCTGTGTAAAAAGTGTAGAATACTATGACGGTACAACATGGGAGAACGAGTATTATCCGTATTGGATTGAGGAGCATCAAGAAAAGCCCTTAAATTGATAACTATCCTTCGAAATCCCATCCCACTCATACTATAAAATAAAATGCGTTGGCGAGAGAGGTCTTCTCTGTCAACGCATTTTATTTTACACGCTTAATGACCAACACTTCCATAACACCCGGCGACCGGTCACCGATAGAACTACTGACAGCAGATCGCCGCTTAGAACCTATCAATACACAGGATACCCCGCTACAAACAATGCGAGATATAGCAAACCACCGATAACAGATACTGCCGTAAGCGCAGCATCCTTAGATTTCTCCTCTGTGAGCGCTACGGCTGCAAAAGCTAGCGGGAACACAACGATAAAGTAGCGCGGAGCGGATAACAACCAAGTAGGAGCAACCACAAACGCAAAATACACGATAAAATACGCTGTATATGCCGGATTCAGTTTCTTCGCAGCCATATATATTACGATCAGAGCGGAGAATATAGTCAACAAATTGGGCAACCATAATCCAAGAAAATTACGGCTATCTCCCTCAATAAAAGTACGAACAGCATATTCCGTCTGATATCTTACCGTATCGAAGAAGAAATAGAGCTTTTGGAACCAATGTTCTTTTTGATAGATGCTGTACTGAAACGCGTTACCTGTAACCTCATAATTAATATAAAGATAGGCTAGCAGCCCCAGCGATATAATGAAGAGACAGGCAAACGCACCAACAAGTCTGCTTATCCATGCCCTTCTATTTACAACTTTATATGTACCTAGCAACTCCCGAACGAATTCAATAGCGACCGGTACTGCCAGAAGTATCCCCGGAGAACGCGTATAGGCTGCCAGTGCCCCGCACAAGCATCCGATGAGCCACTGCTTTTTCCGCACAAAATAGATACACATCAGAGAAAGTGCCAAAAATAACGATTCCGTCATAGGAATGAGGAAAAAGAATGCTGCTGGAAATATAAAAATATACTTTACAACTCGTAGAGCATTTCTTTGCGACATATCTATTCGGGCAAGTTCATAAGCAAACAGAGCTGCAACGATCGAGCTGAGGATAGAGATAACAAATCCTGCCGCAAGATAACTCCCGGTAAATATCTCAACCACTTTTATCAGATTGGGTAAAAAGGGGAAAAATACGAGGTGAAATTTAGCATCTCCCTCTGTCACATACCAGTTCTCCGCAATACCAAGATAGGAAGCAGCATCGATCCCCGATATGTGCCATGTCTCCATCACCTTACTGAAGAGACCTCCGGAATAACCATTCTGTATGATCAGAAAAACATAACCAATGATCAGGAGAAGCGCACGGCTAATTAACATCCAGCCAATAATCTTCAACCAAGTCTGTTTTCTCCCGGGTTCGATTCTATGGACTCGCATCTCTTCCGGTTGCTTGCTGGTCAGAATATATTCTGATAAAACAGGTATCGTGCGCAGACCCAATAATACGAATAGTGCGAAACAGACAACTGTTGCAACAGTGCCCAGCACTGTCCAACTATGATTTGAATCTGCCCAGAAAATAGCCATACCCGCCATTATCAGTACAAAAATGATGGATATGACTTTGTCATGCTTCTTCATTTAGACCTCCATTTGTCCCCTCTGACCCCATGAAATAGATAAAAAAGGAAATTAGTAAGCATAGAAATATCATAGTCGCTTGCAATTTTTTTGTAAATCATTTCTCTCGCTTTCATAGCGTAAAATAAAGGATAAAAATGTAAGATGATCTGGTAAAATGAATATACATCAACGGATCTTGGAAGGGTGTATCAAATAAAGCATAGTACAGGTGAGGAGTGTATCTAATGAAGGAGCAGTACACAGCTAAGCTTGAATTGTTCGCAGAAAACGCGCTGAAGTTGAAAAAAGCGTTCGCCTGGCAAAATGTAATGGTTAACCGTTTGGCGGCATTGCTATACACGGCAGAGAACAAAATTGCCGATGATGAAGCGATCCGCGCAAGCTATGAACTTATTAAAGAGAATACCGGATGGTTCTCTGCTTTCAGGGGTAATTCGATTATCAGCATAGCTGCTCTGCTCTCTCTTTCTGCTGATCAAGAAAAACAACTCACAAACACACTGACCGTGTATGAGTTAATGAAGGAAGTCAAATTTAGAGCCTCTGATTATCTCGTCATTTCCGCCTATCAGATCGCTGCCCATGCGACATCGGATCAATATCCCCGTACGGTAGAACGCGCAAAGCAATTTTACGACAGTATGAAGGCGAAGCACCGTTTCCTTACCGGACAGGATGATTATATCTTTGCTGCCATGCTCGGTCTCTCCGATATCGACATTGAAAAAGGTATCGATCGTATGGAGCAACTCTATTCTACGCTTAAACCTGAGTTTTTATCGGGGAACAGTGTGCAAGCCCTGACGCAGGTCCTGATTCTTGGAGGAGAAGCCCCAGAGGCAGCGGCCCGTGTTCTTGCTTTACGCGATGACTTCCGTGCACAGGGGATCCGTCTGGACAAGGAATATACCCTTTCTTCGCTTGGTGTGCTCTCTTTGCTTCCCAGCAACAGAGAGGACATCGTTACGGATGTCTCAGAGACATACGAATTTCTGCGTACCCAAAAAGGCCTCGGCAGCTGGTCCATCAGCAAGCAGGAATTGCTGCTGCTCTCCGCCTCGCTGCTGGCCTTCAAATATGTGGATGATGTGCGAAATGGCATGATCACCACGATGCTCACCACCAGCATTACCAATATTGTGATTGCACAACAGGCAGCTATAGCCGGGGCTACAGCTGCCTCAGCTGCCGCAGTAGCTTCCTCCTCTTCAGATTAAAATGGATTGACGGGAAGGAAGGTATGGACTGTTCTATTCCACCGACTTCAACGCCTCAATCATATGAATCCGCTTGAGCTTGACATGCATGAAAGCCATGATAATGACCGAGAACAACAGCGTTAAGAGTGCGGCATAAATATAACTGGGCCATTTGATGATCGGAACGAACAAGGTTGCATCTAGCTCGGCCGTCTTCAGCACGAAGCTGTGTAACAGGATACCGAGACCCGACCCAGCCACGATACCAATTACGCTCAGCAAAATATTTTCCCGATAAATGTACATCGTTATCTCCTTATCATAAAAACCCAGCACCTTGATCGTAGCCAGCTCCCGGAGCCGCTCGGACACATTAATATTGCTCAAATTGTAGAGAACGACAAAAGCCAGTGCCGCTGCCGACACAATGAGCACCCAGGTCACAACGTTCATACTTTTCATGATATCGTCGAAGGCAGTGCCTAAGCTGCTGGAGAAGCTAACGGCAGCAACACGCTCACTATCCGTTAGCTTCTCGCCGAATGTATCCTCTGAGGCTTTTTCCTGCACGGTATAGTTCAGAAGTTCTGTGTTAAACACGGGCTCCTTCCCGAATACGGAAGAAAAATACGCTGGGGTCATATACACATAGTGCATCACATAGTTCTCTGTGATCCCCGCGATCTGTATTTTGAACGTTTCGTTCTCCTTGTTCACCACGGTCAAGTAGCCACCAGGCTCAAGCCCGTACAGTTTAGCCAGCTTTTCCGAGACGATAGCACCCTTGTCCGTAAGCTTCCGCCTTTCTCCACTTAATCGATCCCTCAGCTCCACAAATTGTGCCAAAGAATCAACGGATACAGGAATGAACAGATTCACATCCTGATCATTTATCCCTTTGGCCCGCGCGGTCATCGTTTCCTGTGCCACTTCAAGCGTACCGGTTATGGCAGATTCGTCAGTGATCAACTTCTTATAGGCATCCACTACATCAGGGGACGCATCCGCATGCAGAGCTACAAGGACATCATATTTCATAATTGCCCCGAATTGCCGTCCCGAGATGCTGCCGAGCGAGTCCTTTAGACCAAATCCAGTCAGGATCAGCGCCGTGCAGCCGGCCACGCCGAACACAGTCATGAACATCCGCTGCTTGTAGCGGAACAGATTCCGTGCGGTTACCTTTTGGACAAAGCTCAGCCGTTTCCAGACAAAAAAGAACCTCTCCAGTACAATCCGCTGCCCGTTCTTCGGCGCCTTCGGACGCATCAAAATGGAAGCATTGCTGCGCAGCACTACACGGGAAGCAATCCAGGCCGTCAAAGTAGTACATATTAACGCCACTAGGATGGAGATGATGGAATACGCAGGATAGAACCTTTTGATAATATCCGGGAGGTTATAGAGCGAACTATACGCATTATAAATAAATGTCGGGAACAAGGTAAAACCCAACGCGAGCCCCACAACTGAACCCGCCAGACTGGCAAGCGTACCATAGACGAGGAATTTAGCTATAATGTCACGGTTACCATACCCAAGCGCCTTAAGAGTACCAATCTGTAAGCGCTGCTCCTCCACCATTCGCGTTATCGTCGTGAGGCTGACCAGTGCTGCAATCAAGAAAAAGAACACCGGAAACGCACTCGCAATCGCCGACAACCGGTCAGCATTGTCTTTATATTCGGCATACCCCGGATTATCGTTCCGGTCAGTGACATAGATCTTGGGCAGCGCCAGTTCTGCAAGCTTCCTCTCCCCTTTGGCCAAATCCTTCTTCGCGGAAGCCAGCCCGGCGGACAGCGCCTGTTCTACATCCTTGGTATGCTGCTTCATCAGCGCCTCATACTTTGGCGTATAGACCTTCAACGCGGAGGTATCTGTGAAGGACAGATACGCTTCTGTATACACCGGCAGCTTGAAGTCTGCCTCCGGGATGGCTGCAAACGCGTCTACCTTACCTTTGCCGATCCCGCTGGTTCCCCGGCTCTTCTTCTCGATAAACTGGGGGCTCCGGACAAAACCCACTACGGTATAATCCAGTCCCCCGAAGTTGTTGGACAGTTCTGCATCCTTACCGTTTCCCGTGAACGTAATCTTGTCCCCTAACCCATATTCACCATCAAGCCGGTCATCTAGTACAATTTCTCCCGAATGCTTGGGAAGATGTCCTTTAATAATATGGTACTGATTTAACGGTTTCTCGGTGTCGTATGAGTAGACTTTAAGTATTAAAGCTTTGTCGCCGGTGAGCACATCCACACTGTAACCTGGCTGGACCACATCGACCCTTGGCACATTACTTAGCAGCTTTATGTTGTCTTCAGTCAGTCCGTAGGTAGTCTGCACCTTTAGATCCATTAGTCGCAGCTTCCGGTAAAACGTTTCGGCTGTATCCAGCATATCCGGCCCAGTCGCCTTGACCCCGGCAAAAAAACTGACGCCCAGCATAATGATTGCAAAAATCGAAATAAAACGGGCCTTGGTGCGCCAAATTTCACGAAAAATATCACTCCACAACGCGCGTTTGTTCATCCGTTTCTTCTCCCTACCATTCGATATCGTCAACGGATACCGGCGAAGGATTGGTAACCATTTTCCGTACCTTAGCGTTATTGATCTCAATGATCCTGTCTGCTATTGGCGTAATCGCCAGGTTATGTGTGATCACGATGACCGTAGTCCCGGTATTGCGGCAAGTATCCTGCAACAACTTCAGTACCTGCTTGCCGGTGTTGTAGTCTAGCGCGCCTGTTGGTTCATCGCAGAGCAGCAGCTTCGGCTGTTTGGCCAACGCTCTGGCAATGGCGACACGCTGCTGCTCACCGCCGGACAATTGAGCCGGGAAATTATCAAGCCGCTCCCCCAGTCCCACATCCTCCAGCACCTTACGTGCATCCAAGGCACGCGGGGAAATCTGGGACGCCAGTTCGACATTCTCCAGCGTGGTCAGATTGGGCACCAAATTGTAGAACTGAAATACAAAACCCACATCCATACGGCGGTAGCCTGTCAGCTCCTTGGCACTATATTTGGCAATATCCGTACCGTCCACCATGACCTGGCCCTCGTCAGCAGAATCCATTCCGCCAAGAATATTAAGCACGGTCGATTTGCCTGCACCACTTGGACCGACAATGACCGCAAATTCCCCCTTATTAATCTCAAAATCAATCCCGTCGTTGGCGACAATCACAGTCTCACCCATCTTGTAACGTTTGTATTCCCCATTTACTGTAATAAAGCCCATCCCTCATCCTCCTGTCTCTGGCCGAACCAAGCCCTGTCTTCTTCACTATCTATCCAATGCTCGTTATGGAAAAGAACGCTGTCATTGTAGCATCACCTTATAAACCAAGGAACAAACGATCTTCTTAAAAAGTTCCATCGATTGTAACAAGAAAAATATTTCCGTAATCGATACTTGGGCGTTTGATAATGTTATAATCACTTTGATTTAGCCACTCTTTTCAGGCAAGGGTGAGAGAACAATCAGAAACAGGTGATCAGATGTTCGAACTTAAATGGCTATGGCAGAACTTAAAGGGAAACCGGACGCGTTATATTATGGCGCTCTGCCTCTCGGTGGTGGGCTCCAGTCTCACGATCGTGAACCCATACATCAGTCAACGCATTGTCGATACGTTTATAGCTGGTGACAACGCGCTGCAGAATCTTACACAAGAACGGCAACTATTGATAATGCTCTGCCTGGGCATGATTGGATTTTCTCTACTGCGTACAGGGCTCGCTTATTTTACGACCATGCAGTATGAAAAGTCCTCGCAAAACATGATGTACAACATCCGTATTTATCTGTACAACAAGATCCAGGGGCAAGACAGGGAATATTACGACCATAACCGCACAGGTGATCTTATGACCAAGATGACTGGTGATCTGGACATGGTAAGGCACTCCATGGCATGGATTTTCAAGACGATCATCGAATCGTTAACAATCTTCATTGCTGCCGTTATCTATTTTTTCACAATAGATACGCAGCTGACGTTGTGGATGCTGATCCTGTCACCGCCGATCTTTATCGTGGCTTACATATTCGCCAAACGCGTCCGTCCCATGTATATCGACCTGCGCGAGCGACTGTCCCAGCTTAACACGACTACTCAGGAGAATATTTCAGGCAACCGTGTAGTTAAAGCTTTTGCCCGCGAGGAGTTCGAGATCCAAAAATTCACGGAGAAGAATGTCAACTATTCCACGGCGAACAAAAAGGCCGCCCTCGTATGGCTTGATTATTTTCCTTATTTGGAATCCTTCGCGCAAGGCTTCAACGTAGTCCTAATGTTAGCCGGTGGATACTTCCTTATGGATGGCCGGATCACCTTTGGTGAATTCACAGCCTTCTCTTCGCTCATATGGGCCGTATCTAACCCTATGCGCAACATCGGCATTATTATCAACGATATTCAGCGCTTTTTCGCGAGCTTGTCCAAAATCGTCGATGTCTATTATGCTAAGCCCAATATTGTCAACGAGCATACATCCATAGAGAAACGCCGTTATGAAGGCCGCATTGTGTTCGATCATGTCCGCTTCAAATATGATAGCGCTCTCGTGTTAGACGATGTTAGCTTTACCGTTGAACCGGGAGAAACCATTGCAATCATGGGCTCGACGGGATCAGGCAAAACAACAATCATCAACTTGATCCCTCGCTTCTACGATGTATTCGAAGGACGTGTGCTGGTAGACGATATCGATGTTCGAGAGCTGGAGCTGGATGAACTCCGCGGTAATATCGGCATGGCGACCCAAGATGTACTCTTGTTCTCCGATACCATCGACGGAAATATCGCCTATGGCGATCCTGATCTTCCGGAAGAGGATGCGAAAGGTTATGCCGAACTCGCAGCCGCACACGACTTCATTACCAAAATGCCTGAAGGTTACGATACCGTTGTTGGGGAACGCGGAGTCGGATTGTCTGGAGGACAAAAGCAGCGTATTGCACTGGCACGGGCCTTGGCGGTCCGCCGTCCAATCCTGATTCTCGATGATACGACCTCTGCTGTCGATCTGGAGACGGAGGAACATATTCAGAAAAGTCTACGCGAGCTCGATTATCCTTGTACGAAGATTATTATCGCGCAGCGGGTGTCTACTACTGCGCAGGCTGACCGTATCCTCATTGTGGATGGTGGGAAGCTGATTGAAGAAGGTACACACGCCGAACTGCTGGCGAAACGTGGCTACTATTACGATGTATTTAAACTGCAGAACGAGGGTATTGGAAGGCAGGTGAGCGAAAGTGGCACGGAATAAATTCGACGTCGATGAGAATTTGGAATCGCCGTTCAACATAAAACACTTCCGGCGTGCGATGGTATACATCAAACGAAAGAAAACACCTATGATTGTAGCGTTTATACTCAGCGCTCTTTCAGCCGGCATCTCACTCTCGGCTCCGCTGATCATGCAGCATGTCGTCGACGTGACCATCCCGGCAAAAAACAAACTTGCGCTGTTTGGCTGGTCTGCCCTGACGCTTGTGACCATCGTGGTCAGCGTCTATCTGGCAACCGTCCGATCACGCATCATGACAAGTGTCGGGCAGGATATTATTTTCGATATCCGCACCGATTTGTTTAAGCACTTGCAGGATTTGCCCTTCAAATATTACGACGACCGGCCGCAGGGTAAGATCCTTATACGGGTCGTGAATTACGTCAATTCAGTTTCAGATGTGTTGTCCAACGGTATTATCAACTTTATTCTGGAAATTGTGAACCTGCTCTTTATCGCTGCCTTCATGTTCGCCGTCGATGTGCGCCTATCGTTCGTCATCCTGGCAGGGTTACCTGTGTTCTTCGGCATCATGATGCTGATCAAAACCCGGCAGCGCCGGGCATGGCAGGCTGTGTCTAATAAAAGCTCCAATCTGAACGCGTATTTACAAGAGAGCATCAGCGGCATTGGTGTAACGCAGATGTTCTCCCGCGAACAGCGCAATGAGGGGATCTTCACGCGTCTGGCTGGCAATTTCCGTACGGAATGGATGAAGGCTCTACGTTACAACATGCTGATTCCGTTCTCAGTAGACAACTTGTCTACGATCGTTACAGCACTGATTTTTCTAGTGGGTCTGTTGACACTTAGTCCGCAAAACATAACGCTTGGCGTCATTCTAGCGATGAGTAGCTACGCTGCCCGTTTCTGGCAGCCCATTCTGAACCTCTCGAACCTGTACAATAACTTTATCAACGCCGTTGCCTACTTAGAGCGTATCTTCGAAACGCTGGATGAGCCGGTTACGGTCAGCGATATTCCGAATGCGAAGACACTGCCAGCTGTACAGGGCCATGTCACTTTCGACAATGTGACCTTCGCCTATGACCCTGGGCTCAACATCCTTGAGAATATTTCTTTCTCGGTCAAAGCGGGAGAAAGCATCGCTCTAGTAGGACCAACAGGTGCAGGCAAAACAACAGTCGTCAATCTGATCTCACGCTTTTATAACATTTCAAGCGGTAAGATTCTGATTGATGGCCAGGATATCTCGCAGATCACACTGAAATCCCTTCGTAGCCAAATGGGGATCATGCTGCAGGACAGCTTCATATTCTCCGGTACCATTCTGGACAATATCCGTTACGGTAAACTTGATGCCACCGAAGAAGAAGTGATCGCCGCGGCAAAGGCCGTTTGCGCGGATGAATTCATCCGTGAATTTGAGCAAGGCTATATGACAGAAGTTAACGAGCGCGGCTCCAAGCTGTCTCAGGGACAGCGGCAGCTCATTTCGTTCGCGAGAACACTTTTGGCAGATCCGCGTATTCTCATCCTGGATGAAGCTACTTCTTCCATCGATGCCAAGACTGAACGTTTGCTCCAAAAAGGCCTCAATGAGCTACTCAAGGGCCGTACCTCGTTCATTATCGCGCATCGTCTCTCCACCGTAAAAAACTGCGACCGCATTATGTATGTGTCAAGCAAAGGCATCGCAGAAAGTGGCTCGCATGATGAGCTGATCGCAAAGCAGGGACTCTATCACCGGCTCTATACGGCGCAGAAGATGGAAGCATAATTGAAGACAGGCACTTAATTGAACAAGCACCAAAAAAGCTCAGGCTTAATTTGCAGCCTGAGCTTTTTTGTGCTATTTTCCTGGAAAAATATAGTTCCACTCTCGATGGTCAATCTATCGCCGTCCAAACATTTAGCGCAAGTGAGCGAACCGCGATGTTCGGGTGATTTCTGTACAACCTCAAACGCTCTGCAGGCTCTGAACTCCATAATAGCGCACTTCCGGCAACTTCAAGCAACGAAAGTCCAATATACTGAGATTCGTAACTACCTTCAGACCCTAGCACATCTACAATTTCCAATAAAGTCTCCGGACTCCAGTACCCTACACTGTCTTCTAAATTATGAGCGACCTGCTTATAGGCATCGCTTAATAGCTGGGGCTGATCTGAGATACAGTTAATCATCCGATTCAGATAAGCTGCCGATTCCTCCGCCTTATTCCAGTCTATTACTGCTATATACAATTTCATCACAGCTTGCTGTAAAGTCTCATCAGATGACAGACAGTCAATTAGACCCGTATACAAAGGTATCAAGTGCATTCGTGTGATTTTTGGTAAAGCGTTCAACTGATCAACCAATTTCAGGAGACGCTGCCGATGAGGCAAATCTCTTCTGATAGTTGCATTCCATTCATTATTTATCGCCATACCTGCCAGTCTCTGACAAACATCGATTACAACCTCATTGACCTCACCATCGCGGCATGTTTCTATCAGCGTGTTCATAGCAAATTCCCATCGGGTGCTGTCTTCTAAATCCGCAATAGCCCGAGCAGTGGCAGCTGCAATAACCCCTTCATTACCATTGGTCCACCGCATCATAGAAAAGAAAGCATGTCTGCTAATAAACGCATCTTGGTTCTTTGCAATTTCAATGATTAACCCTAGATAGCGCGGTCTATAGTCTAGCGGAATAGCATTAGGCTGTTGAGATAATAAACTTCCTGCGATGTCACTTTCCGATGAAGAGGCCATTGCATTTAAAATATCCCAAGCACGTTCATCATCTAAAAGCTGTTTCGCAGCATGCCCTATGGCTATGATTACATCCTTGTGTGCATTTGGTTTCTTGAACTCGTTCATCAATAGCGGAATGCTATCCTCGCTTCTATATGCTCCCAGTAACCGGACGGCCTCTTTTCTTACAGTGATTTTCAGCTTGTCCCGATCTAACAGCTCCCTAAGCATAGAAACCAGCAACACCGGATTCACTCTGCGGATGCATCTAGGTATCGAGTACATGGCAACACGGGCCCGATCCCCATCCAGATTCTCCATTAGAATGGGAAGTGTCTTCTCCGGTTCTTCCATGAGTGAAAGGGCATGAAGCGCAGCCTCTACTACAGTTATTTCCTTATCCTGTACAAGCCCAAGTAACCTATCCGGGCCAAGATCAGGCATCCTTGCCATGATCTTAATCACTCGTGCACGCTCCCAAAGGTTGCGCTTCGCATCGAATGCTATTTTTTCTAATAAGGAGCTTAATGCTTGTTGCTGACGCGGCAGCCACCTGTAGAATCCGTCCGTAGCCGGTACAGGATAGATCGTTTTACCCGATAGGAACTTGCCCTTAATAACAGCCCCCGAAATAAAAGGATCGAGCCATTCTTGACGCTTCAGATGCAGATGCTGAAACACTTCATGGATCGTAATATACGATTTATCCAAAGCCAATAATTCCTTAACTCTGGCATCACGCGTTGGATGTGGCGCGAGCCAATGTCTGGCCGCTTGTATAGCTGTAGAATCTGCCTTTGCTCTCGTTGCTTCCTTTAACAGATTCTGAAGTTTTATGATGCCATAGCCTCTTTTACCGAATGAGCTAGCCAGGCTAAGCACCAGATTGTAGTCTTCTCTCCCGTTGGCTTGTACAGCTAATGTATATATTTCTTCGAAGATAATCTCTTCTACTCCCCGGGGGAAATTCTTCTCGAGTGATGGGAGTGAAAGCTGCCCATTCTGTTTAGCAAGTTTCTGGATCGTATTCATAGAGAACTTAAATAGCTCACCGTGAGGATGGATCACATTATGCCGCAGAATAGCAAAGGCCAGTTGTTGAACGGAAAACTTCGTACCATAGGAAGTATCTCTGGCATCTATAACACTATCAACAAGCAAAGTAAGCTCTTGGACATGGTCATCCGTGAACACAGACGCAGGACTTTCCGAAAGCTCTTTAAACACATATCCCCGAACAGGGTCCTGCTCATTTCGAATCCGGCCCAGGTACACCAAAGTCTCATTCATACCCTGTCTCGACAGAACTGTACTTCTGATCAACTGCATAAGCGCCGTGCCGCGTTGATCTGCGCTGGATACCCGTGTTGCTTGTTCAAGCTCCACTCTTGAATGAACAATGGATCGGCAAGCCGTAATTCTGAGGGTTCGATCCGGGTCATCCTTGATTTCACGAAGGCCCAGCATTCGGGTGGCTTCCTTGTCACGCAAGGCATGCGGTAATACGTAGAGTAAGCTTTCCGGAAAAATACGCTCTTGGCGTTTATCTTCCTCATATACGGCATCAAAAATGGCTTTGCGGTTAGAAGGCGCCATATTAAGAAGCAGCTTCGCTAAATGCATAGGGTGATCTGCGAGTAATTTCGCTATCGCAATCCATTGATCGATGGATAAATATTTTTTTCTTTTTAGAACCCCTTCAGGAACACCATAAGTAGTCAGATCACTCCGCGACTCCGTCTGAGTCAGCAACTGATACACCTCGTTAGGATTTTGGCGTACGAGCGTGCCAAGTTGTTCTTTTAACGCAGGAGGTATGCTGCCCACGGGTCCATGCTTCATCGCACAATCCAGCACCAAATCCGCCTTTAGATTGCATAGGAGCTCCATAGCGGATGAGAACCTCCACCAGACAGCTCCCTTTTCCCTCGGTGGCGTACTTTCTAGAGAGGTTACAAAGTATTCCGCAACTACGTCAAGATGCCTGGTGGATAATTTCTTCCAGTCTTTTATGGCATATCCAATATCAGCAAGCCATTTACTAACCGTTTCCGTATTACAGGCCTGCAGAACAATTGCTGCCTCCTCCGCGCCCCAACGGGCGTACACTACAGGCAATAAGCGTTCCGCCAATTCCTGACGGTTAATCTGTGAAATACTGTGCAGCAGCTTGCGGCGGCAATCATGCGACAAATGGGGAAGCTCACGTTCAATATCAGCATCTGAAGCCACTTTTGCCAAAAGACCCGCAGCAGTATTTCTGATACTTGCCATGGGATGACGCAGTCCTGATAGAACAATAGCGGTATCCTGTGTTGCAATGGCACCGATTAACGCTAGACGTGCTTCATAAACACCATCCTCCAGCAACGAGGACAGTAATTGGGAGTACTGGGCAGATCCAAGATGATCACGGCCTAATTTCGCTACTTTTTTAAGTCTGTCGGAATAGCCTAGTGAATCCAATTCTTTAAGTAAGCTCTGTTTGTCCAATGGATCTCTTTTAAAAATCATAAGTCCTCCTAATACGCCTGTTCTTATTCCATCCACACTTTATTCTCTATTCTGCCATACATTTCCTTTATAAATAAAGGTAACCCTGAAGCTGGCTGTAGAGCCGCCTTCAAGATTACCTTCAATGTACTACTTACTCTATTCATTCTTTTTTTGTATAAACACATACGTATTCTCATCCGACAGCTTATCATCAAAGCTGAAATCAAACCCGTCGAAGCCTTTGATATCCTCCACACAGGTGATTTGCCGCTCGGCCATGAAGCGTACCATTTCACCTCTAGCCATCTTGACCAGAGTCGCTCTCTCAACCACCTTACCGCCAATTTCCTGCCCGAATACACAGCTAATCATTCGAACGTTTCCGCCAACATACGGGGAGATGCACTTGCTGTATTCCTTAGAGGCCAGATTCAGAATAATGTCACTCTCCGAAAATAACTGATCCGCCAGCTTCCTGTTCCAGAACTCGTAGATCGAGCTGAAACCAGGTCCGCTAAGCTTAGCCTGCATCTCCAGCCTGTACGGTACAACCCCGTCAAATGGCCGGACAATCCCATAGAACCCGGACAATATTCGTAAATGCTGCTGAAGATATTCGAGCTCCTCCATTTGAAGTACCCCAGGTGCCATGTACTGGTACTGGATACCCTCATAAGAAAAGATAGCCGGTGTCAGATTCTGTGTTATATCCATATCCCGAATCCGCTCCACATTCAGCGTGGCGATGGCATCATTGCATTTCCATAGTGATTTGGCTTCTTCATATTTCAATTTTTGTAATAAGGCCAAAAGAGTCTGTGACTCGCTAATGAATTGCGGCATCTGGCGGCAATCCAAGAAATCCGTGTCCCGCTTCATCTTCTTGGCAGGCGAAATAATAATTCTCATGATGCTCCCTTTTCTTACCCCACGGGGAATTTAAATATATCTTATCGTATCATACTTAATCTTCGTAGGCATATTGAGAGCTGCAAGTTATGTTCAGTAAGGGAGATATTAAATATACTTATTGTTTTCTCCTTCCAAGAAGAATACTGGGATATTTTCAACCTTTAGACCTACCTTTCTAATTATTAGGAAGATTAATGTCGATAACTAAAAAGAGAAACGTTACATAACAGAGAGAAATCATTTAAAAGGAGAGGAAATCGTGGAAAAAGTTAGAAATTTATCTTTAAAGTATAAGGTATCCATGATTGTAATTATCATGGTTGTCTTAATTTTTGCCGGAGTCACCTATTTCAGCTTAAACATTCTTAAAACCAATCTTTCGAATGACTTGAAGAGTGAGCTTCTTAGTGTAGGAACCTTGACCAGCATGCAGGTTAATCCGGATCAGGTTAGTCAGCTACTCAGCAAGAACGGAGAAGGAAATCCTGACTTCACAAGTCTACAGAAACAGCTTGACCAAATACAGAAAGATCAAGGTGTAATGAGCTGGAGTTATATTTGGAGCTTAAAGAATGATCAAGTGACCACTCAAGCGTACACTTCCAATTTGAATGATATCTATAAGCCAGGTGCTTTGTTCGCCGACCTTGCTCCCATCCACTTAGATGCTGCTAAAAAGGTATACTCTACCGGAAAATCCGAAGTCACTGATATATTCAAAGATCCGTTCGGCACATGGAGAACCGTATTCTCTCCTATTAAGCAGGATGGAAAAGTTATTGCTGTAATCGGTATAGACTATTCTGCCGACTACATAAATCAGTTATCCAACCAGGCTCGGAACCAACAGCTATTAATTACAATTATTGGTCTGATCATTATAGCTCTTGTAATCTATGCCGCTATCAATAAGATACTCAAACCGTTGAAATCTATTGTAAATGTGTCTAACCGTATCGCCGAAGGAGACCTAAGCAGCAGTCCGCTAAGCTACGATTCAAATGATGAGATTGGCCAGCTTAATACGGCGATTGTCAAAATGCAACATAGCCTGCGTACTCTGATCTTGAATATCCAGGACTCTTCAGAGCATGTAGCTACCTCCTCTCAGCAGCTCACTGCTAGTTCCCAGGAAACGGAATCCTACTCTGTAAAAGTGAACAGTGATATGACAGAAATCGCTGAGAAGACTCTCATGAATTCTAAAATTACCGAAGAAACTGTAACTGTACTGGAGGAGACCGCGATCGGCATCCAGCGTATTGCCGAATCCACCTCTTCTGCTTCAGAGGAATCTGAACAAATGGCTGCTAGTGCTCAGAACGGATATGACTCCTTAGATAGGCTGCAGAATCAGATGAATAATATTACAGAATCCGTTACCCGTATTGCCGATGTGATTCAAGTACTCAATTCCCAAATTATTGAGATTAATGAAATGACAAATCTCATTACCGATGTGGCAGAACAGACGAACCTGCTGTCGCTCAATGCTTCTATTGAAGCTGCGCGTGCGGGTGAACATGGCAGGGGATTTGCAGTCGTTGCTACTGAAATTAGAAAGCTCGCTGAAAGAACAGGCCGCTCTGCAAATACAATTGCTGAACATTTGGGAAGTATTACACAGAGCACCACTCAGTCCCAGATCATAGCCCAAGAGGGACAAGAGGAAGTTCATAGAGGCCTTGAACTGATGAAAGAAGCATCTCAGTCCTTCAATCAAATTCTCGAATCGACCAAGAACGTATCTATGCAAATGCAAGAAATCTCTGCGTCTTCCCAGCAAATTTCCGCCTCTTCTGAAGAGGTTACAGCTTCGATGACAGAGCTTAGAAATGTCTCGGGTGAGATTGCCAAGAGCTCCGACCAAGTCTCCAGCTCCTCCGAGCTTCAGCTGCAATTCATCCAAGAAGTAGCCCAAGCTACCGAATCCTTAAGCCTTACTTCGCAGTCACTTCAGGAATTAATTCAACAATTCAAAGTCTAACTTAAATAGACAGGAGCGATCATAGATGAGTTATGCAGGGCTAAAAGGAAAGCAAGCGCTGATTACAGGCGCAAGCAAAGGAATTGGAAAAGCAGTGGCACTCGAATTCGCCAAGGCAGGAACGAACGTAATGATCAATTATATTGGCGATGATCAAGAAGCACTTGAAGTGAAAAAAGAAGCGGAGTCATATGGAGTTAAGGCCGAGATTCACCACGCGGATGTCAGTGATTCCACCCAGGTACATGAGATGTTCGATGCATTCGACCGGCTGTTCGGCACACTCCATATCCTCGTGAACAATGCGGGGATTGCCCAGGCTGTAACGGTCCGTGAAATGACCGATGAGCAGTGGGACCGGATGATCAAAGTACATCTATATGGAACTTTCTATAATGCAAGGGAAGCTGCCCGCCGCATGTGGGATAACCAAGCCGGCAAAATCATTAATATCTCCTCAGACTTAGCGAGTCTCGGTTGTGAAGAATTCACGCATTATTCTGCGGCCAAAGGCGGAATTACTTCTTTCACCAAAGCTTTGGCACGGGAACTTGCCCCGCACATTAACGTGAACTCAGTAGCTCCAGGCGGAACACTGACCGACATCTTAGCTGACTTCGGTGAAGGCTACGAAGAGGAAGAAGCGGCGAAATACCCGCTGAAGCGTCTGGCACAGCCGCAGGAAATCGCCAAGTCTGTTCTGTTCCTGGCTTCCGATGATGCCAATTTCTACACAGGGCAAGTGCTCGGTGCCAATGGTGGCAGTGTAATGAACTAATTTTCTCAAGTCATCTCATCGGTAATCACTGGAGGAGCAACAACATGACAGCTATAATTGTATTTCTCATTTACTTGGTGTTTATTTATTACATTGGCTTCAAAGGGTACCAAAAAATCAAAACCGCAGAAGACCTGCTCGTAGCGGGCTGGAGCATGCCGCTCTACGTCGTAGCCGGCAGTCTCCTGGCTGCCATGCTGGCCGCACCATTCTTCTTCGCCGCTATCGGGTCCGGTTATACCACCGGCGGCTTTGAAGGAACAGCAACGATGGCCGGACTTGGAACATGTATGGTACTGGGAGCGTTCATCTGGACCCGGCCGCTGCGCAGATTGAAGGGCTGGACCATTGCCGACTATTACGGCCTGCGCTATGCCAGTAAGAAGCTAGGTGCTTACTCAGGAACTGTAATGACCGTCGCTTTCGGCTTCTTTAATGCGGGGGCTTTGACGGTCGGAGGAACCTACATCATCCAAGCGATCTTCGATCTTCCTTTTATTCCGGCTGCACTGTTGTTCGTGCTTCTGACGGCGCTATATTCCATCATTGGCGGACTATGGGCTGTTGCTTATACGGAAGTCATCCAAGGCCTTCTCTCCATTGTGGGAATCCTGGGGATTACCGTTGCAGTGATTTACTCGTACCACGACAACATCTTCCATCCCGATTGGTGGAACGTAAGTACACTATTCAATAAAGGCGGCGCTACATTCTGGAGCTTGTATCTAGTGCTGGCCTTCGGTGATATTCCTGCGGCTGACTTAGGGCAGCGGGTAGCTGGAGCCAAGAATCCGAAGATTGCCCAGCGGGGGATGATCATCTCCGGTGTCATTGTAATTCTAATTAGCTGGATTCCTGGCATGCTTGGTGAAGCCTATAAATTCATTTACCCAGGCAGCCAAAATCCGGAGAACCTCATGCTGGCCTTCGCACAAGGTTACTTCCCGCCGCTAGTCTCTGCGATCTTCCTGACTGCGCTGGCTGCCATGGGAATGTCGACGCTAGCCGCCTGCTTTGTCGCTTCCTCCGGGGTGTTCACTAAGAACATTTATCTGGATTTCATCAATACAAACCCTGAACCAAAAAAGCTGCTTCGCGTCTCGCGGATCGGAATTGCGGTTAGTGCCGTTATCGGCTTCATCCTGGCGATTAACTTTCAGCAGATCATTGATCTGGCTTACCTCGCATGGGATATCATCTTCGTCACGGTCTTCTGGCCGCTCGTTCTAGGTCCATTCTGGCGGAGAGTCTCCACCATTGCCGTGTGGGCTAGCATCACCGTCGGTCTGCTCTACTACATCATCACTTCCTTCACCGGGGTACCGGGATGGACTACCGAATCCACTGGATTCTTTGGTCTGGTGACCGAACTCTGGATGATGCCGGGCATTTCCGGTGTGGTTCTGTCGGGCATTACCATTGTATTGTTCAGCTTCATCTTCCCGGCGACGCCTGCTGTCCTCGAAATGTTCAATAAACAGAAGGACGCTTCACTGGATGAAGTGAGTGGTACGGATGACATCAATTCAGGCTTTAGTACTCACGCTAAGGCTTAACGGAGAGCTGTAATCTTCGCTCAATCCAACTAAAGAAAGGCTGTCTGCCGGATCTGCATGATCTGGTGACAGCCCTTCTTTTAGGTTAATTACAAAATTCTAGGCCCGACGACAACCTTTTGGAGAGAGAGCTTCGCTTACAAAGCTTGAATAGAGCAGACCCAACTTTAGTTAGACTTTTCAAATCCATAATCACGTTCAACCTTACAGACTCTTGTCTTAAACGTTTGATACCATTCAGAAAGGCCCTGTCTTTGTGCGACTAAATGTCTTTCATTTTGTTTCCATTGTTGTATGTCCTCAAGTGACTCCCAATAAGATACAGTAATACCTACACCTTCTCTGGCACTTTCCACACCTAAAAAACCTGGCTGCTCGGATGCGAGTTTCTCCATTTCATCTGACATCTCAGAATATCCGTTATCGCCCTCCGTTCGGTTAGATGTGAAAATGACTGCATAATAAGGGGGTTTCGGTGTTTTAGCAATCTCGCTCATCCTATTTATCTCCTCAAAATAATCGATTTAATATTAGCTTAATCTTTAGAGCAAGACCCGTCACTTTACGATTTAAATGCTTGGGATATCCCATTACGTTACGACAATACATCTCAACGATTAATCTCTCTTGGCGGCCGTGGAGCCTACAGCGTCTCTGTAGTAAGCGTAAACCCTTCAATCACGGCATCTTCGTCAACCTCAATCAAGATGCAGCGTCTCCCTTGATAATTCACCTGCTTCACATACTTTAAATCCTGCGGGCTGATCGAAATCGTAGCTACCTTTGTATCGATCTTAATCGATTTGGTAGTGAATTTCGGCATCACGCTGCTCGCCTTCATCTCATAATGCTTATTGTCGACGATCGTTTCAAACGCCCGTTCCACTTTCTCCGAAGTCACATTCTCTACGCCGCTTACCGTCAGCACGCGTTCCAGATCTTTATAATCGAGCCGTGGAGGTTCTTCCTGGTCTTCGTTAGTTTCGATGACCTGATAGATTTCCTCATACACCTGTGCGAGGGTGGTTGCGTCAATTTGTTCCCCTGCCACTTCCTTCACGATATCTTCGAAAATAGCTCTCTCTTCCAGTGCCGTCACGGATCTTTCAGCATTCAAGACCTGCTCGATGAAATGCGGATCTGGAAAGTTCGATTTTCCCGTGCAATACAGAATACGGTTCACATCGGAATAATTGTCCGTCACGCTCGGGTAAAAGAAGCCCTGCTCCGGCGTACTTAACTTGACGATCGGATCTACAATGACATTGTATTTATATTCCTTCTCCACATAATCAAATAAGAGAGCTTTCCGTTGCTTCTCCGTGGAATTCACGCTACATAAAATGAACGGATGCGCGAACATCTCGTTCTTCTCGCTTTCCTCAGCTTCATCGTTTCTTTCTTTGGTCGGCCGGTAATACTGTCCGCGAACGAAAGTAACCACCGTATCCCGTTCATAATGGGTATCCGCCATCATTCTATCTACCAACAGCAGCATCAAGTCCTGCCATTCATCCGGATCACCTGTCACTAACGCTTGGTGAAGCATTACCTGCGTCGGCTCCTCGGCTTCCGCTTGAAACTTCAACTCGAACAACTTCTGATCCAATTCGCCGGTCAGCAGTTTTTTGAAGTTGCCCATATACAGCTCCTGCTTCTCTCTGTCCACCAGTCCAAACGGCTGACGCTCCCAATGATAGATTTCGTTGCTTTCCTTCATAATATACACGTTGAGAATATCGTAAATACTCATTAAATCGTGATCCAGCTTAAATTGCTTGCGTATATGCGCGACTTCTTTCTTTATCATAATTCGTTAAACAACTCCTAAGAAGTAAATTGGTCTTATCAGTATAAATGATATAAAAAACCTTCGCTATATAAGACGAACTTAGAATGGCTTTAGACCCTGCATAGAAATCTTTTGCCTTGCCTATCTTAACATGATACAATAAAACAAAATTCAAACAATACGCATAGGAAAGGTGTGTTATAAATGAGCTCAACTCGTATTTTAGAAGAAATCTCGGCAGAGGTGCAGCCTTACCGCAGCAACGAGAACGGTGTATCGTCATTGTTTCTGAATCGCTGGTCGCCGCGTGCATTTGACGATCGCAAAGTATCGGAAGAAGATTTAAATGCGATTTTGGGGGCCGCTCATTGGGCACCTTCCTCATATAACGATCAGCCATGGCGGTTTGTAGTGGCTAAAACGGAGGAACAATTGGCTGTATTTCATCAGTTCCTGGGCGAGTTCAACCAGCTTTGGGCGTCCACAGCGCCAGTGCTCGTTCTCGTAGCTTCCGATACCAAACGTGAGAACGGCGATCCTAATGGAGCACATGCATTTGATGCAGGAACTGCTTGGGGCTATTTGGCACTTGAAGCAACGCTGAAAGGACTTGCAACCCATGCCATTGGCGGATTCGACCGTCAGCAAGCTAAAGCAGCCTTGAACTTGCCTGAGCAGTACGATCTCCATGCCGTCATTGCCATTGGCTATCAAGGAGATAAGAGCAGTTTGCCTGCTCCGATTCAGGAGAGAGAGGTTCCAAGTGGCCGAAAATTGCTTAGCGAAGTAGTTTTCGAGGGAAGCTATAAATAATTTCCCACCTAAAAACGGTCTTTATCCATCAAGGATGAAGACCGTTTATTTTTGCGTATATGTAAGGATGCGTAAATCTCAGGTTGGGATTTCTACTCTGCGTTTATAAATGCTTTTACCTCTTCATTAAATTCACTGTAAAACGCTTTAGACCTATTTTCATTACCTGTTCTTCTAGAAATACGATTAATCTGCATTGCAGCTGTAACACTATTCGTTAATGTAATAAACTTCTTTGGTATTTCATCACTAATCCCAACCGTTGTATCATCCCAAACTTTATTAACTTCTGGTGTCCAAACCCCACTTGCTTCACGGTTATCTATCACAATTGCCTTTGTGTCTTGATCCTTAACAGATGCTTTTAACAATTCCGCAATGGCATATGCTTCCTCAATTGTTACACGAAAGCTTGCATGTTTAATATAAAAAATCCCTCCTTCTTTCCAATAGGTAGTTGTTTTGGGTAATTGATTATCAAATGTATACATAGAGACCTCATCCTTTTTCAATTATTCTAAATAAACTATATATATTTATTGTCTTTTATATTCACTTATCGTCATACCTGTCCACATATGAAATGCTCTTACAAATGAATTTAAATCTTGATACCCTAAGAGATAAGCTATCTCATCAGATAACATCCCCGAATTTTTTAAATAATGCCTTGCAAGCAGTTCTCTAGTATGGTTTAACTGCTTCTGAAATGTAGTATTTTCTTCATTTAATTTTCTTTGAAGCGTTCTTTTGCTACAGCCTAATTTTGATGATACATTATCTATACTTCCTTCTCCTGCCGGTAAAAGCTCTGTGAGTGCACTTCTAACTCTAGCTGCATAAGTGTCATCTACGTCTAATTCATTAAGCCGTCTTCTTAATTCTGGCTCGAAATACTCCCACATGGCATCATTCTGGCTTATAAAAGGACAAAGCGCATCTTGCTTTGATATAGTCAGTACGTTTCTTGGTCCTATTTTAGGTCTTACGCCAAAAAACTTCTCATAATCATCATGATCTATCTTATGCTTTGTCATCAATTCTATCGGTATAATATGAGTTTTTGTAGCATTTCTCATAAGCTGTACTAAAAACACCATTTCTAATGCAGTTAAAAACTCTGGTATTTCATGTTCTTCATTCTCAAAAACGATCTCTAAAGTTATGTAATCTCTATTTTCGTTAATTAGAAATACTAACGGGCCTGTAAGTTTTTTATATGTTGCTATTCTTTTCATACAAGTTAATGCATTCTTACTGCAATAAGCTGCAAAAACAGGTGGAGAAAATGTTTCTATACTTTCTAATGTACCAATCTTTATTGGCGCACACTCATCAATGGACAGTTCTTTAAGTGCTTCCATGAATCTTATATATTCAATAGCTGTTAATGAAGGTATTGGACGAGTAAATAAATCTTCAGGCAAGTCGGATTTTTTCAGGGCCTCTATAGTTGATATTCCAATTTTCTCGATTAAATCATCAAATCTCCTATCTATTACAACTCTACTATTAGACATATATCCCTCCTACTATTTCAAAGATACAATTAGTCATGATTGCATCTATATATTCAACTTCCCTTATGTTAAACATTATATCCTTTAGGTCACACGATTTTAACGACATTTCACGCCATTATTCTTTCAATTCACGCCAGATCGTAGTTGAGTTCGAATCCATTATAGAATAGCAAAAAGACACGGAAGAACCATTCCGTGCCTAATATCACATTATCCCTCAGCAATAGAAACTCCGGCAACGTTACGCTGTCTCATGGCGGATGGAGGAATTCCATACTTCTTCTTCCAGACTTTTGAGAAGTGCGAGACATTCTCGAAGCCTGTGGCGTAACAGACCTCCGTTATGGATATTCCCGAATGGGTTAATAGCTCCTTGGCCTTCTCTAACCTGCGGTTACGAATCCATTGAATGGCAGGCTCATTATAGATCTTCCGAAATTCCCGTTTGAAGGTCGATAAGCTTCTGCCAGAGAGATAAGCCAGATCCTGAAGCGATACCGGGTTAAGCAGATTTTTTTCCACCACCTCTACAATGCTTGTAGGGCGTTGCTGTCTCAGCTGTAGAATTTGGTTCAATAACCCTTTGTCCGCATCCAATATATCAAATAGAAGCTCCAGCATTTTCAGTTTTATTAATTCGTCTTGAATGGCCTCCGGCTTTTCAAAATAGGGTTTGAGTGATGCAACATAGCTTAGCAGGCGCTCATTCACCGAATGAACAACAGTCGGAGCTGGTGATACAGGCTCAGAAGAAGGAAAACTGGATATTTTCATAAACTCATGAAGCAACTCATCCTTCAGAAAGAACATCATATAATCCAAGACATGCCTCGAATCCTCTTCCCCATACTTCTCATACTCAACGGCGATGCCTTTATGCAAAAGTAACATTTCATTTTTCCTTACCGTATATTTCTGCTCACCGTATCTGACGATGTAGACCCCTTCTAGAACAACCAATAAAACATGGTCCTGCAGATACATCCTTCCGGTCTTGATATCCGAATAGCCGCATGCTCCCATGACCGATAATCCTTTTAACTTCAGCATGCTAACGCTAGCTATACTCTGAGGCATTTTCACAGCCTTTCTAATTACTGACCCCATTCACCTCACTCCTTATCTGAGTACAAGATAACACAAAGGCAGCAAGACAATCCAATGCTCGTTCGAATGAGCCGAATTGACAACAAAAATGACCTGTACGACAAAGCTTTAAAACTTCAGCCCGGTTACTATAAGGATAGAAGTTATGCAACAAGCAAAATATATGTGGAAAGAACAGATACACAAATATGAAGAAAAGGTGTGGAAAAAATGACAACTGTTAAAAAACTATCCCTTGAAGAAATTGCTGACCGTGATGCCATCCGCGATCTTGTAGATGCCTATGCATTCTGTGCAGACACGAGAGATGCTGAAGGTCAAATGGCTCTATTCACTGAAGATACACTGTTTAGAGTATTTATGGATGAGCGTCAGGCAGAACCAGATCAAGTCATTAATAGTAGACAAGATTTGTTCCCTGTTTTTGACAACCTGAACACCTATACCTCCACTATGCATTTTAATGGCCAAAGCAAGATCAACTTGTCTGGTGATACTGCAACTGGGACAACCTATTGTTTCGCTCACCATTTAACCGTTGATGGAGATAACAAAAATTTGATGGTGGCAACGATCAGATATTTCGACGAGTTCGTCAAAATTAACAATGCCTGGTTCTTCAAAAAGAGAGATCTCAAGGTTGCATGGGTTGAAACTAAACCTCAACATAGCTAAATCGCCCGCATGACCCTTTTCCTCTGAGTCTCAACTTACTTGTAACTTCGCTTCGACTTATCCTCAACAACTAAAAACACCTGTTAATACCGGACTCTTATTGCCCAGTATTGACAGGTGTTTTAGTTTATAGTGGTTTACTTCCCTGCAATCAAGTGCCTGGCTCGTTCCCGAATCTCTTGAATTATTTCACCCGTTGGCGAGACTTGCCCAAACTCATAGGCAATCACTGTCAGCGTTACACGCTGAATGTCTTCGGCTTCAATGGCCCCCCAGCCCATATCCGGGTAATCCATTGCTGCATTGCCATCGCTTAGAAAAATAATTTTGTATTCCCGATGCGCCCCATCGCGAACCGTGGTTTCGCAGCACACATTAGTCACTGTACCGCAGATAATAAGCGTATCGACATCATGTTTTCTTAAAATAGTATCCAGATCGGTATCATGAAAGCCACTGTAGAACAGTTTATCCACGATAATGTCACCAGGAAGCGGCTCCAGTTCGTCGATAATCTCCACTCCATGCGTGCCTCTTTTCAATATTTCATTCACATTCGGATACATATCCTTCATCCTACCGGTATCGCTGCCGTCTCCCCGTACGATATGACGAATA
Organism: Paenibacillus sp. NPDC058177; assembly: GCF_042883835.1. Classification (NCBI taxonomy): domain Bacteria; kingdom Bacillati; phylum Bacillota; class Bacilli; order Caryophanales; family Paenibacillaceae; genus Paenibacillus; species Paenibacillus sp. NPDC058177. The sequence continues at coordinate 96,402 of NZ_JBHVVB010000010.1, read as the reverse complement.
TAAATGACCGGCATCCCTGCCTCACGAGCGGCTACAGTCAGTTCCTGAATATTCCCAATAATATTATCAGTGCGGGGAACATAAAGTGCGCCATCCGGCTGGCAAAATACATTCTGCATATCGACCACGATCACTGCAGTTCTAGCGGGATTGATCTCCCATCTCACCTTATTTTTAAAGCTCATATGCTCAGCTCCTCTACTTGGGTAAATTGAATTTATAGACGACAACCCGTCGTCAGGCAACCTCTGTCGGGACCTCCGTCTTCGTTCTAACCCCGCTGGATCGTTGCTCCATCACCGGTCTGATCCAGATGTTAACCACCGTATTTAATCCGATGAGCAGGACAACCCCCACCAGCATAGGCTGGGTAACAATACTTTGAACTGCTAGTGGCAGCTTAGAAGTCAATTCTGTAGGCAGATACATCGTGCCCAGCGAAATAATGAAGGAAGAACCGGCGACAACCAGATTCAATTCGTCCCAAACGACCTTGCTGACCATTTGAATACCGCTGACTGCGATAATGCCAAACAACACCGTTGAAGCTGCTGAAAGGACCGGGCCTGGAAGAGAAGCGATGAACAAGCCTACCTTAGGAATCAGACCAAGAATAATCGCCATAACACCTGCTGTCATTGTAACGAAGCGGCTTCCGATGCCGGATACCCGCACAATCCCGATATTTTCCGGATACGAAGTTGTACCCAGCCCGCCAAACACAGCGCCTATCGTACAGCCGAGAAATTCGCCGAACAACCCACGGTTCACGCGCTCGGAATCCATTGTCTGCCCGCCCCATTTGGTAAGCAGCGTATACATGCCGACGGCTTCAGCTGAAGCTTGAAGAAAGGCAAGGAGCATCAGGATTACTACCGGAATGGAGATACCAAAACCAAAGGGGAAGATCGACGGCAGGCTGAACCAACCGGCTGATCCAACTGCAGAGAAGTTAGCCGTTCCGAAAATCGAGTAAAATACGGTACCAATTACAATCCCCCACAACAGGGCACCCCGGCGAAGCAGCGTATTACCGCCAACAATCATCAGAACAAGCACGCAAATCACGGTAACGCCAGCAGCGGCGAAGTTAATTCCCTCATTGGCGCTGCCGAACCAGTTTTTCAGGCCGATGTTCGCGAGCTGAGCGCCAATGATAATGAGCAGGGTCCCATATACAATCGGTGGTGAGATAAACCTGTTAACATGTCCGATCAATCCGAATTTGCGGATCGGTATGGTCAGCAGCATGAAAATCACACCCGCAACTGCCATAGAGCCAAACGCAGTGCCCAGTCCTACGCTAGTACCCGCAGATAATACAGCTACAAAAAAAGCGGCAGTCGGCCCTTGAACGACGGGGAGCTTCAGCATTTTACCTGACTGGAGGATGGTAACCAGCCCGGTGGTCAAAAAACAGGCCTGAATCATATAACCAATGGTGCCAGCCTCGAGCTTCATCGCTTGTCCAATTAACACCGGAAACAGGAATATACCTGTTAAAGCAAGCAAATGCTGAAACCCGTAAGTCAAATTGGCTCCGAAAGAAAGCTTTTCTTCAATGCCCACCTGCAAAACCTGGTTCTCCTCATGAAGTTGACTCATACCTTCTCACTCCTTTGATGTGGTTGGCGGGACAAGTTATCCTTATTCAACATATCATCTGATGTTTAGAGCTTAGGAAATCCGAATTTGGGCCACAGCCTCCAGATTACAGATCGTCTGCCGTTTGGCTTCAGCACTGTCACCCGCTTGTATCGCTGCAAAAATCGCTTCGTGATAGGCCGTATTATCTTCATAATGACGGGTATCCAAAATTAGCTGGCTCAGCATCGCCTTGAGTCCTTCAGCCACGACCTTGTACATTTCCAGCAGCACTTCGTTGTGGCACGATTCAGCGACGGCAATGTGAAAAGAAAGATCAGCCTCTACATATTCGGCATACCGCCCCTTGTCCAAAGCTTCGTTTCTCTGGTTCAGGTATTGGCGCATCCGTACAAGATCTTCCTCCGATCTTCGGTCTGCCGCCAAACCTGACACTTCAATTTCCAGAATCCGGCGCACCTCGAGAATTTGAGCGTAGTTATGCGGAGCCAGCGTCTGCCGGACCCCGTTCATGACTGTCGAGGAAGAACGGATATACGTCCCGTCTCCCTGGCGGACTTCCAGCAGTCCGGCGTGAACCAAAATTTTGACCGCTTCACGAATAGTGGATCGACCAACGCCGAGCAGCCGCATCAATTCGGGTTCAGCCGGCAGCTTGTCGCCGCTTTTATATTCTCCCGTGCCAATCAGCATTTGTAACTGGTCAAGCACTTCATCCACCAGCTTTCGACGCTGAACAGTTTTAAAACCTGCATAGGTGCTAATAGGACCACCGCCTCTTGTATATGTTATTTTACCTAACGCATTTTCATTCATTTCGGTTTATGGTTCACATTATAGTGAGTGATATCGTAAAAAACAAGCTATTTTTTCATAGTTATGTAATGTTAAATTACATGTGTTATTGACAAATCATCTTACTAAAAGTTATGTTAGACAAAATCAAACATCAGATGATCTATTGAATGATCTGTTTTATGGATTTCCCCTTCAAAGGAGAGCTGGCCGATTCTATGAATACTAACTTACTCATCAGAGAGCCTAATTACACGCGGCTTATCGCCTTACTATTCTGGTCAGGGTTGATTGTTCTTTCTTCGTTATATGTATCCGTACCGCTGATTCCCACTATTACACAGAGCTTTCACCTGTCGTCCGAGAAGGCTGCTGTACTCGGAAGCTCCTTTTCTCTTTTTTACGCAATTGGCTGCTTAATTCACGGTCCGATATCCGATTGGTTAGGAAGAAAAGCAGTGATTTCTATCGGGCTTGCTGTTTTGTCCTTGGCCACTTTATCTGTGGGCTTTGTCTCCAGCTTCAACCTTCTGATCTTCCTGAGGTGCGTGCAGGGGATCGCTGCTGCGGCGTTCTCCCCCGTAGCTTTAACCTACATTGGTGAAGTTTTTCCTTCTTCCAAAAGAGGGACAGCCATCGGGGTGGTCAGCACCGGATTTCTAATGGCAGGGATTGTCGGACAGCTATGGGGAAGTTTTTTCACGGATTTGCTGGGCTGGCATCAAGTGTTTGTAGTCCTGGGCTTCGCTTATCTGCTGACCCTGGGGCTTATTATCACCCTGCTGCCCAGAGAGAAAATGGATCGGCCCTCTTGGAATGCCCGGACATATGCTAAACAATGGAAACAGGTGTGGTCCAACCCGAATTTGCTGCTGTGCTACGGAATTACTGCTTTGATCTGTTCTGTTTTGTAGGGATGTATACCGTGCTGGGTACTGTTCTTGAGAAAGCACCATTTGGGCTTAGCAGCATACAATTATTCGGTGTGCGCGCACTCGGCATCATCGGTATGCTGCTTTGCCCTTTTGCCGGTAATCTATTTGGAAAATGGGGCACACTTCCGACGCTGCGCATCGGCCTAACACTGGCCATCGTGGGTTTGGCGAGCATGGGGTTGGTTCAACAGCTAAGTAGCTATATGCTCATGAGTGTTGTTTTTGTAGGTGGCATCTCGCTGGTTGTACCAGCGATTATCTCTTTGGTTGGGGAAATAGGAAGCAGAAACAGGGCCATCGCCACTTCCATGTATACCTTTGTTCTATTTGCCGGGGCCGGGGTAAGTCCACTCGCAACGACACGCCTGCTGAAGACTGGCATAGCCTCCCTCCCTTTTCTCACCTTTGCCGTTATGATGGGATTGGGACTGATTACGGCAATGTTTATCAAAGTACCCGGAACTAACGATGCACTATGATATATATCGCAAACAGCCTGTTGAGGAAACTCAACAGGCTGTTTATATTTTGGACTAAGTAAAAGCAAAATGTTTTTACATCTTGGAGCCGAAATTCCAAGTCCAGCGTTTTAGCGGAGCGGTCCTTCGCTAATCTATGAGTTTTCCCTAGAGCGAAGCTATACTTTCGTCAGCCTTCTGACTACTGCCAGTTATGGTAGGTTAGGTTTAGTTTTTCACCTCTTCTCATAGGTCATTAGCTCTCCATTGCTCTGGTACATAGATATAACGAGTACCTTCTTTTTTGACGTACCCGAAAGCAGGGAAATCCATATGCATTCCTGTTACGCGGATTCTTTCCTCTGATGCGAAGTCGAGCAGTTTAATGCGTGTTCTTGACGCTTGGTCAGCATCAATATCCATGGCAAACTTCAATTCTGGCTGTGACATCTGGATGGTCGCATTCTGAATGATATCCCCCCAAATTAACAATCTATCTCCTTCAGATTCTATTAGATACGCGGTATGACCAGGCGTGTGTCCATGGGCTTCTATCGGGCTTATCCCGGGAATACCAACGGAATCGGAAAAAGTCACAATATCACCTTTATACGGAGCGAGCGCTGATCGAGCCATTTGGACACTCATTTTTCCTAAATCGTCCTGGAAATGATCCTCAACATTGTCCTTCATCCAAAATCCGTATTCCTTCTCATGTACAATGACTTTGGCGTTAGGAAACGCTCTCGTTCCATCTGCCAACAATAATCCATTCACATGATCCGGATGCATATGAGTCAGAAGTACGGTATCGACATCATTTGTTGAGTAGCCAGCAGCTATTAGATTATCGATTAGATGGCCTGCCCCTGACCCAAAACTAGATCCAAATCCAGTATCAACTAAAGTAATATTCCCATTGTTATTAACAATAAATCCACTTGTATTCATGTATGGAGGCACAGCTTGAAGGTGTTCTCTCAATATTTGAATGGGTTCGTCTTTTTCTAGTTCGAAGAAGGCATCCAATGGTAATTCCAAATTTCCGTCTGATAATACCGTAACGATAATACCACCGATTTTTTTATGAAAAACGCTAGGAACTTGAGCTTGGGGTTTATAATTCGTACTCATGTTTACTCCTCCTTAAACAACAACTGTTATTTAAAATACACTTGTCATAATATCAGTCTGTGTTATTGTTTATCAACCAACAACATTGCAGTTCCGTTGTGTATTAAACAACTCGGTAGGATTTGTCGCTTTATTCATGAGGCTTAAAAGATTATATTCAACAAAAAAATCCAACAAGATTTACTTGTTGGATTTAGTATTCATCACTAGCGTTGCATCAACCATATTAGACTTTCCTCTATCTCTTCAAATTAAAAAACGCTACCGCTGTCTCTGTCGTTACCTTGGCGACCTCTTCCACGGGCTGACCGATGCAACGCGCTACGGCCTCCAAAATATGCGGCAGGTAGACTGGCTCGTTCCGCCCATCCACCGGCTTTTCTTTTAAATCACGCGGGGTCAAAAATGGCGCATCCGTCTCGATCATCAACCGGTCCAGCGGAATCAGCTTCACCAGTTCCTTCAAATGTTTCCCTCTTCGTTCGTCACAAATCCAGCCAGTAATCCCAATATAGAGACCCATCTCCAGATACGCGATGAGCTCTGCTTGGGTTCCGGTAAAGCAATGGACAACCGCTTTGGGGATTGCCTGTTCCTTAAGAATAGTCTTAAAATCCGCAGCCGCTTCCCGTTCGTGCAGGAACAACGGCATGTCCAGCTCAACAGCCAGATTAACCTGCTCCCTGAACCATTTTCGCTGCACATCCCGCGGGGAGAAATCACGATTATAATCCAGACCGCATTCACCTATCGCTGCCACTTGCGGAAGTGCCGCTAATTCCTTTAACTTCGCAATCGTATCCTCATTGCAGCTCTTGGCATCATGCGGATGCACACCCGCTGTAGCATAGAGCTTCCCCGGGTAACGACCAGCATAACGGGCCGCTTCCACGCTGTTCCTAAGACTTGTTCCTGTAATAATAAGCGGACTAACGCCCTTAGCCGCTGCCCTCTCCACCACTTGCTCACGATCTTGGTGAAACGAACGGTGCATCAGATTAACGCCGATATCGATGATAGGTTGATTCATGATTGTCGCACCTCTTGTTCATCAGATTCTAAGACCGAGAAGCACCCAGACGGCACATGCTCCGCCAACCAGACTTCATTTCCTGCATAATAGAAGTTGATGCCTAACTGCTGTGCGCGCTGCGTATCCACTTTAAGAATAACTAACGCGCCCCTGCGACTCCCGGCCAATGTTGCAAAATGAGTCCCTTCCGATAAGTGAACATATTGCCTGCTCATCGGGCTCAGCCCTCCTTGCAGAATTGCAGGGAGAGCCTTCTGATTCGTACCATGATACAGTAGCGCCGGAGGCTCACCGGGGGCATACTGAATTTTATCGTGACTATGACCGTACCTCGCTCTGATCCGGTCATCCTTAATTTCAAAACGCTGTTTGTCCGATTGAGAAACCACCTGCTCAATATCCGCTAACGTAACTCCCGACCACTTTGGCTGGGCTTGAATCGCCTCTAATAAGACACTCAGCCGACACGATCCATCTCTAGAATCCAAAACTACACCAAACTCTCCAGGAGCATGACGGAGAATCTTGGTCATTAACTTGCTTAAGCTTTTTTCTGCAGCTTGATTTAACATGTACTTTCACTTCCTAAATTTCTTTTTCACTTTAACTTCCATTAACCGCATTATACTCTGATGTCACCTTAAGAAGCGGTAGTTTTTGATTATAGCTGAAAAATACAGCCTGTTATTCTCTCGTAGAATTGAAATCTGACCGCTAAAGATACATCCTAACGCGAGTCTCAGAACGCCCCGCTGCTCCAGTCGATCATTCCTGTGACACTTCCCTCGTGCACTAAGAAATTTATATAACCATTCTTTATCACCAAATCCACAATTATCTTGTGGTATCATTACTTTAACGTTTAAATATGGAAGGAATCAACAATCAATAATGAATATCTCTACAACAGTCTCATCAAAACAGATCATGGATTTATTATTAAATATCGCCGTCGCACGTCCAGTTTTTATTTGGGGACCTCCGGGAATCGGAAAATCCTCCTTAGTTCAGCAATTTGCCGATCAGGTGGGTCTGCCCTGTGTCTCTCTGCTGGGAAGTCAGCTTGCACCCGAGGATCTCATTGGCGTCCCGCAAATTATAGATGGAAAAAGCAGATTCTGTCCGCCAAGCATCATCGCCCGCGACGAGCCTTATTGCCTGTTTCTGGATGAGCTTAACGCTTGTACGCATGAGGTTCAGAAAGCTTTTTATAGCTTGATCCTGGAAAAACGTGTCGGGGAATACCGCCTCCCGGAGGGCTCTATCGTCATTGGTGCGGGAAACCGTGCGCAGGATAGCGCTATCGTCAAACCCATGTCATCCGCACTGATCAACCGCATGTTTCATGTGCAATTGAGAGTATCTCACCGTGAATGGTTAGCGTGGGCGTATGAGAATGAAATCCACCCGCTAGTGATCCAATATATAGAGACTCGTCCAGACCATCTTTGGGTTCAACCTCCGAAACACGAAGAACCCTTCTCCACACCAAGATCCTGGCATATGCTAAGTGATGCGTTAAAAGAATACGGTGACGGCCTGCAGCCTGAAATTTTGGATATTCTGGCCACGGGTTGTCTATCTCCTCATCATGCCGGGCAATTCAAAGCATTCTACAAACAAACGAATAACAAATACAAATTGAATGCCATCCTGGAAGGTGAACTCCATTGGCCTCATGAACCAGAGGATCGGGATGTACTGTACTTTATGGCACAGTCCTTCCGTGCACATCTTATTAAAGAACTGCCGGAATCCAAGTCCAATCTTACTGAGCATCACAAGCGACTTGCCCACCGTTCCAAGGCTCTGATTAAAAACTTAAGCACCATCAGTCTCGAAATCGCTCAACTCACGGTTGCGCGGAACGAGAACGGAGAAACTCTGCCCGATTGGTTCCTCGTTGAAATTGTCCGCGACTTGCCACGACTCGTTCAGAAGAAAGAAGTATAACTATGGCGAAACCTAAGTCCAGAGAACTTGATCCCGCTACCAAAGCCTATAACGAAGGTCTTCAATACATTACCGAACATCCCATGTTCGCTCCGCTTGCCCTACACGCTCATTTTATTCGCCGGGAAGGTAATCAGTGTCCAGAGCACGGCTGGGCTGTCACCACTAGTGATGGTTTTATTCATGTGCATCCTAAGCGAAGAGGTCTACCGGAGGAATGGGTGTACATTCTTGCCCATGCCTTGCTTCATCTTGGGTTTGGACATTTCCGGGCGATGGAACGTCAGGATCTATGGAATGCGGCATGCGATGCTTTTATTGCAAAATTTCTGTATGACATGAAGCTTGGGCGACCGCCTGCAGGTATGGACGGACGAGTAGAATTGGCTGCTAAAAGCGAAGAAGAGTTGTATGACACCTTCGTGGAGCGGGGGCTCCCTCCTTCCTTCCACAACCTCGGCTCTGCCGGGCGCGGATTTCAGGACATGCTCTTGAATTCCCGCGATACGGGCTACTATTGGAGCAACCGTCAAGTGAATTGGCAGGATTGTCTGGGGAAGGGTTTATCCATGGCTGTCACCAGTGCAGTCAATGTGACCGCAGGATACGAAGCATACCTGGGCGCTCAGAAAGAAATCCTCACGCCCGCCCTAAAAGCCCGCAATTGGTTCATCAGCAGTTATCCGCTTATGGGAGCGATGGCTGCCGATTTTACCATTATTGAGGACCCCATTCTATGCAATAGATTGTCCATCACTGTCGCCGCTGTAGATGCCGAGGCCAAAGAAATCTACATGAATCCCGCCGCAGGCCTCGATGAGCAGGAATGCCGGTTTGTGCTGGCGCATGAATTTCTGCATGTCGGGTTAAGACACCATGCCCGCGCTGACGGACGTGATCCGTATTTATGGAATGTGGCCTGTGATTATGTCATCAATCAGTGGCTGATGGAGATGGGTTTAGGCGCTTTCCCTAGAATTGGCGGGCTTTATGATCCGGAATTAAAGGGCTTGTCTGCCGAATCGATCTATGACCGGATCGTCAACGACCTCCGACTGTACCGTAAAGTTGCTACCTTTCGGGGAATGGGCCTCGGAGATATCCTGCCGCCGAGCAAACCTGATTGGTGGGAGCGGAATGATGGACTTGCACTTGATGATTTTTATCGTAATTGTCTCAGCCAAGGTCTTGATTATCACTATGATCAGCATCGCGGGCTACTTCCGGCAGGGCTTGTAGAAGAAATTCGCGCATTGTCTCAGCCCCCTATTCTATGGGATATAGAGCTTGCGAAATGGTTCGATCACTACTTTTCGCCAGTGGAAAAGGTCCGGAGTTATTCCAGAATCAGCCGCAGACAATCCTCCACCCCCGACATTCCCAGACCTAGCTGGGTGCCAGACGCCGGGGACGAAGATGGCCGTACGTTTGGAGTGGTACTTGACACCTCCGGTTCCATGGATACCAAGCTACTTGGCAAAGCTCTGGGTGCCATCGCCAGCTATAGTCTATCTAGAGATGTTCCACTGGTACGTGTAGTGTTCTGCGACGCTACTGTCTATGACCAAGGGTATCTCGCCCCAGAGGTCATCGCCGATCGCGTATCCGTCAAAGGCCGTGGGGGCACCATCCTCCAGCCGGGAATCGATCTGCTGGAGCGTGCAGAGGATTTCCCCAAAAATGGCCCCTTGCTGATCATCACAGACGGCTTCTGTGATAGAGTCACCATTCGCCGGGAGCACGCCTTTCTTATTCCCAAGGGACAAAGCTTGCCGTTTGTGCCCAAGGGGAAGGTTTTTCGTATGGATTGAAATGAGAGATTTTAATGAGGTGAACACATGCTTGAAGCATCGCTAACAAGAGGCCTGCATTCGTTAGCAAGGAGATATTGCATAACAAAAATTGATTATTGGGGCAGAAAGTATAGTAGATTAATCGATCAAGGTAGGGATCGGGAACCCGACGGAATTGACCACTCTCTTGAAGCCAAGAAATTATTTCCCAGATATATTGTTTTGAAAGCTATATTAGCTGAATTGGAAAGATATATACCCGAAGACTTTGACTCTTTTTCAGAGGCAAGATTCAAGATCACTCAAGTTATAAATGAAGCCGTTAGTTTTATGACAAAAGCAAATGACGATGATAATGTTACAAGAAACACAATGTCCGAAGAGAGAAGTAGCTTTGTTTCTTATCTTGAGAATGTATCTGCAGCAAAAGTCATGAGCCAACCACCGTTATTCTACAGACGCAAGTTATCCGTGCCAGAAATTGAATTACTTTGGACTCAACTAAATGATATATGGGCTATAAAAACGAGAGGGCCCTGGATACCACTTGATGGTAGTCAGAATGAACTCACGCTAGCTTTTATGGATGACTACTTTGATTCAGAAGTTGGCTACGAACTACTCCGTAAGTTTTTAAAAGAACATGGGGTTAATCATGTTTATGAGTTAAGGGAATTAGAATTTTCACCTGAATATGAACTGGAGCTCTCAGCATTTACTCCTACTTATGCATTTAATGGGGAGGGTTTCTGGTGTAGTAAAGAAATGGACTGGGTTATCTACGCCTCCCATGAAAATTCAATAACTATTGGCGGAGAATGGCTAATCAACAAAGTAAAAGAGGTTTGGTCAAATTGGGAAAGCAGACTGTGGCTAGACTGGGAGGAAAGATTAGAAAGAGGAATTTAATGATTTCACGGAGGCGAACTCGTTTGGAGACACACAGATGCAATTTAACCAGACTACAACGCAGTGACTACCAAGATGTGAAAAGTCTTTATGTGAACGAACAAGTAAGAACGTACTTGGGTGGAGCAATTCCAGAGGAACATATATTAAATAAATTTTCAGATACATTACAACGTTCTGAGACAGATTCAAATTATTGGGCCATTCGACTGAAACACAATAATGTATTTATAGGTTTAGTTTCTTTGGAACAACATGTTGACGGTCAAGATACTGAAATCTCCTATGAGCTCCTCCCTCATTCCTGGGGCCAGGGGTACGCAAAAGAAGCTGTAGACCAAGTCCTTGCCTACGCATTCAATAAATTGAACTTAAGCAAGGTTATTGCTGAGACCCAGACGGCTAACCATTCTTCTTGCAAGCTATTAGAAAGAGTAGGCATGAAATTAGATCGTAAAATCATGAGATACGGTGCTGAGCAAGCGATTTATGGGATTGATAAAGTATAAGATTAGAATGGAGCGTTAGAATATGAAACGTACGGAGATTTCCTTTGATATTGAAACCGTACCTGCAACTATCAGGCAATATCTAAAAGGAGCAACCCTTTATGACAGCAGCTCTTCCGAAAATGCAAAAACTCTGTTCGTTTCGGGCAATGAACGTGCTTTTCTGAAAATAAGCGAACGAGACTCGCTTGAACGCGAATATACGATGACCTCTTTTTTACATAACCATCATGTTGCCCCAGATACCATAGCTTATGAATCGGATTCTCACTATGACTATCTGCTTACAGAAGCGGTAAACGGTGAGGATGGAGCAGCCGTACATCACCTAGAGGACCCACGCCGGTTGGTATCCGTGTTCGGGGAATATCTAAGAATGCTGCATTCACTGCCCACTTCGGGATGTCCTTACAACCATAGAACAAAGGGAATTTTAAATGAGGCGCATGTAAAGGGAAGTGACTATAGTCTCTTAAATACGTTTAATTACTCCCCCGCAGACAATGTGATCATTCATGGGGACTACTGCTTGCCGAATATCATCATGGATCACTTTTCGCTTAACGGGTTTATCGATCTGGGATATGGCGGGGTTGGCGATAGACACTACGATTTATATTGGGGAATATGGACGCTGAACTATAATCTAAAGACTGATCAGTATAGAGATTTGTTTTTGGATGCTTATGGGCGCAGTGATATTGATGAAGAGGGATTGAAATACTTTACGGAGTTGGTTCGGTTGACGGAATAAATCCGTGTTCTGAGTTTGACAAAAAAGAGGGGCCATGGCCCCTCTTTTTTTATTATGATTTGCTTGCCGCCTTTCTCTCCCCAATAAGAGAGCTCAACCGCTCAAGCAGATCCCCACCACCCGTTAAAGAGATGGTTCCGACTTTTTCGCAGATCTTCTCTAAGAACTCCAGCTCTTTCAGTCGGAACAATGTCTGGTTCTCGTCCATCAGCTTCGCGGTATTCAGCAGGCTGCGAGTAGATGCCGTCTCTTCCCGGCGAGTGATCAGATTAGCCTGGGCCTTCTTCTCCGCCAATAAAACGGTATTTAGGATCTCCTTCATTTCTCCCGGCAAAATAACATCCTTAACTCCCGCGCTCAGGAATTGTACGCCGAACTCTTCAGCCTTCTCGCTCATACGAGACAGGATGAACGACGCAGCATCCTCCTTCCGTTTCAACAAATCGTCCAATTTAAGCGTTCCGACATACTCCCGCAGCACGAGCTGAAGCTGGATATGAATTTGCTCGTCGAACGATTTCATTTCCAAAGCGCGCAGCGGGTTTACGATCTTATATTGGCAAACGAAGTTCAACCGCAGCGTAACCTTGTCTTCTGTCATGATCTCTTGGCCGATAAGATCCATTTGTTGTTGTCTTAAATCAATCTTTTTGACCATAACCGACACTGGTCCTTTCCAGAAGTAATACTTTCCGGGAGAAACCTCTCGTTGCAGAACGTGATCATAAAATAAAAATCCAGATTCGTTACTTCCGATTTCGAAGGCGTGCACATGGGCGGTGAGCTTCGGTAAAATGGAACGATCTACCTCGGCAGACAGCTCAGGCTGTCTGGTATCTACATGCAAAAAGGTATGTTTTTTAAGTATGTTCCAGAAGGCATAGACACCAGGCTTAAGCAGATGTACGAATTGCCCGTCCTCGTAATGCAGAACATATTCGTGGTCTTGCACCCGTGCGATTTCAAGCTCCCGCACTAGGTCTTCATCATGAAGGAACAACTGCAGGTCTTTTCCCTCTACAATGAAAGGTTTGGCGATATTCAGTACAACAACTGTGCTTTGCAACCACGATAAATAGTTATAAGTTCCTGGAAGGAGTGTCTTCACATAACTTCCTTTATGAAAGAGCAGACCGCGTTGGTCAGCTTGAATGGTTACTTTGTTTAACATCTTCGTTCCCCCTTAATGGTTGCGACCATTGGATGGAGAATCCCACTGTGGCTTTGGCGGAATCTCGTTTTAGCTGGACTTTCCTGCAGTGATCCTCAAGGATATTGGGGAAAAGGCCTAACCAAACTTCAGTCGTCCTTATTTCTCCTCCGTCCAAGCGAATTCCCCGGAGTTTCGTTCCAGCGGTATCCACAGATTACAAAGCCAGCCTACAGTGCGCTCAAACTAGCCGCTAGGGATTCTATCCTTTGGTCTTTCTTTTGCTCAATTTTTGCTCGATTGGAAGTCGAGTATTCTACCAGAATCGCTCCCTAGGCGATTGGGGAATCGAACCCCGAATAGTGGATTCATACCGATCCGGATCATACAGGATACCGTAACATATCATGTACGGCACTGCGGGATAAATCGGATATCCCTGCCTCGTTACGTCCGTCCGAATAAGAACCAATGTGTCTTGCAGGTTCTATAATCGCTCATTTCAACCTAAAGGAACATGGTGAAAGTATTACGACGGGGATAAAGTTTGCCATTTCGTTCAAATTTGTCTTCTGCTGTAATGGAAGTAAGTGTTTCGTTTGATGGGATACGGAGGGATAAACCGAAAGGATACTATCTGACAAGATTATCTATGATTTTCAAAATAGAAGCTGGGGTCTGCATTCCCACGGCCGAGAGGGGGGTTGAAAATACCAGATGTAACATTAATAATCTACAAATCAGGGCGACTGCCCCGAACAAAGCGGAGCGACCACTAGAATAAGCCCCCCTAAGGTGGGAGGCGATAAAAAAATATGCATCATATGAGTGAAAGTAGTATTTCTCCTCGCTTAAAATACTTAGTCAAATGTTCTTTCAGAAGAGCATCTTCATTGCTCTCTATTAACTCTATTGTCTTGGCAGTAAAATTCCAATTCAAACAACCACTTAACCATAATAATGAACGAAGTCTCTCAAAATCTCTTTGTGTAAGTAATTCTTCTGCACCATATCCCCGTAATACGGATTTTGCAAGAGTTGAAGACATTTCATGAGATGCGATTCCATGAGTTCTAGAGTACCATTTTACTAACCATGCTAGCCCCTCCACCCTATCCGTGTATGTTATTGATTCAAAATCAACGACACCAATAATTTCCTCATATTCATTCCAAAGTATATTTAGCGGGTTTAGGTCAGACTGAACGATGTAGTCATAAGAATCCGTCTTTTCTTTATCTTTATGATATTCAATTTGATTAAAGTAGCTTTTTAATAATTCATTTGTGGAAAGAGAAAACTTAGAGGAGACAGTATGATTACGAAGTAAATTGTAAAAATGCCCATGACCTTTACTATGTGACTCTTTAGGAAAAACTACAGATTCGAATTTCGACGATATATTATGAATCTTTCGTGCAAAAGAACCAAATTTTTCAGATATAGTTTCCGTACAATGAGTAAGATGCTGACCTTGGATCCATTCAAAAAGTACAAATTTCCATTCTTTATCTATATCTTTTACTACAATAAATGGTTCTCCATTCACAGCTGGGACATGTTCCATAAAAGGGATACCGGAATTAAGAAGGTAATTACAAAATCTCATTTGTTCAGTCAGAACTTCATCTGACAATTTAATAAATACGTCCGTTTCATAGCGTTTATCTGCAATAAATCTTGCTGAATAAGCTTTGTTATCCACATGAATTTTGAAATGAACATCTCCATGCAAACTATTAGGCTGGAGTTCTTTTTCAATTATTAAACTACTAGGATTTAATCCATATTGTTTTATTGACAATTTAAGTAACTGCATATTATCCAAGAAAGCACCTCCACTAAAAGTAATTTTATAACGTCTAAATGGCAAAATAGGACGGCTACTCAGCCGCCCTCTGTAGGCAGAAAACTATAATTATTTAGATAAAAGAAGGGATAGAACTGATTGTGGTAACTGGTTGCTTTGAGCCAGCATAGCTTGAGCGGCTTGAGTCAGTATGTTGTTCTTGGTGAAGTCGGCGGAGTTACAACTAATTGGATATGCTAGTAAGACTTATACCTCCTACACTCTACGTGTTGTCCAGTACGCGAAAACAACAACTAAGACTCCCCCTACTATAGAAAGAATAAATGGTACAACCGTTAACGTTATTCCCGCAATTGCCAAACCTCTACCACTAGTTGATTTTCTCGCTCTAATCCCTAAGGGCAACCCAATAATTGATAAAACACATGACAAGATAAGAGAAGCTACTCCTAGATCCCCCATTGAAAAGCCAATAAGCAAAAATAGAATTGAAAAAATCCCTGTAATTAATGAAACGACAGCTGAACCTAGTCTATCTTTTTCTTTCTTAACCACTTTTGACTTTTTTGAAATAGTCTGTGTTGTCAACAAGACCCCTCCATTTTTCCTATGTAATATTATGTATTAAACTTTTGCTTAACTCTATGAATATTTCAATCATTAAGCACCGAACTTAGTGAGCAGAAGTGTTATGCGCTATTCGCATATTGTCACCACCCATAATATTACATCGGCATTCCACATCCATTTTTTCAGCACTAAATACCTATATTTCTCGTTTTAGAAATCGAAAGTAATATTATTTAAATTTTTTCATAGTAGGATCATCCCAATATTACTATGCTTGAAGGTCAACGAAGAAATCTTAAGAGGAGATTTGATTCATAGGTTGGATTAACTGTTTATACGTTCACGAATAACAGATCACATCATTATAAAAGCCAGCCTGCTTCGCGTATGCGATCAGACTGGCTTTTATGGCTTGACTCTAAACTCAAATTTACGGTTAACCTAGATAATTAGAAATTCCACATTACAATGTCTCCACATGTCTATTTAAGCGGCTGCATATGCGGAATGAAACAGCTTGTATCCGTGGGTCACGGGCGATTTACTTCATAGGTTTAACTAATTCATTCCCATTAACATCTAATAATTCATAAGCTTCACCTAACATATCCTTATCCTTGCCATACAAGGGATTAGTCTTATGCCATACCCCACTTCTGTTTGTCATATAATTCAACTGATGTACCATGAATTCCGAATTACATAGTACTATAGCCTTTTTGCTGCGCGCGATCACACTCTGTTGAAGCAGAACCGCTTTCTCAATAACTTCAGGAAAAAAAACAACAGGCTCCCCGTCCGATGCTTTCATGTCTCTGTGATCAACGAAAACACTTAATTCTCCCTCCGCAAAGTTAGAGACAATACCTTTCCATATTTTCGATA
The DNA here is from genome assembly GCF_042883835.1 of Paenibacillus sp. NPDC058177. Taxonomy (NCBI): domain Bacteria; kingdom Bacillati; phylum Bacillota; class Bacilli; order Caryophanales; family Paenibacillaceae; genus Paenibacillus; species Paenibacillus sp. NPDC058177. Next base: position 80,109 of record NZ_JBHVVB010000010.1, on the reverse strand, counting down.
CATAATCCACATTTGCTCCGGTTAGTAATCCTTGTATCTGGATAGTGAGTAACTTTTGGTCACAGTCCAAATGATACTTGAATCGTTCGGAGATTGGGACTTCAACATCCTTTTTTAAAAGAACAGGATTGCTTGAAAACCGCTCACTTGAAAATAAGTAATTCATTGGGACGCTCAGCCCGTTTGCAATCTTCTCGATATTAACTAAGCTGATGTTACGCATACCACGTTCCACCCCACTGATATATGTCCTATCCAGTTCGGAGCGATGCGCCAGCAGTTCTTGCGAGATTCCGCTACGCAACCGCAGCTCCTTAACCCTGTTTCCAAACTCAGCAAGTATATCCATACAACAACCTCCAACAGCCTCTTCTATATGTAAAATAAAGATTTGATTATGTATGTATTCTTGAAATACTTTTGGGAGAATTTCAATCTATGTGACTTATAGTCCGTGGAAGGATTAATAATTCATACCCTATACTTTAGTTAAGTTGATTTTACAGACAATCAGGAGGAATACATAATGTTCACAATCAATTACGATGAAAAAAAGAACAGGCTCTATCTCAAAATCTATTCGGTTACCAAGGATAATGTTCAACAATATGTCGATGAACTTACCGACAACCTTAAAAAAACAAAACCTGGATTTACAGCCATTGGTGATTTATCCGATGCCAAAGTTCTCTCCCAAGATGTAGCCCAAGAACTATCCACCTCAAATGAACTTGTCGTAAAGTACGGACTTTCAACGGAAAAGAGTTGGGCCTCTGTCACAACTAGCTCAATTTATAGAATGCAAATGAAAAGAATGTTTGGAGGATTCATCAAGTTCTTCGATACTGTTGAAGACGCACACGCTTACCTTGATGAACCGGAAAATTAACATAAATATATTGAGCGAATAGACCGCCCGTAGTGGCGGTTTTTTTCATTGGCGCTTGCCAAATTCAGTTCGGATATCCACATCTCATAACTCTGAGACCTTAGTAAGCCCTATAAGCTAAATATCGGACAATTAGGTCAAAAGTTGTAGATTTTTGTCGTTTATTAGTAGATGCGACTTAATTTCAGTGGAAATTAGGAATTCTGGGATCCTATACTTTATCAATTTTGCCACTGATAAGAATAGAATAATCTCCATTGCCAGCCAGCTAAGAGGCCGACTTTAGCCATGCCTTCAGCAAATGGGTCAGACAAGCGTCAGGCTATCCTCCAGGCAAGTTTCGCAGCCGCAGCAGGATAATTTAAGATAGAAAAAAGCGCTGCATCAGTGCAGCGCCGCCGTACCATTTTCCAGTTTGATCACAGCATCGAGCCAATCTCCCTGCAGGCCCTCTAATGCACCTGAAAAGATAGCGACTGTGCCAGGTGTCATTTCGTACAACGCCTCTAGCAGCAGGAAACGAATCTCGATATCCATACCATAGAGAGGCTCATCCAGCAGCAGAAACCATGGATCAGCAAGCATAGCCTGCACAATCATAAGCCGTTGCTTGTTGCCGCCTGACAACCGCTGAACGAGCGTCTTCCACTCGGCAGAAAGCCCGAGTCGTTCACATAGCTCGCGAGATCGTTCCTCAATGGTCACCCGTGGCATCAGCTTCATCTCACCCACATAACGCAAGTATGCCTCGACGGTCATATTGTCATAGTACGCTGCCTGCTGGGGCTTGTAGCCTAGATAAGGCTTGAAAGCATTCCCTGATAATGCCATGCCATGAAGCTGATAGGTAATCCGACCGCGTGCAGGCTGATATAGGCCAGCTATTGCTTTGAGCAATGCTGTTTTTCCGCTGCCATTAGCGCCCTCCAGACCATACCAGCCTGGCGGCAGAGCCAGATTCACATCCCCTAGCAGCAAATGACCATTATCTGCATGAAGTTCGACCCCCGTCAGTTTCAGCTCAGCTCCTCGCACCGCTTTTCCCTCCTATTCATGTTGCTTGTAATAATGCCGATGGCGTAGCAACAGGCTTGTGCAAACACCAAGCGCTACTGCCAGGCTAACAGCAACAAGCTTGCTTGCAAGCCAGTGAGCAGACCCGTATTCGCTGAACAGTTGAAACACGCCAAGCCTCTCGCCAGCGGAAAACTGGATGACGCCCACTGCGAGCACAGCTGCGGTACCAGGCCATGTCCCGAAGCGAAGCATCGCAGCCAGCGCTGCAAACGTGCTCAGGCAGATCGGCAGTAATAGATCTGTAATTAGTACAGCAGTACCAGATCCGAATTCACTGCTGGTACCTGTCATGACCAGTATTCCATAAAACAACAACGCTAGAAGGAGGTCATACAGCAGTATAGTTCCTATTCTGGCTACCATAAGCTGTACCGGCGTAACAGGAAAGGTCGCCTCAAGCTCACTCATAGGAGTATGCATGGATCGGAGTGAATAGGCCACACTGGCTACAGAAAGCAACAGAATCGTAAACAGAAATACATCCGGTTTGGCCGGGCTACTAAACCATTCATTTGCAGCCAGCCACTCGATGGCTGCTCCTGTGCCAACCATAAGCGCTGATATAATCCAAAACAGCCAATGCATCGTCCTTGCCTGGGCTGCCATACGCTGCATAAGTCTTACAAGCAAAGACATGGGGACAACTGGCTGCCGCCCAGGTTTGTCATGCCTTGCCACTCGCTTGGATAAGGGTCCGGCAATCGTCCGCTCAGGCTGTGTAGCATATGAAGCGGCTAGCGCCAGCAGGGATTTGGTCTGCTGGCCGCTAGGGCCATCAACGGTATAGCGATCCAATTGATTGAATACGGCTCCAAACGGGTTATACTCCCATTCATCCGCTGCTGCTTCGCCCTTTTCCTCCAGTCGCCGCAGCTCTTGTAATTCTCTATACAGTTGACTGTCGCGACTGCTGTTATTGGCGTTCCCGCTTCCGGAAATGTAGCTCATCCTGATCCTCCCCTTTCTGCAATGTATCAGCTAGCCGCCTGAATGCCCGATACAGCTTGGACTTGACCGTTCCAAGCGGAATTTCCAGCAGCTCGGCTATTTCATCCAGCTTGAGATCCTCGTAAAAACGCAAAATAACAATTTGCCGCTCCTCCTCAGGTAAAGCGCCAAGGGCAGCAATGACGGCTTCCCGCTCATACTGCTTGTCTAAAAAAGACGCTACGGTATCTTTACCACCATCAGCCGCATCATACACTCCGGTATCCTTAGCCGCCACTTCATATCGATAAGCTCCGGACTTCCATACATCACGGCAAAGATTTGTTGCGATTCGATAAATCCATGGTCGAAACCGTTCAGGCAACCGGCCTGCTTGCAAAGCTGTGAACACTCTGACAAAGCACTCTTGTACCAAATCTTCTGCGAGCTGAGGCTTGCCCGTCAGACGGTATAAATATGCATAGATGGTCTGATGATACCGATAGACGAACAACTCCAGCACGGCTGTATTCCCTTGCTTGTATTGCGTTAGCAGTTGCTCATCCGTAGCACCAGCTCTGCTGTCCACTTGACTCCCTCCTTTCTCGCGCGGCACTATTGCCTGCGCACGAGCCAACCTCTGCCTCTCCCCAATAAAAGCAAACAGCAGAAGAGCAGTATTCCAGCTGACACAAATAATGCAATGGCATTGTGCGATTGATCTGCGAACCGGCTCACCGGCCAGACGGCTTGAAATAAATAATAACGATTGAGCGGCATACTGGACATAAAATACTCCAGCAGCCACACCGTTGCCCCCACTCCCAGCCCGACAGCCATATTGCGCCCGAGCAGACTGCCCAGTGCCGCCAGACCGCTGACAAACATATTCACACTGAGGCTATGTTTGATTATGTAAGCCAGTTGTGCCGTACTTAAAGCGATCACCCAGCGGTCAATGGCCCAGAGCAACGCTGCTTCATAGATGACAAGTAATAGCGCAGCGACCGTTATCCGCTCGGCGAACACGAGTAGCTCGGAATACGGATAGCTGAAATGGTGGGCAAAAGTACCCTCACTGAAATCATCGGCGAACACCCCCGCACTCAAGGCAATCGCAAGTAAGGGCAGAACAAAAATAAAAGCCACTTTGACTTGATAAAAACCGGGAGCTCGCAGCACCATTGGCAGTATGAGGCAACCAGCTGCTATTAAAGCTGCAATAACAGCTATTGCAATCAAGTAGCCTCCACATAGTATGCGCCATGCATATTTTGCACGAGACAACAGGATGAGGGCGACCTTCATTTTCCTCCCTCCATTTTCCTTTGCAAATAGCCTTGCAGAAGCTCTTCCATTTGCTCATCGCTATCCTCGCCTAGCTGCTCTTTGCCGATACTGTCATATACGAGCTTGATGACTTCGTATACACTTTCGATGCCGTACTGACTGTATATGTTGTTCATAAGGTCATTAACCTGATTCGGTCTGCCATCTAAAACTGAGCTACCAGGTTCGAGCAATGGACCAGGCAGTTCCTCTCCCGCCACTTTGCGCTCGATATAGGCTTGAAAAAAGTTGTTCAATATATATTGGCTGTTAAAATAGTACAATCTCGCATTGCTAATCTTTCTGCGTTTGGCACTGTAATCAAGCCAGTATTGGCCTGTTCTCAGTTGTATATTCCCGTTTTTTCCTTGTTCAATTTCCGCCCCAAAATAATCGAACAAGGAAAAAGGAGATGAATTAGATACAAAATGGGTATCACGAGCTTCCGGACCTGCCACTGCTGCATCTACCATACCCCTGGTTTTCAAACTAGACTCATTCAAACTATAATACGGGTAATCGGCAAGCGCCATCGTAACCGTCTGGGGAAAGCTCGTTGCAGCTTTTCCATCCAGCATTTCCAAGGTATGCGCTGCTTCGACGTATTGCTTGGCTGCGAGCTGAGCTGCTTCCTCGACAGAACGGGCAGGCAATTGACCGGATGTCAGCAGACGCAACGTCTTGCCGCCTGCTGTCGCTTGTGCAAGATGCAGATCGCCCCCAAATAATGTAAGTCCACTTGTTTCATCCACCTCCAAGCGCGTTACTGAAGCCCCCTTTTCTCCAGCCTTCTCACTAGTAACGAGAGAGGCGTTGGAGAACAGTTTCAAGCCACTTGGCCCTGTTATGGCAACCTCAAAGCCCGCCATAGGGCGCGGTAATTGTGTGTCCAGAATATCTGTAGCGTGGCGCCCCCATTCGTAGTGATCGGTAAGCAATTCCGATAGCCGGCTATTGCCGATAACAGGGTACCAGCCGTAGAAGGCTGGCAGGAACAGCTTGTTATCGTCGACAACAGCGATTTGCTCCCATCGATCCCTGCTAGGAGCAGCGGAATAATAATGCCGCCAATCATTTATGGTACCGCGATATGTCATCTCGATCTCCAGATGTTCGCCTGGCATAACGTCCGTATCAGGAGTGATCCATAGTACATCTGTAGCCTTTTCCCACTCAAAGGCAGCAGCACTACCGTTCACCTTCAGTTCCTGTACGTCAAATACATGTCGTAGCATGATGGGGAATCGCCCTAGCTTATCCGCTTGTCCATTTCTTGCTTGCATCGTCGCCTGTATTTCCAGCCCATGACGCGGAAGTAATTCCAGCTCCAGCTTATAGCTGTTAATGTGCAGATCCTGGAACTTCATTCCGACAAGCAGATCTTTAATATGCGATACCGAGAGCGGATTGCTGGTAATCCCGTCTGTATTAATGGTGATACGAGACATTTTCTCAATATCCGCCTCCGTATATTTGCCCGCTGCAAATCCAGCAACGAACAATTGCTCCAATTCACGCTGTTGCGTGATCTCATTGGCTGAAGTAAGACGTTCGCCATAGAAACGTTCATTGGCATCCGCAATGCCGACCCGTTCCTGCAAATGCCCATACATCTCACTACCTGCCCATAACAATGCTGCACCCAGAACCAGCATCGTGGGGTAGATCAGCCATGCCATGCCCCGTTCCCGCCTGCGCCTACATACTATAAGTAGCACAGCCAAGGCCATTCCTGCCGCTATAGCAGTAACCATGCTGCGATGCAGCCAAAATGCCGGATCATAGATGAATCCCCACATACGTGAATAGGAACTACCAATATATTTGACTAGTGAATAATCGAACCAAACCTGCATATGAGGCGGTAATGAAAAAGCAGGGCGATCGGTCTTAAAAAATTCCGGTAAAATGATTGCCAACCCCAACAACAGAACGAAGCTGATCAGATAACTGTATCGCTTGCGGATAAGGATGCCTACCAAGTAGGCAATTACAGTTGCCAATAACATCGGGATGACAAAAGAAGCCAATACAGCGCAGGTATACCATTCACACATTCCCCATGAGATACCATCATTTACGACCAGCCATACATAAGCCCCCAGCGGCACTAGCGCAGCTGTTAACGGAAGCGTTATTGCACAGAGCAATCGTGCAGCCTCCATTTCCCATGTCCGATACGGAAAAGTGGCCATCATGGACGCTGTCTTCCATTCTTCATCACGCCGTGCAATTGCCGTTGCCAGCAAAGGCAAAATAATGATGGCCGCACGGCAATACACCTCAGAAATGTCCATCACGTATACTGCACGATCCAATTGTGCATCGACGGTCTGAATCATCAAATACAAGATGCCGGCGATAGCTGCCAACATCAGATACAAGCCCGGGCCGCGCCGTAGCAGCTTGCACTCGGTTTTGTAATAGTGAATCAGGCTCATTGGCTGTTCCCCGCTCTCATGACCGCGATATATCCGTCCTCCAGCCCTGCCGTTGCTTGTTCTGCTCCAGGCAACGGCATAGAGCTGGCAAGAACTCGCACCTCGTACCCGGCTCCCGAACGCCTCGCCGTCACGATAGCTGCGGCTTTCTTGAGCTCAGCGAGCTTCTCATCACCCACCTGAACCGTCCATACTTGTCCATGCACACGCTGGAGCAATTGGTCTTGCGTACCGTGAAATACGATGCGCCCCCCGCTCATAATCGCCATACTCTGACAGTTATTATCAATATCGGCGACGACATGTGTAGACAACAACACAGTTCGATCTTTGCCCAATTCGGCCAGCATATCACGAAATCGCATGCGTTCTTCCGGATCTAGCCCTGCCGTCGGCTCGTCCACAATAATGAACTGCGGATCTCCAAGCAACGCCTGGGCAATACCGATACGCTGCCGCATCCCGCCAGAATATTTGCCTATACGCACATGGCGCTTCTCTTCTAGATTGACTTTGCGTAGCATATCAGCTACTGCTTCCTTCCGTACTTTGCTATTTGTAATACCCTTCATGGACGCGACATAATCGAGATATTCCGCCCCTGTCAGCTTGCGATAAACCCCAAACTCCTGTGGCAGATAACCAAGCAAGCCACGAATTTCACGTTCATCTCGCCCAAGCTTACAGTGCCCGATTTGCACATCTCCCGTTGTTTTCGGTATTACTGTCGCCAATATTTGCATCAACGTTGATTTCCCCGCCCCATTGGGCCCAAGCAAGCCGAACATTCCCGTGCCTAGTGTCAGGTTAATTCCATTCAGCACTTCTTTGCTACCATATTTTTTGCATAATTGCTGGATTACTACTTGCATGATTGGCTGCCCCCATTCGTACTTGGCCAACTCCCGCGCGCACGAGTAGATTGTCGAACAGTATAACGACGCTCCCTGCTAAAAAGTTTAAAAAAGGTAAACATTTTTCCAAAAAGCTAGCTTGAGATGAAATCCATATTCCTCAGGCCTAAGATTTCCCGCTGGCTTCCTTCAGATTCCGCCTCACGGTAGACACCCTTGCCCTTAGCTAAGGTTAGGCGCTCGCCAGCCCCCGTTAGGGATTTCCCCCCTAGGAATGACGCCCATTCTGAGTGCACTAATAAAAGCCCAAGCGTTGAACACGCCTGAGCTTCTATTGGAAGATATATGCGGTTTTCTGATACTACTCCTGTTCAATTGCGAATAGCATGAATTTATTGTGGGGGTGACACCATTCAGCACCAACAAAGCCGCCGACTCCACATGCAAGTATCGCTTCTGATATACGGTTCCCCGTATCCTACAGCAGATCATCAATAACGTTGGTCTGATGGTGTATCTGCTGCCTAGGCTACGATTGTAGGTCTTGAGTGTATGGTGCGTAGTTGTTCGGATAATCGGCAAACCTTACTCATTTTCACGAACTACTTCGGATCTTTCTTTACTGTACATTCATGGCTTACACTTGTTACCATCTTCTCAATTCTACCCAATTTCTAAAAGTTCTATTGAGTGGCTGTTTAATGATTTTTTTGTATTTCCTAAAGAAAAAGTATACTTTTTTACGTCTTTACTGATTGAACATTTGTTCGTATTGAGTTAAAATGAAAGACATAACACGTTATTACGTACGTAATAAAGGAGAATGCTGATGAACTTCAGTTATACCTTTCCAGCTTTAAGAGGAATTCAAGCGGGTAGAGAATTCTATACTGTCATGTGCCCTCTGCGCCTAATACCTAAAATTTTTCTGTTTGATGAAGATGAAATCCCTGTGGAACATCGGGCACAACGATTAATGAACAGGTCGCGGATTCCTGATATCACTAATTATATTTTAGAGAATCCTAAGGACTATATATTCTCTTCTCTAACAGCAAGTGTGGACGGGACTATGAGATTCAAAGAAGCTTCAGATGAGATGAAAGACATAGGCCAATTAACTATCTCTCTCGATTCTAAGTTTTTAATTAATGACGGACAGCACCGTAGAGCGGCAATCGAAGAAGCCCTGAGGATCTCTCCAGAACTTGGGGACGAAACAATTTCAGTGGTCTTTTTTCATGACTTGGGCCTTACTCGCTCTCAACAAATGTTTTCAGACTTGAATCGTCACGCCGTTAATACGACATCATCTATTGGAATACTTTATGATCATCGAGACCAGTTGTCGTTAATTACAAAAAGTCTAATATCGGGTATCCCATTATTAGAACGTTATACCGACCGAGAAAAAGTATCTCTTTCTAAGAATTCGCCAAAGCTTTTCGCACTAAACCATGTTTTTAATACAACTTCTCGTCTTATCAACAAACGTAAAGGCGAAATAATATCTGAGCAGGAGAAAGAATTCGTTACCGAATTTTGGGAGCACTTATGTGTATCCATTCCAGAATGGCAAGAGGTTATAAAAAAGAAGCTCTCGCCTAGAGAACTACGTATCCAATCGATTGTCGCTCATGGGATTTTCCTGGAGTCTCTTGGTATTGTAGGTTATTATCTATATCGGTATCACCCAGATGAGTGGCAGTCCTATATTAAGAAACTTAAAAACATTGACTGGAGCCGAGAAAACAAAGAAGACTGGCAAGGACGGGCTTATAGCAACACTGGTAGAATTAACAAGAATGGTGAAACTATTCAGCTGACCGCAAACTTGATTAAGTCCAAAATCGCCCTCCCACTCACCGAACAAGAACAGAAAATTGAGAGCAAATTTAAGGAGGCGTCTCTAAATGGATAATTTGGGACTCAATATATTTAATACCGGTACCAAATTTATTGAAGCAAAAAAGCTTGTTAAGGAAGTTTATTTAATGGACGAGCGTCCATGGGTCGTTGGTTTTAGTGGCGGAAAAGATTCTACAGCTGTAGTTCAGCTTGTCTTTCAGGCACTCCAAGAACTCCAGCCTTCGGAGCTACACAAAAAAGTTTATGTAATCTCTTCTGACACCCAAGTGGAAACACCACTTATTATAGATAAAATCACCCGTACATTAGGTAGAATTCAAGAAAAAGCATTAACGCTTGGTCTTCCTATTGAGACGCAAAAGGTACGACCAAAGGTTGAACAAACCTTCTGGGCTTCAATTATCGGTAAGGGTTACCCAACACCTCGTCAAAAATTCAGATGGTGTACAGATCGCTTAAAAATTGAGCCTGCAAATCGCTTTATTCTCGATAAAGTTGATCAGTTCGGCGAAGTTATTATGCTACTTGGCGTTCGTGACTCCGAAAGCTCTACACGAGCAGCAGTAATGCAGTCGCATACCATTGAAGGCAAAAAGCTAATGCGTCATTCAACTTTAAGAAATGCATTTGTGTTTGCTCCGATTCGGACGTTTAACGTTGATGATGTTTGGGAGTTTTTGCTTCAGTATGAATCTCCTTGGGGTGACGATAACAATGAATTGCTTGAACTTTATCAGAGCTCTAGTAGTGAGTGTCCATTAATTGTCGATAAAGAAGTTAAAGAAAGTGCCGGATCTTGCGGAAATAGCCGTTTCGGTTGCTGGACTTGCACTGTTGTTGCTGAAGATAAAGCTCTGAGTGGGTTTATTAACAATGGAGTGGATTGGTTACGCCCTCTCTACGAATTCAGAAACTTCTTAGTACAAATTAGAGAAGATCACTCAAAGAGACAAAAACAGCGGATGAATGGTGAAGTATATTTACTCCCATATCACGAGGTACCAGCACCAGATCAAGAGATAATTGATAAGGCTAAACTAAAGGAATACCTCGACATAAATAATATTAACTTAGCTACTGTAGAGGAACTAAATATTCTGATTAGAGAAGAAGATGACACTTATAAGCGCCTTGGGGTGGGCCCCTTTACCCTAAAAGCTCGTGAAGAAATACTCAGACAATTATTGCGAACACAAAGACAAATTCGTGAGCTTCATGATCCGACTATCGAATTAATTAGTCTTGAAGAACTTAAAGCTATTCGTAAATATTGGCATGAAGACTTGCAATGGGAAGATCGTTTACCGTTAATCGTTGAACAAGAGACAGGTGAAGTATACGACTGGAATCATGATGATCGCCCTGTATTCAAAGATGATCAACTCACCGACCTTGAAACGTTGTGTCAAGAAGAAGGCGTAAACTTAAGCGTGCTCAAACAATTGATTTCTATAGAGAAGGATTATTCCGGAGTAAAAGTTAGACGAGGATTATTCCAAGCATTTGATAAAACTTTGAAGCAAGACTTCTTGCATTTATAAAGGTGGACTAGCATTCTATGCAAATAACAAAACTAGTGCTCTGTAACATTGGAGCTTACTTCGGTAATCAGAATACATTTGATTTTAGAACAAATGAGTCTAAGAATGTAATTTTATTAGGCGGAAAAAATGGAGCTGGAAAAACAACCATTCTAGAATCACTTAGAATTGTATTATTTGGATCAATGGCTTATGGTTTTTTGAATGATAATGAACCGTACTTCCGTAAAATTTCATCTATCCTTAATAGAAAAGCTATAAAAGAAGAAAGCAATCCTGATTTTCGAATTATTATCCATTATGATTCTACAGAAGATCTTGAAATCCAAAGTTATACCCTGACGCGCAGCTGGAGAATTAAAAAACAGAAAATCAAAGAAGATTTCTATGTTGTTAAAAATGGGAAAGCATTGAATAATCAAGAAAAATCAGATTTTCAAAATCGACTGCGTGAGGAAATGCCCCCTCGTCTCTTTGAACTATGTCTTTTCGACGGCGAAGATATTTCTCGAATTGTATCGGAAGAGAAGATACCTGAATATCTTAGTGAATCTGGAAAAATACTTTTTAACTTAGACCTTTTTATGAACTTAGAAAAAGATCTCCAGACTTATCGAATACAATATGCGCAACAAAATGCAAATGCAGCAAAAGAGATTAAAGATCAAGAGGATTTACAAATACAGATTACTGAACTCAAGAAAATGCTTAGTGAAAAAGAAGCCATCATCTCCGACACAGAGAATGAAATAGATCTTCTTAATGACGCAATTAAACAACACAAAAAAGATTTTGATACGCATGGTGGCTTATTAAGAGAAAAACGACAAGAATTAATTAGTGAAGTGAATGCAATTGAAAATCAACGTAAATTTAACTCTGAAAAGATACGTTCTCTGACTACTAGTCTCCTCCCATTTTTTATTACGAAAGATTTACTAGGCAAGGTTGTAAAGCAACTTGATTTAGAAAAAGAAAATGAATCATTTGAATATGTGACCTCATCGTTAGAGAAAAATAAGCTAATCAAACTTATTGAGCAGTTACAGCAGCTAAATAAAACACAGCCCATAGATATTGACGTTGATCAGCTACATAAGGGCATTTTAACCATTATGCAGCCGGAGAATATCCAATTAATACATCGCGCTTCCTTCGCGCAACGTAGTGAAATTCAACAGCTATTTAATCAAATTCAAAAATTAGAGCCTAATCATTACATTCAACTTTTCAATCAGAACGCTGAGTTGCTTGTCCAGGCTCAGGCAATTCGAAAAACAATAGAGCAGAACGATCAATCAAGCGAGTTTAAAGTTCTCTTAGAACAAATAGAAAGTAAAACAAAACGTGTCGAACAGTTTAGATCACTTATCGAACAGGCCACTAAAGACCTTCAGGAAGCAAATGAATCTATTCGGGTGCATATGATCACTTACAATAAAATTTCGGATAAAATAAGGGAATTTCATAAGGCCGAGAATTCTTATCTCATGACTGAAAAACTCTTGCATGTCAGCAAACGTTTTAGAGAAAGGCAATGGCGTAAAAAATTAGATGACGTAGCTAACGAGTCTACCAAAATGATTAATATTCTTTTTCGAAAAAAAGCTTATATTGAACGAATTCATATTGATCATATAACCTTCGAGCTACATCTTTTTGATCGCCAAAAAAACGAAATTACAAAAGAACGCTTATCTGCTGGTGAAAAAGAATTGCTAATGCTTACTGTTATATGGGCAATGTTTAAAGTCTCTGGTTGGAAGTTACCATTTGTATTTGATACGTTAATGGGACGTCTAGACCAAGACCATAAAAAGGCTCTAATCGAACATTTCATTCCTAAATGTGGAGAGCAAGTATTGATGTTTACAACCGATTCTGAGGTCGCTGCTGAACAGTATGAATTGATAGAAGGCCATACTGCTAGATGCTACACTCTGGAATTTGATGATATTTTTGATAGTGTAAGGATTGTTAAAGGACGCTATTTTAATTTTATTAAGGAGCGTGAGCTAATTTGAATTTTACTTTGCGAACCTCCAAATATGCTAAAGATATCCTCACCCAACTTCATGCATCAACTGGTATCACACCAAACATTTTAATCCGTTATGCCGTTAGCCTCTCTCTTAGAAACAGTACGACTGAAGATAAAGTGGTGCCAGTTACTAAAGACTTTTCAGATGGTCTTGTGCTCAACCGAAATACTGTTACAGGAGAATATGACTATGTATTTAAGGTGCTCATCACACAAGCTGCTGAAAAGGAATTAACAGATGAGGATTACTTTCCCGGATACTTTAACGCACATTTGGAACGGGGAATCCGCTCTTTAGCCGCTGAATATAAGAGTACTGGCAATTTCGAGCGTTTTATTCGAGCTTTACTAAGCTAATAGGAAGTAGGAGGAATTTAAATGCTGTATTTAGATAATAGCGCCACTACCAAAATTCTTCCCGAAGTACTGGAGACGATGATGCCTTATCTCAAGGAGGAGTACGGTAATCCTTCCAGTAAGTTTTACTCTTTGGCCGAAAATGCAAAAAAGGCTGTTGCTAAAGCTCGTGAACAAGTATCGACGTTACTTGGTTGCGAACCAGATGAAGTTGTCTTTACCAGCGGAGCAACCGAGAGCAACAATATGATAATTAAAGGCGTTGCCGATTATTATAACGACAACAATATTACGAATAAACGCTTATTAACCTCGAAGGTGGAGCATCCTTCTATAATCGAGACCTTTAACTTCTTAGGTAAGCGTGGGTTTGAGGTTTCTTTGATTGATGTTGATCAGTTTGCAAGAGTTGATGCTCAAATAGTAAAAGAAGTGACTGAGCAAACTCAGCCTCTTCTTACATCTATTATGTGGGGTAATAATGAAATCGGCTCACTAAATCCAATTGCTGTACTTGCTAATCTCTTTGAGGAAAATGGTTTGTTCTTTCACACTGACGCAACACAAGTAATAGGGAAAGTTCCTATTGATCTTAAAAAGTTAAAAGGAATCCGCTTCTTGTCTATGTCCGGCCATAAAATTGGTGGCCCAAAAGGCATTGGGGCAGCAATCATCCGAAAGCAGACGAAAGAAATATATACTCGGATCACGCCTCTTCTGCATGGGGGCGGACAAGAAAATAATTATCGTAGTGGAACCTTAGCGGTTCACAATATTGTTGGTCTAGGGAAAGCGGCTGAATTAGCTGCAGCTAATTTAGAGCAAAATGTTAAACGTTTGAATACTTTGGAGAAATATTTGACCGATATTTTTAATACTAACTTAGGAAACAAAATTAAATTCAATAGCGATACTAAAGAAAAAATCCCTGGTTTAGTCAGCTTGCAATTTATCGGTGTAAATAATGAACTGTTGCTTAAGAAACTTGCCGACTACGCTGCCCTCTCCTCCGGATCAGCCTGTAGTTCAAGTAAACCAAGCCATGTATTAAGTGCTTCGGGTAAATCTTTGGAAGAAGTTCGGCAGACCATCCGTGTGACTTTAAGTCCAGATGTTACTGAGAGTGAGTTAGATTTCTTTAAGCAGATTACTTAATTGTATTAAGCTATCAAAAATACAAAGCCTGTACTTTATCTTGAACAAACACGTCCATTGATAAAGTACAGGCTTCAACATATTAATTAAGTTCCTGTATCATAATTACTTATTTAATTCATAGAAAGCCCGGTCTCGCATCCAAACAGGCTGACCTCCTCCTGCTTTCACAATGCTATAATGCTTTTGCAACGACTTGATTCTGTTCATGATATTCTCTTCCTCGGCCTTACTTTGTGTACTGAACACCTGCCGAATCTCTTTAGCAGACATTTCAGATACATTATGAACAATCCATGTAAGAATATAATTGGCATATTCGTTATCCGATGTTGAAAAATGACTTAGGAACTGTGTAGATAGAATGGTACCTACTCCATATTCTCTACCTTCCTTAAGAATTTTCTTAATTGAGGTGAAATCCTTGCTGAGAAAATTATCTGCTTCGTCAACTAGGATCATCTTTGTAATTTCACGATAATTACCGTTAATTCTACTATGACCTTGCATCTGCATTTGGTTATAAAATACATCGAGAGTAATCGATACTACTAGGTTCTGAATGCTTGCATTAAATCCAGATAAGTTAATAACAGTAATACCATCGATCATGTCGAAGAGTGAGATTGTCTTACTAGCATCTGGCTCAAATACCTCCATCTCATAAAGCTCTTGAAGCGCTGCATATAGACTATCAACTTTCACATCTTCTCGTCCTGTATAAAGTTCATAAATATCACTTAAAGTAGGGGCTGCCTTTTCCCAAGTTGTTGCGTCATTTTTGAGAATACCTTTTTGGTTGTAGGCATCCATTATTACCCCCTTAAGAGTATTCACTTGAACCTGCCCAAGGCTAAATGCCTTAGCGATCGTATCCGTCAACGTGCTACTCGTATGAACTGGCAGCAGTGGACGCAACGGTTTCGTTACATAGAGAGATAGTGGATTATACGGCAAGTGATACAGATCATAAACTTTAGCACCTGTAAAATCCGTAAAATCTGGCTTGATGTAATCGCCCTTGTAGTCAAATATTAAGATTCCAATTGGTGTTTCATTTACATTATCCTTTTTGTTACGATGTAGCTGAGTAATCAGGGACTTCGTGAATTGCGTTTTCCCTGTACCCATTGTTCCAATAATGCCAGTGTTAGTATGCATTACTTTATCAGTCGAGGTTGGATACCATTTCACCTCTTCTTGATTTTGTGCATTATGACCGAATAAAATCTCCAGTGGTTTGACAGCTTTAACTTCAATTTCTGAATTGCTATCTGCCTGTGCGCTATCATTAACAAAGGAATACTGCTGGTTATTATCTGTTGTATAGCCACCTAATTGTTCTGCGACATTTTTGGAGTAGTTGCTAGTTACTGCTGCTTCTTTCATATAAATTAAACTTTCAGTCATTTTTGATTTATACAACTTTGAAAGAAGTTGATCTGCTGGAATATCCCCATACTCACTTTGGATATGGGCCTTAATTTCTTCAATATTCTTAACGATAAAATCATATCCGCTCTTCTCTGGGTAATCAAAGACTAAAACATCCTCTTTTCTCTTAATTTCTGTAAATGTCCAGTCCTTTTTAAAAGAGATAACAGCTCCGTCTCCAATATATTCTTGTAGATTATTTGAGATTTTATAGTCGTCATTGAGTAGTCTTTCGCGCAAGCTGCTATCCGTAACATTTCCCCAGTATTGCTCTGGCCAGATTGAGTAAAGATTCATTTTCTCAGCACTTGCAATCGCTAATTGCATAAAGAAATTACGGTATAATTTCGCTCTAAAGACATCCTCTTCGGATTCTAGCAAGAAATCGATTAACAATCTTTTAGTTTCCTTAACTTGGATAATAGCCTTTTCATATACTGACGGAGGGTTATTCCCTATTTTCACTTCAATCGGGTAGAAATGAACCATTATCTCTTCACCCTGCGCCTCAATACCAATTAGTAACAAATCGTCACTATAAGAACCAAATTTACCAAGGTTTCTTGCTGAAAACAATCCTTCTGACTGCCGTAGTCCAGTACCACCAGAAATTCGTAGAATTTCTTCCATTGAGATTGGTATCCAAATAATATCCACATGCGCGAAAGCAGCTAACGCCAATTTTACAGCAGACAAAATACTGATCTTTTCTTTCGGAAACTGATTTTTTTGAGCTAGTAAACGTAATAACCAGTTTCCATTTATAGCATTAAAGAAATTAATTATCGGAGGTAAAACGTCGTCGACCGTTACAATTTGATGAGAGTCTAAAAATTCCTTAATTAGCCGCTGATATTGCTTTGAGCGTCTTGTTACAGTGATTGCATCAAAGCCACTAGAAGAGGTGTACTGATCGCTGTAATGAATAACAAGCAAATCTTTATGCTCATCATTATTTTTAAAGAAACTGAGATCTACCTTGGGTTCTATAAAAGTTACCCAGTGCGAAGAATCATATACTGCATCTAGCTTTTGTTTATATTCAGCAGAAATAGCTGTTACTATATTCATATCCTCTTGATAATTATCTAGGGTCCTTGCCACACGAAGTAAAGAATTAAGTTTAGGAACAAGGTTTAACAGTGATGAATCAGACGCTCGATAATATTTAGTTCCAAATCCCGTTTTATAATCCTCATTAATAAATACAGAGGGTATTCCAGATACTAAGCCAAATAAGGACACCCCTGTAATAATCTCGGATGCATTACTTGTGGCTACTTGTTCAATTTTGTTCATCTGGTAAAAGGTTATATGGCTATACTCATACTGGTTAGTAGCTACATCGCGTGAATAAAATTTAACTTGGTCCCTGAAGATATTAAGCAACTCTTCTGAGTGATAGCCTTCTAATTCCAATTTCAAGTTGAAATTTTTAGCGATCTCCTCTGCATCAGAGTAATGTGACATTTCTTCAAATACATTATTAATTCCTTTTTCAGCATAGATATGAAGTTCAATTGGGAGCAATTCACTCTTTTGAACCTCTCTTTTAAGCTGTCTTTTATAATACTCAAACAACCCTTGCAGAATATCTTGACAGTCTCCCATGTTAATTGTATTTATCTTCATTGGGGCTCGATAATTTAGATCGAATAAATAAGAAAAATGTTCTGTAAATTCCTCTATCTTCTCCTGGACTAGTTTATTTACAAAGAGTTTTGAAGACTCAAATCTAGGTAATCTTTGGTCAATGTAGGTTGTCCATTCGTAAGAGTCACTTGCTTCAATCACTTTGTATAAACCAGCATTAAATGAAACATAAGGAAGCAGATGTGTAGGCCTTAGGGTACGAAGCAGCTCATCATTAATAGTTTCCTTTCCAATCAAGTCATTTAGCTGTAATTGATAAGCAAGATTCAGTGGGTGCAGAGGCGTGTACAGCCATTCTGGATCCTTAAGTCCTTTACGGATCGTGCCTAGCAACACTAAATCACGATGCGTTTGGACTAACGACTGTCCGTTTTGCAACTGTTCTAATTCCTTAATATATGCTTCTACATATCGCCGAGCCAGTAAGGAATATTCTTCGTCCAAATAAGCTAAACTTGGAAGCAAACGATTATCCCGGAAAAAACGCAGAAGATCAATATATGCTTCTCTAACAGTCTCTGGCACGTTGATTTGCTCAGGATGTAGTTCACCGGCTTCTTCTATAAAATACAGATGATTATCCCCGATTAATTTAAGTTCACGCACAAGATTCTTTTTGAATTCACCTTGTGCATATGTTTCACGTGTACCTTGTATAATTTTCATCTTATCGTTGGTTTCTAATCGGTAAGTAAAATGCTCTTGTTTTTCCCGTTTCAATTTCCAAACATTAAACCCACCAATGGGAACCGGGCGTTCGACCACATCCTGGACAGAAAGTGGAATTTCAGTCATGGATAGTTTAATTAAAAAATGAATTAATTCTTCATCGCTTTGATTTTCAGGATTCTTAGAAACCACCAACTCTTTAAATTCTGTAATCTCAAACTGATTATTTTCAAAATCATCCATGAGCTCAACTTCTTCTACGTCTGGCTCACCCTTATTAAAGACCCACTTATTTTGTTCTGAATTAATCAGTATACTTGAATGCTTTGATTTAGATTTTACTAGGTTAATTGTATAAGAAGTTTGAACAGCCTGAAGGAATTGCTCTGTTGTCTCTACAATCGCAATTTTAAACTCATACGTTGGAGATATATCTGTTTTGTACTTAACTCCATAAAACGTTGTTTGGCCTGGAGCATGTGTCAGTTCAACCTTAATTTTTTTACCTGACTGCTCTGAGTGAATGTTATATCTAATCGTATTTTTAGTAATGAATTGTGTTTTAATAAAATCATTAAACTGAAACTCCAGCGTGATTTTCTTTTGCTGTTCCGGGTTGAAAACTATAATATTGCGTTTACGTTGCTGACTCTTCCCTTCGCCATCCGCTCTTTCCCAATAAATCAAACCCTCACTAGTCACTTTCTTATTAGATTCAATATACTCTAGTCCCTTACCATCTAGCTTCTTCTTATTAGAATACTCAACTTTACCAAAATCTGTATTTTGCCAATTTGTGATATCAGAGAGCAATTTTACACCTTGCTCATCAAAGTGTCTTTCCAAGCTAGCTTCAATGGGACCATACTGATGAGCCAACTCAACACTGCTGAAAAGACTCTGATTATCATACAACCGTGCTTGAATTTGTTTGTCCGTCATCGGCGTATTGAATAGTTCTGAATCTTGAAATAAACCAAAGTCTTTATAATCATTATTTTCAAGCTTTTTATTATTCAGAACTGTTAAAATCTTCTCATAATCAAATAAGGTTACCTGTTCATGAATCCCTTGTTGAGCTCTATTTGTCTCCATGCTGAACTTTAGAATTTGCCTTTCTTGCTGCGTAAGAGGTGAACCCGCCATCATTTCCTGAAGATTCTCTTCAATTGAATTAATGTGAAATGGCATTCCTTCTTTAGCGAATGATGTCATTCCCTGTACTAAGCTATCTAGGTTCGAATTATGAATTAATAGCATTGCTTTATCGCTGAAGAGTTCTTCATTGGTTCCCACTTTATTTCGTAGTGTTGTTAAAAAATCTGGAGTAACTTCTTCCGAATTAGAAGCTATTAAAACTTTGGCATTTGGGCCAACTAGACATTTCGATTGGTAAATCCCTTCCTCCGTCTGCATATAAAAGGGCTCACTTGAAGATAATGCTTTGACTTGATCCACAAGGTACTCTACCTGCTCATCGCGTTCGAATTGAATATGGTATTTATCTCCGGGTTGGATAACTGTCGCTTTAAAGAAATTTTCAATTTGATCAGCTAAGTAATTATAAAAATGCTTTGACATAGATAGCATCCCCACTGTCGCTTTTTTTCTCAAGTAAGTTTAGCTTTTCAAAATAATCAACGATCGCTGTTTGTGTATCGCGATCAAAGATCATCCCTCGAGCTTCAAACTCTTCAAATAATGTTCTCAAACGAATTTTATTCTCGTCCTTAATGACCATTTTAGTCAAAAACAAAAGATAATCTGTATCAAGTATGAGCATCTTACCCGAACGTCCCCTAGATTTCAGAAACGTTTTCTGGCAAAAGTGAACAAACCATAATCTATACTCGTTGTAAGGTTTTGAACGAGAGGTTTGGTTAAATTGATAGTCGATCAACCTGAATAGTTGATCTATTTTATTTAAAGCCGGCAAATCATAACGTTCCGGAAAGGTTCCCATCAGCATCCACTTACTGTCCCCAGAAAGCTTCTGCTTATATTCTTCAATTAACTGATCAATCTGTTGCTCAAGAGTCGATTGCTCTTCTGCCGGCATTTCACGAATGCAAGAAGCTATTTCTTGATAAGAAAGAGGGGCATTTAAACTCCCTTCCTCTTGTCTAACTGTTGCAAAGTTCAACATCTTTAAAAGGTTAATATGTGAGAAAATCCGTCCGATTGTTTTTTCGATATTTTTCCAACCATATTCATAACTAACACGCGTTTTAGATAATCGCTCTTCTTCTTCAAACGTGAAATAAATTGGACGAATTTTTTGTTCGATTGAGTTAAACAAATTTTCACTCAGAATTGCAAATTGAGTAACGTAAAAGAAGTAATAGTAAGAGATAATTTTCTCAATTTGTTGGGTAAACAGCTCACTTTTTGTAGTAAGCCATTTAAAATCCAGAAAGAATAAATTAGATATCTCTGGAATCATCACTGCATAGCTCTTTCTACCTTCGCTAGAGCCTATTAATTCAGGTAAAGATTTAAAGAGCAATGTACTCATCAAATCGGATTCATCTTGGCCAGTAGAATCTACAGACCAAGCCCTTTGTTGATTCCAAAGGACGTTATACAAAAAGAGCGCCAGTTTCTTATTCTCGTTATCAATAGTATTAATGTAGTACAGAGTCTGAGGATGAAATAAATAAAGTTGCTCGTTATTGTCTAAAAAGAGAGTCTTAATCATCTGTTTGAACTCAGCACGTTGATTGGGCTGTCCAAATGATATTGAGTCCAAAACATTACTTAATAGCCTCTCTGCATCGACAGCCTCAGGTAATTTCTTTTGCCCCACCAGTCGCATAAACTCTCCAACAACTTCTCTGAAATTGTACTGTGTTTCTTTAAACTTTGTGGTATAGGGCAAAAATTCCTGTTGAGTTCTAGGATTGTGTTTAATAGAAGTTTCAAATTTAAATTCTTTTCGTATTTCTTCTAAATTCAGATGGTAACTCATAATTTTCACGTCTCCATAAACGAGTATTGATCAAAAGTTTCATCATACTGCAGGCGATAACGAGTCGACTTGCCAAATTGCTTGCTCTCGAAGACAATTTCATTCTTTTGATTTCCGGAGTTGTTTAGTTTTTCAATAAACTCTACGAATTTAATGAATTGGAATTTGTCTTTTTTATTTGGACGGTATCCGTTCTTAATTCGAATCAGTAAGGCATATAAAGAAAAATCAATATCTATAGAGGGAACAGCTGTATCGCTCTCGTAGATGACATTTTTTGTTCTGAACTGAATTGTCATCATTGTCAAAAATTTAAATAGTTCTGAATCAGGAAGTATGCCCTTATTATCGATATGTGCTTCAATTTCAAGTTTCTGAAGTGCATGATATTGAGTCTGTGGCTGGCCCACTTGAACATAGACTAGATCACCGTTAGCCTCGCCATTCCATTTATAGATCGCGTCACGAACCTCATCTTTATATAGCTTGGCAAGTTTACCGCGCTCTCTCTTATTCCAATAGAACAAATACCTCATAAACTGCTCATATGTCTCATCCCTGAAAAAATCATGATTCTCCTTAGGTAGGAAATAATACAAATATACAAACAGTTTGATCAGTCTCTTTTTAGAACCTTGTTCTTTACTATCCGGATTTCGCCATGGAGAATTTTGAAAAAGCGATCTAGATAAATAAGGTAACCTACTTACATTGATATGATTAGCGAATAGACCTGCTCCCTCTTTGAGAGATTTAAATTCAATCAGATACTGGTCCATCTGTTCCGTTCTTATCCGTGTGGGATTAATCTGATCAATTGCACGATGAATGGCCGATGCATCCACCTTCTCAAAGATTTGGAAGGGAAGCAAACAAGCCACATAATCCTGAAATTCTTGTCCTCGTACATATTCAATAATATGATTATGACTCATGTTCTCCATGACAGAAGGAACAAGTAAGTTATACACAAAATCTAACAAGGCTCGTGTGGAAATGATCAGTTTTTCTTTTATCATAACTTGAATAAGCAGTGAAATTATCTTATCTTGAACATCCTCATACTGTAATAATTCGTAGTTTTGGAAGATTGGATTTTTAGCGACGATTTCCCGATCATCTTCATAATCTTTCAGGTAGGCTTGATAGAAAGGGTTATCCTCTGTCTGTTGCGTAACCTTTTGAAATATCCCTTTTATGTAGTCGGACTTTGGACCATTCTCTGTAAGTTGATACATATGATAATCACTAAAATTTACATATCGAAAAATATGGTCATCTGGGCTTTCTTCATCAGCAATGACAGATTCAAGGATCTTTTTTTGGTATACATAAGCCTTTAATCTTGAAAAAGCCTTACCTTCTTCGGAATCGACAAAGTTATTTAAAGCCCCTAAGTTGATGGCAAGAACGATATTTTGAAATCCACCAACTTCAAGCTCAGCATCAGAGAATGGTTGTAGAACATTAGCTAGAGTTTCAATGGATGTTCTTTTGGGCGAAAAGCTTTCAGTGGCATCATTATGTAGATAAAAAATTGATTTATCGTTTAAGAAATGATATTTACTTTTTAAGTAAGAAAGGATGTGGGACTTTCCATCACCAACGCCACCACAGACCAGAATTAAACGTGCTTCAGGCGATGTATAGGCCTCATTGATCTGTTGCTCAAGTTCCGCCTCTACTGGCCGTTGAATATGCATGTATTTCTTGAAATCACTAAAGCTCTCCAAGTTTTCAACGGCTTCTTTGGATGATTGTTTGCATTTTTTCAGAACATTGATGAAGTGTTGAGGCTGTGTCGTATTCATAGGATACCTCCATTACTTTAATGACAGAAGAAATATCTTAATAATCTTAATTGTATTGAACTGCAGGAGTATAAAGAAGGCCTTAAGATATAGGTCAATAGTAGTTATTCATTGCTTTAATTATACTTTGTTTGGAGATTAGTGGGAATCAATCTTAGAATAAAATTATTTCTTTCTTTCCGGGTGCGAAGTAATATACATATAAAAGTAAGCTAAACTTTCAAATGTCTTAACATAAAGAAATAGCCCCTTTAATTATAGAAAGGGCCATTTCAATAATTCCCACAATTTTCTATTTTGCTTATTTGTTTTAAACCCTCTCCAATAACACCTCTGCTATGTAGTTAATTCTATTAGAACCAATATCCGGTCTTCTATTGGGTTCTAATAATTCTTGCCTATTAAGATCATTACTTGAGAACAAAAGTGCATGAGTTTTAACTAACCACTGACAATACGGATGTTTTTCGTGTGTTGTAGATGATAAATAATTATCATACATTCCATTCAAAGCTAACTTGGTAGCACAGTTTGTTGCTTTAGCAGCACTGTTCTGATTAGCTGATAAAGGTGCAAAATTCCTCAATGTATTTATTTCGTCAATGCCAGATGAGTTCGGAGTACTCATACCCTCAGGAATGAGGTGATCTACATGAAAATCATATGCTGCTCGTCCAAAACTCAAGGGTCTAAACTCCTGGTGACCATATCCTTCTTCCTTTAGAGGCAGCAACATTGCGTTAAAAACCCGCTTGGACTTATTTTTGTCAACTCTATTTAGGACAGTTAGAAGCCATTGTTTATCCAATTTTTGTTCAATATCCTGCCCAACAAACTGAACAGATAATAGATTTGCAATATCTGATAAAGAACTTGTGTTTTGGCCTCCCATAATATCTTCAGCAACTACTCTTGTACGAGCTAATTTCCCTTCTAATAACCCACGGTAACATGCAATTAGAAAACGCTGTAATTCTGCAGATTCTTGGTTATTACCGGTTAAGAACTCAGGTAATGCCTGACCATGGTGAACATGACGAACATAATAATAAGCTAGGATTATTGCTACTGGAATACTTCCACACTCTGAGATCTCATTAATATACGGGTTAGAATGTAGATTTTTATATGCAGCAACAAAGTTAAGAAACTTATCAACTTCTTTTTTATCTAAATTACCTCGCCAGGAAGGAAAGACACGATGACTATTGTTTTCGGCGATAATTTTTAATATCACATTTACAAATGGTAGTAGCTCAGTATCAGGTTTATTTTTTGTAGTAAATACACCTGTAAATTCATTTTCAACATCTTCTATTTCTACAGCGCTCCAATTTGATGATGTTCCCTTTTCAACAATATAAGCCCGTACCAAGTCAATAGGACCTAGGTCAACTCTAACGGTGTTTATCCCGAGAAAGGTGCTCATTAATTCAAGCGGGCCAGAAAAATTAAAGTAAATATCCACAGCAATTTGTCTATTCAGAAATGTATTTACTATACCTCTAGAAAACTCTAAAGAGTTAGAACTTCTTAGCAGTTCCTTTATATGGGTTTCTAATGATTGCCTAAGACGCTTGTATTGATCTGCAATTGCTTTCCTCGGATGATTCTGAAAAACTTCATCATTGTGTAAGTAAATAGGAGCTAATGAAACAATTCTAGCGGCTAACCCCGCAAAGTTTATCGCATCATTCGGAAATATTGGGTTAAGTGGTGTAAGTACTAAATCATGAAGTATCGCCAATAACATGGTACCAACAGAGAATCTTTGAAGACCATCAACGAGTACTGAATAATTACTGTACTCTTGAGGCAAAAAAGGGAAGTTATTTGCATTACGTGAAAATTGAGCAAGAATAACATTTCCTAATAAATTTGATTTTGAATAAAGGAATTCCTCAACATTTTCCACCTCCCAAGAAATTCCTCTTTGATACCTTGGAATTTCAACCCATTGAAATTGTCCAGTAACAAGATTAATAGTCGTCTGACTAGGCGTTGTATTATATGGAATTAATGCATTACTTGTAATGTATTCGAAAAATGGTGGTGTAGGACCACTTCGATGAATTGACATTTTGACCTCCGCCCTCCTTAATAAGGAACCATTGTAAATATTATAACCCGACTCATTAACTATATTCCATTTTCAATGTCGGTTTAGTTTAATCGCTCAACTGCTAAATCACAGATACTAATTTAAAAGGAGCTTTACATCGCCAACCTCATCTAACTCAAGAATTATTAATCAATAAAAAGCACAAGTCCCCCCCCTTAAATCAACTTAACCCCTATAATCTAAGAACCGCTACCGACTAATTGATGTAAATTAAGCAAAGTCAACACATACAATCTAGAAACGAAGTGCCCACAAATAAAAGCGATCACTTAGCTCATGCGTTCTATCTAATAGTTACACCATACGCCATTTAAGAATTAGTCCTTTTTATCACTCCCCCAATCATTTGCCAGATGCCCTCCTTGCCAATCTAAGCTCATTCCACGGTAAAAATCAATCACTTCACAACCCACCCCGCCGCACCTCATAAAAATACCGCACTACCGGATGCTTCAACTCCATCTTCTCAGCCATGCCCAAAATCCGCTTCTTCCCAACTCTTTTGTCCACCAAAGCCAGAACATTCATTAAGATATCTCCGCTCTCCAAGCTCTCCTCTATAGGAGTAGTTAAAAATTTATTAGCCACAACGGTAAAATTCGACTTACTTAATGCAGCCTGTGCTGACAAAAGCTCTTTTGCATGTTCTGTACTTTTTCTGCCTCTGGCAATGACTATTAGGCGGTCCTCTGGCACTGGCCCCTTAGTATCTTTTCTGACGGCTTCTATTTCTTCATTGGTGATAGGAATTTGAATGTCTGGATCGTTCTTAATTTCCAGCTCTGTTTGATACCATCTTATAGGGTTCGTTTTATCGTTCATGTTGAGGATGTTCTTCTTATCTACGGTAATATAACAAATCCCTGATTTATCAGGCAGATAACGGTAACCCGGTGCGCGGTACTCTACCCTTCCGTTTAACGCAGGACTAAGAAAGCCCTCCAGTTGTTGCTTCAATTTGCTCCAGGACATGTGATCCCTCCATAACAAAACAGATGAAAGGCTGGATGGCTTCGGGTTGTCCCCCTCTCCATTCATCCGATCCTCAATCTTTTGAATCTTTTTCTCTATTTTCACACGAATCACTACCATCTGGGCAGCTTATTCTCCTTGTTCCTCTGCCTCATCCTGTGCCTTGCTTGCAAATTCATTCAGCAGCGCACGCACTTCATTCGTTGACTTGGTGTTCATCAAGGTATTTCTTAATTCACTTGCCCCGCGGAATCCGCGGACATAGATTTTGAAGAAGCGTTGAAGAGGTCTGAACGAACGGGACACAAGGCCTGAATACTGATCATGGAGATCCAGATGCAGCCGTAGCAGATCCAGCAATTCCTCACTACTGTGCTCCTTCGGCTCCTTCTCAAAAGCAAACGGATTTTGAAAAATACCACGCCCGATCATAATCCCATCCACACCGTACTCTTCAGCGAGCTTGAGGCCGGTCTCACAGTCAGGGATATCCCCGTTAATGGTCAATAGTGTATCTGGTGCCACCTCATCACGAAGCTTCTTAATCTCCGGAATCAGTTCCCAGTGAGCATCTACTTTGCTCATTTCCTCTCTTGTGCGCAGATGAATGGACAGATTCACAATATCCTGCTTCAAAATATGGGTTAACCAGCCGCGCCATTCATCTACTTCACTGAACCCGAGCCTTGTTTTTACGCTGACGGGCAGTCCCCCGGCTTTGGCCGCTTGGATAATCTCCGCTGCAAGCTCGGGACGGCAGATCAGGCCGCTTCCCTTCCCGTTCTCTGCTACATTCGCTACAGGACACCCCATGTTAATATCAATGCCTTTGAATCCTTCTTTCGCCATCCCAATGCTCATTTGCCGGAAGAATTCCGGCTTGTCCCCCCAGATATGAGCTACGATGGGCTGTTCATCCTCTGTAAACGTCAAACGCCCGCGCACAGCATGGTTCCCCTCCGGGTGACAATAGCTCTCTGTATTCGCAAACTCCGTAAAAAACACATCCGGTCTGGCTGCTTCACTAACAACATGACGAAACACAACATCCGTCACATCTTCCATCGGCGCCAGTATAAAAAAAGGTCGTGGTAATTCACGCCAAAAATTATTCATCATCTTAAACCCTCTCTATAAATACCAGGATAAATCTTTATCCCGCAATAATATTATTTAATCTTATCTTACAATTGAATCTAATGCGTGTACAAGCTACTGTTGATACATTCGATTCCATTCTCTTGATGGGAACCTTAGGCCTCTCCCGTCTTGGTTTTGATTCTTACCCGTTTTCCTACTGTAGGGCAAATGATTTGGGCATGCCGTACGTATGAAGCCATTGCGTCACTTCTTGGTTCCTCTGGTCTTGATACTTGTCCGCTAACCCATGCCGACCATCCGGGTACAGAACAAGCTTCACGGTTTTACCTGCCTTTTCCAAATCACCTGCAAAATCTTGAACGGTTTGCCAAATCAGACTCTCATCGGCAGTCCCTTGCAGTAGAAGTACCGGGGCCTTAATATCGGGAATTCGATCCAGTATCGAATAATCCCCTTTTGATTCAGGATTGGCATTAATCAAGCCAAATCTCACATATTCTCCAGTCTTTCTATTTTCCTCTACAATTTCAGGTGAATTTGCGTCCGGGTGTTCATATAGCCAGCGTAAATTGACATCCCAGCCCACAAAAGGACTCACACCAACAACAGCTTTTACATCCTGCCGCTCAGAAGCTAATCTTAAAGCCACACCGCCACCCATCGATGCACCAAGCAGGTATACCGAATCCGGTTTTACGCTTCCGGTGGACATTGCCACTTTAATTCCATTCTCTGCATCCCGTGTATTCTCCGCAATACCTTGCACATGGCCATCGCTCTCCAAATATCCACGATAGATCGGGTACAAGTAAACCACTTCGTCACTCATATAACTAAAACCGAACGTAAATCCAAAATCATAATGAGAAAGTTCCTTACGTTCAAGAGCGTATCCCCCATGAAGATGAACAATCAGTGGATATTTTCCGGTAGCCTTGGGAACTGTCAGATATGCTAGGACCTTGATATTATCACTTTTATAAAATACCTTGTATATATCAATATTCGGATTTTGACCAGGTACTTCTATTCGTTCTTTAGAGATGATCTCTATATCGCTATCCGGTGGATCAGTCGCTTGACAGCTGGATAACGTGGCTGTAATCAATATAATTATAACTAGAATCAAAAAAAATGCTCTATTTCTCCAATGACCATAATATGTCATTCCCCCACACCCTCCCAACAATCCTAGTACTATTTTAGAACATCTCCAGATTGCTGTAAGCGATATAGTTTTGCATAGAAGAAAGATTTGTGCCTGTCTATCGAAAACAACCTAAAAACCCCGCTTGCTAACCGTTAAAATAACGGAAGGCGACGGGGTAATTCCAATTCATATATCTCAAATCTTACTGTACACTCCACATGCGCAAAATGCTCAATGTTGGAAAAATTGAAGAGGCAACTTAAGCCGTTTTATTGATCTGAAGGTTCATATTCGCTTTTCAATCTAGAGAAGACAGCAAGATCAACATATTTGCCCTTTTCGAACTCATGTTGCCTTAAGACACCCTCTTTATGGAAGCCGAGCTTATGCATCAATCGGATCGACGCTTCATTCTCTGCCTCCACTTTCGCTTCAATTTTATTGACATTCATAGTCAAAAAACCAAAATGCATGATACATTTCACTACCTCTGTCATAATACCCTTTCCCCAAAAATCAGGATTTAGGTCATAACCAATTTCAATACGATTGTGCATCTTCTCATAGTTTAGAAATCCACATGTTCCAATCACTTTTTTGGACTCACTATCTTCAATCATCCATCGTAAGCCGGATTGTTCCTTGAAAATTTTCTGATACCAATTCATTTCATTTATCGCATTCTCGACCGAAGTAAATGGTATGAATGGCATATATTCCGCAACGGCTTCTTTTGAATAAAGTTCGAAAATATCATAACGATCTTTTTCTTCTGCCCTCCGTAGTATGAACCGTTCTGTTTTTAACTGAGGGAAATCAATGAATGCGAACTCTGAATTCATGTTACTCCTCCCTTTTCCCATTGATGATATCAATATCAGAAATTAAATTACCACATTTATGAAAATAATAACACTATATAGATTAATAAACCAATCTGCCCGGCAGCTAAATAGCAGCTTTTGAGTACCACTGTCACATCTTCATTTTCGAACCATCAATATTACAGTCTCCACATGTGTGGAGTGCTTAATATTGACGTAAATAAAGGGGGCGAATTACGCCCCCACAAACAACGGATTCCCGAAGCTTCCTCATCATCAATCTGTAACTCTGCAAAGCTCCTGACTTCGCTAATTAATACGTTCATTGGCTTCGCCTTGA
The DNA here is from genome assembly GCF_042883835.1 of Paenibacillus sp. NPDC058177. Lineage (NCBI taxonomy): Bacteria > Bacillati > Bacillota > Bacilli > Caryophanales > Paenibacillaceae > Paenibacillus > Paenibacillus sp. NPDC058177. Next base: position 50,585 of record NZ_JBHVVB010000010.1, on the reverse strand, counting down.
CTGACAACGGTTCGAGTAGCTTTCGGCCATTTTTCAAAGCACATCATTTACTCAACCTCTACCTATGCTATCTCTTCTAAATAGCCACAAACCGGCGACAATAAATACCGCTCCTATAATATAAAATAAAGATTTACTTTCCTCGCCCGTTTTAGGAAGGACGGTTATTTTTTCATTTACGTTTGTCGTTTCAAATGGCGTTGGTGTTGGCTCTTCTACCCGTCCTGGTTCTTCTGTTGGTGCTGGCGTTGTCGGGACGGGAAGTTTAAAGTTCAATAGCACATTTCTTTGCACATCCAATACATTGACTGCAATCGCACCAAAATCTTGAATATCATCGATATATCTCACATATGTTATTTTCCCGTACCCTCCCAAACAACCCTAGTGCTATTTTAGAACATCTCCAGATTGCTGTAAGCGATATAGTTTTGCATAGAAGAAGGATTTGTGCCTGTCTATCGAAAACACCTTAAAAAACCCCGCTTGCTAACCGTTAAAATAACGGAAGGTGACGGGGTAATTCCAATTCATATGTAAATCTACAATTCTGTAATACTGTGAACTTCTACTTATAACGTTTTAATAACTTCTCTTGATGAGATTTAAATATATCCTCAATGCTAATGTCGTACTTGTTAGCAATGACTATAACATTCCCTAGTACATCACCAAGTTCTTCTATTAACTCCTGCTTATTTTCAGCGTATGTCCCGACGATTTCATCTGGACGATCTCGACCAATTTCTAAAGCTCTAATAGCACGTGCTACTTCTCCCGTTTCCTCCGCTAAAAAGCCTATGCGAATGAAAATATCGAGTTCTGACCAACCTCGTGCTTCATAATAATCCTTCACCCATTCTTGAAATGCATTTACGTCCAATTTATGTGCCCCCTACGAATTAAGCAGAATTCAACAACAATTATAAGTATATAATATTCTTCGGAATGGGGTTATTTTAATGAATAAAATAGCTATTTTTTTGTGGATCTAGTAATGGATCTTCTATAGCATGGCTACTTGAGGAATGAGAAATATCACAAAAAAAACTTAACAAAATTAATTACTGTTGAGTCCAGTCACGAGCGAAAAAGCAAGATGATGGAGTTAGCAGATGGCTTTATTGCGCTTCCAGGTGGTTCCGGTACATTAGAAGAGTTTTTCGAAATATTTACATGGAGCCAGCAACCCTCTAGCGAAAAACTAAGACACAGTCTAATTGACTGTGTCTTTTCTTTCAAGTCTTACTGTACATTCCACATGTGTGGAGTGCTTAATATTGACGTGAATACAGGGGAGAATTACGCCCCCGTAGACAACGGATTTCCGAAATTATAGTGGATAATAATTCCACCACCCAATTCGATCTCGATGCGTTCAATCAAGCGCATTTTCCGAGCTGTGTAGCACCATCGCCTTGCTTTTGTTATTCGCCAGCAGACGAGCAAGGTCGCGATGATCCTTGAGAGAAGCCATCCCCGTAATAATCTGTTCCGACACGTAGAGTAGGGCAAATCAGCAGAATGAGTGTCTCTAGATGGTCAGCCCTCTTTCGAGTAGCTTTCGGCCTTTTTTTCAAAGCACATCATTTACTCAACCTCTACCCATGCTATCTCTTCTAAATAGCCACAAACCGGCAACAATAAATACCGCTCCTATAATATAAAATAAAGTTTTACTTTCCTCGCCCGTTTTAGGAAGGACGGTTATTTTTTCATTTACGTTTGTCGGTTCAAGTGGCGTTGGTGTTGGTTCTTCTACCCGTCCTGGTTCTTCTGTTGGAGTCGGCGTTGCCGTTGCCGTTGGCTCTTCTACCCATTCTGATTCTACTGTTGGAGTCAGCGTCGGCGTTGCCGTTGGCTCTTCTACCCGTCCTGGTTCTTCTGTTGGAGTCAGCATCGGCGTTGCCGTTGGCTCTTCTACCCGTCCTGGTTCTTCTGTTGGAGTCAGCGTCGGCGTTGCCGTTGGCTCTTCTACCCGTTCTGGTTCTTCTGTTGGCGTTGGTGTTGCTATTGCTGTTGGTGCTGGCGTTGCTGTTGGTGTTGCTGTTGGTGCTGGCGTTGCTGTTGGTGTTGCTGTTGGTGCTGGCGTTGCTGTTGGTGTTGCTGTTGGTGTTGGTGTTGGTGTTGCTGTTGCTGTTGCTGTTGGTGCTGGCGTTGCTGTTGCTGTTGCTGTTGGTGCTGGTGTTGGCGACACGGGAAGTTTAAAGTTCAATAGAACATTTCTCTGCACATCCAATACATTGGCTGCAACCGCACCAAAATCTTGAATATCATTGATATATCTCACTGACGAAGTGATGAACACATCGTTGACAGATTGACGCATCATAAATTGGAGTCCAATATCTACATTTGAAGCCGTATCATCATAATCGCCATCAGCGATTGTAATCGTGATCGTCTTACTGTTAAGACTTGGATTGGTGTATGTTGATTCAACGACAGTCGCATTTGGATATCTAGCCTCCGTAGCACTATCAAGCTGGACTGATGGTAAAATGACAGTTCCATCATCGTTCTTTTCTGTTGCTTTATAGGATACTGATACAACAAGGTTATCATTCGCATCAAATGATAATTGCTGATCAAATACATCCACATCCGCTTCTGTATACGTTGGCCCTATAGGCGCTAAACTGATGTAGTAATTAAATAGATCCTCTCCCGCTGGTGTTGGCGGATAATGCTGCCCACGCCAGTCATTCAAACTCGCGCCATTAGTGTAATGCCAAATGGCATATTGGGTAGCCCAAAGTGCCATGTCTTCATCTAGACCTGTAATACCAGTGGCCGCTTGTAAATCTGCAACACTCTTCATTGGAAAACCATTGAGCAGGATCGCTCTTAACATATCCCCATTAATCACCTTTCCTTTAATGGTGTAGTTGTTAATTTCTTTAAGTGGTGAAAAGAACTCTTCACCTTCACGATAACCAGCAAGATACTTCATAAGTGGATATTGTCTCGACCTGTCAAAGCAATAAGCTAAAATACCATCAGGCAGACCTGCTCTGTTCGGCCTTCGTTCATAAACTCCGTTATTATATTCTGCTAAAACAATGATAGGGTACATTCGCACATTAGGAAACCAATGATCTACGACCTCAAACTTCTCAACAACTGTAGGAGCTGCTTGGATAGATTGAAATGAGGTCGAACCTAGCAGAATAATCAGAAATATGGCTAGCTTCACTTTTATTTTATTCATTTGAGGTCACTCCCTTTTATGATCATAGTAAAAACAGAACACTCTTCGAAAGTGTTCCGTTTTTAATTATATCGGGTATCGATGTCGTTTTTTAAATGCTTTTATCGGATATGATTCTTTAGTAGCATAGCTGCTCCAACACTTAGTTCAATTCTCCGCCTTAATACTTCCAATGATACAAAGATTAAGAACCCAAGCCGATAAAGCTTGGGTTCTGCAGATAAGTGTGGCTTTAAATTATTACTGTGCAATTTCCAAATAGTCTTCTTACGCCCCCCTCCCATCAAATTGCCGCAAAGCCCTCTCCCACTTGGCTTGAACGCCTCTCACCCCACTCCCCTGTTTCAACACGAGCAAATAAAGTCGAGTTGAAAAAGCAGGGGAATAACAAGGGAAATGAATGGAGTTAGAGGAAGCGCCTTGGAGTGGAAATCGGAGAAAAGCTTGAATTATCAAGGCATTGATGGGTCATACGACCCGCTCCAACGACAAAAGAAGCCGAGGAAAACAGGAGTGGATACCTGAGTTTCGCTCGGCTGGTGAGACGACTATTTAGGCTTTAGGTGAACTTATGAACCATGGGAGAACTATAAAAGATGTTCACAACTACTTCCGTATCAACAACGCTACCGACTCCACATGTGCGGAGTGATTAATATTGACTTTATGAACCGTTTTCCTTGAATAATTCCTTGACCCTCACTCGTAGGGGAGAGCTTATAAAGCATATTATTCAAGTTTGAAAGGGGTACTGTATGCAGCACGATAACACGCAAGTAGGACAGTTGAATAGTCAATTAAAATGGTGGATAACTCTCTTTTCAGGTTCGGGGATTTTCGTGCTTGCTTTGTTCCTTGCTACTTCGCTTGGAACAATCGTTCATCTCGAAGGAGTTTCAACACTCATAAGGCAAAGTATACAAGCGAGCATCGTCTCACTCATCATTGTGCCATCCTTCTATTTTCTACTTAAACGTACGAAAAAAAAAACGGCACCTCTGCCGTTTCTGATTTAAAGTATGATGGAGATCGACAGGATTGAACCTCCGCTGTTCGCTGCCAGCGACCTGCTTTCCCGCTAAACTATAGCCCTTATTCAATTGTTGAACTGATTCCCCATGATAATTTTTCTGGCTATGAATGCTACATGGTGTGCTACCAACTGAGATAAGGCCCAAAGGGCTTGTCTTCTTCAAGTGAATCATTCCTGCAAGATGTTCATTTAGAGAAACCACGTACCTTACGTGGCTTGAGTTGAATTGTCATTCGCTTGCAGACTGGAATAGGAATCGGTATGTTCTATTGAATGATGGATTGCATAAAAGCAGTCATCTCATTGCTGGCTTTATTCAGACGCTCAATGACTCCGCTGAATTCAGTAACCAATTCTGCTTGTGTGTTCGAAGAAGTGGAGATCGCTTCAATTTCATGCTCCATCTGTTTAATCGACTTTTGAACGTCGTTTAGCGATTTTTCAATATTATGGGTTGCTTCTTTGGTGTTGACGGAAAGTTTACGCACTTCCTTAGCAACTACTCCAAAGCCTGCACCCTGCTCTCCCACACGTGCAGCTTCGATTGCGGCATTCAGTCCAAGCAAGTTAGTCTGCTCGGAAATCTCACGAATGAAGCCTGTAACCTTATTCACTTCATGCGACTCCGCTACAGCTTTACGTGTATTGTCCAATATTTCCTGTGAGGTGGCCGATAATTCCTCAGATTGCGCAGCTACGCTCTGAACCATATCCATTAGATGGCCACTTATACTGTTAATCTCATCTGTAAATACCTCTAGCTTCTTCTCATTCTCCAGAGTATATGCAATCGCAAATACCCCAACCACTTCTTGACTGTTACCCGTTTCATATATAGGTACACATGTAGAAACCACGGGAAATCCATAAATATCTGCTGGAATACGGTTCAAGCTTACCTTTCCTTTCAGCCCATCCGAAAGCGTTGGATCTTCTGCAGGAATGGGGCTACCCTTAACTAATCCGAAGTCAATCAATTTACTTGGAGTGTAATAATGGAAGACTTCCCTATCCGTGATTCCAATCATAATATCTTGTGTATGAATCTTTTTGAAATAGGGTGCTGCTAGGACTAAGGCGTCAATAATACTCATCTTTTCATCTCCCATTATTTAAATGTATAAGATAGTTATCGACACGTTATTTTATTTAATGAATACTCCCACTGACTTGGTCTGATTAATTTAAAAAGTAAATGATATGCGTCTTAAAAGTTAACAATGGTTAAAAAGAATACATATTTTGCGCCTTTATGCAACAACACTGTAACCGCATTTGTAAACAAATCTATTTTGAACCTAGATAGAATCTGCTTTGTTCCACTTCTCATCCAAATATAAAAGCCCGAACGCATGCAACGTTTGGGCTTTTAAGCAGGTAAATGCGGCTCTTGAATGCTATTCTCTTATGAGTGACACTACGCACTCCACATGCACCGTATGCGGGAACATATCCACCGGCTGCACTTCCACCGTTCTATACCCGCCATCCTCTAGCACACGCAAATCCCGTGCCAAAGTGGAAGGGTTACACGAAACATAAACCACTTTCTCTGGCTTCATCGCAAGGATGGTCTCCAATAGCCGAGCGTCGCAGCCTTTACGCGGCGGGTCGACGACGATGACGTCTGGCGTGATGCCCTGTTCTTTCCAGTTCGGGATTACATCTTCGGACGCACCTACCTCGAACACTACATTGTTCATATCATTCAGGCGAGCATTAGCCCGCGCATCCTCGATAGCTTCAGGAACAATCTCTACACCGTAGACCTGCTTGGCGTGCTGAGCCAGGAACAAGGAGATAGTGCCGATGCCGCAGTAGGCGTCGATGACAGTCTCGTTACCGGTCAGTCCGGCGTATTCTACGGTTTTGCCGTATAGAACCTCTGTCTGCGCCGGGTTAACCTGGTAAAAAGAGCGTGCCGAGATTGCAAATTTCACGTCCCCGATATAATCGTAAATGACGTCACTGCCCCACAGGGTGCGGGTTACGTCTCCAAAAATCACATTAGTCTGCCTGGTGTTTACGTTCTGGCAGATGCTCGTAACAGCTGGCAATTCGCGGCGAATTTCTGCGATCCACTCGTCCTTACGAGGAATGCGATCACCGTTAGTGACCAGAACAACCATCATTTCACCGGTGACGAAGGCTACTCTTACGACCACATGCCGAAGCAGACCTTTGCCAGTCTCTTCATCATAGGCTGTAATCCCTAGTCGCCGGCCGATTTCTTTAACTTGACGGACAACATTGTCATTCTCATCATGCTGAATCAGACAAGTCTCCATGTCGATAATCCGGTGGCTACCACGCGCGTAAAAGCCACCAACTAGGCCGCCCTCAGCGTCCCCAATCGGCACCTGGGCCTTGTTACGGTAGCGCCAAGGCTCGGCCATCCCCAAAGTAGGACGAACGATAATGCCGCTAGTCTGAGCGTCTTCGCTCCGCCCCCCAGCCACCTGGAGCTTTCCGATCCGCTCCAGGTTGTCCACCACCAGTTGGCGCTTCCAGGCCAACTGGGCGGCGTAATCCATGTGCTGCAGCTGGCAGCCGCCGCACATGTCATAGATCTCGCAAGGCGGGGCGATGCGATCGCCGCTCGCTTGTTCAATCTTCAGCAGCTTGGCATAGCCATACTGCTTCTTGGTTTTGAGCACCTTTGCCCGAATTTTCTCCCCGGGCAAAGCGCCCTGCACAAAAAGGGTAAAGCCCTCTACGCGGCCTACCCCTTCACCTTCATGGGTCATGCCGATGATATCGAGCATAACCTCGTCATTCTTGTTCACAGGCAGTCCGGCCACTTGGGCCGTGCCGTCCCGGCGGCTTGTATTGCGGCCGCTGCGGTGTCTACTCATTAGTTCACATTCACTTCTTTCATGTTCTTCATTATTAATGACACTAAATATCTGTTATAACAAATGGATTAGAGCATTGGCCCCTATGATGAGGTCAGACACTGCCATGTAAAATTAATTTTAACTGGAATTCCTCCAGTTAATGCTCCGTTAAACTTTATATGAGAAGATAACAACAGGAAAAGCTCCAGTTATTATTGAGTATAACTTGTGAAATCGGGTATGTGTACAGAAATAACTGGAGTTATTCCAGTTATTTCTCAGAAAACAGTAGTTTGCAGGGTTTTAACGGGAATAAATCCCGTTATTCACCTAATCTAGACGATGGAGCACGCAGATATCAGATATTAGTTTTGTTCGATCAAACATTAGACCATTAGCGTACTATCGTTTAGACACTATACAGTAATCCATTAGCATACATTCATTTAGACAGCATACGCGTATTCCATCAGCAACATTCAGTTTGCCAACGCACATTTAGTCCATAAACATACGCTCATTCCACCAACATGCACGTAGCTTATTAACAACCCTCAGGCTGCGCAAGAGTGGGCATTAATGAAGTTTATGGAAACAACGAGATAAATGCTTTGTGCTTTGAGCTTTCAACTTCGAGTTTTGAGCTTCGAGTTAGAGCTAAGTGATACAGAAAGTTAATTCCCTCTATAGCCCGCGCCCACTCCACTTAGCTACCTCAGTTATTTTGCGCAAAAATCCGCAGATGCTGCGGCAGGATGCGGAAGTGTCCCGGCAGGCTGCCGCCTAACTCGCCGTCCAGATTGAGCTGAACATGCCCCGGTGAGGTGACTTCCATGGCATCGGTGCGGAAGTAAACGACCCGTCTATCTTGCAAGTGCTCGCCACGAATGGTGAGGCTGACCAAGCGGATGAACTCGGCGAGATTGCATTTCTTCACGGCAATAACGTCGAACAGACCATCGTCGATACGGGCATCGGGAGCAAGCTTCTCAAAGCCGCCTACAGAGTTGGTATTAGCGATCAGGAAGAGCATGAACTCGTCATGAATGACGCTCTGGCCGTTGGCGCGAATGATCAGCTCCTGTGGAGACAGACTCGCCATCTTTTCAATGCCTTTTAAATAGTAAGCAAGCTGGCCCATCATCGTCTTCAGCCTGCTGGGTACTTCGTATGTCAGCTCGGTCAGGCTTCCGCCGCCGGCGATATTGATGAAATAACGATCATTGGCTTTACCGAGATCGATCAGCCGCGACTGCTGGCGGATAATCATATCCACGGATTCTTCCCAATTCTTCGGGATACCCATCGCCCGTGCAAAATCGTTAGTCGTTCCTAGTGGCAGTACGCCAAGCGGAGGAAGATTAGGCTTCTCTGCCATACCATTAATCACTTCATTCAGCGTGCCGTCGCCACCGGCTGCGATAATCAGATCATAGCCGCGTTCAACCGCGTCAGCTGCAGCTGCTGTTGCATCGCCTTCTCCTGTCGTTGCATGGCAGGAGGCTTCAATTCCGCCCACATCCAGCCGGTCCAGAATATCGGCGAGTCGCTTTTTCATTTCTTCCCGTCCAGAAGTGGGATTATAAATCAATCTCGCAGTTTTCATTACCGGAACGCCACCTGTTTTTTTAATAGATAACCTAACTGATTATACCCAATTCAATGCCCTACAATCAATGTCGTCGACCGTCGAACATAAATTTCCTCTGGGCAAATACAAACCTCTAGTCATCTGAAGAACCTATTATATACATAAACACTTACCGCATTTTTCGAAAAACTGAAGTTCCATTATAAATGCAAGCCACAGCACAGCTGCGAAATAAGCGGGTATACAGGCTGTAGCTTTTATTAGCCTCAGTATATCTTTCTTACATGTGTATGCAACGAGCGGCCTTTTCACCACAGTTCGGCGAACCACTCAGACTGCAATTCTCCATATATCACCAAGAGCTCTCAGCCCCATTATTCCCCTGAACAGTCCCGCACAGACGCTAACCAATCCTCTACCTGCCGTTGAATCCATCTTGGAAAAAGGGGGTGTGGGAGCAGCGTGCGTCCAGAGTAGCGATAACCTACGCCCTCAAGCCGCTGTGGAATCACGCGCTTCGTAAAGTAACCCTCACTCAAAAAAAGTGGTGCCACCAGCACCTCATGGCCTTGTTGCTGCCAATACTTGGCTTTGCTGCGCACACTGTCCGGGTTCAGCAGCGCATAATCCGCTGCCGCAACGCCGCTTACCTGAGCTACACGCTGAGCCAGGGAAGCAATGCCCCGCTCCCAGCGCTGCCGGAAACCGTCATGCACACTCCCATGGCCTACCAGCAGGATCGTCTCCTGCTCCGGTTGCTTGGAGAGCTCGCGAATTTTGTCCCAGATCATGAGGGCAATATCCGGGTCATCATCTACAGGATAGCCAAAGTGAACCTTGGCGCTCACTTGGAAACATTCCAGATCGGTCTCTCGTTCAGGCTCCGGCTTCGCTCCCAGCGCATACGCTATCTCATCAATATGCGTACTTCCAGACGACACAAACAAGGGTACCACCATGATATCCGTGACCCCTGCCTGTTCCAGTTCATTGATTCCGTCCTGAATGAGACGGCCTTCCACCAGCTCCAAAAAAGAAACCGCCACGGGAAGGTCTTCCCGCAGCGATACGCCGTTTACGGCTTCATCCACGATAGATACCCAGGCATCATCGCGTGAACCGTGACTGATCATCAGTACGCCCGGTCTCACGAATTAGCGTCCCAAACGTTCCAATGTCATTTTATATCCATCATTGCCGTAGTTCAGGCAGCGTTTGACACGCGAAATGGTCGCTGTGCTCGCTCCTGTTTCTGCTTCAATCTGGTTGTAGGTAGAGCCTTTGCCCAGCATGCGGGCTACTTCAAGACGCTGCGACAGGGATTGAATCTCGTTCACCGTGCATAGATCGTCAAAGAATATGTAGCACTCTTCCATATTTTTTAAAGTTAAAATAGCCTCGAATAATTGATCCACACTTTTATCGTTTAGCTTCTTCAGCTGCATTAATTAATCATCCCCTATTGTGACTTCTGCCTCTAACTATATTGTACTGGAGCGCTTTTTTCAAGCATTAACGGTTTCACGCTGTAAAGAACGAAATCGACGGACATTTGTCCACCCCAGGTGTACATGTTTTTTTTAGAACTGGCTCTCTCTCCTTTTCATCCCTGATCTTAAACCGCCTTCCCTATAGTACTACAAAAGCGCCGAAAATCAAGCGCAGACACGGTTTTTTCATTTCCACACCCCTGATATGGGCATACGCCCTTTTCCGCTCCTATCCCGGTAATCCGGGCATCTGTCTATACCTTATGTTCGCCCATGACATACATTATAGCAAACCAATAACGAAGGAATGTGATATTATGCCTGAGCATTACTATAATCATTCCCGCCGGAGTCACCGTTCACTGGCTGATCCGCTGAATACATCACCCTATCCTGGAATCAGTCCCTACGGGCATACACCAGAGCTGGGAGACACCGGGTTCTTACCCAGTTTGGATGTAACAGAGGTTGCAGATGCGGCACTGGCCCCAGCAGCCGAGGCGGTCACTACCAAAGCAGGGGGGCTTCTCGGTGGACTTGGGAATCTGGGGAATTTGGCCAACATGGAGCAGATCAAAGGCTTTGTCGACCGGATGGGTGGCATTGAAGGAATCGTGAGTTCGATGGGCAAGGTCCAAAAGGTGATGTCGAGCTTTCAGCAGATGGCCCCAATGGTGAAGCTGGTCATGGGGACTTTTGGCAAGGGAAAAGGGTCCTCCGGAGCGCTAGCCGCTGAAGAGGATGCCGCTCTGTACAGACCCAAACGTCGTAGAAAAAAGTCACCTTCCTCCGGAAGCCGCAAAAAATCTTCACGTTCCACCAGCAAACGTGCCACTTCCTCTCCCTCCCGCAAACGCCGTCGTAAATAACAGATATAACTGATCGTTGACTGGGGGAGGCAACTCTCTGCGCAGTATTAACCACCGTGGATCTCTACAGTCGCTGCGATCTCTACAGTATCTCTACGGTTTCTATGGTTTCTATGGTTTCTATGGTTTCTGCGGTCTCTGTGATAGCTGGTCTCTATGGTCTCTGGCCCTCTATGCTTTCTGCGCTATCTCTACTTCAACCCTGCCTCTTTAGCTCCTTGCCTATTGGATACCACTCGTTTCGCCAAGTTCCGACACTTTATCCAAAAAAGGCAGCAGCGTATGTCCCAGGACATTTACGCTGCTGCCTTATATATTTGTTCCATCAGCCTATTTGAACCAGCCACTCCGCTTGAACCAGGCGATCATCCCCACAGTGAGGACTACCATAAGCAGCAGGACGGCGAAATAACCGAAATTCCATTCCAGCTCGGGCATGATCTTGAAATTCATCCCATAGATCCCGGCGATCAGCGTCAGCGGCATGAAGATGGTGGTGATGACCGTTAGTGTTTTCATAATAGAGTTCATCCGGTTGGAGTTCAACGAGATATAACTATCCCGGAGATCAGCGGTCATTTCACGGTCCACCTCGATCATATCGGTCAGCTTCAGCAGATGGTCATAGATGTCGCCAAAATAAATCCGTTCCTCCCCATTACTCTGCACATGCTGTGAATTGAGTATCCGATACATTAGGTCACGCATGGGTACAATAGTCCGGCGAAGCTTCAATAGACGCCCGCGGACATCGAACACCTGGCTCATTAACTCCTCCACCGACTCCTTACTGCCCATACTCTCCAAATCCGCCAGCTCGTCCTCAATGCTATATAGACTTGGAAAATATTTATCCACCAGCTTGTCCATCACTGTATACGCTGCAGCCATCGGTCCGCCTGACCAGCCTTTGCGGCTATGAATTTCCTGCTTCACCTGCTCCCAGGCTTCATTCATCTCCGTCTTTTCCTGATGATGATAGGAGACGAGAAAGCTTTTGCTGAGGAACAGGTCAATCTCTTCCGCTTCCAATGTGCGTTCATTTAGCGCATGCAACACGAAGAACTGCGCATTCTCATAATAGTCCAGCTTAGGACGCTGCAGCACATGCATGCAATCTTCAATCGCCAGCGGATGAAAGTGAAAATAAGAATCCAGAAGTGAAGTCTCCTCTGTTGTAGGTGTTGCAAAATCAACCCAGATCCAGGCGTAATCCGCCATTTGGATCTCTTGCAGCAGCAGCCCTGTCAGCACCTCACCCTGATGGGTTACCGCCATCGTACGTATCATATGATGAAATCCTCCGTTCTGTCCTTAGCCTCTCTGTTCATTGTACCGCATTGACGGCCTTCCTCCCAACTACAAAAAAGAAGAGCCTAATCGACCAATGTCGACCAGGCTCTTATCTGAACACTTGCTTATGATTTTAGAAGAAAATTTTGAAGATCAGTCCCGCCAGCACTGCGCTGATAGGAATGGTGATGAACCACGTAACCACGATCCGTCCAGCTACACCCCATTTTACAGCGGAGAAACGCTTGGCCGATCCAACCCCGAGAATAGCCGAAGTAATGGCGTGAGTCGTACTTACAGGCAGATGCAGCAGTGTGGCTGAGAAAATAACGGAGGCCGCCGAAATATCGGCCGCGAAACCGTTGATCGGTTCGATTTTGAAAATCTTCGAGCCCATCGTCTTGATAATCTTCCAGCCGCCCACAGAGGTTCCGAGCGCCATCGCTGTCGCTGCAGCGATTTTAACCCAGAGTGGCACTTCCATGGAGTCCAGATGACCTGAGGTCACTAGGGCAAAAGTAATAATCCCCATCGCCTTTTGCGCATCATTCGTACCATGGGTGAAGGATTGCAGCGCCGCCGTAATAATCTGCATCGTCCGGAAGCCTTTGTTGACGGTATGCGGACTACGTTTGGCAAATATCCATTTGAGGATAATCATTACAATATAACCAATAACAAAAGCAATCAGTGGAGAGAAGATAAGACCTTCCACGATTTCAATAAAACCGCTCCATTTAATGTGATCGGAACCAGCTCCCACGTATACTGCACCGGCCAAAGCACCGATCAGCGCATGTGAAGAGGAGGAAGGAATTCCGAACCACCACGTTACCAGGTTCCAAATGATCGCAGCGACAAGCGTTGCAATAACGACTTGAATCCCGTTATCCAGCATGGTAGGGTCTGTGATGCTTCCACCAATCTTCTTAGCGACACCGGTAAACATCAGGGCGCCGACAAAGTTCATGGTAGCTGCTAAAATGATCGCTGTACGCGGCGGGAGCGCCCGCGTTGATACAGAGGTAGCAATTGCGTTGGCCGTATCGTGGAAACCGTTGATAAAGTCGAACGCTAGCGCGAGAAATACAACGATGCCAAGCACCAGTAATGATGTATCCATATATTTGAAGGCCCCTTATTATGAGTTACGCATGATGATCGATTCCAGCTTGTTAGCGACGTCCTCGCATTTATCGGTCGTCGTCTCCAGCCGTTCGTACAGCTCTTTGCGCTTGATCAGCTCAATCGGGTCCTTCACTTTTTCGAACAGGGCTTTTGTGCAAGTACGCAACACTTCATCGCCCTGGTTCTCGAGATCGTTCAGGCGAATGGTATACTCACGGATCGCCAGCAGCTTTTTCTGGGACAGCAGGTGAACCGCTTTTTGAATTTCATAGGCGCTTTGACGGAGAATTTCTGCAAATTGCACAATATATTCATCCGCGTCAAGCAAGTTATACATATAGAAACGTGAGGCTGAAGCTTCCAAACCATCAATGACATCGTCCATGCTCGTGATCAGGTCCATAATGTCGTCGCGTTCTAGAGGCGTAATGAACGTTTTGTTCAATTCTTTGATAACGGTGTGCGTGTAAGTATCACACTGCGATTCGTACTTCTTCATCTCTGCGGCAAAGCTCTCCACGTTATTCTGAAGATTAGTAATATTTTGAGCAAAATAATCCGCAGCTTGGACAATGGTATCCGCCATGTTTTCCAGCGTTTCAAAGAATATGTCCTTTTTTCTCAACTTCATCATTTTAAACCCCTTTACATAAATTACATAAAATAACGGTCTAAACGCGAAGTCATCCAAATGAAAAAGCATGAAAATGAATGACAACTCTGTTATCTTAACATAACAGTGGAAGGGATAGAAGTAAAAAACGACAACTTTTTTACAGTATGATAACAAATTCGTTGAATAGCAATAATATTTCTACATTCACGGAAATAATGGGACATACTGGATTGATAAAAGGCTATGTTATGCGCTTTTTCAAGTAGCTTGCCTTCTCTGCCAAGCGGCTGGGGGCATACCTTACTGTTCGCCTGTACGAATGAACTTATTCTCTAAGTTGTTTTCTCCGCCCCCGGATAAGTAATGTGACTGTTGAATGACGGTGCATTGGGCACAATCAGGATATGCGTGACACCTGGATACATGAGTGCCTCCTTACCATCCTTCACAAAACGAATGATATCACCAGGCTTACGCGACCAGCGGCCTTGAATGATTTCTCCGCGCTGGAACAGCAGCGCCTCTCCTCCAAGTTCCACATCGACCTGGAGCCTGCCGACATCATCCAGCACCTTATGGTCACTCCCCATTACGACAACATTCGCAGCTTCCACGGGGTGGTCATTATTCAGATCCAGATGCGGCTTGCCGTTCACCCATCTCTGGTAAGTCGCCCGCTCGACATTATATTTATACCCGACATCATAGCTCTTCAATAGAAAATTCACGTTGAATTCGAACGCGGCTTGTCCTCCGGTTGGCTGGGCATCAGGATTGTTGAAAAGATAACCGGGCACTGGCGTATCCTGCGCATATCCTAGCTTTTCCGACCCTTCCCTAAGCTTTGCTGTGTTGCTGTACAGATTATGTGGGGCTTTACGATCCTTGTCCCGCCAGAAATAGGCCCCGGCCCTTCCGATTTCGTCGAGGTCTTCCTTCTTCTGTCTCTGCAGAATGGCATAAGCGTCAGGACTGCCTCCCGCATGCACGGTCACACCGCCGTGGCTCTCGCCAATATCAATAAGATATGGCCGGATGCTGCGGATCGGGCCGATTTTCACAACACCAGTATGACTCTGGAACACACCGATCAAACGTGTAATCCCACCCTCAGCCAGCACCTCATACAGAATATCCGCCTCGCTTACCCCCGATTGTGGACGGGCGGCTGGTGCATTGTTGATCATTATGGATAAGGGCCGCGGCAGCGCGGTTTCCTCCGGGACTTGCAGTCCCGTCAAACCGGATATTGGCCCTCCGACAGGTACCGGAGATGGCGAAGGCTCACTGGACACCGTCGGCTCGGGGATAGACTCAGTAGTTGCTACCGGCTGATTCAGTGCAGATTCGGTTCCACAAGCGGACAACAGCCCCCCGGCAAGAAGAAAACTGCACAGTAAACGGGAAGAAGCACGGTTCAATATCATAAGGTGGTCGTTCCTCTCTTTCAAGCGTTTCTTCCATTTAATCACAGCCTGTCCATTTTGTCTTGGTTTCGCTAGGATTAGTGATCTCTACGATTGACCGCTGTATTTATAAGTAATATTATATAAATTGAATACATAAGTTTCCTATTTTTGGTTTATAGTGAGGGTGGTGTTCATATGGAACCGACAACCACGATAACCGCACAATTAGAAAGCTTTTTAAAAGAGAAAAAGATAACTGTCAGTCAGTTTGCAGAAGTAGCCGGGTTACATACTGGAACACTAAGCAATATTCTTAACGACAAAAAAACAATCTCCATGCAACAGTTAGACAAGATCACGTCAGCTATGCGGCTCGAAGAAGGACATTTTTATGATCTATACATTCAGGACTGCTTCTTTCATTCTTCACCAGATTGGCGTAGGTTAGGACCGTATCTTAATCGCTGTGCAGAATTGAATAAATTGGATTATATTCGGCAGACCGTTCATTTGATGCTGGACAGACTCTCTTATGCACCTTTGCTGTTTGAGGCTGCTGAAGAATTCTTTAGGAATGGCAAGAGAGCGGCAGCGTTGATTCTCTATGAAAGTCTGGCCGAAACTGAGAAGTATCAACATTCCGAACGACTGGCCCTTTGTCATTACCGTTTGTTCATCATTAACTTATGTGAAGACCAGGATCTAAATACGCTTGCTGCTATTCAATTTGAGCCCTACATTGACCGGCTGGACGAAATGTACCAGTTGGATGCGCTTAATGAATTGATCAATGTGAATATCTCTCTCCATCGTTGGCAGGCAGTTGAGCTGTTATCGCAAAAAATGGGACACAAAGCTATGATTCAATACGAGCAATCCCGTGGAAAACGTCATCCGCACAGCGAAACGAACAAGCCGCTTGTGTTTTACATCCTATATGCTTATTTATCGCTCGGTAATGTTTACAGTCAACATGGAGATTATGAGACGGCCTTGGAATATGCAGATTTATATGGCACAGCAAATTGGGTCGATTCTCCTTCTGACGAAGAGGTACGAATCATATATCAGTTCCATGAATGGTCTGAAGCAAACCGCTATATGTACAAATTAATGCGAGGGCAAGTTGAGATTTTGCCAGCATACATTGACTATCTCTCAACCAGACAAGACGAGGTTTTCGTCGGATTATGCAGAATCGTTGCGGCTTCGAATACGTACCATTTCAATATAGACCCTGTTCTTGAACGCTTTGATCCACATCTTCGATTAAAAGACCAAGAAGGACTCTTTGGGGAAGTGAACTCTTTGATAACTGTAGACCGCCATACACGTTTGCTGGCTGAACTAGGTGTCTATTATTTAAACGACAAAAAATTCCAAAAAGGAATATCACTAGTATTGGAAAGTTTGGAATCTTCTATTAAAATAAAGTGTGATAGTGCAATACTGAGATGTGTGGGATTATACGAACAATTCAGGCATCATGCACCTGCAGAATCTCAAGATAGATATACTATTCTAATTAGAGAGGTGCAAAAGTTAAATGAAAAGAAAATTGGCTTTTCTCTTGGCTACATGTAGTATTCTTAGCGCTGTTGCTGTTGTTGGTCTTCCCAATCCATCCAATGATTCAGAGAAACCTGTAAAAACGACTATCACTATTAATAGTCATGGCGTTGGAAATTAACAATTCTCTCCCCCACCAGTGTTAATCCATAAAAACAACTCAAAAAGGGTGCAGCCGGTAAACTCCGGCTGCACCCTGTATTCATTTATTCTCAAGGTCTCGTATTCAATTCTAGTCGAGCATCCAGCAATTCAGGCTAAGGGTTCCGTATTGATAAGCCTGGATCATTAGCTGTGCCTGTCTGCCCTCATCTGCGGTTCCCATCACATAGAAGAGAGGTACAAAATGCTCTTTTCCATAGGTCGGGACAGCTTCACGGGCATGAGGGGCTTTCTTCTCATAGGAGAATAATTCCGGGAGATCCCAAGACTGAAGGCCTTTAGCGACCCAGGCATCGAATTCCTGTGCCCATGCTTCGGGCTGATCATCTTCTCTCAGCAGTCTAAGGTTATGCACCAATCCGCCACTGCCGATAATAAGCACGCCCTGCTCTCGCAGCGGGGCCAGCATGCGTCCGATGTTGTATTGCTCCTTAGGGGAACGCAAAGAGTCTACCGATAACGCAACTACAGGTACGTCAGCCTGCGGAAACAGCTTCTTCAGGATCACCCATACGCCATGATCCAGTCCACGGCCAAGCACCGGCTGATGTGGCAGATTCTGTGCCTTGAACAATTCCGAAATCTCGCGGCTCAGCTCAGGATCACCTGGAGCCGGATAGGTCAGCGAGTACATCTCCTCAGGAAATCCGTAGAAGTCGTGCTTCGCCTCATGCTGAGCATCCACGGTCAAAAGCTGCTCCGGACTATCCCAATGTGCCGTGAATACAACGATAGCGCGGGGTTTGCCTAAATCACGGCCGAGTCGCTCCAGAAACCGGGTATATTCGTTATCCTCCTGGGCAAGCAACGGGGAACCATGCGCGATAAAAAATGCGGGTAATTTCATAGGATGCCAACCTCCTAACCCAGTATATGGCCTGCATCTTTATTTTACCCCTTCTTCCCCTGTTTGGCGAGTAGAGAACAGAGAACGGCTTTCTATATCATCCAGTTCTGCCATTCCTCCTGCAGGTGCTCCTGCTCGTTCATCCATTCCCGAGTCCGCTTAAGCAATTGCTCCTGTGCCGGGCCGGTGGAGAAGGTATGATCCCCCTGAAAAATAATTTCTTTATCGCAGCGGCCCTCCGGCCGGGTCCAGAATAGCTTTTGGTATAGAAAGGCATAGTCTACCGGAATAACATCATCCGAAGTCCCGTGAACAACCAGTACATCACCGCTGAATTTACCGGCTTCCTGGAACGGTTGGAACGCAGCCAGAGAGTTAAAATATACAGGGGTAAAGGAATATCCGGCATGATCTGCCGAACCAGTCTTCACCGCTTGATCATACGCATCCCGGCCCACGATCTTCACAATGTCATTGAACGGGTAACCAACCGCCGACCACAGGACAAGGTTCTTAACCCGGCGATCACGAATTCCTGTTAAGAGAGCTACAGCCCCGCCAAGACTGTGTCCGATCAGCGTTACCCGCTGCGGGTCCACATCTGCGGAACTAATTCCGTAATCCAGTACGGCACGAGTCTGGGCGATCATGGACTCCATATCCTCGCTGCCGTAATTCCCGCTGCTCTCGCCGCAGCCTGCATAGTCAAAGCGAATAACCATGTAACCGTCCTGAGCCAGCTCCCGGGCAGCTTTGACAAAAATCCGGTCCACCCCGATCCGGTTACCTACGAATCCATGGCAAATCACCGCCAAAGGAACCCGGTCCTTGCAACGCCCGGTGGTCCCTTTTTCTTTTGTCGGATAATGAATGCTTGCGGTTAGTTCCTCCCGGTTATGCCGGATTACAATTGCGCGTTCCATTGCCGTGTCCTCCTTCTAAAATACATATCTGCATCTGATATATTTTGTAATTCCGATAAATTTAGTATGAATTATATTCTTATTATACGGTATCCAACATTATTGTCAATAGAAAAGGAAAAGACCTCTTCTGTTCACCGGGAACAAAAGAGGCCACCGTTGCTGAAAGGGCCCGTCAGTCGTAACTGTTGTGGAACATGTCATGCGTTTCTTGTCTGCCTTCCCAATCCTTCATCCAGTTATCGGTTGTTTCCGTGGCAGCATCCCAGAGACTGAAGCCATCGGAACCACCCCAATCAACCATGCCATGGGTCGGTTCAGGCTCGAAGCCATCGCCCATGAATCTGTCCTGCTCCTTCTGATCACCATGTTCCATAACCTCGCCCTGCCCTTCCAAGTACTGTATTTGTTCAAATCCATTACCTTATCAGTGTTCACGCTTTGATAAGGATTATGCATCACAGGCCGAAACGCATTTCCTTGCACTGACCTGCTTGTCAAACGTATACTTTAGGCTAAGGTATTCATGATTTATGATATTGGAGGTAATATCCACCCCATGAAAGTCAAAGATATGATTAAGGAAAACAACGCACTTCGCGAGCAGCTGACACCGTTCAACCGCTCGTATTTTGAGGATATGATTCTCGCCATGCGGGCCAGCCGGGTTGATGCTCTTCGTACAGAGGAACTGCTCCTGGAAGCGGCCAAGCTGCTGGTTCAAGAACAAGGCAAAGGCAGGAACGCCAAACAAATTTTCGGGGAGCATCCGGAAGACTATTTCAGAGAAATCGTGGAGAGTGTACCGCCGGCTCCCACCAGAAGTAAGCTGAGCTACTACCTGATGATTCCATGGGCGGCTCTGACCTGCCTCTTCGGCGTATTAGGCGCATTCGGCCTGTTGTTTCAATGGACTACCGGCTCATCGGGAATATTCAATCAGGTCAGCCTCTTCACCCTTATTGCCGTAGGTATTGGCTCCATTGTCGTCATTGAATTGTTTATGAAGTGGATGGCTGCCTTGTCTGACAGCGACACACCGCAGACAAAGGGTTTTGACCTCAAGGGACTAAGCATCTATATTGCAATAGCCGCTGTAGTGATATTTGTCGGTACGTACCTGGATACGTTGCTGCCCGTCTTCTCGATTTCCCCTTGGATCAGCCTGATTATTTTCGCTGTCGGAGCGGTCGGCCTGAAAGTGCTGTTCTTGAAAAAATAAGTCTCTTACTTCTCTTACTCCATTTCAAATAGACAGGAGGAAGCACATATGAACAAGAAGCCCTATTTGTTAGCAGCCGTTCTTGCGGTTACCATCGGTGTACAAGCCATCCCCACCGCATCTATTTATGCAGCGGGAAGCGGATCAAGCACTCAGGAAAGCACCGGCAAGACTTCCACAACAAGCGCAGACAACAGTCATTCGGAAGCTATATACAAGGCTGCCCAGCCCCTGCTCTCGTCGTCGTCCAAGCTTCCGCAGGCTATTAAATATTTGAACAGCAACTTGTATGCCGTGACTTCTTACCGGGCCACAATGATGACTTTGCAGCTTGAGAACCTACATAAGGCCGCTCTTGGGGCATGGGAGAACAAATTCAGCAGAAGTGATGTGCAGCGCCAGTTGGCTACCGTATATAAACCGCAGGTTAGTATGGTCAAGCTGGCTGAAAGTGTTAAAGACCCTGCCCTGCGAACGTTGCTGGAGACCGCTGGAGAGAGCGGTTATAAGCTGGAGACGGCAGAAGGTACTTACTTTCCTGTAATTGATTATGCAGCCTACCGCAAATACAAAGTATATGTCACGAACGACATCAGCGATTATCTAACGATGATGGCTGCGGAGTCTGACCTTCCCTCTGCCAAGGACAACGGGCTGGTCATCGCCTGGACCGAGGTAGCCGCCCGCGCTCTGGCGGCAGAGCAGTTCACGCGGAGCTATCCGAAGTCAAATCGGATCACGGCCGCGAAGCAGCTATACGCGAAGTACATCGCCAGCACATTCTATGGCCTGAACAACACGCCTCTATTCCATTACGATAATCTAGAAATGGATTTGGAGGCACAGAAGGCCTATGCCGGACTATTATCGGCCAAGAACCCTGATAATAGCCCCTTCTTACAGAAGCTCGAAGGCTTCATGAAGCTGCTGAAAGAGAACGGCTATCTGCTCGACGACAAGGTAGAGCAGTACAGATCCAAGGAAGTCCCTCTAACTTAGCTCACATCTGTTGCGAAGATAGCCCTTGAAGACTCCACAAATCAGGATTGCAATGCAAACCTTTAGAAAGCAATACAAAGCTTCAAAGAGCAATACAAGCCTTCAGAAAACAATAAAACGCGGCATCAAACTGCAAAAGCCCGTCCCACTATTCAAAAGTGGGACGGGCTTTTTTATATCTCATACAGCTCTCTCAGCCGTATCCAATTAAATTAACATATTGAACAAATTCATATCCTTGTTGATTTCTGTATAATCCATGCCCTTCTGCTGCATCCGTTCGATCAGCGGGGCATATGATTCCTTACTGGACAGCTCAATGCCAACCAGTGCAGGGCCGTTCTCTTTGTCATGCTTCTTCGTATACTCAAAACGGGTGATATCGTCTTCCGGACCCAACACCTCTGCCAGGAATTCGCGAAGTGCACCAGCACGCTGCGGGAAATTCACCATGAAATAATGCTTGAGGCCTTCATGGATCAGCGACCGCTCCTTGATCTCCTGCATCCGGTCAATATCATTATTGCCACCGCTAACGATGCAAACCACCGTTTTGCCACGGATTTGATCACGGTACTGGTCAAGCGCCGCGATAGGCAGGGAGCCTGCAGGCTCTACAACAATGGCATTTTCATTATATAACTCCAGAATGGTCGTACAAGCCTTACCTTCAGGCACCATTACAACATCATCCAGAGAACGTGAACAAATATCGTACGTCAATCCACCTACACGCTTAACAGCTGCACCGTCTACGAACTTGTTGATGTGATCCAGGGTAACTACTTTTCCTTGCTTAAAGGCCTCACTCATAGAAGCCGCACCAAGTGGCTCAACACCAATGACCTTCGTCGAAGGGCTAACGGTTTTGACATAGGTTGAGACACCTGCAGCCAAACCGCCGCCGCCAATAGTCACGAAAATAAAGTCGGCAGGGTTGTCCAGACTTTCCATAACCTCCATGCCAATCGTTCCGTTACCGGCAATAATTCTCGGCTCATCGAACGGATGGATCAGCGTCATCCCGAAATCGATGCAGGCCTGCAAAGCTTCGTCATAGGCATCATCAAAGGTATCCCCCTTCAGAATGACCTCTACGAATTCCCCGCCAAAGCGCCGAACCTGCTTCACCTTCTGGCTTGGTGTGGTGCTCGGCATATAGACCTTGCCTTTAATTCCAAGCGCCTTGCAGGAGTAAGCTACGCCTTGGGCGTGGTTGCCTGCACTGGCGCAGACAATGCCTTTCTCTCTGTCCTCTGGGGACAGGCTACGAATCATATTATAAGCCCCGCGTATTTTGAAAGAGCGGACAATTTGCAGATCCTCCCGCTTCAAGTACACATCGCAATCATATTTGGCAGACAGTACCGCATCACGTTGCAACGGCGTACGAACAATGACCTCGCGCAGCACGTGATGTGCCCGTACAATATCTTCCATCCCCAAGATCCGGTCTTCGTCTTCTCTCATGACTCTCCTCGCCTCACTGTCTCTGTCTAATCGTTTTGCTTCTTGTAACATACTATTCCCTCAGACTTTTTTCAAGGCCAGTTTTTCTTAGGTAGAAAACACAATAAGAGGTGTCCCGCAGTCATCTGTTCATGACTCCCGAGACACCTCTTCTTATACGTTGCTGAACGCCAGCATAGGCACCTCAGCGATCACTCCTGTACTATTGCTTCAACATCCACTTCAGCAGATCCGGCACGCTTGTCCAAAGGCGTGAATTCACGATGACATATTCGATCGCCTCATTGGCATCGCCTCTCCCAACATAGTCCGGGAGATTATGCGGCAGCCGCTTGGTGCCAAGCAGATATTCAGGCACATGCTTGTTCACATTACGGGCAACACGGTACAGCATTTTTAGCTGGGCAGTCAGCCCGTTCTTCTTGTACTCCAGCAGCATACGGCCATAGGCATAGGAAGCCGCGGCATCATTTTTACCATATAGCTTAAGAATCTGCTCCGCCTTACCCAGCTTATTGTTGTAGAGGTAGGCTGCTACCAACAAATAACGGGCACCTGTGTTATCGTCCGGATTCAGCTCCAGCACGTGCTCCAGCGTCTTAACCGCTTCTTCGGCATTTCCGCCGAACCAAGAGGAATCAGCATAACTCTTACAGATACGGATATAAGGCCGGGTCTCTACAAGCCCCCAGAAATGACCTTTATTCTCCTTGAAAAAGTCTTCGCCCAGCTCGCGTGCTCCGGCAGCCATCCCAGCTTTTAGAAAAGAACGGGCCTCTTCCTCATCCTCAGATTCCTCAGCCAGAACAAGATAAGCGTCCGGACTGTCAGGATAAATCTCCAGAATCGTACGTGCAAGCTGTACCCGGCGTTTGGCCGACGGGGTTTCCATCACTTTTGCCAGTAGAGCCTGCTCCTTCTCCTTCGGACTTTCCAGGCTGCTCAGTTCAGCCAATGTGTCAGGCGCTTCGCCCATACCGTACTCTTCGATATAATTCAGCATTTCCTTCACTTTACGTGAGATCGTTGCCGCAGTAACCTCATATTTAATCGCCAGTTCCGCCTGGGTGAGAAGGAAGCCGTACTCTTCAGACAGCAAATATTCTATCGCTGCACAGAAGGAACCCATCTTCTTGACCGCAGGTTTGGTTTGACGAGAATAGCCGTTCCACAGGACAAGCGCCTCTTGAATAAGCTCCTTGTCGAATTTATTTCTCATGCTCTCTATGAGATGCAACCCCAATTGCTCATGGGACGGATGCTCCCATTTTAGGTCACGGGATACCATTTTTCTAAGCTTGGCCAGGGTAAGCTTGTTCTCCGGGCGTTCTGCGGGCTGTGCTGCTGCCGGTTGTTCTGTTTGCAGGGCAACTGCCGAAATCTCCTGCGCCGCGGCTTCTTCCGTTGTTACGAGCCGCAGTATGGATTCGACTGCATCCTGCTCCTTGCCGAGACAGCACTTCTTATATTTCTTCCCGCTGCCGCACGGGCACAAGTCATTTCTTCCAACCTTACTCAAAACCAATTCCCCCTTAAATCTGTGACTGAATGTACGCCATCAAGCGCACTGCTGCATGCCCTGGTATGTTATCTCCGGCACGGAACCTTTATATCATATGTGCTGTAAGATGACATTTCAAGCACCCCCAGAAAACGGCACAGCATAATTTGCACAAGCTGATGTTTAAAAAAGGCCTTTCCATGATCGGAAAGGCCCCTTTATCTGTATATATCCGCACATTTTCCCCCGTACGTGTTGTATTATAGCACTTTTTCTATCACTTGTCAGTCCTTTTTTAGGACTTATAGCGTAAAAAAATGCTAGATACAGTCCTTTTTCCTTAGACGAGTGCCTTCATCGCGATGTCGCTACGGCTTTGTTTTCCGGGAAAAGCGATCCTTTCGGCACGGGCATAAGCCGCTTCGCGAGCCTCGCGAATATCCGCGCCCAGTCCTACGACGCCCAGGACCCGGCCGCCGTTAGTCAACCAGCTTCCATCCTCACCACGGGCCGTTCCCGCATGGAAGACCAGCCCTTCTCCGTCCTCTTCCAGACCGGAAATCGGTTCACCCTTCGGGTAAGATCCCGGGTAGCCGCCAGAAGCCAGCACTACGCATACTGCGGCTTCCTCGCTCCACTCGATCTCTATGTCTGCCAGACGCCCTTCCACTACAGCCAGGAAGATTTCGAGCAGATCACTCTTGAGCCTTGGCAGAACCACCTGGGTCTCTGGATCACCGAAGCGGGCATTGAACTCGATCGTCTTCGGCTTGCCATCCGGCGAAATCATCAGCCCTGCGAACAGCACCCCGCTGAACGGGCGTCCTTCCGCTACCATGGCTTTCGCCGTAGGCTCAATGATACTCTCCACCGCTTCGCGGATAATAGCTTCGTCAATATGCGGCAGTGGGGAATAAGTACCCATTCCGCCTGTATTAGGCCCCTTGTCACCGTCGTACACCGGCTTGTGATCCTGGGCGGCAGCCATCGGCCGCACCGTCTCCCCGTCCACAAAGGCCAGAATGGACATCTCTTGCCCGGCCAGGAACTCCTCGATGACAACTTGAGCGCCCGCTTCACCAAATACTTTGCTGACCATAATATCTGCCAGCGCCTTGTCTGCTTCTTCTCTGGAGTAGGCTACAGTCACGCCTTTGCCTGCTGCCAGTCCGTCCGCTTTGATAACTATCGGCAGTGGCTGCTCTTGCAGATAAGCCGCAGCTGCTTCATAACCGTCAAATTTCTCATACGCCGCTGTCGGAATATTGTACTTGTGTAGCAGATCCTTCATGAAGGTCTTGCTGCCTTCGATCTCTGCCGCATTGCGGCGCGGACCGAAGACTGGAATGCCTTCTGCTTCAAAAGCGTCAACAATCCCTCCAGCCAGCGGGTCATCCGGCCCGATGACGACCAGACCAACCTCCCGTTCCTTCGCAAAAGCCGTCAGCCGGTCGAACTCGAATACGCCGATCGGCACGCATTCCGCCAATTGCGCGATCCCGGCATTGCCGGGGGCACAGTAGATTTTACCGGCGCGCGGGCTCTTGGACAGGCTCCATATAATTGCATGCTCCCGGCCGCCGCCGCCAACCACTAAAATATCCATAACAATGAAATCCTCCCAAGCCAGCTCTAGTGTTTGAAGTGACGAACGCCAGTGAAGACCATAGCGATGCCATACTCATTAGCGACCTTGATGGACTCTTCGTCCTTAATGGAGCCGCCCGGCTGAATAACCGCTGTAATTCCTGCTTTTGCAGCCATTTCCAAGGTATCGCCCATTGGGAAAAACGCATCGGAGGCCAGAATGGCTCCTTTGGATTTCTCTCCTGCTTGCTCAATTGCGATCTTCGCCGCACCGACACGGTTCATTTGGCCTGCGCCTACGCCGACTGTCATATCATCAGCTGCGAGCACGATGGCGTTGGATTTCACATGCTTAACAACTTTCCAGCCAAACAGCAATTGCTTCAGTTCTTCTTCCGTAGGCTTACGGTCAGTTACCACCTGCAACTCATCCGGGTTAATGGAGTGCACATCGCTCTCCTGAACTACCATACCACCGTCGATGGAGGTCACGACAAAACTGCTCTTACGCGCAGCTGCCGCACTGAGATTGCCGATTTTGAGCAGACGGATATTCTTCTTCTTGGTCAAAATTTCAAGCGCTTCATCCGTGAAGCCTGGCGCTAAAATAATCTCCAGGAAAATATCCTTCAGCAGATTAGCTGTATCCGCATCAATAATGCGGTTAGCAGCCACAATACCACCAAAGATGGAGGTCGGATCAGCGTTGTAGGCTTTTTGGTAAGCCTCATAGACGCTTGCACCTACGCCCACTCCGCAAGGATTCATATGCTTAACCGCCACGACAGCCGGCTCTTCAAATTCCTTAACGATTTGCAGGGCAGCGTTGGCATCGTTGATGTTATTGTAGGACAGCTCTTTGCCGTGCAATTGCTCTGCCGCTGTCAGCGTATCCAGCGAAGCCAATGGCTTGCGGTAGAAAGCAGCCTTCTGGTGTGGGTTCTCCCCATAGCGCAGATCCTGGATCTTCTCGTAAGTTACCGTGTAGCGCTCCGGCAGCGGATCACCGGTTACATTTGACAAATAATCGGAAATCAGGGCATCATAAGCCGCCGTATGGCGGAACACTTTTGCCGCAAGACGTTTGCGGGTCTCCAGTGTCGTATCTCCACCTGCACGAACCTCTTCAAGCACCGCTGCATAGTCGCTGGCATCCACTACCACACTGACAAAAGCATGGTTCTTCGCCGCAGAACGCAGCATCGTCGGTCCGCCGATATCGATGTTCTCGATGGCGTCTTCATACGTGACGTCCGGCTTAGCAATCGTCTCTGCGAAAGGATACAAATTGACGACAACGAGGTCGATGTAATCCAAGCCAAGCTCAGTCATTTGACGTGTGTGCTCTTCATTGTCACGAACAGCTAGCAGGCCGCTATGTACGGCTGGATGAAGTGTTTTGACACGTCCGTCCATAATTTCGGGGAACCCTGTCACATCGGAGATGCCGATGACCGGCACGCCTTCTTTAGCCAGAAGTGTGCTAGTTCCGCCTGTGGAGATGATTTCTACGCCCAATGCAGACAACTCGCGGCAAAAATCCACGATACCCTGTTTATCCGATACGCTGACCAGCGCTCTTTTGATACTCACTTTGAATAGTCCTCCTCCGGATGTTCCGTGCAATTTATAAAGCCGTAATAGCCAAGATAAACGAAAAGAATAAGGGACCACAATCTAAACGGGGTGAATCTGAATACGTGAGAATAGCTGTCTTGCTGGAAAATGAAAGGCTGTTAAGTTGTCATAAGCATTGTAGTCGCGGCCAGTAGCAGTAGCTACAACGGTGAACGATCTCAGCTAACCGCACGCAATAACCATAGCTTCAATAGTAGCTACAACAGTCGTTATAACAGCTTCAATCGCGACCACCTACCAATTAACAGGATTTCTTCCTGTTAATTTAGCCATGCATACCTTTTCTGACAACTTACCGGGAAAATCTCCTGTTATTTCGTCCGATATCATCGAATGCTGTACAAACGAGCCGATTAACTGGAATTTTTCCATTTAAATCGTCCAAAGCACGGAAATGAGGCACATTAACGGGAGAATTTCCTGTTAAACCATCGACCGGTATCCCCTGCCATGCGACATCACTCGCAGTTTGTGCAATATTTCCCGAGAAATATCACTCTCGCTGGAGAGTAGCTTCAAATGTCATTTGGAGTCGACCGATTCGCCTTAACTACTCACTTTTCGCGAATGATCGTCTTTCTGCCCACCAGTTCAATCCGCCCATCGGCAAAAGCAGCGACCACATCGGCATACAAGCCATGCTCTACCTGATGAATCCGCTCAGCGAGTGTCTCCGCCGTATCGTTATCCTCCACAGCGACCGTTCGCTGGGCAATAACTGGGCCGGTATCCATGCCACCATCCACATAGTGCACCGTCACGCCCGTCAGCTTCACACCATAATTCAGTGCCTGACCAATCGCGTCTATTCCGGCAAATGCCGGCAACAGCGAAGGATGAATATTGATAATCCGCTCTGCGTATGGCGTAAGCAGAACGGGGGTAATAAGCCGCATATATCCAGCCAGCACAATCAGCCCGATGTCCCGGCGCTGAAGTTCGGCCACAATCTCTGCTTCGTACAGCTCCCGGCTGGCAAAATCCTTCGGGCGCAGGAGCAGTGTCGGAATACCCGCCTCCACTGCCCGCTGTGCCGCACCTGATTCCGGCTTGTCGGAGACAAGCAGTTCAATGCTCCCGCTACCAAGCTTGCCTGCCTTTTGCGCTTCAGCCAGCGCAGCAAAGTTGCTGCCCTGTCCTGAAGCAAACACGGCGATGCGGTTCAATTGCATTATACTTCAGCTCCCGTAAAGGTAACGATGCGCTCGCCTTCGGTCACAGTACCGATGATATAAGCTTCTTCGCCGCTTGCTTTGAGCAGCTCAAGCGCCCGCTCTCCATTCGCAGCGTCAACAACCAGGACCAAACCAACACCCATGTTAAATGTGGTGAACATATCGCGGTTAGTTACGTCCCCTTTGCTTTGCAGCAGGTTAAAGATCGGCAGAATCGGCCACGAACCATAGTTAATCTCCACATTCACACCATCTGGCAGCACACGTGGAATGTTCTCGATGAATCCTCCACCAGTAATATGCGCCATCCCTTTCACGGGAAGCTGTTCAAGCAGCGACAGCAAAGGTTTCACATAGATTTTGGTCGGTGCCAGTAGCACATCTACAAGCGGTGCTCCCAGTTCATCAACCGTCTCATCCAGCGCGTACCCGTCCTCTTCCAGCAAAAGCTTGCGTACCAGCGAGAATCCGTTACTGTGTACGCCGCTCGAAGCCAGTCCAATAACTGTATCTCCAGGGGCAATGGTTGCTCCGGTAACTAGTTTGGCTTTGTCGGCGATACCAACTGTAAAGCCTGCGATGTCATACTCGCCAGCCGAGTACATACCTGGCATTTCCGCTGTTTCGCCGCCAATCAGGGCACAACCGGCTTGATGACAACCTTCGGCAATACCTGCCACGATAGCTTCAATCTTCTCAGGTACTACCTTGTCGCAGGCCAGATAATCGAGGAAGAACAGTGGCTCCGCGCCTTGTACTACGATATCGTTCACGCACATGGCCACTGCATCAATACCAATGGTGTCATGGCGATCCGCCGCGAACGCGATTTTCAGCTTCGTACCTACGCCGTCTGTTCCCGATACCAGAACTGGCTCCTCATACTTATCCTTATTGAGGCCGAAAAGCGCGCCAAATCCGCCCAGCTCAGTCATGACCTCGGGACGGAACGTGCGTTTTACGTGCTTTTTCATGCGTTCTACCGCTTCATTGCCAGCCGCAATATCCACTCCGGCGTTCTTGTAAGCTTCCGACACTATTGGACACCTCATCTTTATAATTTAGTGTGCGTTTACGGGGCGGCAGGGAAGGAGGTGGTTTTCAGGCGTCATTACGATGAATGTTTGGACTTCCGATCGCTGTTATGATTGGATTTCCTGATTTAAACCGCTATCCGCGGTAGAAATCCAATCATAAAGGCGAACGCTACGCTTCTACAGCTCCAAAATTCCTCTCCATGACTTCCAAACCACCAGACAACCCTGCCGCAAGCCGCAGTACGCACCTTGCACAACAGCAAGGGTTCGGTGCTCTGGCGAAGCCGAGCACCTCACTAGGCGAGAAAAGCGCACCGCATTTGCGCAGCAAACAGGAACTAGCTTTTCAAGCCCTCGGTGCTTGAGGCGAAGCCAAGCACTTACCAACCACTGGCGAGAAAAGCGCAACCGCATTTGCGTAGCAAACAGGGAGTAGCTTTTCGAGCCCCTCGGCGCTTGGAGCGAAGCCAAGCGCTGACCACCCACGGGCGAGAAAAGCGCACCGCATTTGCGCAGCAAACAGGGAGTAGCTTTTCGAGCCCCAAGCGCTTGGAGCGAAGCCAAGCCGCCAACCATCCCCCGGCGTGCAGCATGCCGCCAGGGGGCGGAACGCCGTAGAGCTTGTCCCGCCTTTGCCGGAGGCAAACAGGGACAATGCGGGCACCCGCACCCCAGCACCCTTAGCAAGTTAAAACCAAACACCTACCACCAAGCTTTCGGGTGGCCGGAGGGCAGCGCCCTCCGGGGTCCCCCTTAGCAAGGGGGATTTAGGGGGATGGACAACCCTAGCAGGAGCAGCCATCCTTCTCCGCCCCGCCGAAATCCACCTGCGTCGGGTAATCATTATCAAAACAGGACAGGCACAGCCCGCCTTTATAGTCATTACTGTTATATCCACCGATAGAGCTGATCAGCCCGTCGGGTGAGAGGAACGCAAGGGAATCCGCGTTAATCTCTTCACACATTTCCTCAATCGTCTTATAGGAGGCGATGAGTTCGCGGCGGTCAGGCGTATCAATTCCGTAGAAGCAAGGATTCTTGAACGGCGGCGAAGTGATCCGCACGTGTACCTCAACAGCTCCGGCTTCGCGCAACAGATTAACGATACGGCGTGAGGTCGTACCACGCACGATAGAGTCGTCAATCATGACGACGCGCTGGCCTTCAACGACACGGCGCACGGCGCTGAGCTTCATCTTAACACCTTGCTCACGCAGTTCCTGACTTGGCTGGATGAAAGTCCGGCCAGTGTACTTGTTCTTGATCAGTCCTAGCTCATACGGGATGCCCGTCTGTTCAGCATAGCCAATAGCCGCAGAGATACTGGAATCCGGCACGCCAGTTACGATATCCGCATCGACAAAAGCTTCCAATGCCATCCGGCTGCCCATCCGCTTACGTGCAGCGTGCAGGTTCGAGCCATTCAGATCGCTATCTGGACGCGCGAAGTAAATATACTCCATTGCGCACAGTGCCTTACGCTTCGGCTCAGTGAAGCGGTCTTCGCGAAGACCGTCTTTATCAAGCACGAGCAGCTCTCCCGGCTCGATATCGCGTACGAACTCTGCACCAATGGTCTCCAGAGCGCAGGATTCCGAGGCGAACACATAAGCTTCACCGACACGCCCCATCACCAGCGGACGCAAGCCGTGCGAATCAGATGCGACAAGCAGTTTGTCATTGGTCATCAGCAGAAAAGCGAACCCGCCAACTAATTGCTCCAAAGCATCCTTAGCCGCTTCGACAAAATCCTTCGGTGAGCGCGCAATAAGATGTGCTAGCACTTCTGTATCGCTTGTGGTCTGGAAGATTGATCCGCTTTGCTCCAGCTGACGCCGGATCAGCGGCTCGTTGACAATATTGCCATTCGTGGCAATCGCTAGATCACCGTCACGGTATTTGAACACAAGCGGTTGCGCGTTGGTCAATCGGCTGTCACCACTAGTGGAATAACGGACATGCCCAATGGACATGTCGCCGACCAGCGAGGCAATTCTGTCTTTGTCGAATACTTCTTTAACCAATCCCATGCCGCGGTGATAGTTAAAATCACGTCCGTCTGCCACGCAAATGCCCGCGCTCTCTTCCCCGCGGTGCTGCAAGGCATGCAGACCGTAATAGGACATGGATGCGGCTTCCGGGTGTCCGAAGACCCCGAAAACGCCGCATTCTTCTTTTAACGTATCAAAAATATCTCCCGAGCCCGTTCCTTCATTGTAAAAGTCGCCGGTCCACAGAATAGGTTCCGTCTGCTCTTTCCCGGTCTTTATTTCATAAGACATGGAATGGCATCCTCCCAAACGGACTTCAGCGCAGGTACCGGCTCATCAAGCGCGGCTACGTCGTCCAAGTTCACACGCAATCTGTCTCCGCCAACGGTTCCGATGACTTCTACAGGAACTCCAGCTGCAGCAATCGCAGCTTTCAGCTCTTCAGCCCGATCCGGTGCTGCTGTCAAAATAATCCGCGATTGGCTCTCGCTGAACAACGCCACATCACGGCGAAGCCCATTCGCTGACAGGTTCACGTTAGCACCGATACCACCGCTGATACAGCTCTCAGCCAGCGCCGCAGCCAGGCCACCTTCGGACAAGTCATGCGCCGAGGTCACCAATCCACCGCGAATAGCGCCAAGTACGCCATCAAGCAGTTTCCGTTCAACCGCAAGATCCAGCTCCGGCGGACGGCCTTCAGTTACACCGTGCACCGCATATTGGAACTCACTGCCGCCAAGCTCTGCTTTGGTCGTACCTAGCAGCAAGATCGCATCGCCTTCCTGCTTGAACGCTTGGGTCGTAATATGGTCAGTATCGGCGATCAGACCCACCATACCAACAACTGGTGTCGGATAGATCGCACCGGAAGCATTTTCGTTGTACAAGCTGACGTTTCCGCCGATAACCGGCGTATCCAGCACACGGCAAGCTTCGGCCATACCGTCAACAGCACGTTCCATTTGCCAGAAAATATCCGGTTTCTCTGGACTGCCGAAGTTCAAGTTATCCGTAATGGCCAGCGGTTCTGCACCGGAGCAGACAATGTTACGTGCTGCTTCGCTGACAGCAATACGTCCGCCTACTTCAGGGTCAAGATAGACGTAACGGCCGTTACAGTCCGTTGTCATCGCCAGACCTTTGCGTGTACCTTGAATCGTAACTACTGCCGCATCTGAGCCAGGACGAACCGCAGTGCTAGTCCGTACCATGTAGTCGTATTGGTTGTATACCCATGCTTTACTTGCTACGGTTGGCGATCCCAGAATGCTGCGGAGTGCGCCGCCCAGATCAGTCACTTCTTCATAACGCAGTGTATCTACCGCTGCATTTTCTTCATAATAAGCAGGTACAGTAGATGGCTTGTCATACACAGGGCACTCATCGACCAACGCCGTTACTGGCATATCGCCAACAACTTCACCGTGATGGAACAGCTTCAGACGTCCGTCATCCGTAACCTTACCTACTTTGCGGCAGATTACGCCCCAACGGTCAAAAATCTCCTGGGCCTGCGCCTCATCCTTAGGCTCAACTACGAACAGCATCCGCTCCTGGGATTCCGACAGCATCATTTCATAAGGGGTCATGCCTTCCTCACGCTGCGGCACTTGATCCAAATACAGCTCCAGACCGTTGCCCGCTTTGCTCGCCATTTCCGCACTGGAGCAGGTCAGACCGGCTGCGCCCATATCTTGAATGCCGAGTACGATACCGCTGTCGATCAGTTCCAGACAGGACTCCATAACCAGCTTTTCCATGAATGGATCGCCTACTTGTACAGCTGTACGTTTAGCTTCAGATTCTTCACTCAGCTCGACGGAAGCAAAGGTTGCGCCGTGAATGCCGTCCCGGCCTGTAGGAGGCCCTACGTAAAAGACAGGGTTACCCACACCTTTAGCGACACCGCGCTGGATTTTATCATGATCAATCAGGCCCACACACATCGCATTAACGAGCGGGTTACCATCATAGCTGTCGTCGAACATAATTTCGCCGCCGACGGTCGGAATGCCGATACAGTTACCATAGCCTGCAATCCCGGATACTACATGCTCGAACAAATATTTTACCCGGTCGCTTTCAAGCTTCCCAAAACGCAGGGAGTTCATCAACGCCACCGGTCTTGCACCCATCGAGAAAATATCACGAATAATACCGCCCACACCCGTTGCCGCACCTTGGTAAGGCTCTACTGCGGAAGGGTGGTTGTGGCTTTCGATTTTGAAAACAACGGCTTGATTGTCACCAATATCTACGATACCCGCACCTTCGCCCGGTCCCATCAGGACACGCGGTCCAGTCACCGGAAAACGACGAAGCAGCGGTTTGGAGTTCTTGTACGCACAGTGCTCGGACCACATTACGCTGAATACACCGATTTCCGTGTAGTTCGGCAAACGGCCCATGAAGGACGTAATCAGCTCATACTCGCTGTCCGACACGCCGAATTGACTGTAAATTTTCTGCTCTTTGATCTGTTCTGCGGTCGGTTCCTTAGCGGATACTTGCTGCGCCATGACGATCCCTCCAGGTCTTCAAGATTGATGTGAACATCCGTTTACCGTCTTCCGAGCCCAGCAGGCTGTTAACTGCACGCTCAGGGTGAGGCATCATGCCAACCACGTTGCCTGCTATATTGCTAACACCTGCAATGTCAGCCACGGAACCGTTAGGATTGTCGCTGTATGTGAATACGATCTGACCATTCGCTTTCAATTGCTCAAGTGTTTCTTCATCACAGTAATAGTTGCCTTCGCCATGCGCGATTGGAACAACGATCTCTTCGCCTTCGGCGTAATCCACGGTAAATGGTGTCCCATTGTTAACCACCTTAAGCACCGTATCATGACAGCGGAACTTCATCGACTCGTTGCGGCGCAGTGCGCCCGGCAATAGTCCAGCTTCGGTAAGAATCTGGAATCCATTGCAGATACCCAGTACGAATTTGCCTTGCTCAGCAGCTTTAGCCACCTCAGCCATTACAGGAGCAAATCTGGAAATGGCGCCGCAGCGCAGATAATCTCCATAAGAGAAGCCGCCTGGAACGAGAATGCAATCATAGGCCGACAGGTCTGTCGCCGTATGCCACACATAATCAACCGGTTCACCGAGGCTTTCTTCTACCGCTTTATAGCAGTCAATATCACAATTGGAGCCCGGAAAGACAAGTACCGCAAATTTCATGACTTTTAGTCCTCCAATTCGTAGCGGTAATCCTCGATCACCGTGTTGGCCAGCAGCTTTTCACACATATCTTTAAGGCGTACTTCCGCTTCAGCGCGGTCATTTGTATCCAAAGTCAGCTCCATATATTTACCGATACGCAAACTTTCTACTTCTTGAAAGCCAACTGAGTGCAGCGCACCCTGAACTGCTACCCCTTGGGGATCGAGCACACTTTTCTTAATGGTGACATAGACCGTTGCTTTTAACATACGCTTGTAGTTCCTCCTAAAAGTTTGTGGGCATACCGTAGAGCATCTATAGAGACTTGCCGGTAAGACGATGATAAATATCCAGATAACGACGGGTGGTTTCCTCTACCACTTCACTTGGAAGCGGGTCAGGCGTGCTATTCTTGTCCCAGAAAGAGGATGCAAGGTACGAACGTACCGGCTCCTTATCCATACTGTCAATCTCAATATCAAGTAAGTAATTGTCCTTAGCCCAGAAGCGTGAAGCATCCGGTGTAAAAATCTCGTCGATCAGAATCACCTTGCCATCCAGCAGACCGAACTCGAATTTGCAATCCGCGAGAATGATGCCCCGCTCAGCGCAATATTCTCTGGCAAAAGCGAACAGCTTCAGGCTTTTCTCCTTCAGCTCAAGCGCCAGCTCCGCTCCGATCAGTTCCTGCATCTTCTCGAAGGGAATGTCTTCGTCGTGGCCGACATCATTTTTAGCTGCCGGGGTAAAAATCGGCTCCGCCAGCAGCGCATTCTTGCGCAGGCCTGCGGGAAGCTCAATACCGTTGACCTTGCCGGTCTCCTGGTACTGTCTCCAGCCACCGCCAGTGATGCAGCCCCGAACCACGCACTCGATGTCGATACGTTCCGCCTTACGGGCCACCATAACACGGTTGCGCAAAGCTTCCCGATCCTTGACGATACCGCCAAGCTGGTCCACATCAATATGCACCACATGGTTCTCGATCAAGCTCTTCGTCTGGCCGAACCAGAAAGCACTCAGCCGGTTAAGCACATTACCTTTCTCCGGCACTGCCGGATCCAGCACATAGTCGAACGCAGAGATGCGATCCGTAACGACGATCAATACGTTTTCCCCTAAATCGTAAAGCTCACGAACCTTCCCTTTATAGAGCAGCGGCGCATCAATGAGTTCCACGGCTGTGGATATGGCCGGTGATGTCATGACCTTTCCTCCCTTGAACGAATGATCCTATAACTTTGCGAAACCTGTAATTTTGCGAAAAGAGTACCTTTGGAAAAAGAGTATCTTTGCAAAAAGAGTATCTCCTGCTACGTTGCTTCTTGTAACCAGCATGTACGGTATTTCGGTATTGCACTACGAAGAAGATTGGGCTTCATTTCGAATTGTAGTTTGGACTTCAGTGATTAGTGCCAGCGTGTCGGCAAACAAAGCAGGTTCGACGCGTAAATAACGGCATTTTTGTACCTTAATTTGTTGCAACCAGGGGGCAATTTCAGATTAAGGGCATTTTTGTACCTTAAATCTGTCAAATTCCCCTTTAGGAGCGTTTATCACCAAAAATAAGGTACAAATATGCTCTTATATCCCATTTTCAGCCCTAAACAGGGGATATAAGGTACAATATTGCCGTTAATTGCAAATCGAGCTAATGCTAGCATCCTTCACAATCGCTGCGGCCGCTCCACTGCTTTTCGGTGAGCAAAACCATGTAGCAATGTATCCGTCTGCTACTCGGTGGGCAAAACCATGTGACACTGTATCCGCCCTACCGCTACTTGACTGGAAAAACCATCAAGTCCTACGTTCGTTCCACCGCTACTCGGTAGGCAAAACCATGTAGCACTGCATCGGCCCTACCGCCACCTGGCTGGCAAAACCATGTAGTACTGCGTCCGCCTACCGATACTTAGCAGTTGGATCCATATAACTTCTATTTGATCAAATAAGCTCCAGCTTGCGGAAAATGGTATCCACATGCTTCAGGTGCCACGAAGGGTTGAAGGCATCTTCAATTTCTTCCGGGCTGAGCACGTTCGTGATCTCAGGCGTAGCTTCTACGATGTCGCGGAATTGTGTCTGCTCTTCCCAAGCCTGCATCGCGCGCGGTTGTACGGTATCGTACGCCTGCTCGCGACTGAGGCCTTTGTCGATCAGCTTCGTCAGGATACGGCCGGAGAACGGTACACCAAAGGTGCGGTTCATGTTGCGCTTCATGTTTTCCGGGAAGACGGTCAGGTTCTTCACGATGTTCCCGAAACGGTTCAGCATGTAGTTCAGCAACATGGTCGCATCCGGCAGGATGATCCGCTCTACAGAAGAGTGGGAGATATCACGCTCATGCCAGAGCGGCACGTTCTCGTATGCAGTAACCATATGGCCGCGGATCACGCGTGACAGACCGGAGATATTTTCGCAGCCGATTGGGTTGCGTTTGTGCGGCATAGCAGACGAACCCTTTTGTCCTTTGGCAAAAGCTTCTTCCACCTCGCGGATTTCGCTCTTTTGCAAGGCGCGGATTTCAGTAGCGAACTTGTCCAGTGAAGTCGCAACCAATGCCAGTGCAGCCATGTACTCAGCATGACGATCACGTTGCAGGGTTTGTGTCGAGATTGGCGCCGGGCTAGTGCCCAGCTTGCGACAGACGAACTCTTCTACAAACGGGTCGATGTTGGCATACGTGCCAACCGCACCGGAGATTTTACCGAACTGCACACCATCAGCTGCACGGCGGAAACGCTCCAGGTTCCGTTTCATTTCCTCGTACCAAAGCGCCATTTTGAGGCCAAAAGTAGTTGGCTCGGCATGAACGCCATGTGTACGGCCCATCATCGGGGTATCTTTATAGGCAATCGCCTTGTCTTTCAGAATCTCAATAAAGTTAATAATGTCCTTCTCCAAAATCTCGTTCGCTTGGCGCAACAGATATCCCAGTGCGGTATCAACGACATCCGTAGAAGTCAGGCCGTAATGCACCCATTTACGCTCCGCACCAAGGCTCTCGGACACGGCACGGGTAAAAGCGATCACATCATGGCGGGTTTCCAGCTCAATCTCATTAATGCGGTCGATATCGAATTTGGCATCCTTACGCAGCTTAGCCGCATCTTCATGTGGGATTACGCCGAGTTCGGCCCATGCTTCACACGCACACAATTCTACTTCCAGCCATGCGGCAAATTTATTCTCTTCGGTCCAAATGGCCCGCATTTCCGGTCTGCTGTAACGTTCGATCATATCTTTTCAGTTCCTCCAAAGGTTAGATTGCTCTACCCAGGACAGCCCGTCTTCGGTGTCCTTGCAGAGCAGGTTGATATGGCCCATTTTACGACCATTTTTGCTCTCTGTCTTGCCATATATATGAAGCTTGGGGATAACCCCCAGCTTATTGGCTATTTCATCATAAGCGCTGACCGTATTTACTGCACCTTCCAAGTGCTGCCCGAGCACATTGACCATGACTACCGGGGTCAGCAGCGTCGTGTCTCCCAGCGGCAGATTGGTGATCGCCCGTACATGCTGCTCGAACTGCGAAGTCGCACAGGCGTCCATAGTATAATGCCCGGAATTGTGCGGTCTTGGTGCCAGCTCATTGACGAACAGCTCACCATCCTCCGTAACGAACATTTCTACAGCCAGCAGGCCTACAGCGTTCAATCCGGTGATCAGTCTCTCCGCCAGCTCGCAAGCTCTGCGCTGAATTTCTTCCGGCACCCGTGCAGGCACAATAGAGAGGTGCAGGATGTTGTTCACGTGAATATTCTCCGCAGGCGGGAAGCTCTTCACCTCGCCAGACGCGCTACGGGCGGCAACGACGGAGATTTCGCATTGAAAAGCAACGAATTTCTCCAGCACCAGCTCCGGCACGGCTGCTGCGGTCGATGCGCCCGCTTCACCGGCGGGCGTGCCAGTCGTTGCGGCTCCCGGCGCTACCTGCCGGAATGCCGCTTCGAGCTCGGCAGCCTCGCGGATGACGGCTTGTCCCTTGCCGTCATAGCCTCCTGTGGCTGTCTTCAGCACACAGGGCAGACCGAGCTGGGCAGCCGCGGCCTCAAGCTCGGCCAGGCTGCCCACCATGCGGTACGGGGCGACCGGCACGCCGGCAGCCTCGATCGCAGCTTTTTCACGCAGGCGGTGCTGTGTCGTATACAGCAGCGCACTGCCCTGTGGCACGTACGATTCCTCCGCCAGCAGCGCGGCTACGCCTGCGTCGACGTTCTCGAACTCGTACGTGATGACATCGGAGCGGCGCGCCAGCTCACGCGCCGCGTCCCGGTCGTTGTACGCCGCTGTAATCTGCGGCGTCACTTGCCCGCAGGGCGCATCCGGCGCAGGGTCCAGCGCCACGAAGCGGTAACCCATGGCGCTGCCGGCCAGCGCCAGCATGCGGCCAAGCTGGCCGCCGCCGAGCACGCCGATAGTCGCGCCCGGCAGCAGAGTCCGGGCCGCTGCCGATCCGGACGTCCCCGCGCCGCCCGCCACATCTGCAGCGGGCAGCTTCTGTGCCTCCGGCCTCATAAGCTGTCGCTGCTTTCCAGCACTCCGGCGGTAATAGCATCCCGCCGGAGCTGCACTCGATCCTGTACCTGCGGATCGAATGCGCCGATGATTTGCGCGGCCAGGAGGCCCGCATTCACGGCTCCGGCACGGCCGATCGCTACTGTCGCCACCGGAATCCCGCCTGGCATCTGCACGATCGAGAGCAGCGAATCCAGGCCGTTCAGCGCCTTGGATTGCACGGGCACACCAATGACTGGCAGTACAGTTTTCGCTGCCACCATCCCTGGCAGATGCGCTGCTCCGCCTGCGCCTGCAATAATGACGCGGAGGCCACGCCCTGCCGCCTCCTCTGCATATTGGAACATCAGGTCCGGCGTACGATGCGCGGACACTACCTTTTTCTCATAGGATATTTCCAGTTCGTCAAGCACTGCACAGGCGTGCTCCATCGTTTCCCAATCCGATGTACTGCCCATGATGACACCGACTTGCACAGACATGATTTGACCCTGCCTTCCGTTAAAAATAAGATAGGTACACATTAGTTTTCCATAATTCCGAAAAAAAAAGCCCGATTTCCAGACGCATTTTGCTGCGGGAGGATCGGACTGCCAAGGAAATACATGAGGGCGGGTCCCGCTGCCCCTGAATGACGCTTCATCCGGTGCGGGAAAAGCACATACAACATCGGCATGTTACACAGACCCGGTGCTGCTGCGGCTATCCTTCATCACATCTCCTCGTAGTCCGGCAATTTACGGTTCCCGGGTAGAAACTTCCGGGCCATATCCCCGGCTTTATACGAGCTGTTCATAGCTTTAGTTTAACAACGCCCTACACATCATGTCAACTTAAACACGAACATTGTAAAATACAAAAGTTGAAACGTTCGCTTTTGAGTATCTTTCCTTTCGTAATAAAGGGCTATTATTCTGAAAAACAGATTTATTTTCTTACAAAGGCTAACAGGAATGG
The DNA here is from genome assembly GCF_042883835.1 of Paenibacillus sp. NPDC058177. NCBI lineage: Bacteria > Bacillati > Bacillota > Bacilli > Caryophanales > Paenibacillaceae > Paenibacillus > Paenibacillus sp. NPDC058177. The sequence continues at coordinate 10,338 of NZ_JBHVVB010000010.1, read as the reverse complement.
ATAGTCTCCACCTTCAAGTTTGTAAGCCATAACAGTCTGAACAGACCTGTACGCAAAAAAGGGGAAAGCCGTCAGCGGCCTCCCCTGCCATCTATTTATTTAACAACCAGCACTGGAATACGTGCACTCTGCACGACATTATGGCTGACACTTCCTAGAACAAATTCACGTATCCCACCAAGTCCACGACTACCGATGACAATAACATCCGCACCATTCTCCTTGGCATAATTCAAAATGACCTCCGCAGGTGAACCCTGCAGCAGCTCTACATGGGCATTCAGCCCTTCCGCCTCAAGACGTCCCTTCACTTCTTCCGTCGTCTGCACTGCGAGATCATAATATTCCTTATTCACCGAAGCCGGCAGAGGCGCGAGAGCTTCCCCGATGAAAAAGCGCGGGAAATCAAATGCGTGTACGACATGCAGGGATGAACCTGGTGTGACCTTAGCCAGTTCAATTGCGCGCTCCAATGCTTGATTGGAAGCCTTAGAACCGTCATAGGCGAGCAAAATTTTAGAGAATAACATGTACGCCACCTCTTTTTCTGTTTTGTATAGCAATCATGAGATTCATAATGCCATCATCTTAGAAAATAGCTGTAGAGCAAGGCATTCAGAAGCAGCAGCAGCGGAATTCCGATCCTGAAGGACAGATGTCGCGTCTTGTGGCGCTTGCGGTACATTGCGATCAGCACACCTAGCGCTCCGCCCATGGCCGCTAACAGAAACAGGGTCTTTTCCGGCACCCGATCCCGTCTTTTACGGGCTTTGTTCTTGTCCTCGGACATGACCACGTACCCGATAACATTAATCACCACAAACCACACCATGACCAATTTGACCATTCTTTCCGGCCCCTCCTCCTTGCAACCTATCTACTTCTTATTATATTACCCTTTTCACAAAAAACCAATAATCCGCACCAGCGTTCTGACCATTCCGATGTCCCGGGTTTCCGTGTCCTCATGTTTCGACCGTTCCGTTGTTCTGGCATTTCGAGTTCTTACATTCTGGACCTTCTCGATGTTCCGGCCTTCCGTGTGCTCATATTTCGACTGTTCCGATTTTCCGGCTTTCCGCGTTCTCATGCTTCGGCCGTTACGATGTTCTAGCATTCCGAGTTCATATTTCGACCATTCCATGTTCTAGCATTCTGAGTTCTCAGGCTTCTACCGTTCTGGAGTTCTGGAGTTCCGAACATTCTGGTATACTTACGTCCCTGTTCCTCTACTCTGCATTCAGCTCTTACGTTCTAACATTCTGCCAGCCATCTCTCAGCGCAAAACCTTTTTCGCGGGCACTTTCCCTTCAATCCACACTAGGGACAACACTGCAGCCAACGTAGCCGCAATCCCTCCTAGCCAAAAACCACCCTCAAGGCCATACGCCGAGCTCATCCAGCCAGCTACGAACGGTCCGGCCGACATCCCTGCAGCATACACCGCCTGGTAAAAACCCATAGCCGTAGCCCGTTTAGACGGATCAACGCCCGAGACCGACTTACCTAGCAGCAGCGGGAAAATGAGTCCCTGCATAAACCCGTTGCCCACTTGAGTGATGCATAGTGCGGCAAGCGTCGGCATGAATGGGATGGATAGAGTACACAATGCCGTTCCGACAAAACCCAGCAGCAACGTCCCACGGTCACCCAGTAACTTTCCGAACATACGAGAACCATAGAGAGTGGCTAACGCATGCGGGACCATGAAGGCCAGTGTCAGCCAGCCCAGACTTTCTTTACTTGCCCCGATGCTCAGCGCCTGATTTGGCGTATAACCAAACATCGTAATGAACAGCACACAGTGGGCCAAGGCCGATAACAGCGACACCCTAACCAGCAGCGGTTCCTTGATGACAAGCGCCAGATCCTTGACCTGCATAGCGCCCTCGCTTCGCTCCAGCCTTTGCTCCGGCAAACGTAGGGCCAAGAGCAGGGCCAAGATAGCTACAATACCGCCGATCAGGAACGGTGCACCCCAGCCCCAGTGATCGACAATATAGCCGCTTATCATCATACTGGTGAGTTGGGCAATCACTGTAGTAAACTGCAGCATGCCCATCGCCTTTCCAGCTTCGTCCTTAGAAAAATATCCCGTGAACATCACCGTGTACACCACCCATGCCGACGCAGAAATGCCGGACACGGCTCGTGCCGCAAGTGCCCATCCAGGCGCTGCACCCCACATGAATAGAAAACAACTCGCAGCCGTTGCAATAAGTCCCAGATAAATAAACGGTCGCCTGCGGTTCATGTAATCCGAACCAATGCCCATTGGCAGACGGAACAAAATCTGCATCAGTCCGTACACACCAAGCACCATGCCAACCATCATGTAGGAAGCACCCAAATGCTCCACATAAGGTGAAAGCACTGGAACATAAATATAAGAAGAAAACCAATAGAAATAAACAATGATCAAAAAGAAAAATCGGCTGTTCCGACCTCGCTTTGAGGTTCCTGCCGATGCAAGTTGATCTGCCTGCCGCAGATCGGACATACCATCACCTGCTCCATCCTTCATAGTCCGAAGGCTTGGTGTTTCACAGGGTTCGTCTTCGGCCCTTTAAGTAAAACACATCCCTCTCAGGTTTGGAAGATGATGGGGCAAAGCTCTTAATACCCTTCGGATTTTACAGTAAGTCAAGTCGGTGCTGCTAAGAATGTTCCAACTACCCGGCTCATGTGAGCTCCAGGTCCCTTTCTCTCTATATCGACAGATAATCTCTCAGTGTCCGGCAGATGCCGTATCCACATGTGTTAGATACTTACGTCCGAATATGACGATGGCTACCGCCACCACAACGAATAATGCCCCAATGTAAAAAGGAACATGCGGGTTGTACCATTCCGCCAGCTTGCCGGCCAGCCAAGGTGCCAATGCACCGCCGATGAAACGCACGAAACTGTACGCAGCCGATGCTGTGGACCGCTCTACAGGTGCCGCCTCCATAACAGCGGTTGTTATAAGCGTGTTATTAGTTCCGAGGAAAGCTCCGGCAATGATTACTGCCAGAATCATCGTAATTTGTGAAGAGGTCCAGATCCCCATGACCAGCAGCGTAAGGGCAAAGAGCAGCAGCACGGCAGACATGGAGCGGATCGACCCGAACCTTTTTTGCAGACGCGGGGCCACAAAGACAGAAGTAAAGGCCAGCAGCAAGCCCCAGCCGAAGAACACATAACCCAGACCATGCTCATCCAGATTCATTACAAACGGCGTGTACGCCATCAGTGTGAAGAACCCGAAGTTGTATAAAAACGCGGTAATCGCCAGCACCAGCAAGCCCGGATGTCTAAGCGCCTTAAAAGGATCAGCCAGGGAAGCCCGGCTTTTCTGTTTTGAAACCTTCGGCATCAATAGCCCTATGGATATAAAAGCAATTGCCATCAGTGCGCCTACGCCGAAGAACGGCCCGCGCCACGAAATCGAACCCAGCTCACCGCCCAGCAGCGGTCCGACCGAAATTCCCAGCCCCAAGGCCGCTTCATATAAAATAACCGCCTTGGCCGAGCCGCGCACCGACAGACCTACAATGGCCGAAAGCGCCGTGGCAATGAATAATGCATTGCCGAGACCCCAGCCTGCTCTGAAGCCAACAAGCTGTCCAATGCTGCCTGACATTCCGCCCAGCAGGGCGAACAGGACAATCAATGCCGTCCCCGTCATCATCGTCCATTTCATCCCGATCCGGCTGGAAATGAAACCTGTAACCAACATCGCGATGCCTGTCACCAGATTATAACTGGAGAACAACAGTGATACCTGACTCGGCGTAGCATGCAGTTGTTTTCCGATGGCTGGCAAAATCGGGTCCACCAACCCAAGTCCCATAAAAGAAATTACGCAAGCAAAAGCCACGGCCCAAACCGCCCGTGGCTGAGTCAATCTTCCGGCATTTTGCTGCAAACCTTCCGAATTTATTCCCATTTTCTTTCCCTCCAAATGTAGATCTCAAGCTGTCCATACCCTGATGATTATCCCTAGACCCCATCCATTGCTCCACAACGTCCCTGGACCGCTGCCTCATATCCTCCTGCTCTGACGGAATGATGTCATCTTTTCCAGCTAGTATGATTCAACCCTCCTGTGACTCCAGTTGCTCCACAACATCCCTGGATCGCTGCTCATATCCTCCTGCTCTGCGCGGAATAATGTCATCTTTTCCAGCTAGTATGATTCAACCCTCCTGTGACTCCAGTTGTCCCAGAACATCCCTGGACCGCTGCCTCATATCCTCCAGCTCTGCGCGGAATGATGTCATCTTTTCCAGCTAGTGTGAGCTCAATCCTCCTGTGACTCCAGTTGCTCCAGAACATCTCTGGACCGCTGCCTCATATCCTCCAGCTCTGCTCGGAATGATGTCATCTTTTCCAGCTTCCGGTCCAGAGCTTCTAACTGTTCACCCAGCTTTTGCTCTAGTTCAATTAGCTTTTCCTTCCGGCCCGGTACTTCAGCTCTCCCTTTGTAATGGCTGCGATAGCTCTCCAGCAAATCATGAAAGGCTACAAACTGCTGCAAATCCACCAGTGAGATGCCCAGGACCTCCTTCGCATCCATAATCCTGCGGAGACTCTCAATATCCTCCTCGGTATATAGCCGCGTCCCCTTTTCGCTCCGCTGCGGTGATGCCAGCAGCCCCATCTCTTCGTAATAACGGATGGTGCGTTTGGTTAGCCCGGTTTCCTGCGCGACCTGTTCAATCTTTAACCAGCTCATAACGGCCTCCTGCTCCAATCTATAAGTTCATTGATTTTTGATTATTTTGACTACTCTTATATTATATATAATGTTAACGTTAACGTCAAATTTGTATATTGTTTATCCTTATTATAAGTAGCTTCAGTATCACCATACAAAAAAAGACTCGGCAACCAGCACCGAGTCCTTTCATATCTTTAGAGTCAAGCTACCTAGTTTTCTCTTCTCTTTTCCCTGAGATTAGGTTACTTTTCTGACTCCAACACATTTACTTAATTGTATGAACAAGATTGGAGGCGAGGAGAGTTTACTTTTAGTGATTAACGGCTTCTTCTGCCTTCTGCTCTGATCCAAGCAGCTTTGTTCGTAGTTTGTTTTCTTTCCTAATTATAAGCTGAACTTAAAAATTAATTAGCCTGAACCGACCAATGCCATACCCCAAGAGGAATTTACCGATTCATAGCGTTAGATTCAAAACGTTTGAACCTTCAGCTTCCCCTCTATAGCGAAGCCTTTAGCTACTCACGAGATTTTGAACAACAAAATTCCCTACTTGCTAGTGTTACTGACCCCGTTACTCCTTCTATCCAAAGTTACGGGGCCCTACTCGCTTCCTTTCTTTCCTTCCATTGCAGCCTTTAACAGCTCACCCAGGTTGGAGCCGATGCTTTCCTGCTTGCTGTACTGCTGCACCAGCTTCTGCTGCTCACGCTTGTTGACATGTTTGTGGTCTTTATCCATCGTCTCCGTGATGCCACAGCCCAGGCACTGTACATACAGTCCTGCCTTACCTTCTTTCAGTTCCATTTTCTTATGGCACTGTGGACAGCGGCGGTTGGATAGGCGCTTCTCTCCCGAACGGGTGTAGCCACAGCTGTCTGCCGGACAAATCAGCATCTTACCTCGTTTACTTTTCTTCTCTAGGAGTCTTGTTCCGCATTCCGGACAATGACTGCTGGAGACATTATGCGGCTTGTATTCTGCTGTGCTAGTTTTCACGCCAGATACAAGCTCTTGTGCCATGCTACGAATACCTTGCAGGAATGGCTCAGGACGGCCTTGACCGCGGGCGATCTTCTCCAGCTCCGCTTCCCAGCGAGCGGTGAGGTCTGGTGTGCGCAACTGTGGCGATACCAGACCGATAAGCTGCTTTCCTTTGCCAGTTGGATGCAGCGAATTCCCTTGACGCTCGATTGTATCCGAGCTAACCAGTTTCTCGATAATGTCGGCGCGTGTGGCTGGGGTGCCCAGCCCGTGCTTCTCCATTTGCGTTAGCAGCGATGCCTCCGTGTGCCGTTTCGGCGGCTGAGTCCGTCCGGCTTTGACCATGCAGCGCCGAACCGTCACCGTCTCGCCTTCGCGCAGCTCCGGCAGCTTAATACCGCTTGCGGCTGGTTCATCCGCCGCATTCTCATCTTCGTCGTCGTTACTCATATCGCCGCCGTAAACCTCACGCCATCCGGCATCTTTTACCGTGGTGCCTTTGACGTGGAAGCTCTCGCCCTCCACCTGTACAGTCACCGCTACAGCATCGTAGCGGGCCGGTGGATAGAACAAGCTGATGAAGCGCCGTACGATCAGATCGTACAGCTTCCGTTCCTCCGTGCTTAATCCGTTAAGCAGCACTGTCTGCTCCGTAGGAATAATTGCATGGTGATCGCTCACCTTGCTATCATCCACAATCCGCTTTGTGATTGGCAGCGGTTTGCGCAGCAGCGGGCGGGCCAGTGTCGCATATGGCCCGACAGCCACACTATCCAAACGCTCCTTCAGTGTACCCGTCATATCGGAGGACAAATAACGGCTATCCGTACGCGGATAAGTCACCAACTTGTGCTGCTCATAAAGACGCTGCAATACACTGGATGTCTGCTTCGCCGAGAAGCCGAACTTGCGGTTAGCATCGCGTTGCAGCTCCGTCAGGTCATAAGCGAGTGGATGCGGCTCGCTCTTTTCACTTTTTTGTACCTTCGTAATCCGTCCGTTCCGTCCGGTAAGCTTCTCACTTAAAGCCTTTGTCTTCTCTTTATCAAAAATCCGTCCATCTCCACCATTGGCCCGCCAGCCAGCCTGAAAATGCCCAAAATCAGCAGACAAGGTCTCAAAATCCTGCGAACGGAAGCTGGTAATTTCATTTTCCCGATCCATGATCATTCCGAGTGATGGTGTCTGCACCCGTCCCGCCGATAGCGGTGCGCCGAACTTGCAGGTCAATGCCCGTGTGACGTTCAGCCCAATCATCCAGTCCGCTTCTGCCCGGCAGCGTGCCGATTCATACAATCGGTCAAAATCCTTGCCCGGCCGCAGCGCAGCAAACCCTTCCTTGATCGCCTTATCTGTCTGCGAAGAGATCCAAAGGCGCCGGAACGGCTTTTTCCAACCTGCCATGTTCATGATCCAACGCGCCAATAGCTCACCCTCACGCGCAGCATCGGTAGCCACAATCAGCTCTCCAACATCCTGCCGTTTCATTAGATGCTGTACCGCCTTGTACTGTTGGCTCGTCTCCCGCAGCACTTTCAGCTTCGCCTTCTCGGGCAGGATCGGCAGATCCTCCAAAGCCCAGGTCGCAAATTTATTGTTGTAATCCTCAGGCTCCGCCAGGCCAACCAAATGTCCCAACGCCCAGGTGACTATATATTTAGGTCCTTCTATATAACTCTTCTGCTTCTCCTTACATCCCATAACCCGCGCAATCTCCCGCGCCACAGACGGCTTTTCCGCCAATACAAGTACCTTCATAACTCTCTCCTTTCCATACGGAATTATTATAGCATTAAATGAAAGACAGCAAATAACGTCAGGACTGATTATGCTGGCGGTTATACAATTACAATGTACTTCATATCATAAAGGAGTCACAGCCATGTGTGAAAAAGAAAGCTATACTATAGTTCCGATAGGTTCAGTTACAACATCCGGGGGAAACCGACAGCGCATTCTAATCAGCTCTGAGTTTGCTCCCGCATTAAAGGGGTTATCCAGCTTCAGTCACTGCCAGATTCTATGGTGGTTGCATGAATTTGCGGAGGATCACTTCCGTCAGACCACACAGATCGACCCGCCATATGATGCGCCAATCACAGGGGTATTCGCCACCCGCTCACCTGTTCGTCCGAATCCTTTAGGTCTCAGTGTCGCAGCTATTCTATCCGTGGACGGAGACACCGGCATAATAGAGGTTGCTGGATTGGACGCTTATTCCGGCACCTCTATCCTCGACATCAAGGCTTACTTCCCAAGTACCGATCGTGTTAAAGATGTGCGCGTCCCTTCCTGGTCTGCTAACTGGGGTGATTGGTGGCTCCCCGATCCAAGTTAAAATATCTAAATCACGGCTACAGGAGGCAGAACCATGAACAACCGCCAGCTTATTCTTAAAGCTCTGAATCTTATAGAGGACCACCTCACAGCGTCTCTTCCTGTAGCTGCACTATCTAACGCAATGGGATATTCTCTCTACCATTTCATACGCTTGTTTCAAGCGGTTACTGGAATGGCTCCTGGGGAATACATCATCCGGCGAAAAATCACTGAAGCCGCTCTGGATATTATCCACAGTCCGGATCGCTCATTTCTGGACATCTCGCTTCATTATCATTTTAATAACTATGAGACCTTCACCCGGGCTTTCAAAAGACTACTGCACACCACCCCCACACTTGTCCGAAAGAGGCAGGCCGGGACGATGCTCCCTCTGCTTCATAGAATGCATGAACGCGATCTACTGCATTTGTCAGCTACATTTAGCACGCCTCCACAGCTCGTTGAGCTGGGTGAGATCATCCTTCAAGGACCTCTCGCCAGGGTAAAAAATAATCCCGATGTCATCACTCAAACCTGGCCCCGACTATTTAATAGCATTCATAATATTCCCCAGCGCAAGCTTCCAGAAAAATACTATCAAGTCGCTTATTGGCCTGAAAAGGATGATCACAGTGCATTTTCGGTCATGTGCGCATGTGAGTTACTTGCTTCCTTGTTGGAGCAAAGTAAAAAACATCATGATTTCCAAAGTAGAGTCTTAGAAACTTCCTTCCTGGATGAATCTTTAAACATTTTGTCGCATACAGGCCCCAGCGCTGATTTTCCTATTCACAGACTCCCGCCAGCCCGATACCTCAGATTCATACATAAAGGCCTTTCTAGGGAAGTATCTTCTACCTATAAATACATTTATGGAATATGGCTACCCAAGACCGATTACCGTCTGTCACTTCCTTATGAGTTTGAATACTATGGCGATGCCTATCTCGGTCCGGACAATGAATCCTCTCTTAGCGAAATTTATATTCCATTAGAACTGCTATAATTCGATAGTTAAAAAAACAGTTAACCTAATAAATGTTTATATTTCTTCATAATAGGTTAGATAACAAAAGACCCGAGCCTCTAACCAGACCGGGTCTTAATTTTGTGCATACTCTATTTCTACTGCTATTTCTACTCCTAATTCTATTTTAGCTTGACGCATCTACTTTTACTTTCACTTCTACTTATTTTTCTAAACTAATACTCCTAACTTCGCGCTTCTACCTCTGCTGCTCTTACTCTGCAAATGTTAGACAAGCCGTAAAAATCACCGTATCGCCGGAAATCCCCTGGACAAACGTCCCTTCAGTTTCCACCGAAGAGCGGGTAATTGTTATCTCCTGTCCAAAGGTCGCTTCCTGCAAATAAGTAATTCTGAAACGTTTAATCGTTCTTCCACCCCATTCATCCAAAGACAGCGCATCACAACATAAATCACCGTATCTGGCATTGTTCAAATGCCCGTTATTGTCCAGTCCGCTGTATCTTACCTGATAACGATAAGCTTCCTGCATAAGCAGCTCCTCAGGGATCTCCACTTTGCTCGACATCTCTCCTACTGAATCAGCTACATAGTGCTCCACTGGAACTGGTAGTGCTGAAGGCCGGAGAATTTTGCGTTTTTCGATATCAACCAGAGCCCAAATGGAGCGCGCGCTCGCGATCTCATTGTCACTACTATCAAAAATTCGGTAATCCCGCTGCCACAAAGCGCCTTTGGTTCCCTTACTCCAGGTTCGAACAGATAGCCTGTCATTCGGCCGTGGTGTGGATCGAAAATCAATGTCCAGTGTAATTAGCATCCACGCCATTCCTGCCTCTAGCATTTTCTCCAGACTAACCCCTAGCCCTCCTACCGCAGAATCTGCTGCACGTTGCATCATATCCAGAATAAAAGACAACTTGGCATTGGAACGATAATCTGTATCGCTAGCATGTACAACCTGCTTCTCTATCCACACAAGTTTGTTAGAGTTATCCATAGGTATCCTTCTTTCATATAAAATATCTATCGGTTTTGTAGGCAGTATCCACATATCCCACTGCCTATCCACATAATCTGGGGAGTACTCACCTAAAAAGCACTTAAAATCCTTTATCCACATGTGGGTAACTTTAAATAGTTTACACTTTTCCTGTATTTACCCACAAACTTTTCTGGGATTTACTCTGTAATTTGAATCTTTAGACAACAAAAAGCCCTTGTTGATTAAATCAACAAGGGCTCATGTGCTTGGCGGCGTCCTACTCTCCCAGGACCCTTCGGTCCAAGTACCATCGGCGCTGGAGGGCTTAACGGTCGTGTTCGGGATGGGTACGCGTGG
>NZ_JBHVVB010000009.1:186819-236824 GCF_042883835.1 Paenibacillus sp. NPDC058177 | reverse complement strand
CGTAGACAAACCGTAGGCGATCCCGCTGGACTTGCTTACGTACGCGACGTAATCCATCTCCAAAAGGGCAGGGAGATTCCAGGCCCATTGTGCAATACAGATAAGTCCAAGCCAAAAAGCTCCACAACCGAATAAAAGCTTTAGCCGAGCGAGCCTGGTACGTGCCAAATCCCAAATTATTTTTGGATTGGCGAAAGAAAATCTCAATAGGCCAACGTTTGGCGTCGTACGATGCAATGGTTTCCGTCTCCAAGGAAAAATCTGTGCAACAAAAAGCGCGCAGCGCCTTCGGATCTCTGAATGCCTGCTTTGGCCAGCAAAGCAAAACCACCGCGTTGTCGATTCCATTCAGTGCCCCTTCATATAGCGATACATCCAGTAGAACGAACCGTTCACGGTGACGAGGCGAACGTCTTCTTTGCGGATGTGCTGCGCGAATCGCATACCCAGTCGATTTTGGTATATAGGGTTCCTTCCGGGTGAGTGTAGTTCTTGTCGTATAGGTCAATAGAATGAATCAAGGGCAGGTCAGAACAACCGAAAACCGTAGCTTGTACCTGATGTCCCCAGACCACCTTGCCCTGCAGATGAGAGTGATGAAACCCGGCTTGCTCGATAGGAAAACGGGCCTGTGACGAAGGTTTTGTTTTCTGAGCAATCGTATCGTCGTGAATGACAAACAGCGGCTCCGCCGTGCGCTTGGAGGTCTCCAGGATCTAGAAATGGGATTCGGTTTTCACTTTATTTTGCAACACGGTTTTATCCCATACCCCTTCGGCAAGGAAATGGCCTAGTGTGGTACGATGGCGGTCACTGTATTCCGCAAAAGCGGTAACCTTGCCACGAAATCTTTTAGCGATTGCCGCCGTCATGTACGTTTCCACATGAGTTAAAACAGGCTTGGAAAAATACAAAGACAGCTGATGCTGCAACAAATAGTTGCGGATGGCGTTGGATTCAGGTACGATGGCGGTATGAGACATAGTGATTACCTCTTTGTGAAAAGTTTGTTGTTGTGACTACTTTTTCAACACAGGTAAAGCACTTTGTCTCTATTTTTTTGATTTTACAGTTTATTGGAAGTGGATTTGCTCATTTAAAGATAGAACTTTGATTTTAAGATTCGAGAGAATAAGTGGGTGAGAATAATGTATAAAATAGTATTATGTGACGATAATGAATTTTTTTTGAAAGAGTTACAACAGGCACTGGAAGAAATTTTTCGAGTAAACAGATGCAAATATAGTATTGAGAAACTTAACAGTGGAATTGCCTTACTTGAGAAGATTGAACATGAAAAAAAGGGTTACAATATCATTTTTCTGAATGTTAATAAAGGGGAATCTCAAGAGTTTTTGATAGCCAAACGGATAAGTATAATGCACAAGGACTGTATTTTAATATTTACATCAAATTTATGTGATATTGCTAATGAAGGATATAAGTATGGTGCTTTTAGATGGATTTTAAAGAGTAATTTAAAAGAAGAAGTCTATGAAGCAATCAATAGCATAGTTGGAGTACATAGCAGTGCAATAACGGATGAAAGAGTAATAAGATTTAAGTTTAGGCATGAGGAGGAGTATGACTACATCAATGTTCTGGAACGGGACATCATTCAACTTTATAAGAAAAATAGAAGAGTGGTGCTGGTGACATTACAAGGAGATTATGAACTTCTACTCTATACGCTAATCCGATATAAAAATTATATCAATAGTAATAATTTTCTGATTGTTTCAAGGTCACATTTAATTAATCTATACCACGTTGAACGATTAAAAGGTGACTTTTTCCAATTATCAAATGGAGATACTGTTTGTTTGGGGTCAGATGAGCGTATAAAAAAACATGTAAAAAAATATTATTCAATTAGATATAAAAAGGGAGCAACTTAATGTAGATAATTCTACAGATAAGTCAGTCCCTATATACTTAAATATCAGATTCCAGCCCGCTCAACCATACCACGGGCAATCCATACGCCTGCTGCTCCAGCCTGCGCCAGACCGCGGGTAATACCCGCACCGTCTCCACCGCAGTAGAGGCCGGATATCTCTGTCTCCATCGCTTCTGTAAGCTTCGGACGAGCGGAGTAGAACTTCGCTTCCACGCCGTAGAAGAGTGTATGCTCGGAAGCAATTCCCGGCGTGACCTTCTCCAGCGCCTCTACCATCTCGATTAAGCTCTTCATTGTGTTGTACGGCAGCACCAGTCCCAAATCACCCGGTACCGCTTCCTTCAGCGTCGGTTCCAGGAACCCTTCGCTGATCCGTGTCTCTGTAGAGCGCCGTCCGCGCAGGATGTCACCATACTTCTGGACGATGACGCCACCGCTGGACAGGTCATTGGCTCTTTTGCAGATTTCGCGGGCATATTCGTTCGGTTTATCGAACGGGTCTGTGAACTTATGTGAGACCAGCAGGGCAAAATTCGTATTCTTGGAGCCAAGTGCCGGATCTTTATAGGAGTGTCCATTCGCAGCCATTACCCCGCTGTGATTCTCCACCACCACATGGCCGGAAGGGTTACTGCAGAAGGTACGGACACGTGTACCCACAGAAGTATTGAAAATGAACTTTCCTTCATAGAGATGCTCGTTAATCTCCTGCATCACGACATCCGAGGTCTCCACCCGGACGCCGACGTCTACCTGGTTGTTGTACATCTTCAGACGGCGCTTCTTCAGCACTTCAGTCAACCAGGCCGAGCCGTCACGGCCCGGTGCAATCATGACCAGATTGGCCTCGTAGCTCTCGCCGTTCTTCATGGAAATACCGGTCACCCGGTGGGTTCCATCCTCTTTGACTGTAATCAGGTCCTGTACTTCTGCTTTAAACACCATATCGACACGTGTTTTCAAGTATTCATATATAGATTTTAGAATTTCGAGGTTTTGTTCTGTTCCTAAATGACGCACCTGAGCCCGCAACAGCTTCAAACCAGCCGCATAGCCACGCTGCTCGATATCCCGGATACTGTCCGTTGTAGGATCGGTAATTAGATCGGTGGCGCCATGCTCCAGGTTGATCCCGTCCACATAGTTGATTAGCTCGAGCACCTTGGAAGGGGCCAGATAATCTGTCATCCACCCGCCGAACTCCGTTGTGATATTAAACTTGCCGTCACTATAAGCGCCCGCGCCCCCAAAACCAGCGGTAATGGAGCAAGCTGGCAGACAGCCCGCAAACTCCTTGCGACCGGAGGCTGGCGGACAGAGCTTAATTTTCTCCTCGAGAATCGGACAACTGCGGCGATAAATATCATGGCCTTTATCCACCAGCAGTACTTTCCAATGCGGGGCCTTCCGTGTCAGCTCATAGCAAGCGAATATTCCGGCCGGACCGGCACCAACGACAATTACATCATATTTACTCATTTGTTCCTCCCAAGAAGATAAGGCTTCTCCGCCCTTACTGCGGACGGTACGCGTTCTCATAACATGATCACTTTGTGTGCTTTGTTGGCGACACTACAGCGGGAACCGGGCGTCTGTACAGTCCAACCTTTGCTTGCCAGAACGATCAGCAACAACAAAAATCCCGCCTATTTCAAGGTATGCCAAAGCACCCTATCCGTAGCCAGGAATTTACGGTTCCCTGTAGAGACCCCCAAACCCTATCTTCGGGGATATACGAACATCTTATACAAATTTTATAGAAAACATACGAATGTGTCAAGTCATCATATCAATTATAGTTCGTTTATTGTTAACTTAACGTCAATTTAATCCTATTTCAGGTTAACTATTTATATTAAAATCCGAACATTAACTCCAAGGCAGCTTGCAGGAGGAAACTATAGGATCTTGTCGAATATATAAGTATATTGCCACTTGAAAAGAGGAACATCTTATGCAGTGCCTACTACACAATCCTCGCGAAAAATATTGGAATCGCATGCTGCTGAACGCTTTCTGGGTCATTCTCCTGGTCTATTTCGCCAGTCAGTTGCTCGTTTTGATAGTCATGGGCAACGGCAGGCTGCTGATTTCGGAGAAGGAATATATTCATATCCGTATGGTTCTTCCTGATTCCATGATCCTGGTGCTGCTTCTGCTGCTTGAAGGAATATATCGCTGGAAACCCACCCTCTCGGAGATCTCGATAATTGCGGCCAGCCATGTGTACGCGATGATAATTATTCTGCACATCTCATCGGATGTAGCTGTGGAGCCGTTCATTCTGCTAATACCACTGCTTGTATCCATGATCTATCTGAAGAGTTGCTATCTGATCGGTTCTTCCGCGATCTGCCTGATCTATTTAGTCATATTGTTCGGATCGGGTGGAGATTATAACTACATAGAGTACACCGAGAATATTATCATCGTTACCATATTTGCAGGCACCTCACTGGCCGGGTTCGCAATCATCGGACGCGGGCGGGACTTGATTCAATCGCTGGAGAATTCAGAGAAGTCAGAGCAGGATCTGCGAATACAGAATATCATCATGGACCGCTTGTCCAAGATTGATCCTTTGACAGATTTGTACAATCATAAGACCTTTCACGAATATCTGGGCTGGCTGATTGAGCATCAGCAGAGCAACCCGTTCCCGATGCAACTGGCGGTTCTGGATATCGACAACTTCAAGCAGGTCAATGACAGGTTCGGGCATTGGGTCGGGGATATCGTACTGAAGCATGTGGCAGCCGTTGTCCTCAAGCACATCTGTACCGATGATTTTGCCGCACGTTACGGTGGAGAGGAATTTGTTGTGATCTTGAATGCTAAGCCTTTCGAAAGCTCACGCGAAATTATGGAAAAGATCCGCGCGGAAATTGCCGCTCACCCCATTGAGGTGATGGGGGGGCAGGTTATCACCGTGAGCATAGGCATGCATGATTTTGCAGGTGCTGACTCCAAGAGCTATGTGTTCCAGAAAGCCGATGATGCCTTATACGAAGCGAAGAAATCGGGGAAAAATCGAATCGTAGCTCTCTGAACCCAACACAAAAGAACGAGCCCTCCATTCAGGAGCAGCTCGTTCTTTTTGATTGTATACTGTGTACATGTTTTATCAAGAGACATCGTCTATTTCTCAGAAGTAGCGCTCGACCTCGAGCAGCTTACCTACACCACGTCCGGGAACCGGGCGGCTGATGAGATAGCCCTGAACCTTGTCGCAACCAGAATCCTTAAGGAATGCCAGCTGGGCTTCCTCCTCTATGCCCTCTGCAACCACTTCCAGACCCATCTTATGTCCCAACTGAACGATAATTTGTACAAAGGACTGACTGTAGGTACTATCGGACAGAGAATCTATAAAGGCCTTGTCGATTTTGAGTGTCGATATCGGCAACTGCTGCAAATAGCTCAGCGAGGAATAACCTGTACCGAAGTCATCGAGCGCAATGAGAATCCCGCATGATTTCAAATACTCCAGCTTGGTGACCATACTCTCGAAGGATTCCATAAAGATAGACTCGGTAATCTCCAGCTCCAGACATTCCGGCTGTAATCCGGTCTCCTGTAGTGTATTCAGCACCACATCAATGAAATCATCTTGCAGCATTTGAATCACAGAGATATTCACTGATATCTTGTAGGGAATGCCTACCCGATCATGCACATCCTTCGTGAAACGGCAGGCTTCACGCAGCACCCATTCCCCAATATAGATAATCAGTCTCGAATCCTCTGCAACCTTGATAAAATCAAGCGGAGAAACGAAGCCCAGCACCGGACTGTTCCAGCGGATCAAGGCTTCAAAACCGGAAATCAGACCCGTTCGAATATCTACCTGTGGCTGATAGTGCAGCTCAAACTCATTATTTTTCATGGCACTTCGCAGGTGTTTCTCGATGTTCATCCGTTCATTAAAAGCCTTATGCATCGACTTATCGTATACAGCATATCTGCCTTTGCCCTCTTCCTTGGCGCGGTACATGGCTACATCAGCATTCTTCAGCATTTCCTCTGTTGTCCCCCCGTCCTCGGGGTAAAAAGAAATTCCGATGCTGACCGTAACGTAAAGTTTGCTCTCTCCGATCAGGAAGGATCGTTTGAAAGCCTGCATGATCTGTTCGGCAAGTTCAAAAATAGCATCCTTATCCTGAATATCCTTGAGGAAAATCACAAACTCGTCTCCCCCCAGCCGGGAGAGCATTCCCCCTTCACCCACCAGCGATTGCAGCCGCTCACTGGCCTTGCGAATAAGCACATCCCCAAACTTGTGACCGAGTGTATCGTTAATGTATTTGAAATTGTCGGTATCAACAAACAGCAGCGCCGCCGATCCACCCGGCTTCCGGAAATATTTCTCCATCGCCTCCAGCAGACTGGCACGGTTAGGCAGATCACTAAGGGAGTCGATATAAGCCAGACGGTGCATATTCTTCTGATTTTCCAGCAACAGCTCGTATTGGCCCATAAGCTCTTGCTGGGTCGCTGTGAGCTGTTCATAGGTCGCCTCAAGCTCCTGATAGCTATTGTTCAGCTTGAGCTCCACCTGTTTACGATTGCTAATGTCAATCAGTGAGCCGAGGAACAGCAGGATTTTGTCCCGCGGATCAACGATCGCTTTACCCCTGACCTCAAACCAAATATAGTTTCCTGCCTTAGTCCGCATGCGATATTCTGTCTCATAGATCGGAGTTAATCCGGCCAAATGCTCCTGCCGGGCTTTATTCGACGACGCCTGCTCTTCCGGATGAATGATGCTGAGCACACCGCCTTCATAGGAATTAATCTCTTCCTCGGTGTAACCCATCACCTCAAACCAGCGGTCCGAAAGCCTGTAGTAACCACTCTCCCAGTCCAACTCCCACATGTAGGCTCCAGAGCCTTCGGAAGCCAACCGGAACCGGCGCTCACTGATCCGTAATTTGTCGAACTGATCCTGCAGTTCCTCTTCGGTTGCCGCCAGTTCTTCGTATGTAGATTCCAGTTCTTCATAACTGAGCTGGAGTTTGAGCTCATTTTGCTTGCGGATATCGATATCCAGGCCTACGAGCACGAAGATATCCTCTGCCTGACGATCCAAACCTTTGATCAGTGTGGTACGGATCGTAAAATATCTGCCTTCCGGATCACCCTCGGGAAGCTTCAGCTCGACATCGCTGACGTATTCCAGCTTCACTGCTCGCAGCAGCAGATCTCTAAGGGTTGCCACACTGCCCTCAAGTTCACCCAGATCCTCGATGCTTACACCGAGCATCTCCCGCTCGCAAAGTCCGGTCAGCCTCTCGGCATAATAGTTGAATCGCACAATTTTTTTGTCGCTATGAACAGCCCAAATCATCATGCCGGTATTCTCGATGACATCCTCGAAAAACTGCTGCTCTGCATGGATCACCCTGCGCAGACGATTAATATACATCTTCAGCAGAAAAGCACCGAACACCAGCAGGCAAAGGGCAATGATCACGCCGGCAACCACCTGAGTGAATATCTTATTTCTGTAGCTATCGGAATGCGAGAAAAAGTATTGCTGGTAAAGCTCCTCGAATGCCCCGGATTCCTGAAGCCGTTCCAGGCGGCTGTTCAAATAAGGGACGAGATCAGGCTTGGACTTGCTTACCCCGATAGCCACATTTACCGGATAAAGATCGCTGAGCTTATGGACAATGGTACCGGTCAGACCCTGGTCGACAATCAGGTAATCGACAACCCCCTGGTTCTCGAATAGCAGGTCCACCTCACCTTTTTTTAGCGCATCCAATGCAGCTGGTATCGTAGGATATGTTATGTATTGTTTGATGTTTGCTTTATCGCGCAGCATAGCCTCAGTATATTGGTTCTTTCCTACAGCGATTTTGTAGCGGCCTAATGTGTTCAGAGTGACTTCTTCCTTGAAGGACTGGCGGGCGTAGACGGAGATTTTACTTTTGAATACAGGCACCGAGAACAGAGCCTTCTGCTTTCGCTCATCGGTAACGACCATCAGCCCGGCGGTATCAATCTCACCATCGATCAGCCGTTCATACACATCTCCCCAATCGCCGGTGCTGTAATGAACGAGATACCCCTGCTTGTCAAAAATCATGCTGATAAGATCAACATCAAAGCCGGTCAGATAGCCGTTCTGTATGTATTTGTAGGGGGGATAGTTCAGTTCGGCCTGGTATTTAATCTCCTGTCGCTGACCATGAGCAGCGGCTGCAGGAAACGTGAAGATAAGCAGAATACTAAGTAGAAGCAGAAACGCACATCGCTTCATCGCAAGTTCTCCTTTTTCCAAAATCAAATAACAGCCCTATCTCCAGCTTTATTCGACAAAAAATGGTAAGGTTCCTGCCAGTTCCCTCTGGGGTGAACAGAAAATGTGCATCGAAAAGAGAAGTTCTTCAATTTTGTATTGATTTTTAACGCTAAAATGTGGATAATAACAAATATAGTTGATAATGATTATCATTATTGAAACAAACAGATTATTCAACCTCACTATAATTGAGTACAAAGGAGACTGAACACCGATGAGCGCAGCAACTTCCCGGACGACACTTCAGGTTGACGATTACCTGGATCTGCTCAATCTTGCCGTAAAAGTCGGCGATCTGAAATGGCAGAAGGAAATCAAATCCAGACTGCAATACATCCTCTGTCTGCAATCCAAATAAAGACCTGACAGCCGCATTCCCTTTCCGGGGATGCGGCTTTTTTTGTGCGCGACACCGGGAACCAATAGCGGCTAGAACACGTAGTGTTAAAGATATGTAGGCCGCCGCTGAGGAACAACAGAGG
This sequence comes from Paenibacillus sp. NPDC058177, assembly GCF_042883835.1. Lineage (NCBI taxonomy): Bacteria > Bacillati > Bacillota > Bacilli > Caryophanales > Paenibacillaceae > Paenibacillus > Paenibacillus sp. NPDC058177. Next base: position 228,135 of record NZ_JBHVVB010000009.1, on the reverse strand, counting down.
GTTCATTATATAGTATAATATTCAACATAATATAGGGTGTGTCATTGTCCCTAGAGATCGGAGTGTGCCATCTTGAAGAAATGTATACTATTGTTCTTGATGATCAGTCTTATATGGGTACCAGGCGTTTTTGCCGCAGACATACCCGCACAGGGAGCGAATCTGGTTCAGGATGAAGCTGGGTTGTTGGATAGCCGTGATATAACGGCCATTTCCAAAGTAACCGCAGGCGAAGCCTTTACCTTTCATGTTCTAACTGTGGACTCCACGGAAGGAAGGTCCGCTGAAGATTACGCCAATGATGTCTTTGATTCCTGGGGGCTCGCCACCAGGGATGTGCTATTACTCATTGCTGTTCAAAATCATGATGTTCAGCTAGTCTTCGAGAATCCGCCACTGCAAGCCGCCATTAATACGTGGGCAAAAGATCAAGGCGCATCTAGCGGAAGCGCGGCCCTTGTCAAGCTGCTGGATACGTATTTCATTCCCTCCGCCAAACATGGAGACTTTGCCGAAGGCATCACCTCGCTCTTGAATGCTGTGCAAGAGATTGGCCGTGCGGGAAGTAAAAGCGGTACGACGCAGCCCGGGAGCGGAGCTGCCTCCGGGTCGCAGGGCTCTAGCTCGGGGGCTGGCTCACACGGCTCCAGTTCGGCAGGAACAGGATCAGCAACTGGATCGCATGGTTCCAGTTCGACAGGGGCAGGATCAGCAACTGGATCGCATGGTTCCAGTTCGGCAGGGACAGGATCAGCCGCGCTGCAGGACAGCGGCTCCAGATCATCGGCTGCGGCCCGGGCCACAGTCTTTGTAGGGGCAGCCCTTCTGCTTAGCGCCTTGTTCGTCCTGCTGACAGGACTACGCCGTAGCAAACAATGGGGCGAGCAGAACGAACAGCTCTCCGGCCTGCTGGTACGGACCAATCAGGCGTTGGAATCCCTGAAGCCATTCCAGGGGATCGTCCAAGGCAAGACAGGCGCGCTGGTCGAAGCAATCTCTGCGCGCCTGTCTACCCGCCTTGTAGACATCTCCGCACGTTCAGGCCAGGATACAAAGCCCGCTCTGTACCGCTTGGGCGAGCTGAAGAAAACCTTAGAGAAGCTGCGTCAAGACAATAGTGCCTTCCGCGCTGCACTCGAAGAGGATGAGAAGCAAATTGAGGTCATCAACGAGGCCGACCGTCATGTGAAGCAACGTATCACTGCTCTCAAGAAGGAAATCCCTGAACTGGACGAAGCTCTGCAAGCCCTGATCAGAGAGACCGGCTACAATCTACAGGCGATGGTCCAGGATCTTCAGACCTTAGCCGAGAAAGCAGCCAAAGCCGATCAGCTGGAGCTATTCGACCCTATTGCCGCCCAGGAATTTACGGAGGATGCTCAGAAGAGACAGACGAAGATTGGGAAAGACCTGCAAGATGTGAGCGTATATAACGATAAGCTAAAAGCATTTTCCGGGGTGTTGTCAGACACCCGGACAACGATTTCTGCACTGATCGCGCAGCATTCCCTGCAAAATATGAAGGTCAGACCCTATGACCACCTGGAGCAGGCCCAAGCACAAGCAGAAGCGATCAAGACCCCGCTCCAAAGCGGGGACATGGATGAGGTGCGCAGCATCGCCGCCCGGATGGACCTGCTTCTGTCAGAGGCTGTGGCAATGACAGAGCGGCAGGGACAGATCCGGGGGCAGAACCGGCGGGATCTCGAGACGGTTCGCACGAACTGGACCACCCTGAAGCAGCGGCGGGATGAACTGCAAAGCCGGATCCGTGATGCCGGAGGCCGGTTCGCGGAGCAGCATCTAGCGAGCTTCCGAGAGGCGCTAGAGGAATGGGGTACACGCCTGCGGGAAGGTGCAGGCGAAGTACCGCAGATCGAGACTTGGACCAGCGATGAACGCGGGGAATTCGATCAAGCGCGCAGCGGTCTTGACCGGCTCCTGTCGCTTCAGGACGAAGCCTCCGCGCGGTTCAGCGATATCTCTGAGGGGCTGGATGCCCTGAACAGCCGATTAGATAAAATCAACCGGCTGCTCGCGGAAGGGCCCGCCCGGATCGATGCCGCGCAGAGCTTGCTGCAGCGGAACGGTCTGGCCCGCCGGGCGCGTTCCCATAATCCGCTGCTCGCTGATTATGAGAAGCTTACACTGCGGCTGGTCTCACCGCCATTCCACATGGATGAGCTCGAGACGCTAGCCCGTTCTTATGAGGCGGCAATCAGCACCTTTGTAGAAGAGGCGAACCGTCTCGTCCGCCAGAAGCAAGAACAGGAACGCCAGGCTGCAATGGCATTATTGCTTGAGCAGCAGCGGCAACAACAGCGACAGCAACAGGCCCAACACAACAGTAATTCGTTCGGCGGCGGCAACCACTCCTCTGGCGGCTCCTCATGGGGAGGCGGAGACAGCAACAGATCCTCTGGTGGCTCCTCTTGGGACGGCGGAGGTAACGACAGATCCTCCGGCGGTTCCAAATGGTAGATCACATGGAGCCAGAGACCCTATTGGATTGAACACAAAACCCCTTCAGAGCTTGCAGTTATTGCAGCTCTGAAGGTTTTTTTTACTGCTGGTCTCAGTTCTTTAGGCCGTATGGTTACTACTCCTGTAACCCCTTGATAAAATCGCGAAAAGCAGGAGACAACCAGCGTTCTTTCGGATAAATAAGCTGGATGCTGAACGACTTGTGTCCCCCCGCTAGAGGGACTGCTGCCAGAGAGCCTGCCTGACGCTCTTCCTCGATAGCATAGCCCGGCAGAAATGCCGTCCCCCAGCGGTGCTTGACAGCCTGCTTGATCCCTTCCAGATTGCCGAATTCCATATCTATTCCCGGTGTTACACCACACTGCCTCAGCGTATGCAGCAGAAGATTCCGGTAGGTGCAAGTATCCTCAGTAAGTACCAGCGGTTCCCCCGCCAACTGCTCCGGATTTATTTCAGACTGCAACGCAAAGGCATGCCCGGGATGCATGACCACGAACAACGACTCCTCACGCAGCGGCAGGGATACCAGATCCTCTGAGGCAAAGGGTTCATCAAAGATCAGTCCAAAGTCAGCCGTTTTGTCCCTGACAGCAGCAATTATCTCCGTCTCCGATCCAGGCTGCACCCGCAGCCGAATATCCGGATAAGCGCTACGATAAAGATGCAGGCGATGAGGCAAATAATAAGCGGCCAGCGTCTCAATGGCCCCAATGACGAGTTGACCCTTATACCCGCCGGACACTACACCCTTGGCCTCCTCGCTAAGTGCTAACATTTGCCGGGCATAGGGCAGCAGTCCTTTGCCGGCAAACGTGGGCGTCATACCCCGTCCTGCTCTCTCCAGCAGGACCGCACCATACATTTCCTCCAGCTTGGCGATCTGTGATGTTACACTGGACTGCGCATAACCCAGTCTTTCGGCAGCTTTAGTGTAGCTGCCGCAGGCGGCGACTTCACAGAAGGTGCGCAAGTATGTCAATTCCATAGCTGTGACCTTCTTTCCCTCAAATCAATCAACTATCATTTATTTCGATATTATATATCCAAAACTATAGATAATTTCAATTATAAATACGTTATACAATAACTCTAAGACATGTTCAAGGAGGAACGACACGACCATGAAGATTACACCCATATCCCAGGTTCTGGGGACACCTGCCGCCACACCTGAAGAAGCCGTGCTATATTTCAACGCCAAAGGGATATATGAAACCGATGTAGCTGATGTGGCTTACGATATACGGAAGGGATTAGGCGGATTCACGATTGTGGATGTCCGTGACACCCAATCCTACGAGGAGGCCCATCTCCCCGGGGCACTCTCTATACCCTCCGGCCGTATCGACAGCTCTACCCCATCGTTCCCAACGGATAATGTATTGGTAGTGTACTGCTGGGGTCCGGCCTGCAACGGGGCGACCAAGGCTGCTGCCAGACTGGCAGCAATGGGCTATCAGGTAAAGGAAATGCTTGGCGGTATTGAATACTGGCGCCAAGAAGGCGGTACTCTGGAAGGTACACTTAAGGAGAAGGCGCCGCTGTACTACTCCATACCGCCAATGTAAACAATGCCGCCCCGAGAGACGTAAGTCCGGGGCGGCATTCGCTTTTTTATTATGCCGGGAGGAAAATCTTCACCGCAGTGCCTTGTCCAATCTCACTCTTGATCGTGATATGACCTTTATGCGCCGATACAATTTTTTTCACAATCATCATGCCAAGTCCGTTGCCGTTGAAACGGGTCGTATGGAAAGGTTCGCCGATCTTCAGCAGCACCTCCTCGCTCATTCCTTCACCGTTATCCGCGATGGTGATGGTTTGGAAGCCGTCCTCCACCGCCAGTGTGATCATAATATCACCGCCGAACGGCAGGGCCTCCATCGCATTTTTCAGAATATTCAGGAAGACTTGCTTAATTTGGTTGCGGTCGCATTTAATCTCAAGATCCTCTTGAAAGTCCCTAGTGACGGTAATATTGTTCATACGGACCTGGATTGCAAAAATCCCCAGCATTTCCTGTAGAATAGCGCTACATCGTTCATTCTTGAAATGCACCGCCTGCGGTTTACCCAGGATCAGGAATTCGCTAACGATCAGATTCATACGCTCCACCTCAGACATAATCAGATCATAATGCGGAAGCTTGCCATCCTTGTTGGACAATTGAAGCATTCCTTTGACCGTAGTAAGCGGATTACGAATCTCGTGGGCGATGCTCATCGCAAGCTGACCTGCGAATACCAGCTTTTCCGTATTGCGCAGCACCTCTTCGGTCCGTTTCATCTCAGTAATGTTGCGCAGACTTCCAATCACCCGGGACAGCTTCCCACCGCTATCAAAGGCTGGCACGACATCCATCATAAAGTGCTGAATCGACCCGTGCCGCTCCAGCGTCAGCTCCAACCCAGTACATTGATCATTTAGCATAAGCGTGCGTTCAAAATAATGCCCGATTTCAGTCAGCTCAAATACGCTGGAGCCTATGATGTCATAATACCGGGTTTGCTCGATCTCCAACATATTCATACCATTCTCATTTATATCAGCGATCTTGCCGTGTTCATCCGTAATAATGACGCCCAGATAATTCGTCTCCAGCAGCATTTGATTCAACAATTCCAGCTGGGCATTGCTCTGGCGGAGCAACAGCTCCCGTTCAATGGAATCGGCCATCGTACACAGCAGTGGCAGCAGATGCGGGTGAGTTACATCCATATCCGCCATGAACGAAATCGTCCCCAGAATCTGGTTATCCTCTTTAAGAATAGGAGCGGTGCAACAGGCCAGACGGTGGAGGATCTGCTGATAATGATCTTGTCCGACCAATTGGAACGGTCTCTTGTGACGTAGACACAGGTCTATTGAATTGGTGCCCACATCCTCATTCATTAACGCACCCTCACCTAGGCCGATCTGTCGAATAGTGTCGATAATAGAGGGGTCGCCTTGAAAAGCCAGCAGATATCCTTTATCGTCGGAAATAGCGACAAGAATGGGGGTTCCAGTAATGGAGGACAGGAATTTATGAACAAAGAAATCGATAACCTCGATGACTTCGCGATACTTACTCAATTGCTTCTTCAATTGCTCGGCAGACAAACGATTCGCAAAAACGGGCGGCTGTTCAGGGTCTATGCCTCTAAGCTTGCACTGTTGTTTAGAATCCTGAATAATTTGGTTGTCCGTCATTGTTTTCATGGCTACCACCGCTCTTTCCAAGAACATATCCCTCGATTTATAAATAAGCTTCAATTTTTTAACACTAATAATTTATTCTACTTTATATACCTTAATCCTTCCATTATTAAAAATTCAGATAGTTTCTTATTGCGAACAAAGCTGGCCTGTGATCCCCTTGTTTTATAACAAAAAAACTCCGCCCGATAGGGGCGGAGCCTGACATTTTGTCTTAATGCTGCTCTTCCTCGAGAAACGGTTTGTTCACGTAATAATACATATAGGCCATCAGTACACCGCCACCAATTAAGTTTCCAAGCGTTACCGGAACCAGGTTATGCAATACACCGCCCCACGAGATCGTTCCAGGGTGGTCCAGCACCAGCGCTATCGCAAAGGTACACATATTGGCAATGCTATGCTCATAGCCGGAGATGAAGAAGCAGAAGACGAACAGCATCATGGCGAACATTTTGGCACCATCGCTCTTCATAGACATGGGTACAAAGAACGCCAGACAGACCAGCCAGTTACACAGAATTGCCCGGAAAAACAGCTGCAACGCCGGAGCCTCCATCTTGTGGGACACCACATTCAGCAGAAATCCGTTGACGTTGGAATCATAGAACAGACCCGTCAAATAAATCAGCAGTGCAAAGGCCGCAGCCCCCAGAATGTTGCCAATATAGGTGACGACCCACATCCGGATGACGTCCAGCCAGCGCATTTTCCGGCGCAACGCGGTGTAAGAGTAATAGAAGGTATCTCCCGTGAACAGATCGCCGCCTCCGTAGGAGATCAAAATGATCGCGGCCCCGAATGTAACAGCGGCCATCGGGTACGTCATCGGTGAATGCTCCATGTAGAAAAAGTTGCCCGTCTTAAAAGCTACGATGACACCGAATCCGATAAACATACTGGCCAGCATGGCCCTGGCAATATAACGCAGTACGCTTTGCCGAAAAATCTTTTGCTTCTTGAGAGCTAGCCGTTCAACCTGCAGCAGCGCTTCGTTCTCCATATGTCCTCCGTTTGGGTATAATTTTGCAGCGGATATTGGACTGATTATACAACATCTTGGTTAAGATACCCAATAAATTTGAAACATTTTCTTAAAACGAACGCATAGCAGGGTTAATTTTTCTCATTAGCTTTTTTCTTCTTGCGTCTCGAGCTGTAAAGAATAGTTCCAACGAAGACGATGATCAGAATGGCGAAGAAAACTGCATAAGGCATTTCATATCCAAATACAGCAATCAGCATTCTGCCGGCAATTATAGCAATCAACAGGAAGGCCGCCTGCTCCAGTTCCGGAATTTTCTCAATCAACCTCAAGAATACCTGCGCCACCCCACGCATCATCAGCACGCCGAGTATCCCCCCGAGGAACAACACCCATACTTGATCACTAAGACCAAATGCGGCAATCACGCTATCAATACTGAAGGCGATATCCATCAACTCTACTAATAGCACAGTCCTCCAGAAGGAAGTTCCTTTATTCTGCATCTCTTTCTCTTTACCGACCTTGAACAGGCCCTTATACGCAATATAGAAGAGATAGAGCGCACCCAAAACCTTGACCAGCGTAAACTTGATAAGGACAGTGCCCAGCCCGATTGCCAGAAACCTGAACAGATATGCCCCCACAATACCATAGAACAGGGCTTTCTTCTGCTGTTCCTTGGGTAAATGCCGAACCATCACGGCCAGTACCAGCGCGTTATCCGCTGAGAGCAGGCCTTCCAGAAGAATCAAGCTACCGATAATCCCCCAGTTCACAGGATCGGAAAACGCCCCTACAATATCGCCCCAAGAGAAGAAATGGCCATAGTTCTCACTAATATTTCTAAAAAAATCACTCAACCCGTTCATGCCACATTTGCGCCTCCGGTAAATTCATTATTAGCTCCCAGCTATCTTGTAAATATTATTTACGCATAACCTCAGCGGTAGTTCCAGCAAGCAGAGGTATGGCTTGCCGGAGGATCACTTCAACCACAGTCCTGCAGCGCACCTTAGCTACAAAAAAGACCGCCATGAGCATTATTCATCTCCGGCGGTACTCTTCAAACTAGTATTAGAATGTCAGATCTCCATCATACGAAGCAATCAATCTGTACAGCTCTGGACGGCGGTCACGGAAAATGCCCCACTCAATCCGCTGAACTTCCAGGGCATCCAGATCAAACTCGCTAACCAAGACGGTCTGCTCGTCACGTCCAGCCTCAACAATTTTGTTGCCTTGCGGTCCGGCAATGAAAGAAGAACCATAGAAGTTAATGCTGGAATCCTCGTCGATCTCTTCGCCAATCCGGTTGGAAGCTACGACAGGAATCAGATTAGACGCGGCATGGCCCCGCATACACATCTGCCAGTGATCTTTGGAATCAATGCTTCCATCCTGAGGTTCCGAACCAATAGCCGTCGGATAGAAGAGAATCTCCGCCCCCATCAGACTCATCACGCGGGCAGCTTCCGGGTACCATTGGTCCCAGCAAATACCGACGCCGATTTTGGCATAGCGGGTATTCCAGACCTTGAAGCCGGTATCACCCGGGTTGAAATAGAACTTCTCTTCATAGCCAGGTCCGTCCGGGATGTGGCTCTTGCGGTATTTGCCAAGCACTGTACCGTCGGCATCAATCACAGCCAGCGAGTTGTAGCGGGCATAGTTTTTCTTCTCATAGAAGCTGATAGGCAGCACGACCTGCAGCTCTTTTGCTACTTTTTTGAAATGATTAACGGCCTTATTCTGCTCGAGCTCAGTTGCGTATGCATAATAATCCGATTTCTCTTTCTGGCAGAAATACGGGGTCTCAAACAGTTCCTGCAGCAAAATAATTTGCGCGCCCTGTGCGGCAGCTTCTCTCACCAACGTCTCGGCTTTGCTAATATTCTCGTCAATGTTGCCGGAACAGCTCATCTGCGTTGCAGCTACTTTTACATTTCTCACGTATCGGTCCTCCTTGTATATAAAACCAGTCTTATAGGTTCATCGGTTAAAATAGGCTTACTTCACCGCAGGCATCTGCTGTGTAGTACAGTGAACATTTCCGCCTTCGCCGATCACAGCCATGCCGTTCACCGTGCGTATACGGCGGTCCGGGAACAGCCCCGCCAACGTCTCGGCAGCCAGCTTGTCTGTCTCCGTAGCAGTTCCACCGAATACTGGCAGAACAATGCCCCCGTTCACAAAATAGAAATTCAGGTAGCTCAGGGTCAGACGTCCATCTTCCCCATCTACGCGTGGCGGCTGTTGAATCTTGATGATCTCCAGCTTCCGGCCCTTAGCGTCAGTAGCATTCTCCAGAATCCGCAGATTCTCTTGCGTAATCTCATAGTTCTCGTCCTGCGGATCATCGCAGACCTGAATAATAACCTTGCCCGGTGCCGCGAAGCAAGCAATGTTATCGACATGGCCGTCGGTCTCATCGCCGCTCAAACCGCGCTTCAGCCAGATCACGGACTCTGCTCCGATATAATTACGCAACTGTTCTTCAATCTCTTGTCGTCCCAGATCCGGGTTCCGGTTCGTATTTAGCAGGCACTCTTCCGTAGTCAGGATCGTTCCTTCTCCATCGGTATGAATGGAGCCTCCCTCCATTACGAGCGGTGCATCATAACGGGTAACCTTCAGATGCTCCAGAATCTGCGGAGCGACATTATCGTCGAGATCCCAAGGAGAATATTTGCCGCCCCAGGCATTGAACTTCCAGTTCACACCTGCGAGTGCGCCTTCTTCATTCACTACGAATGTAGGGCCATTGTCACGCAGCCACGCATCATTATGTGCAATCGGCAGCAGGGAAACTCGCGGTCCGCCGACCAAAGCTTCCACCGTCTTCAGTTCATCAGGGTTCACGATCACCGTCACCGGCTCGAACTCTGCCATTGCTTTTATAATTTCTGCATACCCTTGGCACACAGACTCATGATTATCGGGAAAACACATGGATGCCTGCACAGGCCAGGAGATAAAGGTGCGCTCATGCTGGCTCCACTCCGGCGGCATCGTATAATTCAGTTCTTTAGGATACATTTCGTTAGCTACCTCTACAGTTAAATTTAGAACCGGGATTGCCCCAAAGTTCCTTACATATCATACAATAATATGCCCCCTAGCTCAATTACCGAAGTATAATTGCGAGAAAGGTTATTTTTATAATAATAGTAAAAAAAATCATATTATAGACTCATCTACCGTATTGACCACTGTTCTATTCAGCGCGATAATTGAAGAAATATTTATCCAATTTATGGATTCTGGCGCGAAAGGTGGTCGTACCTTGGAAGCTGCAGCAACCATTTTGACTGAACTGGAGCATTACCTGAGAAGAGAAGCCTTGACGCTGGCTCAATTTGCAGAACGTACCGGCCTTCATTCCGGAACCCTAAGTAATATCATCCACGCCCGCCGACCGATTGCCATGCAGCAGCTTGACCGGATCACTTCAGCAATGGGGAAGCCGGATGGTTATTTCTATGAAATGTATATTCATGATTACATTATTGAAGGGTCAGCAGATTGGCGGCGAATTGGCCCTTTGTTGCAGAGATGTGCTGAACTGGACAAGCTAGGCGCGATTAAGAATATTGTACAGCATATTATGGACAATCTGATGTACTCTCCCTTGCTGTTTGAGGCAGCGGAAGCGCTATTCGCTCAAGGTTATCTTGTAGCAGCTGCACTTCTGTACGAGAATGTGGCAGCAGGTGAAAAGCTCCAGCACTCCGAACGCCTGGCTCTGTGCCAGTACAGACTGTTTGCCATTCGTTTAGGGGATAATCAGGATGAGAACCTGCGTGCCGCCAATCAATTCGAACCCTATATAGAGCGACTGGAGGAAGCCGATCAACTGGATGCGCTGAAGCATTTAGCGGATATCTATGCCTCCCTGCATCGCTGGGACAAGGTAATGGAACTCGCAGAGCTTATGGGCCATAAAGCAGATATTCTATATCATCACTTTCGCAAAGATTCTGTGACCAAGACACCGACTCGCCCTATCATCTATTACATCCTTTATGCCAATTTGCTGGGCTCCTTGGTCTGTGATGAGCGTGGAGATTACGAACAAGCCTTGCAGTATGCATCTCTATATTCGGACGTAAGCTGGGCAAAGTCACCTGTTAACGAAGAGGAGTCCCGGGTAATTGAACAATTCAAAGAGTGGGCTACAGCGAATAGCTACTTGTACCGCCTTATGGCTGGACAAGTAGACGTCTTACCCGACTACATCAAATATGTCGAAGTTCGGGAGAACGAAATATTCCAGGCTCTTTTTAAAATCATGCAGGCCGCCAACCGCTTTCTATTTGATGTTGATGCGATCTTGTTGCAATTCACAGATAACCTGTCGTATAAAGAGCAACACAGCCGACTGGGGAAGTACACTCAGCAGTTAACCGGAGATAAATACACACGGTTTCTTACCGAACTGGCCATATACTATCTCAGAAAAAATAATCTAGAGGCTGGCTTTGAGTACTTAATGGGGAGTCTGGAATCTTCGGTAAGAACGAGAAGCAATGATAGCATTGTGCGGTGTGTGGGATTATTTGAAAAGTACCGCGCGGCAGCTTCAGTAGAGCAACAGGAAGCATACGCAGGCTTAATCGGGGAAATGCACCGAATTAATGAAGAGAGAGCCTCTTATATCATTAATTATAGACACTAAATTAAACTACATCTCACTCAAACAACTACCCACTATTTGGAATAAAAGTATTATTAATACTAACTATTTTTTGAGCAAAGTTTGGCATCATCCTATAAACTATTAATAGAATCACTTTCAAGATTCCCTCAACAATTTTTAAAGTAGCCTGAACACACTACACAATTGGGGAGGTGTAACGAAACATGAGAAAGATGGTTTTGTGGGCAGTATCGTTTAGTTTCTTATTAATCGTAATTATTTCAGTAAATATACCAAGTAGTGGTTCCGAGTCAATTCAGTCCGCACTGCAACTCATGACACACGGCTCTGGCGGCTAACGAGAAGCTTTTAACGTCTACACATTTAGACAAAAAAACAAAAGAGTCGTCCTGGAGGTAAGGTATCAGGAATGACTCTTTTTTTGTTTTAAACCTCGTCGTTCCCCCAATCTCCTATTTTTTGACAGACGATTCTATAATACTACATATAGGAGGGATGTATTATGCAGTCGAGCCAGCCAGCCATCTTAATTCAAGTCGAGAGAGCCCGGGAAGAACTTCATCAAACACAGAAGAGATACGGTTTCTTTACACATCCCAAGGTCATCGAACAGTCGATGATTCTGGACGAGCTATTAAATCAATATCAACGCAAACGGCTTGTAAACTAGTTATTGCAATGATTTTCAATATAAATAAACACCTTATTTAGGGGGGAGTATGTTTATTCCTATACTTGAAGCTATGACCATGGAGCAAGTGCTGGAAGTCATTCTGTTATTAGGCATGAACCTGGGCGCTGTATTTTGGGTACTGCAAAAGCAAGCAAAAAAGACCCGCTAAATTCCTGTCTACACCAGCAAAATCAATATCCTGAATGCAAAGGTAGACAGGAACACAATGATAATAATTGATACACATACTACATATACAGCTTCAAAATAGATCGTTTCAGAGCATTCGGATTTACCCCCACTTGAACCCTCTTAGCTCCTCTATTTTTCATAACAAATCCCTTCTTCATATCTCCAGACATAAACATCCGCAAGGTTATCAATATCAATATCAAGTAGCCAACACAACCTGTGCATTCAAATATTATCTAAAAGACAGTATAGAGTTATTATTGACGATGATAATCATTATCAATTATAGTGTTATACATAAACTGATGGTTCTCTTAAATCCTGCTGGATGGTATTAAGGGTCACTCCGAAGGATTCCATATGTTTCATGGTGGAAGGGGCATTCGTTTGAATAAGACATAGTATTTCACCGGGAAAATTCAGGTTCAAGAGGAGAGGAACTTCATTCATGCAAAGAAATACAAATAAGTTACTGTTTGCTACCCTTTTACTTTTCACTTTATTGCTGGTTGCATGCTCCAACGGTAAACCAAACGCTAATGAAAATTCATCAACACAAGCAAACACCAAAACAATGAGTACGGTCTTCGGTAATGTTGATGTGCCTATGGAACCTAAGCGTATTGTCAGTGTCGGGCTTGAGGATATGCTACTATCATTGGATGCACCGTTAGTTCAAGCCAGTGGAACGAGAGGGGATTATCTGTACGACAGACTTCAGGATAAGAAGGTTCCGACTCTAAATTTTTCATCTACACCTAACTATGAAGCTATACTGGCCGCGAACCCAGATTTGATTATTATAATTGATGGGTATGTTGATCAAGCAGGCTTTGAGAAACTTTCACAAATTGCGCCAACTCTTGTCTATGATCGAGGTGACTGGAAAACTTCAATCGTACAGATCGGCAAAGCGATTAATCGCGAAGAACAAGCAAATGAGATCATTAAAGCCTATGACGATAAATTGAGTAAGGCACGTCAGACGATTGCTCAATCGGTTGGAACGAATAAAACCGTTACCTTAGTGCGGCTTACGGACAAAGAAGCTGACGTGTTTTTCCCAAAGTTCCCTTATGGGGGAGTACTCTATAACGATTTGGGTCTAAAACCTGATGTAACTCTTACGGAATTTCAAAAAACAGCGGAAGAAGACTGGGGAGCTACTTTGTCATTGGAGAAGCTGCCAGAACTGAAAGCTGATTATTTGTTTGTCACGGCAGGGTATTCTGCTTCTTCTGAAGAGGAGTTTCAAAAAACATTAGAGACCGTGAAGGGAGTAGAGTCATTGCAAGTGTGGAAAGCGATCCCTGCTGTGAAGCAAAACCATACTTATAAAGTATCGGCAAGACACTGGATGCTCAATGGCCCGATTGCTGACAGCATGAAAATCGACGATGTCGTGCAAGCTCTAACCGTAACAAAATAAACTTAAGTCTCAGCCATTCGGTCCGTTCGATTCCAATGGTGCCTACCAACTGCCAAAAACATTCCAGATTCAGCACATAAATACCCTGCCTTACCTACTCTATCGGAACATGGGGATTTTATAGAGGACATGCTTGGAGGTATTTTCACAGTGACCTCCTTGCATGTCCTTTTTTCATCCCAAAGCCCAGCTATTCCTCAATCAATGGCATGATCGACACTGCCCTACAGCTTAATCCCCTTAATCGTATCCCCATCGAAATCCTTCACCCTGAACTCGCCGTTTTGAAGAATACCGTATGAGTTTGGATAATTCTCCTTGGGAAGAGAAATCGAGCCCGGATTTAGTACATAAATGCCTTCCTTCACATCGGCTACAGGAACATGGGTATGTCCTTGGATAAAAATATCGCCCGGAGATAGAGGCGGAAGATTGTCCATGCTGAAGCCGTGCCCGTGTGTCGCATAGATCCGTCGGCCTTCATGCAGAATCAGGGCATAATCGCCCATCATCGGAAATTCCAGCAGCATCTGATCCACCTCAGCGTCACAATTGCCGCGTACCGCCACGATTTGGTTCTTGTATGCATTCAGCTTGTCAGCAACGCCCTGCGGGTTATAGCCCTCCGGCAGCGGATTCCGCGGCCCGTGATACATAAAATCGCCCAGGAAAATAAGCTGATCCGGCTGTTCCACGGCTACTTTTTCCAAAGTCTGTTCCAGCCAGAACAAAGACCCGTGAATATCGGAAATAAACATTAACTTCATCGTCAACCACCCTTTCGTCTACCCTAATTTCAGATGCTTCCATTGTAGGACAGTCCTTGCTTTGGTTCAAATTTCATTCATACAATGTCCGCTAAGTACATCACATAAGACAGTACTGTGAAGCAACAACACAAAGCGGACGCCTATAAAGGCGCCCTGCTCTTTCTATATACAACACCTATCGTACTTAGGGCAAATTGGAGGCTCCCACTAAAAAACGGTCCACTTCACGCGCAGCCTGCCGCCCTTCCTGAATGGCCCACACGACCAGACTTTGCCCGCGGCGCATATCGCCAGCGGTGAACACGCCTTCCACATTCGTTGCTTGAGCACCGAACTCCGCTGCGGCATTAGAGCGCTCGTCGCGCGCTATCCCAAGCTGATCCAGCACCGTGCTCTCCGGTCCGGTGAAGCCCAAAGCCAGCAGCACCAGCTGTGCTTTCAGCACTTCCTCGCTGCCTGGTACTTCCACCGGTACCATCCGTCCCTGCTCATCTCGGGTCCATTCAATGCGGACGGTGTGCAGCTCCTGCACCTGTCCGCCGTCATCCCCCACAAATCGCTTTGTCGATACGAGATAGCGGCGCGGATCTTCACTGTACAGGGCAGCGGCTTCTTCCTGGCCATAATCGACTTTGAGCACCTTCGGCCATTCCGGCCAAGGGTTACCAGGCTGCCGCGACAGCGGTGCCTGCGGCATAATCTCCAACTGGACCACGCTGCGGCAGCCGTGCCGGATAGATGTCGCCACGCAGTCGGTGCCGGTATCACCGCCTCCAATGACGACGACATCTTTGCCTGCTGCGGATAGGTACTCTCCGTCTGCAAGCCCGGAATCTAGCAGGCTCTTTGTATTCAGAGTCAGGAATTCCATCGCCTGATGGATACCGGACAGCCCGCGCCCTTCCACCGGCAGGTCGCGGGCCACCGTGGAACCGCCACAGAGAACAACAGCGTCATGTTCCCCCCGGACCTGTTCCGCTGGGATGTCCTTGCCGATCTCCGTTCCGGTCACGAAGTTAACACCTTCCGCTGTCAGCAGATCCACGCGCCGCTGTACCGTCCCTTTATCCAGCTTCATGTTGGGGATGCCATAGGTTAGTAAACCGCCAATGCGGTCAGCCCGCTCGTATACTGTCACTGTGTGTCCAGCCTTATTAAGCTGGGCTGCACAGGCCAGACCCGCCGGTCCCGAGCCAACCACAGCCACTTTCTTACCTGTCCGCACCAGTGGCGGCTCCGGCACAATCCAACCCTCGGCAAAGCCCCTGTCTACAATCGCCTTCTCAATGGACTTAATCGTTACCGGCTTGCCGTTCATACCGACGGTACAAGAGCCTTCGCATGGGGATGGACAGACCCGGCCTGTGAACTCAGGAAAGTTATTGGTTTTGTGCAGCCGCTTCAGCGCGATCTCCCAGTTCCCACGATAGACAAGATCATTCCACTCCGGAATCAGATTATGCAGCGGGCAGCCGGAAGCCATACCGGACAGCAGGCGGCCCACATGACAGAAGGGTGTACCGCAATCCATGCATCGAGCTCCCTGCTCCCGCAGTTTTTCCTCATCCATTTTGATAGCAAATTCGTTCCAGTTCTTGATCCGTTCCAGCGGCACACATTCTGCCGGCGTCTGCCGCGCATACTCCATAAATCCGGTTGCTTTGCCCATAACAGTCATCCTCCGAGTCTTCTTAAATGACCGCCGTGAAGTGAATTGGCGGTGTCCCTTGTGCTGATTCGGCTTCTATAAGAGATCACATGCTGCAGCCGACTAGAAATATACCACTGTGAAGCAGCAAAGTAAGAAGTGGCCTAGAGGCTTCAAATCCCTGCTGCCACTGCCTGCAAAGTAAAACAGGGGAATAAGTGAGACCATATTAACACTGCGCTGCCTTGCCGAAAATGAGCAATATCACCTTTTACGCAAAACGACATAATCAAATTAACGTTATCGTAACCGCTGAATGATTCATTCACATTGCAGAAGCATGGGGGGTAGGGACACATACAGAACAGGCAGTGCCCACAACTGGACACTGCCTGTTTTTGTGAAAAGAATGCATTTACAAACCGTAGGCTGGATTAGGAACGCCCTTTACTCTTGAAGATATTATAAGCCCCACTGAACATGCCGAATAAAATGGCGGTGATCGGGAACACGATCCAATTGATATGCCATTGCTGGAAAACCAGACCACTGATCAGAAAAATACAGGTAGCAAGCGGCCAAATAATCGCAGCCACACCTCCGATAACCCGGTCCTCTTCTTTCTTTGCCTTCGAGTAGTCACCTGTTTGCAGCAGGAAGCTGAAGCTATCCTTGATATTCCCATAATAAACGAAGAGGAACACGGCTACAGCAACGATCTCCAGCAACACGACAACGCCTAAGGATGCCGCTGCTTCACTGAATGCGGAGCCCACAAATATCGCAGCCGGCGATATCACACATAGACATACGCCCATGATCAGGGACAGAGTGTAGGTAGAAGCAAAGGCTTCCTGTTTTTGCTGAACATAGGCCTTCAGGTGGTAGGGCAGGGTGAACTCAGATTTCAAATATTTGTATTTCTCCAGCTTCATGCCACTATAAATGAACATAGCAATAGCTGGAACGATGAACAGGAGCATGGCGATCAGACCAAACATATTGGCTGCATCTTCTGAAAAACTTCCTCCCAGCATCCCTATCTCAAAGGAAGTGGTAATAAAAATCAACAGTGCCACGCCGGTCAGGACCAGGGCTACACCGATGCCGATCCATAGACCCGATTTTCTTTTGGCGGCCATGAAGCCTTCAACTTCATCGTCCGCAAGCATAGGGGACCATTCTTCCTTCACCTCGGGCATAATGCCTAGTTCACTGGTCAATTCATCAATATTGCCAAACTCCGAGATCACGATCCCTACGGCTTCATTCTCCGATTTCCCGTCCATCTTCAACTCGTAGTACTTTTCTTCCATGCTGGCCAGCAGATCCTGCTTCAGCTTCAGCATTTGATCACTTTTGGGCAGGGTAGCGAACATATTGTTCAAATAGCTGATGATCGTATCCATGAACCTCACAGCTCCTTAATAAATTTATTAACGACCTCTTGTGTAACTTGCCATTCTTCGCATTTTTCGCGGTAATAGGCCAGGCCGGCCGGGGTAATCCGGTAGTAGGTGCGCCGCTTGCCGAACGTCTCTTCCTTGTAAAAGGAAACGATATATCCGTTCTTCTCCAGCCGAGTGAAGGCAGAATACAGCGTGGTCTCTTTCATAATGTATTTCTCCTCCGATAGCGTCCTGATCTTCTTGGATATCTCGTAACCATAAGATTCGCCGTCCATTAGCATATAGAGGATGAGGGTATCGTTGTATCCCCGGATCACGTCACTACTGATCAATAGTCTGCCTCCTTTACTGCATCTGTCGTACTTCACCTGTCGTAGTAATTGAATTGTAGCATAATTACTACGACAGGTGAAGTATTTTTATTCAAATTTGCGCCCGAAATAAGAAAAGAGCGCTCCACTGGCCATTCGGCCTTGTAGAACGCCCCTTTTAGGCGTAAAAATCAACTTTTGCAACTATATCTGTTCTCTGTTTGTTTTTTTGCCTCAAGCCTGTTGTACCGCAAGTACAACCATTCCGATACCACGAGTAACCAGCCGGTCGCCCGCAAGCTTGCTTACAAGATCGCCGCCAAACAGCACTTCCCACTTACCCAAGCCAGGCAAAGTGCAGGAGACTCCTTCAGGGAGGCTGTTATAAATGACGTATAAGTGCTCTGCAGCTTCCCCTCCCGCGTGATCTCGCAGGGTGTAAGCCACTGCCCCGGCGGGGGTTTTCTCAAATACAAGATGACTGCGGATATCTTCCGCGTTCCGTAGCCGAAAGGCTGGATGAGATCTGCGTAGAGAAATGAGCTGCTTCATATAAGCAACATCTTCCTGATAAGCTGCACAGCGTTCCCAGTCCAGCCAGTTAATCTCCACCGGGGATTTGTAGCTGTTCTCAATACCGTCCTTGGTGCGCATAAATTCCTGCCCCGCATGGATGAAGGCGATCCCTTGGCTGGTCAGCACCATAGCTGAAGCCAGCCTGTGCATGGCCCGCCGCTGTTCGTCACTGACATCCTCTGTGGACAATACGATTTTATCCCACAGGGTATGATTGTCATGACACTCCACAAAGTTCACACACTGCAGTGGCTCGTCAGCAAATTGTCCAATATCCTGGCTGTAGACAATCCCTCCGGTAATGCCCGTCTTCACCGCCTGTTCCAGTCCGGACTTCCCGCTAATAAACCCCGGCTGATCGTACAGAAAGATATTTCCTTTGACCGCATCCCGGTAACCATCGTTAAAGTGCCCGATACCCGGCAGCAAATCGGCATTGTTCTGGTTGGCCAACTGTTCCATAGGCAGTTCTGTATCCATGACCCAGCCCTCGCCAATGGTTAGGATCGACGGGTCGAGTTCATCCAGGCGACGGCGAATCTCCGCCATCGTGCCCACATCTATCAGACCCATCAAATCGAACCGGAAGCCGTCAATATGGTACTCCTTGGCCCAGTAAAAAACAGAATTGACGATAAAACGGGACATCATCGCCCGCTCGGTCGCCGTATCGTTGCCGCATCCGCTGCCGTTGGACAGACTGCCATCCGGCTTGTAGCGCAGATAGTATCCCGGAACCAGCTTCGTGAAATTCACGCGATAACCATCATAAACATGGTTGTAGACGACATCCATGATGACACGTAAGCCACGATCATGCAGGGCCTGAATCATCTGTTTCAGCTCGGTAATCCGGACACCTGGGACATAGGGGTCTGTGGCATAAGAGCCTTCAGGAGCATTATAATTCTTAGGGTCATATCCCCAGTTATAATGGGCCTGATCCGACTTGGTCTCGTCTACACTTTCGGTGGCAAAATCATAAAAAGGCAGCAACTGAACATGAGTCACACCGAGATCAGCTATATGATCCAGCCCTGTAAGAATCCCTTTTGGACCGCGTGTGCCTGCTTCGGCAAGACCCAGATACTGCCCCTTATGAGCAATGCCGCTGGCCGGATGAATGGACAAATCCCGCAGGTGCAGTTCATAAATGACCGCGTCAATATGATGGCTTAGCGGTGGTTTATCCTCCGTCCACCGCTCCGGATCGGTCTCCCTTAGATCCAAAATGACGCCTTTGTCGCCGTTCACGCCCACAACTCGGGCATAAGGATCAACCGCCTCATTCCACTGTCCGCCGATGCGTACGCGGTAGGTATAGAATTTGCCTGCGAGGTCATCTTCAACCGCAATTGTCCAGGTTCCCCTACTATCAAGGGTCATGGGCAGGCGACTACCTGAAGTCTCGTCTTCCCATGATTCGTACAGGACGAGCTCCGTCTCCTGCGAGGTTGGAGCCCATAGCCGAAACACCGAGCGATCCTGTGCATAAGTCAATCCTAAATCATCTCCGTCATAACTGAACAACTCATCAAATCCTTGCTCAAAGACAGAAACCCCGCCAGTCTCTACCGGGTCACCATAATGAATAGGCTCTTTCCCTTCTCTTTGTACCGCCAAAGCAACGCTCCCCTTTACCCTGTAATAACTGGATATTATAATCTGATTACGAGCGTAGTGCAAACGTTTGAACTTAATTAATTTTCTTTATCTTGGAAAAAGGTAAGGTTCAGACCCACCATCGTGATAATGTCACGGTTGGTCTGATAATCCACCCGGCATTCTCCGCCAGGTGTAGTAGCGCCATCCTTGTACCGACTGCCATTATCATGAACAATTAGAGAGGGAGTGTTACTGCCATAAGGTTCTTCATATCCGATGCCGACCACCCAGTGATAATCATACAGATATTGTCCCCTCCAGCGCAGACTTGTCCATTTGTCGAATTTGATCGCTACTGGCCGTCCAGCATTAATCTCGGCCTTATAGGTTTCCCAATCCCTGAATACATAAGATTGCGCACTCAGTTGGCCCTGACCGTTATCCCCCGCCTCTGCGTGCAGAAAAGCCCGAATGCCCTTTACAAACCCCCGAACGCTCATCCCCCAAGGCCTGCCGCCATAGCAGCTGTACAAGTGGTTAATCTGTGCCGCTCTGGAGCCAAAATGCTGCTTACCCAGCACCGGAACACCTGTCAAGTCCATATGCCGGCTCCAATATTCTAGTATGGCAGCCATTGTCGCCGGACCGCAGGCAGAGCCCGGCGAGGACACGCCTTGCTCCCACTGCGAATAAGGCTCTATATTCAGCCTGTGTGAAGTAACTTTATGCTTCATAAGGATATCTTTTCCCTGTGCTCCCGCAATATCCGCTCTACCTCAGAAGAAACGAACGGTTTACTGATGAAATCGTGCATCCCCACTGCCTTGCAACGCTCCCGGTCTTCTGGTCCTGCAAAAGCGGTCACGGCCACGATGTAAGGACGGCGCTCTGCCGGAACTCTGTCCGCAATGAGGGCTGCTGCCGTAAAACCGCTCATAACCGGCATCTGCACATCCATAAAGACAAGATCATACGACTGCTGCATGACTGCTGCCACCGCCTGTTCCCCATTCTCAGCGAGATCAGCACTGTATCCTCTTTTTTCAAGCATCGTCAGGAGCAGTTTTTGATTCACCGGATGATCCTCGACAACTAGAATAGACAACGGCCCATACTGGGGTCCGGTTAGCATTGAACTTCCCGGCAGCCATCCAATCTCCTCAGATTCCTCCGACAGTCCGACATTTTCTTCTGATGCTATATTCGTAGCCAGTTCTTCTGCGGAAGATCCAACCCAGTGCTGTGTATCCGGTAAGATTATTCCGTTGTCATGACTGTGAGTGCCATCGCCAACGGTATCGAGTGGCAGGGTAAAATAGAAATTTGACCCTGTCCCTTCACTGCTCTCCACCCCGATCGCTCCGCCCATCAGTTCCACCAGCTTCTTGCAGATCGCCAGTCCAAGTCCAGTTCCTCCATACTTACGATTAATCGACGGATGGAGCTGAGAGAAGGATTGAAACAATTGATGCTGTTTGAATGCGGGAATACCAATCCCTGTATCTCTGACATTAAACTTCAGGAGCAGCTTGTGGCTGCTGGAACACGCTTCTCTTTCCACATGCATGACAACCTGGCCCACTTCGGTGAATTTAACCGCATTGCTGACCAGATTGACCAGTACTTGCCGCAGCCGGGCTGCGTCGCCATGAATTACTGCCGGAACGTCGCCGTCGATATGACAGGACAGGACGATGTTTTTCTCCAGCGCCTTGGGTGTGAACAGTTCCGTTACACTGTCCATAACGGCATGAAGGTATACCGGCTCATCAACAAGGGTCATCTTGCCCGCCTCGATTTTGCTAAAATCAAGGATCTCATTAAGAATAGACAGCAGGGAATCGCTGCTCTGGCTGATGATGTCGGTATATCCACGCTGTTCCTCACTAAGCTCGGTCTCCGACAACAAATCGGTCATACCCATAATGCCGTTCATCGGGGTACGCAGCTCATGGCTAATGATGGCCAGAAACTCCGATTTAGCCTGATCGGCCTTTTCGGCAGATTCCTTGGCCCGGATAATCTCCTTCTCGTCTGTAATGTCCTGGAACACCAACACGGATCCAACACATTCTCCCTGGTTGAACAACGGTGTCACCTGATATTCAGCCAAAAAGCTGGAGCCATCTCTGCGCCATAAGACCGCATCCTTGCTGTCATGGGATATACCAGACCGAATCGCCTGCATTAACGGTGACTCCTGCGGACCAAAGTTAACTCCGTCATACGCACTCTGCTGGATATGCTTCAGGTAAGCACGGCCAATGATCTCATCCTGCTGGAAATCCAGCATAGCCGCTCCTGCAGGGTTGATGAACGTGACCCTTCCTTCCGGATCGAGACGGAGAATACCCTCGGAAACCGCATTTAGGATCAACGTATGTTCATTGCTCAGCTTCTCAATCTGCTCAGTATGGTGTAGCCGTTCCGTAATATCGCGTCCCACCGAGATGATTTCCACGATATTCCCGGTGTTGTCATAGATGAACCGGCTGTTCGACTCCACCCAGACGTAGCTCCCGTTCTTGCGGCGGAAACGGCAGGTGATTACCGGAAGAACGCCAGTACTCAGGCCTTTCTCCATGTACCCTTTTATCATGACCAGCTCATCGGGGTGAACATAATCGTAGGCACTCGTGCCAGTCAGTTCTTCCGGCTCATACCCCAGCAATGTGCGGCTGGCCGGAGAGCAGTACAGGTAGGTGACATCCTTGACTGCATGCCTTGAGATTAAATCCAGGGAACTTTCGGACAACAGCCGAAAATGGTATTCACTCTGCCGCAGCTGTTCTTCTATCTTCAGCCGATCGCTGATATCCTGCATCATTCCTATTAATTGAACCGGCTTTCCGCCTGGTCCCATGATGACATCCCACTGGACATGCACGCCAACAACACGGTGATCCGGCAGTAATAAGCGATAAGAAGCTTCTCCTGATCCCCCCTGTGCTATGGCTCTCTTAGCGGTCTCATTCACATAAGCCCTGTCTTCTGGATGCACAAATTGTCTGAAGTCATCATAATACATGTTTTCCTTATCCAGTGGGTATAACAGCATTCGCAGCAATTCATCCGATAAATTCAACCGATCGCTGGACAGCTCCCAAATCCAGGAACCGATCCGGGCCACTCTTTGAGCTGTTACCAGCGCTTCATCATTCTGCTTGCGCTTAGTCACGTTGCGCCCGATACCCAGAATATAAGTACTCTCGTTATTCTCGTCCCGTCTCACCTTAAAGGCTGTCTCAATCCACTCATAATGACCATCCTTGTGGCGCACACGGCGGGCAACTGCATCGCTCTCCAGAAATTTGCCGTACCGTCTAATCTCTTCGGCATCATCGGGATGGTAATAATCCAGCCGGTTCGTACCAATCATCTCTTCCGGACGGTAACCGAGGAGCGAATAGCTGGAAGGGGACACGAAGGATAGCGTTCCGTCAGGTAGAGTCAGCGAGATAAGATTCTGCTCATCTTTAATAAACAAATTGTACAAATCACTGCTATCCACGGTCAGTTGATCGGCGATTTTGCGGTCCGTGATATCCTGGGCATAGAGAATCAGACTTGAAGAAGCTTGTCCATTCTCTATGCGAGCGAACGTCAGAGAGAGCCAAATATACCTTCCTTTACCGGTAAGAAAACGCAGCTCTCTCTCCAACACACAGTCAGCAGACGCCTCAAGACCGTCCATAATCTCCTGAAAGGACAAAAGGGTCCTGTCTCCATTCTTCTTATTCCCTTTAAAAAAATCCAAGATGTGGAGCTCGGTCTCATGATAACCCAGCAGCCTGCACAAAGCCGGGTTGGCCTTCAGCCAGCCGCTTCCTCCAGGTGCAAGGATAGCCATTCCTACAGGGGACTTCATGAACGCCTGATTCAGTATATTGGGGTCTTCTGCCAAGAAGTAATCCATCAATGGGCCTCCTTCATCATGAGCCTGTTTTAGCGGACTCTCTCTTTCTCTATTAACCCCAGTATACGTCAATAGAGACAGGGAAAGAAATCTGGTACCATCACCTTAAACAAGAAAAAGAGAGAATAATTTCAATTGAAATCATTGACTTTTATGGGCTTCGAAAACTACAATGAGAGCAACATATTATTCGTGACCTGTTACGACGGAAGCACCCGTAACAAAGGCTTAGTGCCTTTGCTGCGGGTGCTTTTTGCGTCCAATGGGGAACTATAAAGGAGGACACACCTAATGAACCTCAAAGCTATTATCACGCTGGTCGTTTCACTCTTGCTGCTGCCGCTGCTTCCTGCCACCGCCTTCGGGGCTCCCGCTATTGAATTTACCCCTTCGGTGAAGACCGCCTTTGATCTGACAACGGCCAAAGCAGAAGGATCAGCCAGAACCAAGATGAACAGCTTATACAGCGAGCTATCTGTTCTAAAGCTGCAAGATGACAATCGTGAGAGCCATATCCGGTCCCTGCATTACAATAACGAGCAGTCCCTGGCAGCGATACGTCAGCAAATCAAGGAGATTGACCTCACAACAGTGAGCCGATTGGAGGGAGAGGCCGCTAAGCTGAAGCAACGTTATCAACCTTTGTTCGACCAATACAGTGCACTTAACAACAGGATAGCTCTTGCGAAGAAGCTGAAGGACAAGGATCTTAATGCCGTGCTGAAGACCCAGGCGGACGTTATGAAGATTGCAGTCCAGATCGCACGTCAGGACATCCGCACCAAAGAAACACAACTACGTGCCGCCAAGGACGCCCGTACCAAGAAGACTGCGGCGGTCCGCAAGACCCTAAGCGGGATCGATAACCCTCAATTGACGATTAAGGCACAGAAAAGTGTCGTTTCCGCGTTGAACAAGCGGCTAACCGCCGACTGGAGTGATTTCAAGGCCGCTATCCGCAAGCAGAACGCCAGCCTGACTTCACAGTCCCTGTCCTCCATGGCCTCCCAGTATCGTCAGCTTGCGGATGCCAAGCAAAAAATCATCGAGTCGGAACAGAAAGTGGCTGCCGTCATCGCTACTGCCAAAACCCAGCTGGCATCCTAAACCGGCAGCATAGGAAAGCGCGGCTTATTTCTTAGATGTCTTTGCTTTATCATGAGCACGGCGATACGACATCACCTTACGGTACATCCTTTTATCCTTAAGCTGATTGAAAATATAGGGGTCGGGATTCGTATTCACCTCAATAATCCATGGTTTCATATTCCGGTCAAGGCCAACATCCACGCCAACCTGCTTAAATCCGGGATATTTCTTATGATAGAAGCGTCCGGTATCCCGCCCTAACTTCTCCAGCTTTTTTATGACTGCTCCCTGCTGAGCCTTGTCTAGATGCGGGGCCAGCAGTGTCTCAATCGCTGTTGGCTTGCCACCACTGTGATAGTTCGTAACAATCTTGCCTTTCTGAGCTACCCTGCCAATCAGCCCTGTTGTCTCCCATTTCCCCTTCGGACTGAGCTGGACCATGACCCGCAGATCAAAGCGCAGGCCCTTATGCTTCAGCAGCTCGATCCCTTTCTGAATCAAATAGCCCCGTCCGCCGGTTGCTTTCTTGAGCGAAAGGTGGAAGGCATCGAAGGCTCCGAAGGTACGAATGGTCGTTCCGCTCTGGTACTGATAGGTTGATCCAGTCGAGCCCCGTTTCACTTCCACCCTCATGACACCCTTACCATAAGTGCCGTTGATCGGTTTCACATAGACCATGCCATACTTATGCAGCATACTCCGCAGGCTTGCTTTGGTGAATCTTTGGGTATCCGGAATCAGCGGCGAAATCTCCGGACTTTGCAGCAACACCTTGGTCTTGATCCACTTGCTCATCAATCCTGTTCTATGCTTCGTTCCCAAGTCAGCCCTCTCCCCTGTTCTAAGTCAGAATCATTCGCTCAAACATGATCGCCCTTGCATTGTATTCGGGCACCGTACGCTTCGCATGGGATGATCGCCCTCTCCGCGCCTAATCTGTATCTTCAGCCCAACAGACTGCATATGGTAAAAGAGCGAGAGAGAGCAGAGGACAGGAGGGATGGGAACATGCATATTTGTATCATCGCACCGGAACAGTTTCCGGTGCCTGGGGACAGTTCGGTAGAAATCTGCATCTGGGCCATTGCCGAGAGACTGGCAGAGAAGCACAAGGTGACCATTGTCAGCCGGAGCATGCCGAATCTGCCAGATACCGAAAAACTGGCCCGTGTCGAAATCGTGCGATTGCCAGCGGGGAGCCCGGCCAGATATCGCAGCTCGGTTCTGAAATATATCGAAGGCAAAGACTTCGATATATTTCAGGTGGATAATCGCCCGTATCTGCTAGCTGCAGTGAAGCAAAAGCAACCCCTGACGCCTGCCGTGCTCTTCCTCCATTCTCTGACCTTTGTGCCGGCCTCGGACAAGACGGCCGCCCGGTTGGCGCGGGCCGATCTCATTGTGGCCAACAGCGCCTCTCTGCAGCAGCGGCTGGCCCGGCGGTTCCCGCGCATAAAGCGCAGCATTGACGTCGTCCCGCTAGGCGCGGACTTGTCCCGGTTCGCCCCCGTATCACAGCCGGAGCGGCTGAGGCTGCGGGGGCTCCACAGATTCCCTCCGGCCTTCACCGTATTGTTCGTCGGCCGGATCATTCCGCGCAAGGGTGTGCCGGTGCTGATCCGGGCGGTCGCCCTCCTGAACCGGCTCACCCGCGCTCATTTGGTCGTCACCGGCAGAGGCAAGCCGGCGTACATCCGGCGGCTGCGACAGCTCGCCCGCCGATTGGGCGTGCCGGTCACTTTTCCCGGCAGCGTCCCTCACGAAGACATCCACAGCTTATACCAGGCCGCGGATGTCTTCGTCTGCCCTTCCCAGCGGCATGAATCCTTCGGCCTGGTGAACGTCGAAGCCATGGCCTCCGGACTGCCAGTCGTCGCCTCCAGCAATGGCGGCATCCGGGAGATCATTGTTCCCGGACATAATGGTTATCTTGTGAAGCGCTATACGCAGGCGCTGCCCTTCGCCAGGTATTTGCTGCGGCTGGCGCGCGATCCCGTATTAGCCGCCCGGATCGGGGCACAGGGACGCAGCGACGCGCTGCAGACCTTTGAGTGGCAGCACACCGCAGACCGGTTAGAGGTGCTGTATCACGGCTTTTGCAGCGAGGATAAGCAGCATATAGAATAATGCCGGTTAGGGTGACTTCAGGTTAGCCGCATACGGCTGACGCAGTCCCAAACCGGCTTACCTTGCTTGCGCCGGTAAACCACTTCAGCTGCTGGCGAATGAGATTCACTTGTCCGGATATAGCAAAAAAAGCAGCGAAGCTCTCCGGGCGCTCATTTAAGCTACTCCCGGATTGCATTCACTGCTCAACTAATTTCCTTTATTAAAGACTAGGGTCAGAACAACTGGATTACGGTAAGAACCAGCCCTACAACAAAGCCGCATAATGCCCCGTTAACCCGAATCCACTGTAAATCCTTACCCACCTTCTCTTCGAGCATATTCACCAGACTAGCATCGTCCATGCTGTCCAGATTCTCCTTCACCAGCAGGCCAATCCGGTAATGATTGGCTTCTACAAAGGCAATCAGAGAATCACGCACACGCGTTTCCCAACCTTGAATCCATTGCTGCTCGTCCCGGATACGACGGGTGAGCATCGCATACAGTGCGAACAGCTTGCGTCCACCTGTCGCCTGTTCTTCCTCTAGCAGCGCCACAGCCTTGCTGCGCAGCAGCTCCAGTTGGGCCACCATGAAGCCATTGGCCGATGCACCTTCTACCTGTTCAACCGCCCACGCCTTCAAGGATGTCAGACGCTCCTCGTCACCGATAAGCTGGAACAGTGCCGTGCGGATCTCACGGATGACATCTTCGCGGTAAGGGCTGTCCTCTTCCTGAAAATCTCGTATCCCGGAGATCAGCATGCCCTGTAGCATATCGCCGAGCATCTCTTCATCGACAAATCCCACAAAGGCTTGGAAAGCCATGCCCTTGAAGCCGCCCAGCTTGACTTCAGACAGCTTCTGGCTGGCAAGCTTGCCCAGCATCGCTTTGGTCTCCGGGCGTGCAGTCCACGAGGACACTCCCTGCAGTGCAAAGTCAAGTGCGGCTACATCCTTGCCGTCCTTCATCAGCTTACTCAAGACCACATCAGCTGCGGTGCCAAGATCAGCCTGACTGAGGTAGCTGGCGACCGCCTTTTGCAGATAAGGAACGGCCTTCTCGGCAGGTACCTTCAGCACGATACTCTTCAATTGCTCCAGCATTTCCTGCCGGGCCTTCTTCCGGCTGAACACTCTAGTCAACAAGCGAGAGGCGAGAGTGATAAAGCCGAACTTCCGCAGCTTGTCCTCGATACTCTTCTTATTAAGCAGTTCGTTCTCCATCGCGTGGATCAGAGACTGGATGATTTTATCCCGGTTCTTAAGCAGCAGGGAGGTATGGGGAATCTTCAGCCCCATGGGATGACGGAACAACGCTGTCACTGCGAACCAGTCCGCAATCCCCCCTACCAGTCCGGCTTCAAAGCCGCCTCTCAGCAGGATAACAGCCAGGTTCTCCGGTAGAAACAGCGTAGCCAGAAAGCCGATCGCCATAACGGCGAGTGATATTGTAGCTAAATGTCTAGATCTCATAGAGGTCCTCCTTGGGTACAGCATATACAACCTGCCGGTTTCCTTTGCAGGCTAAAGGCCGCCGGTTCAAGCCGAAAAAAGGCAAGGGACTGGCGACCTTTTCCGGCCTATCAGTGCTTTATCCATCATTGTACCACGATTGCTCCCCTTTCTGTACCTGTCAGTGCCCCCTGAGCAGATCAGGCGGTCAACCCCCTTCCTCTTGATGAAAATGGATTTTTAGTTTTCAGGAAATTAGTGATAAACTATCATTAATACTTTTATCGCCCTTAACAGGGACTACTAACGTTAAAGGAGAGCCAGAATATGCTGATTGCTTTGGATATGGACGGCACCCTGTTGAACGACAACGGCAATATCAGTCCAGGAAACCGCGATGCTATTGTACAGGCTCAAAATCTTGGCCATATTGTTATCATTGCTACAGGACGTTCGTATATGGATGCAGAAAAGCAGCTTCGGCTGGCCGAGCTGGAATTACCGGTGGTAAGTCTAAACGGCGCTGTAGTCACACTGCAGGACCAGACGCTTGCTGCCAGCAAGCCGCTGCATAAGGAAGATGTTATCCCGGCGCTGCGCTGGATGAACGAGATCCCTGACTTATATTACGAGATTTATACGGAAGACAACGTCTACGTGGAGCTGAACAAGCGCGTACACTTGGAGAAGCTGTCAGCACAAGGCGGCGACGATCTGCCTGAAGAACTGCGCTTGCTGCTGAAGGGCGTTATCGATCAGCAGTTCCGGCAGGCAGCCGTAACCTATGTGGAGAGCATGGAGGAAGTCTGGAGCAAGGAAGAGAGTGTCATATATAAAGCACTGGCCTTCTCGCTCAAACCTGAGCTGCTGAAGGAAGCTTCTACGAAATTTGCTTCCATTCCTGGCTTGATTATCACTTCTTCCCATGTCAATAATATTGAAATCAACCATGAAGAGGCCAACAAGGGCTCAGGCCTGGCCATTTTGGCCGCTCATTACGGTATTCCCATGGAGCAAACCGTTGTTATGGGCGACAGCTATAACGATCTGCCGATGTTCGAGGCTGCCGGCTACCGTATTGCCATGGCAAATGCCGCACCGATTCTTAAGAAGAACTGTGATCACATCACATTGACCAACCATGAAGATGGGGTAGCGGCAGGAATTCAGCATGTTTTAAATAAAAAATAACGGAGCAGCACCAGCACTCGTTACAGAATCTCTTCTACATGACAGGACCGGGCATTCATGCCCGGTCCTCTTTTCACACCCGCACCTTCATTACTCCATAGCCTTCCACCGGGCCGCCTGTTGCTAATCCTCTATGATGCTCCATCCGTGAGACAATCTTACACAATCCACTTCTCCCGGCTGTCCACCCGTCTCAATCTGAATCAGTGTGAGCGAGGTCATCGCCTGGATCGCGTGTCCCACCCCTGCAGGAACCTGCACAATGTCACCAGTGGATAAAGCGTACTCATTCCCATCCAATATATATTTCCCGGTGCCCTCTGCTACTGTCCATACTTCGGAGATCCTGTGATGGAAATGATACTCGGTATGCTTGCCGGGATAGATCTGCAGCTTTCGGGTTACGGTCACAGGTCCATCTTTACTGGGGTCTTCGTCCAAAATAACAGAGGTCCCCCAGCGAGTCTCTTCGTACCTGGGCACGGAATAACTATTCCCAAGCGCTGTCTTGATTTCATTGGCCCGGTTCTTGTCCGCAACGAGAATGCCGTCCGGGCCAGCCGCCACAATGGCACCGTTCAGGCCAATAACATGTACCGGCAGGGATAGCTCATTCACCAGATACGTCTGGTGCGCATCGGGAGAGACGCTGCCTTTGCCAGTAACCTGTTGCTCCAGATGGGCTGATAAGCTGTCCCAGCTCCCCAGATCACTCCAGCTGCCGCTGTACGGGATTACTACCGTATGGCGCGAATGCTCCAGCACCTCACGGTCAAAGCTCTCCCGAGGGAGGTTGTCGTAGCTCTCCAGCAGCCTGTCATATACTAGTTCGATCCCCCGTTCGGATAGACTGTTCAGGAGAAAAGACAACGAACAGGCAAAGACACCACAATTCCACAGGGCTTGCTGCACAATCAGTTTTTGCGCTGTGTCCGGATCAGGCTTTTCGACAAAGCGATCTACATGATAATAGCTCCCGCCCGGGCTTCCCGCCTGCGGAACTATATATCCAAACTCCCCGGAGGGAAACCTAGGTACGCTACCGATCAGCGCAATCTCTGCCGCCCCCTCTCTAAGCACATCCGGAAAGCGCCGCAGGAGCTGAAAAAAAGACGGCGCAGCATAAGCATCAGCCGGCAGAACTACCACCGTTTCCTGTGGCTCAACGCCGAGTACGGAATAGAAGTAGCTGGCTGCCAGAGCTACGGCTGTAAAGGTACCCCGCTTCTGCGGCTCGCCAAGCACGGGAATTCCCTCGCCGACATGACTAACGGTAATATCGACCTGGGACTCGTGCGTTACGATACAGCTGGAGGACAGCAGCCCGGCCCGGTCCAGCTCTCTGCACATCCGCTGGAGCATGGATTCCATGACGCCCGTTTCAGAACGCAGCAGTTTCAGAAATACCTTTGACCTGATCTCATTGGAGAGCGGCCAGAGCCGCTTGCCCGAGCCTCCGGACAGGAGAACGATCCGCACATTGACGCCTCCTTATCTCTGATGTCAGGCAGCCGTCACTTTCATTCAGTGGCGGCTGGCCTGCGATGATCGGGAATATCCTTTGCGTTTATGAAAGGACAAGGATCTGTAGCTTTTGGCCAGCTTTGTCTTCTCCGTCTGGGAGACCCCACCAGCGTTCTGGTGCAAACCCTTGTTGCGCGCCTTGCGAATCAGCATTCCGCCGGGGTCACTCTGGTACACGTAATTGCCGTAGGTCTCGAATTCTGAGAAGGCAAATTGCTTACTCCGGTTCATACTGCGGAGGATGGCGGAATACCAGGGCACGCCGTGCCGGGCTTCGATCTCTTTCTTCATCCGGGAGAGCTTGCTCCGCTCAAATAGCATATAATGAGTAACGAGCGAAGACGGTGCGCTGGCCTTGCGGCCCATGAGCTTTTTGTACGTGACAAAATATTCCGGTTGGCTCCAGCTTCGGCTGAAAAATACGGTGCGGCCGTTCTGACGAAACCGGTGCGGAGTAATCAGCACCGTATCTGCATCGATAACAAGAAAGTAATCGGCCTTGCAGAGTTTGTCGCCGTTCAGCTTCAGCAGCTGCTGAAACAGCCAGCCGGAACGCTCCCAGGTACGTGAGCGGTAATGAATGTCTTTTTTCGTAAGAGGAAGCACTGTATTCTCATCCACAAAGGTACAGCCGTGCTCCCGGCAAAAATGGAGCAAACGCTCCTTTCGCGGGGCAACTATGAGAATTCGCCCAATGGGATGCTTAACATGGGTTCTAACAGCTTTCACCACATGGGGTAAGGTCGCCAAATCCTTTTCGATTGCTGGAATCAGCACATCAATCTTGGCCGCTTGTGAGATCCCTGCTTTACTTGGCAGTGACATATGTTCATCTCCAGATTTATCATTTTGCTTTTAGGATATGAACGGCAGTTAAGGAATGAATGGGCTCGACAAAAAGATGGCTGTTCTCCCTATATAGATACAAGAGAAAAGTTCTCTTTTTTCCATTAAACCCCATATCAAGTGCGAGCGAATTATCGTATAATTCTAGCCACTGGCGATTGTCTATGAACAATATCTCAAATCCGGCTTCACGATAACATCAAATTTCATTCATGAAGATACTGTGAAAGGAGCCTCTTTTCAACCGAGATGAAAGCCCTATTGATTGATGATGAGAAGGCTGCGCTAATCCAAATGGAGAGACTGATCAAGGCAGACGGACGGATCGAAGTTATCGGTGCCTTTACGACCGTACGAGAAAGTCTGGAGTATCTCTCTACTTGCAAAGTTGATTTTGTCTTTCTGGACATCGGCATGCCTGAGATGAGCGGCCTCGCGGCCGCCGAATATATTTTGCAGCTTGATCCAGACATTCGTATCGTCTACGTCACTGCATACTCGGAGTATGCCGTCGAAGCCTTCGAGTTAAATGCCCTTGATTATTTGCTCAAACCTGTCAGCACTGGCCGCTTTGCCAAAACTGTTACACGCATGTTAGATATTTATCACCGTAAGAGCGACGCCCTGTCTCTTGCTACGCAGACGGATTACGAGCCGTCCATCCTATGCTTTCACCGTCTGGAGCTTCGGGGTGGTAGGACGCCTGGTGTTAAACTGAAATGGAGAACCTCCAAGGCGCAAGAGCTCTTCGCGTTTTTACTCCATAGCAAAGGACAATGGGTCAGCAAAAACCTGTTGCTGGACAGCTTATGGCCAGACTATGCTCCTGACAAAGGATTGACCCATTTGCATACCTCCATCTATCAGATTCGCAAGCTGCTGCGGGAATGGGACGAGGGCGCCGGGATCGAATTTGCGCAGGACTGTTATCGGCTAACACTGGAAGGAACGGCTACCGATGTCGAACTGTTCGTGCAGGAGCTGGAGAGAATTCTGAAGGATCCGGCGCCTTCTCTTAATACCTCATCACAACGTTACGACAATGCGCTTCGCCTCTACTCCGGGCACTACCTGGAGGAGCACGACTATTGGTGGGCCAAGCCACGACAGGAGCAGCTGAGGCAGCAATACATTGAATTAGTACTCGCCATCGCCAGGGAAGAAACGGCAGCAGGCCATGAGACGCAAGCGATCAAGAGGCTGGTGTCCGCCCGGGATAAGGACCCCTACTCTGAGGAGATTTGCCGGCAAATCCTGCAGGCTTGTGCCAGTCTGAGAGATTACGAACTGCTGCAAACCCACTATCATTCATTCGCAGAGATGCTGAACAAGGAGCTTGGTATCGAGCCCGATCCGGAGACAACTGCGCTTTACCAATCCCTTAAGCAACAATAGTCCCTAAAAAAGTCCGGAGAGCGATCAATTTGCTGTTCTCCGGATACAAATTGAAAAACACGCTACCTATCTCTTTTCGAGAAGGTAGCGTGTTTTTTTGCATTTTGATATTTTCCAGGCAGCCGATTGCCTGAATTGAATCAAACCATTGAATCCACTACACTTAAGTCCTATTGTCTTCGCTTCACCGGAATGCGGAAGCTAACCATTGTTCCCTGCATCGGCACACTTTCTACTTGCAGACCTTCACCGTATAGCATCAACAGCCGGCGATTGATATTTTTCATACCTACTCTACCGCCCTCACTATCCGATAATGCAAGCGACAACCGTTCCTTGGTCACACCGACGCCATTATCCGTCACTTCAATACGTATGTGGTCGTCGCTCTGGCTTACAGAAACCTTAACCACTCCGCCAGTTTCTTTTTTCATAATGCCATGGTTAATCGCATTCTCTACCAAAGGCTGTATACTAAGCGGCGGAATCATCGGCTTCAGGTCTCCCTCAAGATTCAACTCGACCTGCAGACGCTCGTTGAATCTTGCCTTCTCCAGTGCCAGGTAAGATTGAACCAGCTCCAACTCCTTGTCCAGCAAGATCAATCGGTCACGATTGCGGAAATCAAAACTGCTGCGCAAATACTGACTAAGCTCAATGAGCAAATCCATTGCCTGATACGGCTCAGTTGGGCAGAAGGCGATAATAGTATTCAAAGCATTATATAGAAAATGCGGCTTAATCTGGGCCTGAAGGAAAGCCAACTCAGATTGAATTGCCGTTCGCACCGATTGACGCAGCTCTAGGAGTGTGCGCACTCTCGCTTTTAGCTCTCCGGCGTCCACCGGCTTGCTCAAATAATCATTAATTCCCGCCTCAAACCCAATCCGGATATCCTCCGGCCGGCTTCGGGCCGTTAACAGAAGCACCGGCAGCTCTGACAACATGAACCGTTCACGAATGGAACGGCTAAGCTCCAGCCCTGACATGCCCGGCATCATCCAGTCTGTGATGACGAGATCAAAAGACTGCGCGCCGCTCAAGGCTGCCAGCGCTTCCTCCCCCCCGCTAAACGCGGCTACCTCATAATGTTCAACCTCCAGCAAGTTAATCAGCACCTGCAAATTGACGGGGTCATCGTCGACAACCATTACCCGGTATTCAGCGTCCTTAGTCTCCCTCTCCCGGCTTGCCCGCCGTTCCTGCGCTTCTACGGACCGAATGGATACACCAGCGGATTCCATCGATTCAACAAGCTTCGTTGGCTTGTCCGAAACGACTGGCACTGGCAGCGAAACTGTCTTCGCGGAAGGCAGGTACACAATGAATCGTGAGCCTTGGCCCGGCACAGATTCCACCCTGATTCGCCCATCGCTCAGTTCGACTAGCTTTTTGGTAATGGAGAGTCCAAGCCCCGTCCCCGCATAATCGCGATGAACCGCATCTCCACCCTGATCAAATGCATCAAAGATCGTCTCCAGCCGCTCCGCTTCAATCCCTATGCCGGTATCCTCTATTATTATTACGACATTGTCTCCTTCAGCATGTGACGAAAGCGTAATTTGCCCTTTGCTCGTAAACTTCGCAGCATTGCCTAGCAGATTGTACAGGATCTGTCTCAGCCGATCCTCATCGGTATCCAGCAAAGGCAGCTGATCCGGCCACTGCTGTACGAGTTTCACCGGTTTTCTTTTGAGCAGATAAGGAATCACTTCCACTACGGATTGGGCCACAGAGGGCAGGTCTACAGACCGCCTGTGCAGCGTGATCTCTCCGTTCTTTAACTTGGAAAAATCCAAAATATCATTAATCAGCGAGGAAAGCTGCTTGCCCGTCGCCACAATCATTGCCAGGTTCTCGGCCTGTTTCTCGCTGTCAGCATTCCCGGCAGCACTCTCCAGCATAGACTCCGCGATGTTGATCATGCCATGCAGTGGTGTACGCAGCTCATGGGACGTATTGGCCATAAATTCGTCTTTGAGCCCATCCAGCGTGAGCAGCTTGCTTGACAGCGCCTCGACTTCCCGGACCGATTCCGCAAATCTTCTGGCAAACATCAGTGCCTGTGCAGCAACGAAGATCAGCATTTCAAAAGGAATGAGGACTTGATCGTCATACAGACCTAGAACTTGCATGGTGCTGATCGCGACAATCGCAAAAATACTTTGCATACTCATGATCATATAGAAAGCATCCGCTTTGTGCGTCCGAATCGAATTGGCCATAATGTACATCACAAACAGCAGCATCGAAAAGCCGAGCCCGATCATCTGAATATCCCATTTGAAAAACGTCTTCATGGGCAGCACCAGCGCTGAAAATACCACGACCGCCATAAGCCAGTGCGCACCCTGCACAATTCTTTTATGAATCGCCTGGGGATTTAGCTCAAACGCAGATAGCAGCAGAAAATAGTAGCCGAGTGTGGAGCAGATGGGCTGTATTTTCATCAAAACCGTGTAAGGTAATGACGGAATAAGCATCTCCAATAACTTCTCCCCGTGTGTCATCATGTAGAGAATCACGGAAAGGCAAAATAGCCCCAGATATAGCGTAGAGCGCTCTTGTTTTCGTAACCGGTATATAATCAGAAAATAGGCAGCGGGTACAAAAAAACCAGCGATCAGTACGCCATCCTTAAAGACGCTGCGCTCTCTTACACCTAAGACATCGTTCTGCTCTCCGAACAGCAGCGGATAGATCATTCCCCCTGAAGCGTACAGCGCATTAGATACCTGGACAACAATTTCGGACGTGCCCCCTGATAACGTGAAAAAGCTTGCATAAGGAACGTTGCCTTGCCGGTCCTCGCTTTCCTCCGAAGCCGGAGCTCCGCTAGCCCCAATCTCTACTCCGTTAACAAAAATGCGGTTCGCCATTCGGATATTGGAGGTTCGGATGCCGTACATCCCCTCCTGATGATCATCTAATTGCAGTCTCAGACGATAAGTGGCATACCCGGTAGACTGCATAACTCCTTGCTCCTCAAGATGACGATTCCAACTTCCCGGAACCTCGATGATGTCTTCATCTGAAGCAGCGGTACGGAGTTCATCAGGCGTCAGCAGCTCATTCCAAAAGAATGACCACTCGCCCGTCAATTCTACGTTACCGTCTCTTTTAAAATCCCAGTCTCTTAAATCCAGATATCCTGCCTTCGCATTGAGCTTGGTACCGGCCCCGGCCAACGAGAATTGAACCAGAAAATATCCTAACAAACTTATACCCAGCAGCAACAATGCAACTTTATAGACTATGCCTTTATTCATGTAGCAAGCTCCCGCACAGTAAAATAAACTATCGACTAATATTATAATATTGTATCCCAGCACTACTGAATAAGGTAGAAATTTTCTTCTGCGGCTTCTAAAATAAAAGATATGTAATTGTGGATTTATTCGAATGTGAAGAGAAGGAGAGTCATACCCTTGAAAGATAACTTACACCCCGGCATTGCCACGCTTTACGAGAATCGGCTGCTTCGCACGGAGCTGGAATGCGAGCGGTTTGACCGTGCGCTGGAGGGCCTTGCAGGGGATACAGAGGACAGAATCATACATGAAATTTTCAAAGTGTTTGATGATGAAACAGAGCAAGAGGAAGTCATGTTCAGCCTTGTTCATTTTGTGGAGAGCTACCAGACGGAGATGTATTTGACCCAGCTGCTGGAGTCGCTGCCTGCCATGCTGGAACCCGCCCGGGATTGGGCGATTGTGCTGAATAAAAGAATCTTAGAGGACGACTTCTGCCGTAGCGAATACGCCGATATTGCCGCAGGGATGTCCCCACAGGTCAAGACGGTGCTGTCTTTTTTGCTGGAGGAAATCAAAGAAGACCGCCCCAAGTTATTCGAGCGGCATGTGAACGAAATTCTGGGGAAAATCACCCGCTCCGGATAGAGCGGGAACCTGTTTCAGTGCAGGAACAGTCCTGCTACCAAATTCAGCTACAATTCAAAATTCAGATTCACTGGCTCCAGCGGCAGAGCATCTTCCTCAGATTCGTCAGTCGTTGGTGTCTTGGCGTCTACAACTTCAAAGCGATACTCGTCACTCCAGGCCTTTCCAGCGCCACTCAGCAGTATCCCAAATGCAATCCCCTGGGCCTCCTGCGGAATATCCAGAACCACCTGATATTGGTTCCAGTCACTGGAACCCTTGATAGGGCGGTTTTGCATATTATCGAATTTAAGCATTTCTCCACCTTTGCCATCCACTCTCATCCATAGTCCGGCCCAATCCTTAATGTTCTCCGCTTTGACAAAAGCAGTCAGCTTGAGACGTTTACCCAGGTAAGCCTGTGCGCTGAACATTTGCATTAAGGTAACGAATCCGGTAGCGGCGGAATGGGCGGATTGGAGCAGTGCCGAAGCTTTCCCAGTATGCACTTCCGATTGGTCCACGGACACCTTGTAACTGTCACTATTTTGTCCTGTCACGGTCCAGCCCTGCAGCGCCTTGTCTGTAGCCATTGTATTTCCTCCTTTGATGAGTTCTCTAGAATAGGTTCGATATTGGCCGGGAGTTAGTCTATATTCCTTTTTGAATGCCCGGGTGAAGGCCTCCTGGGATTGAAAACGGTATTCCAGAGCGATGTCTAAAATCCGTTTGTCACTGTAGATTAGCTCACTTGCCGCTTTGGCCAACCGTCTTCTGCGGATATAGCCAGCAACAGTGCTACCTACAGCCGCATTGAAGATTCTGTAGAAATGCTGTGGCGAAAAGATGATGTGCCGCGATATCTCGCGCAGTGATACCCCTTCCGTCAGATTCTTCTCAATATACTCCAGCGATTTCTTCACCGCTCTGGAATGCCCTTTGTCTCTCATGGGTGTGCTCCCTCCCTTGTCTATAAATTATCATAACGGCGTTTGGGAAATTTGACTTTTTATCTCAAAATACATACTTTACAGTTTTTCTTTGTGCATCGTTGGGGATCAGATGATATATTGTAGATTGTCTGTTTTTACAGCATAAGAAGGATTAAACGAAGGTGAATTCATTGAACAAGCTCTTATTTCATAATATCCCCTTAGGCGCTTCCGGGGAACGTATTCCGCAGGCGGCTGTGGCCTCTGCTATGACCAGCAAGGAGTTGGTCAAGCCCGGCGAATCGGATGCAGGTTATTTTCGCAGATTGGAACAGGGTGGCATTCACCTAAATAAGCCGCAGATCGCGGCCGTCCGGCATCATCTTGGACCGCTGTTGACCCTGGCCGGAGCTGGTTCCGGCAAAACCTCGGTGTTGATCGCCAGAACCGGTTATCTGCTGTCTGTACGTGGTGTTGCCGCAAGCCAGTTGCTGCTACTGACCTTTTCCAATAAAGCGGCGGCAGAAATGCGTGAGCGGATCGCTCTCCTGCCGGGTGTGAACGAAAGTGACGTGTCGCGGCTCCAAGCCCGGACCTTCCACTCGTTCTTCCTGTATTTCCTGCGCAGACAGGGACTGCAACAGGAGATTTTTAGCGAAACGCGCCGTCAGCATATTCTGCTGAAACAAATCATGCGCGAGCTCGGACTACCCAAGGATGCTTATCCGCCAGAAACACTGTTAACCGTGCTTTCCACCTGCAAAATGAACATGGGCACCGTGGAAGATCTGCCGGAGTCCACCATCGCCGAGCAAGAGATGAAGGCTGTCCTCCGCCTCTACGAGCAATGGAAGACTGATCATTTCAAAATCGATTTCGACGATGTATTGCTGATCGCCTATCAGATGCTGAAGGAGCGTCCTCGGCTGCTGAGTGATCTTCAGGATCGGTTTCATTATGTGATGGTGGACGAGTTCCAAGACACCAACGCACTGCAATACGAGTTAGTTAAAATGATTGCCCACCCCCGGAACAACCTGATGGTGGTCGGGGACGATGATCAGACGATCTACTCTTTTAACGGTGCCCGCAGCGAGTTCATTCTGGAATTCGAGAAGTTGTATCCTGGTGCCAAGGTCATTACGCTTGATATCAACTACCGCTCCGGCCCGGCCATCGTCGGACTTGGCAACGGGATTATCCGCCATAACCAGCGGCGACGTTCCAAGACCCTGCAAGCTGCCAGAGGCACGGGCAGCCAGCCGCGGTATCTGCGTCCGCAAACAGCGGATGAGGAAGCGGAGCAGATGGTGGACTTCATCGTCAGCGAGGTAGCAGCCGGAAGGCGGGAGTACCGTGATTTTGCCATGCTCTACCGGGCTTCCAGCAGCAACCGGGCTTTGCTGGAACTACTGCTGCTCCGCGACATCCCGTATATCAATTACGGCGAAGGCCAGTTGCTCTATGAGCATTGGCTGATCTCGCCGGTGGTCGACCATTTGCGGCTGTCGCTGAACCGGCGTAATTTTGCTGCTATTGAGAACATTCTCCCCACCCTGTACATGAATCGGGAAAAAGGGATGGACCACATCCGCCGCATGGAGGCCATACAGCCGAAGCAAGGCCCGCTGATCCATCTGCTGTCCCTGCCAGGGATGGAGGATTTCAAGGCCGTCAAGCTGCGGGAGCGGCTCGATCTGATTCGCGGGCTGCGGGAGCAGATTCCGGTACTGGCGATCCGCCAGATCCGCAAGCAATTCTATGATTATTTCATCGAAGCCAATGAACGGCACCAAGCTACCCTGCACCGGGAGACGCTAAAAGAAATGCTGGATGAACTGGAAGCCTCGGCAGAGCGGTTTGACAGCATCCAGACATTCATTGATTTCATAGACAACGTGACCGAACGGAACGAACACAGCCGCCAATCCGGACTCAAGGAACAAGGCGACCGGATTGCGCTGATGACAATTCACAAGTCCAAAGGGCTGGAGTTCCCGGTCGTATTCCTGATCGGAGCCTCCGAAGGCATCCTGCCGCACAGCTCGGCACTGGAGGCTGACCGGCTCAAGGATCGCAAATCCGTGGCCGGGAGCAGTAGCGCCGCTGCCGCCGGGCTGGCGCTAGCGGCGCTTGAGGAAGAGCGGCGACTAGCTTACGTCGCCGTAACAAGGGCTCGGGAGGAGCTGTTCATCAGCTCCCCGGCCCGGCACAGAGGCAAAAAAGCGGACGTCTCACGCTTCATGCTGTCCGCTTTTCGCTCGGCGGCTGCCACAGCCGCAGCCCCCGGGTCCACGCGGCCGGGCTCCGGGCACCGCAGCGCCGCCGTCGTCACAGCCAAGGCGCTGCCGGCCGCCAGAGCTACCACCGGCCGGACCCACACCGTGCCGGTGTGGAACTGCACCGGCGCGTCCTGCCCCGGCTGGACGCGTATGAAGGCAGGCGGGGCCGAGGACCATCTGGCCTCCAAGCCCTGCCCGCTATGTAGCTCACCGATGGAGAAGAGCACCCGGGTTGTCCCGGTATAGAGGGACACATATTTTAGCCGGGCAGCAATGACTTTAAGTGAGCTTGAGAGAGTGTAAAAGAGAAGAATAGCCCTAACGCGTTTCAGCGGGGGGAGGCTACAATAAGTTTGATACAACGTAGTTGGCTAGTCGAACTTGAGCTCGGAACAACGGAGAGGTTTTTTATGAGTTGGGCTCGATCTGATGCGGAATGGCTAGCATTGGATGGTTAAGTTCAGTCTGTTACGGAGTAGCTAGTATCGTGCAGTTGAACTCATCCTGTCGCAGAGTAACTAGGTTTGTGTGGTTGGGCTCATACTGTCGCGGAGTAACTTACATTGTGTGGCTGGGATCAGCCTGGCGCGGAGTAACTTATATTGTGTGGCTGGGATCAGCCCGTTGCGGAGTAACCTACATTGTGTGGCTGGGATCAGCCTGTCGCGGAGTAACTTATATTGTGTGGCTGGGATCAGCCCGTTGCGGAGTAACCTACATTGTGTGGCTGGGATCAGCCTGTCGCGGAGTAACTTATATC
>NZ_JBHVVB010000009.1:0-186721 GCF_042883835.1 Paenibacillus sp. NPDC058177 | reverse complement strand
TTGTGTAGCTGGAATCAGCCTGGCGCGGAGTAACTCATATTGTGTGGCTGGGATCAGCCTGTCGCGGAGTAACTTATATTGTGTAGCTGGAATCAGCCTGGCGCGGAGTAACTTATACTGTGTGGCTGGGATCAGCCTGGCGCGGAGTAACTAGAACTCTGTGGTTTGTCTCATCCTATTGCATAGCTGCTACTTGTTATATGCACCCAAGAGCAGTAACCAGCATCAACAGGAAAAACTCCCGTAGTTCGTCGGTTTTCTTCAATAGAACAGAATTAACTGGAAAAACTCCAGCTAATTCTTCGGAATAAGGCTAAATTGAGGTTACATTCACAATTTAACAGGAGTATATCCTGTTAATACATTGTGTTGCTGATTCAAGTCAAAATTAACAGGAGAAATTCCTGCTACTTTTCTAGCATTCCGACAGCAGGAATAATTCCTTCCAATCTTCTAACCTTCCGGCGGTAGCAGGAATTCCAGTGAATCGTCTAAAATTCCGACGCTACCTCACTACCTTGTATGCTAACTATCCATCCAAGTCTGCTATACTCCCTGACCCATCCGCTTAGATCTCCTGAATCTAAAAAAACGACCCTCACCGGTCGTTTTTTTAGGTCCAGGCCCACAGGAATCCGTCGCGGTCCCAGGCAATTCTGCCGCCGTGGAGCTTGCGGAAGGCTTTTTTCACTTCTTTGGACAGCGAAGCATTTCCGTTCTCATTCACAAATACAAATTCTTCGCCAAAATTCGTCTTCACGTATTCAATTGCCGCCGTCTGATAAAGGGTACCGGTGAAACGGATCTCCTTAACCATCCACTCAGCGACATCCTGAGCAGTTACTTCCACAGTTGTATCTCCTTCCTTAATCCATACTCATACTCCACTATTCTATGCGACATTCATTATAACACACAAAGCCCCCCAGCTCGGACAAAGAGGTCCGAAGCTGGGGGATAGAGTAGCTCACGTTACAATGTGCTAAAAGTTCGGGCGGTGCTAATCCATTTCAGGCTACCGGGAACGCTCGCTTTAACGGAAAGAGAGTCCTCATCCAGCGTAACCTTTCTCTCTTCCTAGCCTCCGAACCTCTCTACACTCTCGCAGGTCCTTCTCCTAGCCCCTGGCCCCTACACGCACCGCTCACCACCAGCGCTCACCCTCACACTACCTCTTCCGCCTCACGACTTACCGCAGCCGGAACCATAGGCGGTAGACCCTCAGTGCTCATAGCAGCCGCAGGCATAAGGCCCAGGCAGTGGCACATTAAGGGCGCAAGGCGAAGCTGGGGCAGCGCTTGAACCTCTTTTTCCGGGGACAGTACGGTTTCGCCAAAAGTATACAGGGGGACATGCCGCTCTGCAGGCGAGACGCCGCCATGAAAGCCATTCGCGTTCATGCCGTGGTCGGCAGTGACCAGGATTTTGTAGCCCTCTTTCATCCAGATGGGCAGTATCGTAGCCAGCAAACCGTCGGCTTGGCGCACAGCTAATTCGTATTCTTTGCTCTCCCCTCCATAGCGGTGGCCCGCATCGTCAATGTTCATGGAGTGAACGTAGAGAAAATGGGGATCGAATGCCCCGCGCAAGTATTCGGCATCTGCAAACACATGGCTGTCGGGATATTGGTCCTCAAAGTAGAAGCTGCCATGCTGGATCGGACGCAGCACATTGTGCTGATGGCGATCGGTAATCGGGTTGAACGGGGATGAGCTGTACAGCTCACTGACCCAGTGATAGGCGGCTGCGGCTGTACGAAGGTTCGCAGCCACCGCCAAATGGAAGACACTCTGCTCCTTGCTGAGTCTGTTGATATGGTTGGCCGTGATGCCATTTCTGACCACTGGTGTGCCGGTAAGCAGTACCTCGTAGAGCGGCCGCGACAAGCTGGGCAATTCCGACTGTACCCGGTAGCAAGACATGACTCCCTGCTCCACCAGATGCTCCATGTAACCCAAATACTTGCGAGCCGCATCATACCGAAGTCCATCCAATACAACCACAATAAGCTTGTTAGTGATCTCACTCATTTTTGTCCCGCCCTTCATGAATCAGAGAATGGGTGATTCTAAGCGCCTTCCCGCTCCAAATGTCTAAGCTGTGCCGGGTCCAGCACCAGTGTAACCTGATCATGCTTCCGCAACCGCAGCCAGCTTCCGTCGTTCAGCACATCTACTGTCAGGTGAATGCCGGAGCATTCGGCTGTGCAGCGGATGATATTTCCCAGCATTGATACCGAATGAATGCTGGCGTCCAGCAGGATCCGGCCATCTCCTTCAGCTGAACCGGCCTCCCCAGCCTTAAGCAGCGTAATCGCTTCAGGGCGTAGGGCGAAGCTGTCCGCCAAGCTGTCTACCCGGCCAAATAGTTTCAGCGCCTCCGGCCTAGTGAACACGTTGTAGCTGCCCATGAACCGCGCCACAAACTCGGTGCGCGGCGCCGTGTATAACCCTTCAGGTGAATCATCCTGAATAATCCGTCCGCCCTTCATGACGCACACCCGGTCAGAGACAATCAGCGCCTCTTCCTGGTCATGCGTGACGAACAAGGTCGTCATCCCAAGACGCTTCTGGATCTCGCGGATTTCGGTCCGTAGATTTTTGCGGATCTTGGCATCCAGCGCACTGAGCGGTTCGTCCAGAAGCAGCACCTTGGGCTGCACAGCCAGCGAACGGGCCAGCGCGATCCGCTGCTGCTGTCCGCCGGACAACGACTGCGGATATACGTCCCGCTTCTCTTCAAGGTCAACCAGAGCCAGCAGCTCTTCGCTGC
This sequence comes from Paenibacillus sp. NPDC058177, assembly GCF_042883835.1. Classification (NCBI taxonomy): domain Bacteria; kingdom Bacillati; phylum Bacillota; class Bacilli; order Caryophanales; family Paenibacillaceae; genus Paenibacillus; species Paenibacillus sp. NPDC058177. The sequence continues at coordinate 183,949 of NZ_JBHVVB010000009.1, read as the reverse complement.
GACTGCGCTGGGCCGCCTTGGACATCCCGCGCATTTTCATCCCGTATTCAACATTCTGGCCCACGGTCAGGTTAGGAAATAGCGCATACGACTGGAACACCATGCCCACCTCCCGGTTACGCGGCGGCTGGCGGGTAACGTCCTTTTGCGCCAGCATAATGCTGCCGCCATCCAGTTCTGTCAGGCCGGCTATGCAGCGCAGCAGGGTGCTTTTTCCGCAGCCGGAAGGTCCAAGCAAGGTCACAAGCTCCCCCTCCCGGATCTCCAGATCCACATTGTCCAGGACACAGGCGTCCCCGAATAATTTGCGCACACCTTGCAGCTTCAAATAATCATTCATCCGCGAACGCCTCCCATCTTTTTACCCAGCTTCATTAGCACCATGGATAACACCAAAATAAACACAAAGTAAGAAATCGCAATCGCACTGGCCAAATGCCCGCTCTCGCCAACCCGTTTATACAAGTAAATCTGAATCGTCTGGATATGCCCTCCAACCAGCATATTCGTCAGTACAAACTCACCGAACAGCACCGAAAAGGAGAGCAAGGCAGAGACTATTACACCCGGCCAGATATTAGGGAGAATCACATTCATAAAGGCCTGCCGGCGGCGGGCCCCGAGCAGCTCAGCGGCCTGCAACAGCTCGGCAGCGGAGACAGTCAGCAGACTGTTACGGATACCCTGATACATGTATGGAAGAATAACCACGAAATAAGCGCCGACCAGCAGGTAAGAAGTACCTGCGATATTAAGCGGTCCTGAAGAATAAGTACGAATGAGACCCACCGCCGCTACAACACCGGGAACCGCATACGGTAGAACGACAATGCCCTTCATCAAGCTCTCCCAGCGCGGAAAATACATTGTAATCACGAACACAGCCGGCAGCATGACTACCAGACTGACCACTACGCTGATGAGACAAAGATATAGCGAAGTCCACAGTGCTTCCATAAAGCGGAGGTCCTGAAACATCTGTATGAACCAGTCGAAGGTCCAGGCACGGGGCAGCAAGCTGTTCTGCCAATCCTGGGCAAAAGCATACAGTCCCGTAGCCAGTAACGGCACAAGCAGATACACCATCAGCAGCAAGATCAGTACACGTGGGGCAAGCCCCGCTTTGCGAGTACTCATTGTCCCATCTCCTCTCTTGCCCTTGGCCGAAGACGTCGTACCACACTGGCCTTAGGCTGAGGCTTATCCGCAGCTCGCGCCACGAAACTTCCGGCCCGCCGGACCATTACATGGTTGAGATAAACAGCCAGTAACGTAGTCAGCGCCAGCAGGACAGCCAGCGTACTGCCCATCTCCGGTTGGGTAACCACATTCCCTGCGACCAGAGAGCCAATGCGCACGGCAAGCAGGTTATAATTACCGCCGACCAGCGCATAAGCCGTCGCATACGCACCCATGGCATTAGCAAAGAGAATACCCATCGTGCCAAAAATCGCCGGAGCCAGCATCGGCAGACCGATAGTTTTCCAGAACTGCCAGCGTCCTGCACCGAGCAGCGCCGCCGCTTCTCTCCATTGCTCCCGTATCCCGTAAAAAGACGGATATAGCAGCAGCAAAGAGAGAGGCACCTGGAAATAGACATAAACCAGCGCCAGGCCGGTCCAGCTGTACAGATTGAATCCGGCGAATACGTCCCAGCCCCAATCCTTAAACAGCAGGGTGAATATTCCGTTGTTGCCCAGCAAGATGATATACGCAAAAGCCAGCGGTACGCCGGCAAAGTTAGAGGTCATATTCGAGACCATCAGCACCCGGTCACGTACGGCTGGCGTAAAGCGGGTGATGCAATAAGCGCATACCAGTCCGATGATGATTCCAGCCACACTGGAGGCGATGGAAATGAACAGACTGTTCTTGATCGCCTGCATATAATAGGCACTTTGCAGCGCATGCACATAATTGCCAAAGGTAATGCCCTTCCCGTCTCCGCTATGGAAACTGTTGCTCACCATGGACAATACAGGCACTAGCTGGAACGCCAGCACCATCAATACGAATGGAATCAACGCCAGAATGACACCGCCGCGTCTGTTCTGTTTCATTCTTTACAAGCCACCTCTCTGCCCCATTCAAAAAAGCGGGCGCTCCGGCATGATACATGACGAAGACGCCCTCTGATTAAAGTATTGCTCCCGTGTTCCCGGGATCGGTTAGTTCAAATGCACAAGAACGCGTTCTTGCCATAGTTGCGGAATGCTCTTGGCTGTTTCTTCCCATACCTTGTAGTCGCCTACCGGTTTAACGTTCGCGTACTCTTCCTTCGGCAGCAGCTTCGCTGCTGCTTCATCCGGCAATTTGACACTATCACGGATCGGACGAGCGTAACCATTAGCCAAATTGATCTGGCCTTTATCACTCAGGATGTACTCCCGTGTCAGCTTGGCTGCATTCGGATGCGGAGCCCATTTGTTGATGATCGTTGCATAACCGCTGACTACACTGCCTTCCTTCGGAATGGCAACGTCAAAGCCATCTTTGTTGATTTGATCTCTGTAATTAAGAGCGTTGAAATCCCACAGCAGGGTTACTTCAACTTCACCCTTTTCGATATTAGCAACAGAAGCTTCTGCATTCGAGAGACGGCCTTTCTTAGCCAGATCTTCGAAGAATGCAATCCCTGGCTCAATGTTCGACTCGTCCCCACCAAAAGCGATCGCTGCAGCAAGTACTGCCATTTGCGCTTGCGCGGCTTTGGTCACATCGCCAACAATGATTTTATAATTGCCGTTCTTGAGATCTTCCCAGCTCTTCGGCGGGTTCGGTACAAGTTTGGTGTTCGTCAGGAACGAAATACTGCCTTGGTAGCCAACGACCCAGTTACCGTCTTTGTCTTTTGCCCAATCAGGAATTTCATCCCAATACGATGTTTTGTACGGCTGTGTTACGCCCTTCGCTACGGCAACAGGTCCAAATGCGATACCGACATCGCCGATATCTGCTGTTGGTTTGTCTTTTTCTGCTTCGAACTTGGCGATTTCCTCCGCGCTCGACATATCTGTATCTTCATGCTTCAATCCATATACGCTAGTCATATCTGCCCAGGTGTCTTTCCAGTTGGCCCATGAATCAGGCATGCCGACACTCATTACACTGCCTTCTTCTTTGGCTTTGCTCTCAATGTCGCTCAAGCTGAGCTCTGGTGCAGCGGCATTACCTTCCGGCGCATTCGCCTTGTTGTCCGAATTTCCACAAGCAGCAAGCAACAGGACGAGCAAGGACAGCGTAAGACCGATGAACCATTGTTTTCTGAATCGGATTGTCATGATTTCCCCTTCACTCCCATTTCCTATTTGTGGGCTCTTCTCTAAGGACCAAGCAGTTCTTCACCCACTTGCAGTATAGGAGCCGATTATTTGCCGGAGATTAAGGATAATGGGTTCGATTGTAAAAGAGAGACGTAAATTTCCAATTTCATGTATTAAAAAAGACACCCTATGGGTGTCCTCGCCTGTATAAAATGATGTATTTAAGTATTTTCACGGATGAATATGACTTAAACACGCAATTACATAGCACTTATAATCTCAAGACAGCGTAATTACGTATGTGACAAACTGATATTTATTGTCCTTTAACACAGACGTTGAAATCAGTAACTTCTTCCCGGAGGGGCTCCAACGAAGCTTGTCAGAAGCCTGCATTTCGTCGGAAATAGGGGTTTGCTCCCCAGTCTCCACCTCGGTGATGAACAAACGGTTTACATTGCCGTTATCAGAGCTAACATTGTAGGCCAGCTTACTGCCGTCCGGTGACCAATTGGTACCAAAAATCTGCGTCCCGCTGTCGATCACAGACTGCTCATTGCCTGCAGGATCGCAGAGAACAAGCTTCATCTCCCCGGGGCCCTCCCGCTTTACAATAGCTAACCGGGAGCCGTCAGGGGAAGGGATAACCCACATTACATTCTTTTTGATCATCTTAGATTTCTTGGTCTCTGTGTCATAGGCGAACAATTGGCTATCTTCATGGGCAACGTAATAGATGATACTGCCGGACTGCACTACATTGTGGATAATACCCGCGCCCGTCTCCAGCACGACCTCGCTCTTGCCCTGCACATCGGCTTTGATAATATCGCCTTTCATGTCCGGGTAAATCACATGTCCGCTGTCCGCCCACTCCCCTTCGCTCGCCATGAATTCATCCTTGCCCAGTTGAACCGTCTCACGGGTCCCCAGATTCATCAAGTAGCCAATGCCGGTAGCTTCATAGACTTCTTTGTAAAAAATATACTTGTTATCCGGAGACACTATCGCATTGCCAAGACTTTCTTTCCCCTCCTTGAGGGGCTGATCCTGGCCGCTTGCCAGATTACGGATATAGAGGTTATGGGGATAACGTTCCTGACCTTCAATCATTTCAGGAGTCAGCTTTCGATTTTCCTTGTCGACAGCAAGTTCATTCTCGCCTAACCAATCCATACCACGGATGCCTTCGAACTTATCGATGCTATCAAGTTTGAGCTTCGTATACACGGAATCTGTCGTATTGTCCATTACCGTGACTTTTTGCCCTGACTTCTCCACAACGTGCCGGGCTTCCGTGCCCGACGTACCGCAAGCGGTCATAGCTAGAAGAAAAGCGCACCCTAGCAGAAGACTTCCCGCTCTCACCAAGCGGCGTGCGGCCTTCGTCTTGCCTGTATTACCGCCTTTCTGGTCTTCCATACACGAATCCTCCTAAGAACATTGTTGCTCTCAGCATACTAGAGCCATATTTCCAAACCATTGCAGAATGTTTCCATAGTGTAAATTTGATCCCGTCAGAGTTTCACGATACCGCGGGGAAAGACAGGACGAACACAGAGCCCGGCCCTTCTGTATCCAGAAGTTCAATTGTACCGTGATGCTTCTCCACCAAATTTTGCACCAGCGACAGGCCAAGACCTGTGCCTCCCGACTGTCTGGATCGGTCACGATTGACCGTGTAGAACGGTTCAAAAATCTTCTCCCTGGCTTCCGCAGGAATACCAATCCCCGTGTCACGGACAATCATGCGGACCTTGCCCTCCTGCTGCTCACAGAAGATGTGAATATTTCCTCCGGGAACATTGTATTTGATCGCATTGTCGAGCAGGTTGATAAAAATATGCATAAAGCTTTCGTGATCCATCCAGACATGGGCAGGGTGTACATCCAGACTGATGGTGAGGCCAAACCGCTCCGCCTTGCCATTCATCCGACTGCAAATTTCCCTGAGCTCTACCGCGACCTCCAGCAGCTCACTCTGGGATTCAAAATCATATTTCTCCAGGGCGGTCAACTGCAGTACCTTCTCCACCATCTCATAGAGCCGCTGTGTTTCCTTGGCGATATTCTGCTTGGCATCCGCCAGGAGCCGGGGATCATCGTCATACATATTAAGCAGATCCACATAGGCCTTGATCGAGGTCAGTGGGGTCTTGAATTCATGACTGATGTTTCCGATATACTGTTTCTGCTGCTGCTCCAGTGCCTGAAGTTTCTCGACGGCCAGTTGGAGCTTGCGTTGCTCCTCATCCTTCGCCGCAATACTCGTTTCAATCTCCTGACTCATGTAAAAGATGCCCTGCGCCAGTTCTCCCAGCTCGTCCTTCCGGCGAAGCGGAGGTTCAGCGATATACTCGGCGCGGCGAATCTTCTCTGCAGCCTGCTTCAACCGGCCAATAGCGGCAGCTGCGGTATTGAAATAAAGATATCCCAGCAGAAAGCTCAGCAAGAGCACGATTCCGCCTGTGGTCAGAAACAGGTTCTGGAGAGTATGCTGAAAATCATTGTTGCTCTTCAGCGAATACCGGAGCTGAACCACTCCCATCTGCCCCTCCGGGCCTTGCAGCGGGGCCAGATAGAGTAGAGTATCGCCTGCATTTTGGTAGGCGATTTTATTCTCCAGTGCATAGGACAGGGCGGTGCTGACATCCGGCTTTACGGACGTTGGGTTGCTCTGTGCAGAGGATCCGACCATGACTCCCTCTTCGTCATACAATGTAACTTCCATACCAGTGAACCCGGCCAGTTCAGCCGCCATTCCCCGGCCCCGCAGCCGAAGGAAGGCCTGCGGCTCCGGGCGGTCGCCAGTCCCTGTATAATACGTCTGCTTCACCCGCAGATTGACGGTTTTAACATGTTGCGCCAGATAGCTTTCCACCTGAGCCTGCTGGTTGTTATCCACTCCACGTAGCACAAAAAAACTCAGCACTCCGATAGCTAGAATCAGCAGCAGCGCCAGAAAAAAGCTGAACTTCAGCTTGATGCTAATCTTCATGAGTAATCTCCTGCAGGGACCGCTTTATACCCTACTCCATATACAGTTTGCAGGATATTCTGATAGGGCTCGCCCAGCTTCTTGCGCAAACGCTGGATGTGAATATCCACCGTGCGCGTGCCGCCCGCATAGTCCATCTCCCACACCTGTTCCAGCAGCTCTTCCCTCATGTAGACCCGCTGTGGGTGGGACAACAGCAATAACAGAAGGTCGAACTCTTTTGGCGTCAGGTCCAGTTGTTCTCCGGCGATCTGCACACTCCGGTGATCGGGCTGCACCTTCAACGTGCCATACTGGATCAGCTCAGTCTTTGTGTCTACGCCCTTCTTGTCCAGCCTGCGCAGCAGCGCCTTCACACGAGCCAGCAGCTCGCGAATCTCGAACGGCTTGGTCATATAATCGTCTGCACCAAGCTCCAAGCCGATGATTTTATCGACAATATCATTTTTGACAGTTAGCAGTATAATTCCAATGTCGCTCCGGTTCTCCAGCTTCCGGCACACATCATATCCGCTCATTCGCGGCATCATCACATCCAGTACCAGAGCATCCGGCTGAAAGGTACTCACCTTGCCAAGTGCCTCTTCACCATCCCCGGCTGTATCTACTTCATAGCCCTCACGGCGCAGTGCATAAGCAATGGCGCTCACGATGCCTGGTTCGTCATCGACGACCAGCACTTTTTTATTCATAGGTGTTCACCTTTTCAACAAAATTTAAGTTTATCATTTATTCAGTATACTCTCTGACCCGGTTCATACCATAATGAAACATCAGCCAATTTAATAGATATAATACTTATAAGAATTAAGACTTCCCTCAGTCAGATAACTTATTAAAGGAGGGCTTCACATGAACCAATGGAAAGAGTTGACGGAAGAATCCCGGTCCAAATGGGAGGAAAATGCGGAGTTCTGGGACAGCTATATGGGCGACCTCAGCAACCAGTTCCACCGGGAAATTATCCGGCCCAAGACCGAGGAGCTGTTAAATGTCCGAGCCGGTCAAGCCTTGCTGGATATCGCTTGCGGTAACGGGAATTTCTCCAGAAGGCTGGCTGAGCTTGGCGCTGTCGTGACTGCTTTTGACTACAGTCCCAACATGGTACAGCGGGCTATCTCACGAACCGGACAGGCAGCACCAAATATTGATTACCGGGTGATCGACGCCACGGACTACGACTCCTTACTGACACTGGGCACCACTCAATATGATGCTGCTGTCGCAAATATGGCGCTGATGGATATTGCCGACATTGTGCCTCTGGTACAAGCACTGGGAAAGATACTGAAAGACAATGGTGTTGTCGTCTTTTCGATTCCGCATCCGTGTTTCCAAGCTCCTGGCACCCGAAAAGTCCATGAGACTGAGGACCGTAACGGGGAGATCATACACCGCAACAGCGCGCAGGTCAGCAGCTACCTGACTCCAGAGCCAATGTACTCCATTGGCATCAAGGGCCAGCCTGTGGCCCATCTCATTTTTCATAGACCGCTGTCCTATTACATCCATACGTTCATGCAGTCTGGTTTTGTGCTGGATGGCCTAGAAGAACCTAGTTTCGAACCGGATGAATCCGCGAAACGCCAGTTTGATTGGTATGAGCTGCCAGCGGCGGTAATTTTCCGATTTAGAAAAATCCGCTCCTAATAGACTGGAATAAGATGGCGCTGAAATGGCGCTATTTTGTTCTATAAAAAATAAATATAACCAAAGTCCCCCTCTCTCTTGTCAAAGGAACTTTGCTACGCTGTAGGGAAATGTTCTACCTTAAGACATCATTGAACTGAAGAGAGGTCAAGTGCTATGGATAACCATCTTGAGGAATGGATTATCGAAGCAGATATTACAGGCATGCAGACGGAAATGGCCGCAGGGAGAGTGACCTCAGAGGATCTGGTTAACATCTATCTGGAGCGCATCCGTAAGTATGATCCTGTGCTTCGTTCTGTATTGGAGATCAATCCCCAGGCTGTAGATATTGCAAGAAATCTGGATCACGAGCGAAAAGACAAAGGCCCCCGTGGGCCACTTCACGGCATTCCAGTGCTGTTAAAAGATAACATTGACACCCATGATGACATGCATACCAGTGCAGGCTCGTTGGCGTTGGCCGAATCCATCGCCCCTGAGGATTCCTACGTGGCTGCACGGCTTCGTGCGGCAGGAGCAGTTCTTCTGGGTAAAACGAATATGACCGAATGGGCCAATTTCATGTCGCCAACGATGTGGGCAGGATATAGCGCACGAGGGGGCCTTGTCCTAAACCCCTATGGTCCGGGCGAGCTGTTCATTGGTGGCTCCAGTTCCGGTTCCGCAGCGGCTGTTGCGGCCAATCTCAGTGCTGCGGCTATCGGGACAGAGACCTCAGGCTCCATCATCGGTCCGGCAGGCCGCAACTGCCTTGTCGGTCTGAAGCCCACGGCGGGCTTAATTCCTTCATCCGGCATTATACCGATCACTTATAGCCAAGACTGCGCTGGTCCGATGACTCGAACCGTAACAGATACAGCGATTCTGCTTGGTGCACTCACCGTAGAGGGCAAGCCGCAGGATTACCGGCCCTATCTGAATCGGGAAGCCTTGAAGCAGGCGCGAATAGGGATTCCGCGATTCTATTATCAGGATCTGGACGAGGCCAGACTGGCAATTATTGAAGAAGCCATCTCTCAGCTTAAGGCACAGGGGGCAGTGATTATAGACCCTGTACATCTCCCCTGCGAAGATATGGAGTGGGATGGAAATGTGATGCGCTATGAATTTAAGGCCGCACTCAACAGTTATCTTGGAAAACTGCCAGATGACGTGCCCGTTCACTCTCTTTCAGAGGTTATTGCCTATAATGAACAGTACGGCAAAGCCGCGTTGAAATATGGCCAGGATACCTTAATTTGGTCCGAGGAAACCAGCGGCACACTGACCGAGGAGGTCTATCTGGAAGGCAGAAGAAAGGACCTTCTCATGTCTCGGGAACAGGGGATTGACCATGCGCTGCAAAGCCATCAGTTAGATGCCCTCCTGTTTCTGGACGACGAAGGCGGCGCTGATATTGCCGCTAGGGCAGGTTATCCGTCCATCACTGTTCCTGGAGGATTTGCCGCAACAGGGGTTATAGCACCGGGAGGATACACTACCAAAGGACATCAAGGGATTACTTTTGTAGGGACCGCCTTCAGCGAGCCGGTGCTGCTGGGGTTGGCCTATGCCTATGAACAGGCCAGTGGTCACCGTGTCGCGCCTAAGCTTGATTAAATGCTAAGTACTATAACCAAAAGCAATCTTTAGATTATCTTAAAGAACAATTAAGGTTTATCTCAGGTTCGCTGTTTACAATAACATTAGGTCAAACAGAAGACTGAACTCTCACACCCATAACCGTACGTATATATTAAGCACCAAAAAACACGAAAAGAGGATTTCTAACTATGAACATAAAGCGAGTGATGATTGTCGGAACGATGGTAGTAGCCATGTCCTTCGGAGGCACCGCCTGGGGTAGCTCCATCACAAGCGCAAGTCCGGTAGCCAAGTGGACTGCCACTGGCGTTGCGGAGAAGGATGACCTGCTGGAAGCACTTAACCAATCATCCAATGAGGAGCTATATGAATCGTTGTATGACGGGAAGTCGCTGCATGACATTGCCGCTGATCAGGGCGGAGATATTGCGGATGTGATTGAGCTGCAACTGACACAGCTTACACAGCAGTTGGATGAGCGCCTACACAGCGGAAGCATTACGGCTGAGCAATACGCTGCGCACAAGGCAGAAATCAAAGAAATTGTTGAGCAAAGTGTCCTCACTTCATTCGGTTAACAGGATTACATAGGAAGTGGACATTCTGATATCGCTAGCAGAAACTAAAAGCCCGGCCATTTGGCCGGGCTTTCTTGTGTGTATATGAATAGAAGTTATCCCTTCTTCTCATTCTCCCGTTCAATCTCCAGAATATCAAGGAAGAAGACGAAGATCGGAATACCGAGAATCAGACCCCATATCCCTAAATAATGTTCCGAGAAGAGCAGAACGACAAAGGTGTAGAACATAGGCAGATTCATTTTGGAAGACATCAGCTTCGGATTGAGGAAATATCCCTCTATAAAATGCAGTATAGCAATCATAGCTAGTACATAGATCGTCATCATGAGGCCGCCGATGTTGTAACCAATGATACATAGCGGGATCAACGAGATTACAAAACCTACGACTGGGATCAAACTAAGCAGGAAAATCATAATAGAAAGCGCGAACAGATACGGAAAGCCCAGAATCCACAGCCCGATCACCGTAAACACGGTATTGAACATCGCGATCAGAAGCTGCGCTTCGATGACTTTGCCGAAAGAAGAGATGAATTTTTGACCAAAGTACTCCAGTTCCTTGTAGAACCAGCTGATCTTACTAGTGCTCAGTCTGGATGTGAAGGCCACAATTCGGTTCTTCTCCAGGATGAACACAAAGCTTAGGATCGTGGATAACACAAAGGTCGTACCCCAATTACTGATTCTCAAAACATACTCGATCCCTTGAGTCATGTAGGACTGATAGTTCAAATCCTTCAAGGTTCTAAATATATGCTGGGTGATGTCATTCTGGGGAATATCTTCAGGCGTAAGGTTGGTTAGAAAATACGTTAATTGCTTGATCTGGACAAATACTTTCGGAAGGTAATTGACGAGTGCGAAAACAATCGTAGCAATCAAAGCCAGGTACAGAAAAACAATAATAACCTTGCTGTTGATCCGGACATATTTGTCAAGCCGTTTGGTTAGCATCACCTGAAAGCTGTTCATGACATAAGCAATCAGAAAGGTCAGCAGCACCAGATTGAGCATATCTCTGATACTGAACAACAGTAGGCAGATCAGAAATAATATTCCGAAACGCCGAACAGTTAAATTTTCAAAAAAACGCTTGAACACTTCCATGCTTCCTCTCCATTCGCTTGCAATTAGCACCTTATTATAGTCTACATTAATGAAAACAATTATAGCAAATAACGGGCTCCGAATCGGTCGTATTTTCGCGATTTTTGTGCTTTTTTAGAAAAAAACAAGAGATATTGCAGAATTTAGGCATCCGTACCTACCAATTTGTCCTGCTATCCGTCTAGGCTCCCCCTTTATATGGTAAAATATCCCCTACACGCAATTCGTCCACAAATTGTTGCAACGATTGATAAAATTCCACCGCATGCTGTATCTTGGCGTAGTCCATCAAGCAGCGCTCCCGCTCGTCCTCACATAGCTCTCCTGACTCCAATAGTTCCTGAAGACCTGGCAACACATGCTCCAGCGCTTCATTCATTACATCAATCTCCCGCTGCAGCTTCATTGTGAAGAAACTTCTGAATGCCCGGAAGAAATCCGTCTCCGCCATATACAAATCTTTGCGCTCCTGTTTCTCCTCCAGCTTCGTAACCATGCCCGAAGAAATTAGGGAACGAACCCCATAGCTCATATTACTCTTGCTCATGCTCATCATATGCTTCATTTCTTCAAGCGTCATCGGTCGATCTTCAAAGAACATGATCCCGTACAACTGCCCGAATGAATAATTGGCTCCGTATAAATCCATCGTCTGCGCGATAGCATCGATCATTCTGCGCTGCAATTGCACCCGCGGCGTCAGCTCCAAATCTAACTCTCCAATTCCTTCTCGCTTCATCATGCACACCTTCACTTCCTGTGGAATCTATCCTCTACATTACACAAAACTGAAACTTTTATCGCGTTTTTTAAGAATTTTACATAAATCTAGCTTCCGTTTTACGCCGTCTTTACCACACCTGCAGATATTGAGTGTACAATTTTTTTTGAACAGAGAAGCTTTACTCCAAATTATACAGTGAAATTGAAAAGATGGAATGGGGTATATACACAATGATTCGATCGAAGTTTATCGGCGGCTTAAAGCCAGTGCTATTCACACTGCCAGCCATGATTCCGTTCACCGTGTTCTGGCTTGCACCGCTGCTGTACGTCTTGTATCTAAGCTTTACCGAGTGGGACTTCATGAGTCCGGAGAAAACCTTTGTCGGGCTCGACAACTACATCAACCTGCTGAGCAACCCTGCTTTTTACCAGGCACTACGGGTCACCGTGCTGTTCTGTGCAGGCACCGTGCTTCCGGTCATCGCGATCGGCCTTGGATTGGCCCTTCTAATGAACAAGAAGCTGAAAGGCTCCGCAATTTATCAGGTTCTGTTGTTCTCGCCTTGGGTGACTCCAACGGTAGCCGTATCCATCGTCTGGTCGTGGATCTACGAGCCGGAGATCGGCCTCGCCAATACAGTCTTAAGCTTTCTGGGATTCGAAAAGCTCGGCTGGCTACAAGACCCAACCTGGGCGCTCGTCGGCGTAATGCTCGTCACCATCTGGAAATCTGTCGGTTGGGCGATGATCTTTTATCTGGTAGCCTTGCGCAATGTACCTACCGATCTTATGGAGGCAGCTGACCTGGACGGAGCGAGTCCTGTCCATAAGTTCCTCCGCATTACGCTCCCGCTGATCTCGCCGACTACCCTGTTCCTGTTTATTGTTCAACTTATTCAGGCGCTACAGGCTTACGATCAGATTAACGTACTGACTCAAGGTGGACCGTCTGGTTCCACGCGTACCTTACTATACATGTATTACCAATCTGCTTTCGAATCGTTCCAGATCGGGGAAGCCTCCTCTATAGCCATGACACTTGTTTTCATATGTATGCTACTATCCCTGCTGTCCGTTATCTTCAGCAGCCGAAACACTCACTATTAATAATGAAACTAGCCATCTAGGAGGGCTTTATGAGTATTCTTTCGCACATAGGCAAGCTGTCACGCCATTTGTTCTTCGCTGCACTTGCTTTAATCATGGCTTTTCCATTCTACTGGATGATTACAAATGCGCTCAAAACCAATGATGAGATCTGGCAATCCCCGCCAACGCTATGGCCACAAACACCGTTATGGGGCAACTTTGCAGAGGCCTGGCATGCAGCACCGTTCTCCCGGTATATGGGTAACAGTATCATCGTTGCTACTTCCATCGTTCTGATCCAAATGTTCAATTCTGGTATGATGGCCTACGCGCTCACCCATATGAAATTCCGGCTCAAAGGATTGTTCTCCGGAATCATCCTGTTCGGCTACATGGTTCCGGCCACAGCCGTTTATCTTCCAAGCTATCTCGTCCTGTCCCAGCTTGGCCTGCTCAATTCCTATGCCGGGCTGATTCTGTCCAACTGTGTCAGCGTCTTCTCAATTTTCCTGATTAGACAAGCATTCTTGCAAGTTCCCCATGAACTGGTGGAGGCCGGTGAAGTGGATGGTGCCTCACATATGCGGATTCTCTGGACCATTCTCGTTCCCGTTGCCCGCTCTTCTTTTGCGGTGCTGGCCCTCATCACGTTCATTGATCAATACAACAACTATTTCTGGCCGACGCTGATCACCAAAGACCCTAACCTCCAGTTGGTATCTGCCGGACTTCGTAGCTTCTTCGTTGAAGGAGGTGCATACGGATTAAAATGGCCGCTGATCATGGCTGCTAGCGCCTTTACAATCGCTCCATTGCTGCTTGTCTTCCTGGTGGCGCAAAAAACAATTATGTCCAGCGTCAACATGACCGCCGGGTCCAGCAAAGGTTAATATTCTTATCACCATAATACTTAATTTGAAGGAGAATGATGATGAACGTTTTGAAAAAAGTATCCGCAGTATCCCTGGTTGCCAGCTTCACCCTGCTCACCGCCTGTGGCGGAAACACTGCGAACACTACAAACACCGCTGGCAAAACGAATGCTGCTGCTGAGACGACCGCTCCGGCTTCTTCCGCACCTAGTGCTCCAGTAACCATTGAATTCTGGTACGGACTCGGCGGTAAGCTGGGCGAGAACATGGACAAGCTGATTCAGAAATTCAACGCCTCACAGAAGGACGTTATCGTCAAAGGAATTGTACAGAGCGACTATACAGAGACCGAACAGAAGCTCCAGGCCGCTATCGCAACTGGACAAGTACCTGCTGCTGTACTGTCTTCCAATGTAGACTGGGCGCGTAAAGGCTACTTCGCTCCAATGGACGATCTGATCGCGCAACTGCCGGACTTCAACAAAGAGGATTTTGTACAGACTTTCCTGACTCAGGGACAAGTGGACGGCAAGCAGTTCTTCCTGCCAATGTACGGAACTACACAAGTGATGTACTATCGCAAGGATGCTTTTGAGAAGAACGGAATCGAAGCCGATAAACTGAAGACATGGGAAGATCTCGCGGCAGCAGCTGAGAAAATGTCTGTTAAAGACGGCGGCAAAACTTCCTTCTACGGCTGGGAGCCAATGTGGGGTTATGAGAATATGTATGATGCTGTGCTGAGCAAGGGCGGAAGTGTCCTTAGTGCAGACGGAAAAACTGTAACGATCGATTCTCCGGAATGGGTACAGACATGGGATTCGTTCCGCAAATGGATTCATGAAGATAAAATCATGCGCATTCACTCCGGCGGTCAAGGCTGGGAGTACTGGTACAAAACAATTGACGATGTTATGAAGGGTCAAGCTGCAGGTTACACCGGTTCCAGCGGTGACCAAGGCGATCTGGACTTTGGTGTCGTAGCTGCTATGGAACAACCAGGTTGGGCCGGTGTCGGCGAAGGCAAGCCTGTCGCTCAAGCACTGATGGCTGGTATTCCTTCCAAAGCTAGCGACGATCAAAAGCAAGCAGCTATGAAATGGCTGGCCTACTTCACTAATTCCGAGAATACAGCGTTCTGGTCGATCCAAACTGGATACATCTCTGTTCGTCAATCCGCACTGCAAGATCCGGAATTCGTGAAGTTCAGCGAGAGCAATCCACAAATCAAGATTCCGCTCATGCAAGCAGCACATGGTTCTGCACCATTCCAGGACCCAACTGGCGGCAAAATCACTGATGCACTGAAGATTGCAGCTGACAAGGTAGAAATCCAGAACATTCCTGCAGCACAGGCACTTCAAGAAGCGAAGAAAACCGCACAAGCGGCTTTGGATAAATTGAAATAAAGGTGGCTAATCGTAATGTCTGATCTTATTACTCCGCAAGGGCGTCAAGCTGTATCTGCTATCCTGTTCGATAAGGACGGGACCCTGCTGGAATTCGTATCCCTCTGGGGAGTCTGGGCCAAGTGCCTGCTGGAGCGTTTCGGCGCACATCTAAACAGCCGCCAGCTCACGCTCCAGCCGGAGACTATCCCATCCCTATTCGGTACCGTGCACAACGGGGACGGGAACATCACGGATTATGACCGCAACGGCCCGCTCGCCATGGGTACGATGGCTGATCTCTACGCCATTCTCGCCTGGCAGGGCTACCTGCAAGGTCTATCCTGGGCAGAGACGATGGAGATCGTTGATCTGTGCCGGAAGGAAGCGGACGCCATGATGGACGAGATGCGGCCAGTCGTCCCCCTGCCGGGGCTGACACGCTTCCTGGAGGAGGCCCGGAGCCATGGTGTGCCTATGGCGGTGGTCACCGCCGATGAAACCGATGCGGCAGAGAAGCATCTGCGCTGGCTCGGCATCCGAGATTACTTCTCTGAGGTGATCGGAACTGATCAGGTAGAGCGAGGGAAGCCATTTCCGGATATGGTTCAGCTGGCCTGTGGCAGACTTGGGATTGACCCTTCCGGGGTAGTGGTGATCGGAGATACGAACGGCGATATGAGAATGGCCAAGGCGGCAGGTACCGCCCTGGCTATCGGACTCCCAGGTTCAGCTTCGGATGATGAGGTAAGCAATCTGTTGTCTGATGCCGATGTCATCGTACGTACCTACGAAGATCTAAGCGTCGGGAGACCCGGGAAATGAAGCCGGAAGGAGCATGGGCCTGGATCTTCCTGGGCATGGCCATTGTCTTCGAGCTATCTGGCACCATTTCGATGAAAGCCTCTCAAGGGTTCTCCCGCTTATGGCCCTCTGTGCTCATGTTTCTGTTCTACGCGATAAGCTTCACATCGCTTAATTATGCCCTCACCTCTATTAAGGTAGGCATGGCATACGCCATATGGTCGGGAGCCGGAATCATACTGATCTCCGTAGCAGGCATCTTCTTATTCAAAGAACGGATGCCCATGTCCTCCCTGCTCTGGATTGCCGTCATCGTTGTGGGGATTGTCGGACTCAATCTTAGCGACAAAAGCCACTAAGTGCTTCTGCGTCCCCATCATATTATTCCAGGAGGTGCCTGTTCCATATGAACATGAATTCTGCAGAAGTGGCAAAACCTCTTGCCAGCTTTCAGATCATTACAGATACACACGTCACTGTCGATCCTAATCATGAGTATAATCTTAACTTCGGACTGGCTTTGCGCGATATCGCCAGCCACGCTGAAGGAAGCAGCGGCATCATGCACATTGGGGATGTCACGGACCACGGATTCCCCGAAGAGTATGAGGAAGTACGCCGTATCTTGGGCTTACACCAAACAGGACTACCGACTGTCCGCTTCACCCTCGGCAACCATGACGTTGGCCTGGGTGACTGGCATTCACGCCTTGCGCTGTATGCCTCCCGGACAGGAATGCCCGGCCCCTATCACGATCACTGGATAGACGGCTACCACTTTATCTTTATCGGCACGGAAGAGAATCTACCGCTCTTCTGCGACCTTTCCAAGGAACAGCTCCAGTGGCTGGATCTGAAACTCGGTGAGGAAGCTTCACCGGACAAGCCGGTTTTCCTGTTCCTCCACCAGCCGCTCAAGGATACTGTGGCCGGCTCGCTGGAATCCCAGGAGTGGTACGGCGTGACTCAGGACCAGGAATTGCGGGCCATCCTTTCCAAGCATCCGCAGACCTTGTTGTTCACAGGGCACACCCATTGGGAGATGGAAGTCGACAATACGATGTATCCAGGCCACGGGGAGACTGCAACGATGTTCAATGCCGCATCAACTGCCTATCTATGGACGAACGAGGATGAGCACAAGGATGGAAGCCAAGGCTTCTATGTGGAAATCTACAGCGACAAGGTGCTGGTGCGAGGCCGCGACTTCAAGACCGGAACCTGGATTCCCGCTGCACAGTACGAGGTAGCCTTTCCCGCAGAGAACGTGTAACACTTTACCATCCATCTAATTTTAAATATGATCATACAAAAAAACGATTGCATGCAGGCTGTAAAGCCTTGCAGAGCAATCGTTTTTTTTGAAGTCTTTTTCGCTAATCCTAGCTCAAGCGCTAGCTTTTAGCTATATCTTAACGCTGTACAGGCTCAATCCGGTAGCTCGAAGTCTCCGCATCCGAGGCTCCGGTTCCTTCATGAATCTCCCAGCCGAAGGATAGTACCCCTTCCAGCCGCGCCTTCTCGGCTGCCGTCAACGATACCCCTACAGCTTCCTTACCCGGCTCAAGTTCCAGCACAGGCTCTTTGCCCAAGGCAACGAAAATCCAGCTGCGAACACCGCGAATGGTATTGTATTTGATCTGATAGCCTTCCCGTACCGCCCGCTCGAATAGTTCAGGCTGCTCAGCCTGCAGCACCGCAAGCTGCTTATAATCAAAATGGAACTCGCTTTCGTCCACAGGCAGCTCACCTGAGGCTACTCTGCGTAGCAGCTCGTCATCAGACCAGCCTAAGGTACGCAACGATTCCAGGATTAAGGCATCCCACTGGGACAGCTTCACTCTGTTCAAATTCTCCGACATCTCTTATTCCTCCCATTTTCGATAAGATGGTTTAGAAATCAGCAACGAAGTGGCCAGGGCTTACTTCGCGAAGCTCGGAATTCCCCTCGCCACCACGCTTTGCTGTATAACCGTTCTGGCTCAGGCGTTGACCGGCCTTCTTCGGATCCGGCTCCAGGATGGAAGACAACAACGCTTGTGTGTAAGGATGCTGTGGGTTCTCGTACAATTCATCACTTTCGGCAACCTCAACCAAACGGCCAGCATACATTACTCCGATGCGATCGGAGATGTGCCGCACCATTGACAGATCATGCGCGATGAAGAGATACGTCAGTCCGAACTCAGCCTGCAAATCCTCCAGCATGTTCACGACCTGGGCTTGAACGGAAACGTCCAGCGCAGAGATGGGCTCGTCACAGACGACAAATTCCGGTCTCACTGACAGGGCTCTGGCAATGGAGATCCGCTGGCGCTGCCCGCCGCTGAACTCATGCGGGAAGCGGTACAGATGCTCTCGCTTAAGTCCCACTTTTTCCAGCAGGGCCGCAATGATTTCCTTACGATCTTCGCCCTGGTGGGTACCGTGGATCTTCATCGGCTCGCTGATCAGCTCCAGCACATTCAGACCGGGATTCAGCGAAGAATACGGGTCTTGGAAAATCGACTGAATACGTCTGCGAAACGGCTTCAGCTTTTTCTCGCCCAATCCGCCGATTTGCTGCCCATCGAAAGATACTTCTCCATCCGTATAATCATACAGACGAAGCAGACAGCGCCCTACTGTCGACTTGCCGCTCCCCGATTCGCCGACAAGACCAAAGGTCTCACCCTTGCGGATCTGGAAGCTAACGCCGTCCACCGCCTTCAGCACATCCGTATCACGTCCCCAGATATCTTTGCCTTTGGAGAAATGCTTCTTGAGATTTTTTACATCGACCAATATTTTGCTATCACTCAAGCGAACGTCCCTCCTTCCACACCTACAGATACCTCACCATCAGCCAGCCAACACATCGAGCGATGTCCCGCCGACAGTTCGAATACCGGAGGCCGCTCCGCACAGCGGGCAAACGCATGCGGGCAACGGTCCATGAATGGGCAACCAGGCGGGGGATCCAGCAGATCCGGCGGTGAGCCTTCGATCGGCACCAGGCGTTCTTTCGACTTGCCCCCATTCTTCGGAATAGAGCGCAGCAAACCCTTGGTGTAAGGATGCTGCGGACGGTAAAAGATATCCTCAACCGTTCCCTCTTCCATGATCAATCCACCATACATGACAATGACCCGGGTACAGACTTGGGCCACTACGCCCAGATCATGGGTAATTAGCGCGACTGCAGTATGTGAATTACCCTTCAGTTCCTTAAATAGGTCTAGAATCTGCGCCTGGATCGTCGCATCCAGCGCCGTTGTTGGCTCATCCGCAATCAAAAGCTCCGGCTGGCAGGAAAGCGCCATGGCGATCATCACCCGCTGCCGCATTCCGCCGCTGAATTCATGCGGATATTGCTGCAAGCGCTGCTCGGGTTGGCTAATCCCAACCTGACGCAGCATATTAGCCGCTTCAGTCAACGCCGCTTCTTTATTTAATCCGCGGTGTCTGCGGATCACTTCTGTTAATTGCTGACCAATCTTTTTGACAGGATTCAGCGAGGTCATCGGGTCCTGAAAGACCATCGCGATCTGGTTACCGCGCAGTTTTCTCCACTGCTTCTCCGACAGGTTCAGGAGGTTCTCACCGCGGAAGTTAACATTTCCCGAGGTGATTTTGCCGGGTGGTGTGATCAAAGACATGATCGCCTTGGCTGTCACGCTCTTACCACTGCCGGACTCACCGACAATACCCACGGTCTCCCCGGCATCGATATGGAAGCTAACACCGCGCACGGCTTGATTCTCTCCATCCCGCGTGGAGAACGAAACCTTCAAATCCTCAACAGACAGTAGACGTTCCGTCATGATGTCTCCACACTCCTATCTCTTGATTAGCTTCGGTTCAAAGCCAACCCGCAGAATATCGCCCAATATATTAAAGCTCAGTACAGTCAAAAGGATCAGTAAGCCCGGGAACACCGCCAAATATGGCGCCTGAGCGATATAACCCTGCGCATTGTTCAGCATGCTGCCCCATGTTGCATTCGGAGGTTGTACCCCAAAGCCCAAAAAGCTCAGGGAAGACTCCATCATAATCGCCGAAGCGATGTTATTCGTAGCCCCTACAATGATGACCGGGATCAAGCCCGGCATAATATGCTTCAGGATGATGCCGAACGCACTTTGACCCGAGGCCTTGGCATATAGTACAAATTCCCGCTCCTTCAGAGTCATCGTCTCCGCCCGGATGACCCGGGCGATGTGCATCCACATCAGCAAAGCTATAATGACAATAATATTGCCGACGCTCGGCTTCAAAAATACGCTGAGCAGCAGCAGGATCAGAAACGTAGGTATCGACAATATTACATCCAGCATACGCATCAGAAGGTTGTCCAGCCAGCCGCCGAAGTAGCCGCTGATCACACCTACTGTTACACCAATACCAGTCGCAATAATCATGGCAGTAAAGCCGACTAACAAGGATACCCGGCCTCCGTACAGCGCTCTGGCGAAATAATCCCGTCCGAAATCATCGGTTCCGAACCAATGCTCTGCTCCGGGTGGAGTCAAACGTGCCATTACATTCAGTTCATTCGGATCATGGCCGGATAAGAACGCGAAGACCGAGGCAAGCGTGAACAGCAACAGAAGGATAAGGGCAGCGACACCCATACCATTTCCCAGCAGCTCACTTCCGACATTTTTCCATTTACTGCGATTCATGAGGTCACCTCGTTAGTTTAATTCGCGGATCCACGAAGCTGTACAGGATATCCGCTGCCAGATTGCCTATAATCAGCATCAAAGAAGAAAATAAAGTGATACCCATAATAACAGGGTAATCCATACCCCTAACCGCAGTCATGCCCAAAGAGCCAATGCCGGGCCAAGAGAATACCGTCTCCGTAACAATCGCTCCGGCTACAAGATCACCCATGGACATCCCGAGCAGCGTAATTACCGGCAGCAGCACATGCTTCATTACATGGCGAAACAGCACTGTAGTCTTCGAAGCTCCAAAAGCATATTGAATCTGCACGTACTCTTCTTTTAGCTGACCAATTGTGCTGGAGCGAATATACCGAACGTAACTGGTCAGGAATCCAAAAGCCAGCACCGTACAAGGCAGAATTCCATGCTTAAAGATATCTGCCGCCGACTCCACGCCAATAGTACGCATTCCCATACTAGGAAGCCAATGAAGCTTGATCGCGAATAAATAAATCATTAGAATAGCCAACCAGAAGAGGGGCACGGAAATACCGATATACGAAATAAAGTTAATCAGCTTATCCACCCAGCGGTTGCGGTTCGCTCCGGCCAGAAGGCCAAGCGGAATCGCGAGTAGCACAGCTAGAGCAATGGCGCTCCCCATCAAACCGGCGGTAGCCGGCAGGCGCTCCAAAATTTGGTCCAGCACCGGCTGGTGATTGATCAGTGAATAACCGAAATTACCTTGAAGCAATTCTTTAAGCCAGATGAAATATTGGATGTAGGCCGGCTTGTCCAGTCCCAAATTATGCCGGACACGCTCGATATCTTCGGCATGCATATTCGGGGTTACGAAGGAAAGCACCGGATCGCCCGGCGCCAGTTTGATCATGAAAAAGCATACCACTGATACGAAGAACAGCAGCGGTACGGTTTGCAGCAATCTACGGACGATGAGTTGTCTCATTCGTATACTCTCCCAGCTCATATCGGCAAAAAAATAAGCTGGATTAACCAGCTTATTTTTTCCCGTTCTTATTTAAGGTAGATTTTGGACAAATCTTCAAAAATAACGACAGGCTTCAATACTGCTTCTTCAATGCCACCATATTGCTTAGAGACAGCTACGATGGTCTTGGTATACGCAATAGGGTAGATCGGTGCATCTTCAGCTACGATCTCCTGTGCTTTTTTGTAAATTTCTCCGCGCTTAGCAGTGTCTGCTTCACTAGCACCTGCATCAAACAATTTGTCTACTTCCGGATTGTTATAGTGCGAGTAATTGGAATTCCCGGTAGAGCTGTACAGAATACGGTATGCATCCGGGTCATAACCCATTATATATCCAGCCAGAGCAAGTTCAAAGTCTTTAGCGTCCTTATCCGTGAAACGTTTGGAGTATGCGGAAGCATCAACGCTTTGCAATTCCACATCCACACCGATCGCTTTCAGCTTTTGTTGAACATACAAGGAAACTGCCTCTTGTACCTTATTGCCGCTCGTTGTGATAAATCTCAATTTCAGGTTGCTGACACCAGCTTTGTCCAACAGTTCCTTGGCTTTAGCCGCGTCATTATCATACGAAGTTACGTCATTGGTAAAGAACAAACCATCAGGTGTTACGAATGATTTTGCCGGTTCAGCATAATCACCGGATGTATAAGCTGTTTGGATCAACTCATCGCGGCTCAGCGCCAGGGATAGAGCTTCACGCACTTCTTTCTTAGCAAGAGCACCTCTGTCACTGTTAGCGTTGAACAGCAGGTATGCCAAACGTCCTTCGCTGTAAGGCAGAATTTCAAAGTTATTCGTCGCTTGGAATGTGGCTACGTCTTGCGGATCCAGATACTTCACGTTAATCTCGCCGTTTTGCAGTGCAAGGTTCGCGCTGTTAGTGTCTTTAGCAATCCGGTAAGTCACGGAATCCAGATGCGGCTTGCCGCCGAAATAATTATCGAAGCGTTCCAAAGTCAGGTATTCACCAGTTTTGTATTCTTTGAATTTGAACGGGCCAGAGCCGACTGGAGCGGCATTTTTAGGGCTCTTCTCGATGTCTGCCTCATTCTCAAAGATATGCTTTGGAATCGGGGAAATCTGTACCAGTGTGGCTTCAAAAGCTGGTGCGACTTGCGGAAGCTTGAACTCCACAGTCAGATCGTCCACCTTAACCGCTTGGATCGGCTTGTCACCGATAATCAGATTGGATCTCAAGAGGCTGTTCTGTTTCTCGTCCAAAATGCTGTTGATTGTGAACACAACATCGTCAGCTGTAAGCTTCTCGCCGTCATGCCAAGTCAGTCCACTCTTCAGCTTCAATGTATAAGTAAGGTTATCTGCAGATGCTGTCAGGCTGTCTGCCAGATAAAAAGTTTTCTTTCCGTTATTCACTTGGAACAATGGTGCATACAGCGCTTGGTCGATGGTCAGGCTGACACGGTCGCCCGCATAGTTCGGGTTCAGGATGACCGGATCGGCAGCTACTCCAATGATTAGATTACCGCCGTCTTTTGGTGCGCCATTGTCAGCAGGTTGCTGTGATTCTGCAGGTGCATTACTTGCAGCAGGTGCTGCGTTATTTCCGCCGGAGCAAGCACTCACCAGGAGTGTCAATAATATCACGCCGATAAAACCAGTTAGTCGTTTACGCATGTTTCTTTCCCCCATATCTCTCTATTGAATCCCAAGATGTTTTTTTAATTATATATCGGAATACTAGGGATTACAATGGATGTAATTTCACATAAATGCAACAAAAAGGAAATAGGTGACTAAGTGTATCATCCTTACCTTTTGTAATGATGCACTGAAGTTATTGTACAGCATTTGCATCAATTTTAAAACATGTCGACAACACTACAACCCTATTTTGCTCCATTATTAAGGTTTTAACCGAAAAAAAAGACAACCCCTGAAAATATAAGGGTCACCATTCACGTTTTCTAAATATATTAAACCAAACGCACAAATGTATTTTGAGAACGGGAGGACCTTATGATCACAATAAGTCTGTGCATGATCGTAAAAAATGAAGAGGATACCTTGGACCGCTGCCTGAGCTCCGTGGCCGATTTGGTCGATGAGATTATTATTGTCGATACAGGATCGACAGACGCTACAAAAGAGATCATCCGCAAGTATAGTGATCAGGTGTTTGATTTTGAATGGATTTATGATTTCGCCGCTGCCCGTAATCACGCCTTCTCACAAGCGACGAAGGAATATATCCTTTGGCTGGATGCAGATGATGTCTTCAAGGATGTGGATCGTGAGCGCCTGCGCGCCCTCAAGGACACGCTGGACCCGGCGGTCGACTCTGTTACCATGAATTATCACCTGGCCTTTGATGAAGAAGGGAATGTGGTGTCCAGTCTACGCCGCAACCGGCTGGTCAAGAGAAGCAATGGCTTCCGCTGGATCGGAGCCGTCCATGAATATCTGGAGGTTAGCGGGAACATCATCAACAGTGATATCGCCGTTACCCACAGCAGCATCCATCATGACAGCGAACGTAACCTGAATATCTATGAAGAACGTCTGGCTGGTGGAGAGCAATTCTCACCTCGGGACTTATATTACTTCGCCAACGAGCTGCTGGATCACAGCCAGTATGAGCGGGCCATCCGCTTCTATGGGGAGTTCCTCGGGACCGGGCTGGGCTGGATTGAGGACAACATCGCTGCCTGCGGCAAGTTGGCGGATTGCTACCACGGGCTGAAGGATGAGGACCGGGCGCTGGAAGCCGCCCTTCTGTCCTTCCGGTATGATCAGCCACGCGCGGAATTTTGCTGCCGGATCGGATACCATTTTCTCAATAAAAATAATATCAACGCGGCCATCTTCTGGTATAAGGCAGCTGTAGCCGACCAGCCTTCCGGCGATCAATGGGGACTGCGCAACCTGGCCTGCTCTACCTGGCTACCCCACCTTCAGCTCTGCGTCTGCTATGACAGAATCGGCCAGCATCAGATGGCTTACGCCCATAACGAGGCGGCCCGGACCTACCGTCCGAGTGACGAACGTATACTGTTAAACAAGGCTTATCTGGAGGCTGTCCTTAATCCGCAGACACAAGCGGAGTCAGACACCAACCAGGGGGGTAACGTATGAGTGACCAACCGATCCGCGTGCTGCTTGGCAGCCCTATTCATCAGAAGGCAACTGTGTTGCAGCATTTTCTGGAGTCACTGGGCCGCTTGAAGTTGGAGGGAATTCAACTTGATTTCTTTTTTATCGACGACAATCAGGATGGGCAGTCTTCCGAATTACTTAAAGCGTTCAAAGCAAGTACCGAAGCAAATACGGGCAATGTTCTGATTCAACCCTCGGGCTACAACGATACTTATATCCGGAACGATACCACCCATTTCTGGAGCACTAACCTGGTCTGGAAGGTGGCCACCTTCAAGAACCTTATGATCCAGCGGGCCCAGATTCTGGACTATGATTATTTATTTTTGATCGACTCCGATCTGATCCTCTATCCTGATACGCTGAGTCATCTCATCAGCACGGAGAAAGATATTATTTCTGAGGTCTTCTGGACGCAGTGGCAGCCGGACACGATGTTCCAGCCCCAGGTCTGGATGCACGATGAATACAATCAGTGGGATCAACTACCAGGTGAGAACCTATCCGCTGAGGATACCCGCAGCAGGTTCCACGAGTTCATCAACAGAATGCAGGTTCCCGGAATTTATGAAGTCGGTGGTCTCGGAGCCTGTACACTCATCAGTAAAGCAGCCATCGTGAGAGGCGTTAGCTATAATCCTGTCAAAAATATCTCCTTCTGGGGAGAAGACCGTCACTTCTGCATTCGCGCCGCAGCGCTTGGTATTCCCCTGTTCGTTGACACTCACTATCCTGCGCTGCATCTCTACAGGGATAGTGATCTCAGTAAAGTTGATGAATTTGTACAGCGTACGTCGGGTGAGGCAGGCATACCGCCGGGTAGCGAACCGGTGTCCCCGCCTTCACAGGAGGACTCCAATCAGCCTGAAGACTCCGTAGGATCGGAAAGCTCCGGGAGTCCGGATAATCCCGTAGGATCGTTAGAATCAACCCCGCCGGAAGAAGATCCGCTTCTTGAGAAAGAATCAGCTATTCCAGCCTCCGAAAAGCGCCCCAAGCTGACCTTGGCTATGATCGTCAAAAATGAGGCCAACCGCTTTCTGCGACAGGTACTGGAAGAACACCGCAAATATATTGATGAAGCCGTGATTATCGATGATGGCAGCACAGATGATACGGCAGATATCTGTCTGGAGGTGCTGGCAGGCCTTCCTGTCACCCTTGTACGCAACACCGAGTCCAGATTCAGCAATGAATATGAACTGCGCACACAGTTATGGCAGGAAGTGGTCCAAACCGATCCGGAATGGATTCTCACCCTCGATGCAGATGAACTGTTCGAGAACAGATTCGCCCAACAGGTCGACGAGTTGCTGCGGCAGACAAAGTCTGATCTGCTCTGCTTCCGGCTCTATGATTTCTGGGATGAGAATCACTACAGGGATGATCAGTATTGGAGTTCCCACTACAGCTTCAGGCCATTCCTGCTCCGCTACAACAAAGACTTGAACTATACTTGGAAAAATTCGCCGCAGCACTGTGGACGTTTACCGGAGAACGTGTTCGAAGTGCCCCATCAATTAAGCCTTCTACGTATCAAGCATCTGGGATGGTCTAGACTGGAGTTTCGTCTGGAGAAATTCGCAAGATATATGCACCTTGACCCCGAAGGACAATATGGGTGGAAAGAACAGTACATCTCCATCCTTGACGAGCAGCCTCATCTGGTACCTTGGGTGGAGTGAGCGGGGAAGCTCACTTCGGATGATGGTTACGGCGAGTCCAGACTCATTGCAAAAACAAAGGCCAGCCGATTTCGGTTGGCCTTTTCGTATGACTTTGCCCCTGTTGCTAGCCTTAACCTGCATATCTTTCACGGTATTCATGATCCAGCATGCTCAAGATCGCCCGTCGAAGGCCTCAGTCTCCCCCTGAATAAACTCCAAAAATTCCAGAATAATCGCAGACACCGCATCCTCCTCCGGCAAATGAATGAATTTGCTGATTCGCAGAATATCCTCTTCATATAAATCTATAAGCTGCAGCATGGCCTCGGTGTCTCCTTGCTTGGCAGCACGCAGCAATTCTAGGATTTCACGGTCCGGGATAATTCCCGGATCATCTTTCGTTTCCATTTATTCACCCCCTGTTGACTGATATTCAGCTGCCGGGCAACCTCGGCTTCCGTCAAATCCTGAAAGTAAAGTTTATCTATAATGACTTTTCCCTGCGGAGGCAATGTGTCGACAAGCTGCCGGACCCACACCTTCTCTTCAGAAGAAACGGCAAAGCCGGCACCGTGAAGGGGATTGTCATAGAAGGAGCATTCCCGGCTCCTGATTTTTCTGGCCCGATACTGCACTCTCCATCCAATGCGATAGATCTCGCTTTTACAGCGCTCATAGACCGATGTCTGCTTGTCCACAATTAAGACTCTCCTCTCTAGTGTTGTCTATAGTAGGGAAATTCAAGAGAACTTCCTACAACCAAAATAGGAACATTTGTTCTTGTTTATAGTACCATTATTTAACTGGATTGTGAAATGAGCTGTCAATTCTCTATTTCAAATGGCGTTGGCTAAGTGCTTTTCCGCAAAAAATAGATTTCCGGTTGTTATTCTCTACACGAGATCACCTATATAAGTGAAGGCTATGACAGCCTATCCAACCAAAGGGAGCTAATATGATGAAAAAAGTGCTGTATGTACCGCTCGATGATCGCCCGGTGAACCTGGATGATGTCATTGTCCAAGGAAGATCTGCCGGCATCCAGATTATTACACCGAAGCTTGATGATATCAGGAACCGCCCGGATTCCGAGAAAACTTCCTCCGGCACCACGCTGGACAGTACCTCCTCACCAACCTATGGCCATCCGGCGAATATCCGCCATTTCATTCTGAACCATGCCGCTTCAGTGGACGGCTTTATTATTTCGAGTGATATGCTGGCCTACGGGGGCCTGATCGGCAGCAGAAGACTTCGTACAAATGGTGGCGGGGCTTACCCGGACTATGATGCGACAACAACAGATTTGCTGGATGTTATCCGTCTCGTTAAGCAAGATTACCCGGACAAACCAGTGTTTGTTCTAGATACGATTATGCGGCTGGCGACAACCGTGTTTACTGAGGGGCTTACTTTGGACGCCTATAATGAATCGCGTGGGCTCATGCTGCAACCAAGAAGAACCTTTACTGCATTTGACGATATTTTGGAGGGGTATAACCTGTCTCCTGGTTCCTCCTATGGAGATACCATTCATTTTGATAAAGAGCAGTACTATAATACTCGCCAGCACAAATTCAAATCCAACCGTTATATCCTAGAGTCCCTGGTGAAAGAGGGCTATATCGATTTCCTTGCGATTGGTGTGGACGACGCCAACACCCAAGGTGTGCAAATCAATGAGATCAAGTATGTGGAAGGACGCATTCAAGCTTGGCTGGGGGGTGGAAGTAATGGACAGAATCCGGATCGAGCCATCATTCTTCCAGATGCGGATGGATTGGGGCAAGCGCTGGTGGCTCGTATGGCGAACCAACTATATCGCAGCGGGGTAAAACCTGGTTATGCTGTACACTATTTTGGCCCCCACGGCTCCACCATTACTAGCGCCTATGAATATATGGATGTGCATCAAAATTTAGAGCGGCATGTGGATATCATCGGCGGCCGCATGGTATCGGACCACCCTGCAGTGGAGATCGTAGCAATTACTGCTGCAGATCAATTACCCGCAGCTCTGAATAGAATTACTACCAACAGCAACGAGTGTATTCCGACCATTGTCATTGATTTCGTCGACTTGGGCAAAGGTAATCCTGCAGTCACAGAGGCCCTGCTGGGTAGCGAACACACGGGCCGTCTTCTGGGATACTGTGCCTGGAATACTGCCGGTAACAAAATGGGGCTCGCACTTGGTATGGGGCAAGCACGGTATGCCTACTTGTTGACAGAGACGAATGAAACCGCCCTTAAGGCGGCTATGAACGCTCATGGATCATTACTGTTCAAACGCTTTTTGAAAGACTACTACTATAAAACACTCGCCATCGTCCAGATTCGAACCTATTCCAGAGATCATTCCTTGTACACTAATACTTCAGCGCTTGCCGATCAGAATATGCTGCTGTTCAATTCACCTGCCGATTATACTCATATGCAGGCTGTCCTGCGGGAGCAGATGCAGATCCATACCGCCACACTTGCCGGTAAAGCAGCGTTTCAAGCCGGCAACTCAGCGATCCTCCAGATCTGCGGCTCTGACTGGACTTATGCTGAATATGCCTGCGCGATACTCCCATACGAGAACCCGGACTTCATCTGGGGCCGTGCCTTTGAAATTACGCTGAATCCGGCACTGAATCTGGAATAGCGTCATTCTTCCCACTCCAAAGCCAAATAAAGCAGCCCGCTCCACAGAAAGTGGAACGGGCTGCTGCTCATTATGCTACTGCTACTGCTACTGCTACTGCCCTTGTCCTTGTCCCTGTCCCTGTCCCTGAAAGGGATTTCTCGCAACACAGGTACGATACCTTACAGAAAGGAAAGGCGGATAGCACCTACCGGCTTATATCCAGCGCACCGGTACATCCTGGCTTCATCGTTCCTATTCGTATTTGGACATTATCCGCGAGAGCTTGGTCACCATCTGGTTCACCAATTCTGCCGGTTGTTGCACAGTTGCCTCATGACCCAGGCTGATCATAAAGTCGGCCAGGAAAGCAAGGTCATGCTTCGGAACCTCTCCTTCCAGCCACCCGGTGCCATCGTCACGGATATGCAGCTTGGAGACCAGCCATAATTCCGCTTCACATCTCTGAACCCCTGCCCTGCCCAGTTCAACAAGCAGGGATATCGTCTCCGTCTCCTTGTGCAATACTTCCTTCCGATTGCCCAAATGAACTTCCCGCAAATCCATCGGCGTAAGACCTGATGTATCGAAATCAACGGAATACATCCTATCGCAGCGGAAGACCCTAATGCCCTCACGGAGAAAACAATAAGCTGGACAGTACCACAAGCCATTTTGGGCATAGACTCCAATGGGCTGAATCTGCCGCTGCGAACGTTCTCCCTTTGCCTCATATTCAACAGTCATCACCCGTTGCCCGATCGCCCCCTCCAACAGTATCGATAGATAAGGGGACTCTGTTTGCCGTACAGGGGTCACAAGATCGAAGCGATTTTTCACCTGATCAATACGATCTCGAACTTCACTGGACATGTAATGGTAGAACTTCTGAAGCGCCGCCGCAGATTCTTCCTTAAAGGGTAGAGAAGTATAATGACGCAGGGCATGGCTGGCAAAAAACAGTGCAACCGCTTCCTCCTCCGTAAAGGCAATGGGCGGCAGAATGCTTTCTTTTAACACTTGATAACCACCGTGCGGACCCACTTCTGAATACAGAGGAACACCTAGCTCGCTAAGCTCCTGCAGATCCCTCAGGATAGTCCTTGTAGAGACTTGGAATTCCTCGGCTAGTTCCTTGACGGTAAATCTCCGTTTCCGGTTGACGGTCATCATCAGCTCCAGCAGACGTTTTGATTTTGGCATATGGCAGACTCCATTATTTTTTTATTAATGACAAGAGTTGTCACTATTAGACTTTACAATAAGATTACAACCAGAACAAGAACACCACACCATAATTCAACCTAAGGAGATGTATAAGAATGTCTTTTCAATTAATTCCCTACATTATGCTTGACGGTCAGGCTAAGGAAGCCATCCAATTCTATGAACAAGCTTTAGGTGCCGAGCTGCTTTTCAAACAAACCTTTGGTGAAGGCCCACAGAACCCCGATTCTCCGCTGAAGGCAGAGGACACGGCACTCGTTGCGCACGCCATTCTGAAGATTGGCGATACACAGATATTTGTAGCCGACTCCATTCCGGGGTTAGCACTCCAACAGGGCAACATCTTGACGATCTGTCTCACCACGGATGACAGCAATCAGGCCAAGCAATTCTATCAGCTCTTGCAACAAGGCGGTCAGGTTGTTCTGCCGTTGGAAGCGGCCTATTTCAGTCCGGCTTACGGGATGGTTAAGGATAAGTTCGGCGTAACCTTTCAAATTTTCACCAAACGACAGTCATAGAAACACTTCAAGCCTTCCTTTTTCAATTAGATAAAAGGGTTGCGAGCTAGTCTTAACAGCATCTTAATTTAGACCTCCGGGATTAATACAATGATAAGATTCAGTTACCCACGTGTTAACACTCATCGGATAGACTCAGCTATGAAACCAACGATAAAGGAGATAAACCGATGAATGATTTTATTAGCAAAAAAAGCCTGGTGCTGTTAAGTCTTGTTGGCTCATTAAGTGTAGGTTCCTTAGCCGTCTCAGCTTCGGCTGATCCGCTCAAGCCTGTCGCAGCACCCTTGAGTTCTGTCACGAAGGTAGCGGCAGTCAATTCGAAATCGCAGCCCCAAGCTTCTTCCTTCAAACCTGATCAACTACTGCAGCTGTTACAGCAACAAAAATATGAAGTGATTTATGGACAAACAATAGCCGAATTCAAAAAGGCGTTCCCGCTTCAAGACTTCAAGCAAGCGGCTCGCCTATACCACAGTAACGTCACTTCCTATAAATTGAAAAGTCACGTAGCCTTGAACAATACCAACTATTATGCCTGGACGGACCCTAAAGGTGAAAAAACGATTCAGGTCATGTTTAACAGTAAAAATCAGATCGCGTTCCTTATCTTTGATACTTTGAAATTGTATCCTGAGACCGATGCAAAGCGTACGCAGACGACCTTTCAGCTTCCCTTTAAAGGGAATTGGTTTGTCTTCTGGGGAGGACCCAATGAGCTGATCAACTACCACTATGGTGCTGTACAACAGCGATATGCGTATGACCTGATCGTCGTTAACAATGGATTCAGTTACAAAGGTGATCCCACCAAAAATGAAAGCTACTACGCTTTTGGTAAACCTATCTTCGCTGCCGCAGCAGGCAAGGTAGTGAAAGTAGTCAATAACATCCATGACAACAGCCCTGTCGGAACGGAGAACACGAAGGAGATTGCCGGAAACCATGTGATTATCGATCACGGCAATGGAGAGTTCAGCTATTATGCCCATCTGCAAAAGGGCTCGGTCAGCGTCAAAGTCGGCGATCAGGTGAAAGCCGGAGATGCGCTTGGCAAATGCGGCAACTCGGGTAATTCGAGTGAAGCGCATCTGCATTTCGAGGTAGCCGACAGTGCAGAGCTCTATACTACGAAGTCCCTGCGCGTGAATTGGAAAGACGCCGATGATTACGAACAAGGCATCTATATCAAAGCACCTTAATGATCGAATAAAAAGAAGCAACTCGGACATCTGAGTTGCTTCTTTTTGTCGCTTATATTAATAGCAGGCTTTCGGCTTATGAATTGCCCTTCCAAGCTGCCGTAGCCGATGAAGAGAACGACAGATAATAAATGATATAATAGAAGGAGATAATAGCAACTATATATTAACGGGAGAATAAAGCGATGCAATCTACTATAGATGCCATGGATGATGAACTGTGGGACAAGCTCATTCAGGATGTGGCGTATCTTTTCGATGATCTGACGCTCAAACGTGGGTTTCAATATTATAAGCAAAAGCGTGTCCGGCCGTTTGCAGTGACCGATGCGCGTAAAATCATTACCCTCGTTGAGGGTAACGATGATTACTCCGTGGTTATCGATCTCGACAATCTCGGAAATAGCCGCTGCGAATGTCCTGTCAAAGGACCTTGCAAGCATATGGCCGCCGTGCTGATGCATTATGCAGACATGCAGAAGCGCTCCGTGCAGACACTAGCGAACGCTAAGGCCGCCGCTTCTCTGCAGCGTCCAGCCAGTCCCAAGGTTCCCCCTGGGGCGGCTTCAATGCTGGCGCGACAGGATCTGCTTCAACAACAGGCAAGCCGCATACCGGAAGCCGGGGTTGCGGAGTGGCGTGAGTTCTGTGTAAGCTGCACCGCGCCGCTGGCTCACACGAGCCGGACGCCGGGTTATGCCGAGAAAGCCCTCGCGGCCATCCTGAAATATAAACCGTCGATGTCACCGGCTACAGAGAAACTGTTCCTACTCCATGCCCACCTCTTTGTGCTAGAAACGATAACTAAACCCCAGGGTCCGGCGCAGACTACGTTCGTTTCCTCCATGGGCTACTTCGCCCATATGACTGTCACAGAGCTGCAAGATTCTATCGGGCAGCTCCTGACTAGCGCCCTTCCGCTGAGGGTAGAATCGCAGCAATGGCCTCGGGCGATGGAAATTTTGGACTACCTGCGCCTGCAAATGCTGTCTGAGCCACGCGGCCGTTCCCGTGAGCAGCCTTATTTCCGTATAGCTTATGAGCTGTACTGGGAACATTGGCTCGAACCCAACCTCAGTGACAACAAGCTATACGAAGAGGAGCTTGATCAGCTACGTACAGCGGAGACAGAGCTTGGGACTTCGCTCTCGCGGCATGCCTGGCTGCTAGCCCAGAGCCGGATGTATTTCTACCTCGGGGACGATCCCCCGGCCTGGGCACATCTTCGCACCGCTGCGGACACCCCTGCTCTGCAGCCGGAAGACCTGCTCAGCTTCCTTGAACCCTTATACAGCGCCGGGGATTGGGACCGGCTGGTGAACTGGCTCGTCCAGACTGGCCCGTTGCTCGGTAGCCGAATCTACGGAAATCTGAAGGATTATTCGAGCTACTGGGATGCGGTCGTGTCCCAGCGCCCAGAAAGTGAGCCATTGATGTGGAGTACTCTGAGCGAAATGCTGCCTTTGGCAGGTGAAATCTATGGCGAAAAGCTGCTCCTCCATGAGAAATGGCAAGTCTGGATGGACTACCAACTCGCGAACGGCAAAGAACCTGCCGACTTCCGTGTCCGGGACCTTCAGCCGCTGGAGAAGCACGCACCGGAAACGCTGCTCCCCTTCTACCATCAGGCTGTAGAACGATTCGTGCTGGACAAGAACAGGCAAAGCTATAAAGCAGCGGTTAAGTTATTGAAGCGGCTATCCAAGCTATACAAGAAAATGAAGCAGGAGGAGCGCTGGGAACTGTATATCCATTCGTTCTCCGTTCGCAATAGCAGACTGCGCGCCTTGCAGGAAGAGCTTCGGAAAGGAAAACTGATTACATGAGCATCAATATGCATTTGAATACGATCACCGTGAAGCTCGCCTTGAGCGAGTACGGCGATGCTTTATTATTCGGGCTCAACGAACGGGACGATTATGTTCCTGGCTTGACCCTCAAACAGCGATTGTTCGCCTGGCACGAAGCTTCTTTCTATGGTACAGAACTAGCGGTGCGGCAGGTGGAAGACGTTCAAGTGGTGGTTCTGCCTGCAGAGCAGGTCATCCCTTTCTTCTCCGATCCCAAGCTTCTGAGCCATGTGCATTGGAACTGGGAAGGCGGTGCTGCCCGTCTTAATGTATTAGCCCCCCTGCTGACGGACTGCCTGAAGGGGAAAAAATATATTCCACGTCTGGCCGCCTATCGGGAAGGGCGGCTGCAATGGACCTGGGATGATGCCGCGCTGAAGCGGGCCGCCACAGACAGGAACGAGTCATCTACTCTACAGCAGATGCTCACTGAGAGCTCCGATTTCACGGAAGGACTCCGTGCAGCGTTCTCGGCAGCGGTGTCCCAGCAATATTACGGAACCGAAGCCACCGCTGGCGATTTGCGCAGCGAATACCCGCTGCTGTTCGATAGAAGCGGCACGGGCACGGCAGGTATGGATGAAGCCGCTTGGCTGATCTCCATCGGCTGGAAGGCCGACACCGCCCCGTTCCGCCCGGCACTGCAATTGCTGGAGCCGGAAGGCGATGAGCTACACTGGGTGCTGAAGCTTGTGCTGCAGGACAAGTATGACGAGTCCGTGCTGGTGCCGATACAGCTGAGCGGCGAAGGCGAAGCCGCCGGGAAGTGGCCTGCGGCGTGGACGCCCCATGTCACCGAACGCGCCGCAGGCTGGTCCGCCCGTCTGCTCGCCAGCCTGCCACGCGAGCAGCTCTTAAGCGGCGCCGATATGCTAGGCGCGCCGCTCAGTAATGAGCTGGCCTGGCGCTTCCTGACGGCGGACAGCCGCCGTCTGCTGGAAGCGGGCTGGCAGGTGCTGCTCCCGGCGTGGTGGGAAACCGCCAGCCGGAAGAAGCCGCGCCTGCGCGCCAAGGTCAGCTCTGGCGAAGGCGAGCGCAGCGGCCAGTCGCTGTTCGGTCTGGATTCGCTAATCGATTTCGATTGGCGAATCTCCATCGGTGATGCGGACCTCTCGGAGTCCGAGTTCGCCGAGCTGGTCGCCCGGGGCGAGCGTCTGGTCCGCTTCCGCGGCCAGTGGATTCCGCTCGACCCCGCCCTCCTGGCCCAGATTCAGCGGGCCATGGCTGGCATGGACAAGTCGCAGGGCTTGTCCTTCCAGGATGTTCTGCAGCTTCATCTCCTGGGTACAGGCGATGAAGCCGAGAACGCTGAAGCCGCCGAAGAGCAGCTTCAGGAGGAGGCCACACGGCTCCGCCTGGAGGTGGAGCTGAACGGACACTTGCTCGGCCTCATCGGCCAGCTCGGACAACAGGCCCAGTGGCCGAAGCCCGAGGTGCCGGCCGGCCTTAAGGCCGAGCTTCGCAGCTACCAGCACGACGGCTTCGCCTGGCTGGCTTTCCTGCGTCGCTTCGGGCTGGGCGCCTGCCTGGCCGACGACATGGGCCTGGGCAAAACGGTGCAGCTGATCACCTATCTGCTCCACCTGAAGGACAACTATGCCGCCGCCCCCAAACCGGATGCGGCAGCCAAACAGGATCCCCACGCGGCCCCTACGGATTGGCCGTCGCTCATCATCTGCCCGACCTCGGTACTCGGCAACTGGCAGAAGGAGCTGGCCCGCTTCGCCCCGTCTCTGAACGTTATGCTGCACTACGGCAGCAAACGTCTGGAGGCTGGCTACTTCTACGGAGCCGCTTCGCAGGCTGATGTGGTACTGACGTCTTATGCTACCGCTTCGCTGGATCAGGAACTGCTGAAACAATTCACCTGGGGATGCATCTGCCTGGATGAAGCGCAGAACATCAAGAACGCGCAGACGAAACAGTCTGTCGCCGTTCGCAGCTTCCCGGCGCTGCACCGGATTGCGCTAACAGGCACGCCGATCGAGAACCGGCTCTCTGAGCTGTGGTCAATCTACGACTTTATCACGCCCGGTTACCTCGGCAGCTCCAAGTCGTTCCAGGACCGGTTCAGCAATGCCATCGAGAAGGAGCGCGATGAGCGCCGTACAAATGAGCTGCAACGACTCGTTAAACCGTTCATGCTGCGGCGCAAGAAGAAAGATCCGGCAATCCAACTGGATCTGCCGGACAAGAACGAGATGAAGACCTATATTCACCTGACAGCAGAGCAGGCTGCGCTATATGACCAAACCGTCAATGAACTGCTGGAACGTGTGCAGAAGCTCGAAGGCATCGAGCGCAAAGGCGCTATTCTCTCGGCGCTTACCCGGCTCAAGCAGCTATGTGACCATCCAGCACTGCTATCTAAGGAAGCCTTGCAGGAGATGGACCCCGATTCAGGAGCGATGGCACCGCTGAACACCCCGGCCCTGATCGGGCGTTCAGCCAAACTGGAGCGCTTGATGGCCATGGTCCGTGAGCTGCGCGAAGAGGATGAACGCTGCCTCATCTTCACACAGTATGTTGGCATGGGCCAAATGCTGCAGGCCGTGCTCCAGCAAGAGCTCGGAGAGCCGGTGCTATATCTGAATGGCAGCACCTCCAAAACTGCACGGGATCGGATGATCGATCGCTTCCAGGCTCCCGCGCGAACAGATTCGGCTGAAGCATCGTCCGATCAGCCAAATGTCTTCATCCTCTCCCTGAAAGCCGGTGGAGTCGGCCTCAACTTGACCGCGGCCAACCATGTGTTCCACTTCGACCGCTGGTGGAATCCCGCCGTCGAGAATCAGGCAACCGACCGGGCCTACCGGATGGGCCAGACCCGGGATGTTCAGGTCCATAAATTCATCTCGCTTGGTACACTTGAAGAGCGTATTGATGAGATGCTGGAGAGTAAGCAACAGCTTAGCGACAACGTGATTTCCAGCTCGGAAGGCTGGATTACCGAGCTGTCTACAGATGCACTCAAGGATCTGTTCACCTTACGTAGAGAATGGATGGCGTAAAGTGGTGAGCCTACCCATAAACGCTGAGAGTTCTTATATTCTTGTGCGTTACAGGCGATGGGGGCTTTACTTCGATTAGCAGAGCTTTGAAGTGAACCCGATGCACCTCCGGTTTGCCATAAATTAGTGTATGTGTTAGAATCGACTTAACTTTTATTGAACGGAGGGTTACGTGTGATAGACTTTATCCGAGTTCGTACGTTGCGCGGCTAATTGAATAGCGCTCAAGCTCTGCCCATGTGCAGAGGACTCAGGATAGGTCTGCCATTTTAAAGGTAACCCACAATCATGGACTGCCCGAAGAAGCATCATCCTCTTCAGCGTTCCTCCTTTAGAAACCTCCATAGAAACCCATGAACACAAGCGTAGCCTGTTATCGCAGGGGGAGATGTCATACATCTTCATCTTTTCTCATGTGAAGGCTATTTGTGTCCTGCATCCTATGGAAGACCAGGTCTCGCAGCGGAAGTACGTCTTCCCTCGCGTCCTTGTTCTGAAGTCCTCTACAGATACTGTAAGCACAGGCAGATAGCCTGTGCTTTTTTATTTTTCATTTTCGCTAAAGTTGTATGTTAATTTTGGCTAAATAACGGAGGATGATTATATATGATGGAACCTACTCAACAAACAGCGATCATTGTTGGGGTCCAGCTGCAACAGGACCATAACTTCGCTTATTCTATGGAAGAACTGCGCAATCTGGCAGCTGCATGCAATATCGAGGTTATCGGGGAACTGAGCCAGAAGACCAGCCGAATCAACCCTTCCCATTATCTTGGGACTGGTAAAATCGAAGAATTGAAAGCTTTAATGGAAGCAGCAGGTACGGAACTTGTTATTTTCAACGATGAACTATCCCCTTCCCAAATCCGCAACCTGGAATCTACACTGGATCGGCAAGTTATTGACCGGACGATTCTGATCCTCAATATCTTCGCTGAACGAGCCAAGACCAAGGAGGCCCAGCTCCAGGTGGAAGTCGCCCAGCTGCAATATATGCTCCCCCGGCTGTCAGGCCTGCGTGAATCATTGGGACGTCAGGGCGGTGGTGCCGGCATGAAGAACAAAGGTACCGGGGAGACAAAGCTTGAACTTGACCGCCGGAGAATTGAAGAGCGCATCTCTGCTCTCCAGACTGAGCTAACCCAGCAAGTGTCGCGGCGCCAAATTCAACGCAAGCAACGTCATAAGAATGAAGTGCCTGTGGTCTGTCTCGTTGGATACACCAACACCGGCAAATCCAGCTTGATGAACGCTATGGTTGAGACTTACCATCCGGGTTCCAACAAACAGGTATTCGCGAAGGATATGTTGTTCGCCACCCTGGAGACCTCGGTACGCAGCATCGATTTACCGGATCATAAAACCTTTCTCTTGACGGATACGGTAGGATTCGTGAGCCAGCTGCCGCACCATCTGGTCAAAGCCTTCCGCTCCACGCTTGAAGAAGTGACCGAAGCGGA
Source organism: Paenibacillus sp. NPDC058177 (assembly GCF_042883835.1). Lineage (NCBI taxonomy): Bacteria > Bacillati > Bacillota > Bacilli > Caryophanales > Paenibacillaceae > Paenibacillus > Paenibacillus sp. NPDC058177. The sequence goes on along the minus strand of NZ_JBHVVB010000009.1, from coordinate 145,532 downwards.
TCTGTTAATCCACGTCGTTGATATTGCTGATTCACAGCACAAGCAACATATGGCAGTGACGGAGGAGACTTTAAAAGCGCTCGGCGCAGACGGGATTCCTGTCCTCTACGCCTACAATAAAGCGGATTTGACAGACCTGTCCTATCCGCTTGTTGAAGGGGATAACCTCTACTTGTCCGTGAAGCAAAATAAGGGCATTCCTGAACTAACACAGTTGATTCGCGATCATGTGTTTAATGACTACATGCAATGCGAGATCCTCGTGCCCTTTGATCAGGGACGTCTGGTCTCTTACTTCAACGAGAACGCTCATGTCCAATCGGTCAGCTATGAGGAAAATGGCACCCGGATGACGCTGGAGTGCAAAATAGCAGACTTCGAGAAGTACCGGAACGACTTCATCGAGCTTTAAAGGATCAGAAAGACAAGAAAGCCCCGACTTCTGCACAGGATTGAGGCGGGGGACTGCTTGTCTTTCTGAGAACTTCTAAAAGGCAGATATATACCGGCCTGCACGCGTCCATGACGTAGTGTAGCGCCGGTTTTTTGATGCTTTGTAAGCCTAATAAAAGTTCAGAAATCATCAATATTATATCGATGTAGTCGGAAGGTCTGCTTTTTTATACGTATAAATATAATGATGCCCCCCAATTCTGGCGATGACCGCCAGGTCTGAAGCTCTGACTACGGAAGACGAGCGGCTTCGCCCCTCCGATAATTTCCGCAAATACTCAAAATCAGGATGAAATGTCTCATCCAAGAGATATGCAGACGTTGTGCTTCCCGGTACTCTCTCCTCGTTCAGCGCAGCAATGATGCCCGCCCCGGAGCTTATACCGATGCCGTGACCAAAATATTCCCCATTCCCCAGGACGATAACATTCTCACCCTGCCATTCGGGTTTGTTCGGATCATGGTCGGGATTCTTGAAATACTGCACATCGCCAGGATAGGCTTCCAGATTGTTATTAATAGTAGTAAGCTGCAGATCGCTATCATAATGCCAGTCATACAGTAGCAGATCATTGAAATAGGAGTTGAATACAGCCGGGCCCAGCGTATCCAACACACCCTTGTATAAAACCACTACCGTTGCTGTGGCGCATTCAAATGCATAAAGATAACCGTTACGAAAAATGTCGTTGATCCCATCGGATGGCTGAACCCCGCTTCTCAGCTGTAGCCCGCCTTTGCTGGTCCGGGTCCAATAATTCGGATTACCCCGGGTAGTCTCAAAAGAGGCAAATTCTGCTCCGCTGGCATCCAGTCCCCTTGCCGCATTCACAATGTGCTTTCTTGTATTCAGCTCGAATTCCAGCGCCGCCGGACTTTCATACACATAGTTCTCCGGGCTTCTCTGTTTCTCCGCTACAATTTCCCGCTCTACCCCGGTCAAGCCTGACATGTTAATTCCGTTGATGTCGCCATTCAAGAACGTAATCACTGCCGTACCTCCCATGAATCTTTATTCTCTTAATATGGGTTATTGTACGTTGCAACTCCTGTGGATGTGCAAAACAACCCTCCAGTACCACTGCACATGTGCAGGAACTGGAGGGTTGTAGTGTTATTTTTAATATTAGGTTAAATTATGCAGTACCAAGTGCGATCTCATCGTCTTCGTTATCCGAATTGAAGGCTTCACGGTCAAATTCACCTTCCGAATTAGCAACCAGCAGAGCTGTAACAGTAGTTCCTGTCGCATTCACGGCAGTACGTCCCATATCGATGAGAGCTTCTACACCGGCCACGATAGCGATACCTTCAAGCGGCAAGCCTAGCGCAGTTAATACAACTGTAGTAGAGATTACCGCTGGACCTGGAACTCCAGCTACACCAATAGAAGAAATAATACTAACAAGTACGAGAACGATGTAGTCTGTTACGGTTAAATTGATACCAAATACTTGAGCAGTGAACACCGCCACAATTGCCGGCCAGATGCCGCCGCAGGCGTTGAAGTTCACAGATGCGCCAAGCGGAGCGATAAAGCTCGCAATACGCGGCGAGACATGCAATCTCTTAGTGATGACTTCCAGATTGACTGGAAGCGTAGCATAGCTGCTGCGCGTGGTGAATGCTACAGCGATGGTCGGATAGATTTTGCGGAAGAACTTAATCGGATTGACCTTGGCTACGAAGAATACCAGGCCACCGAAGATCAGCACAAAATGGATGATCATGGCTACATAGGAGGTAATAATAACACTTCCAAGCTCCTGCAAGGTCTCCCATCCATAACGCGCCGTAATCGCAGCAATGAGTGCGAACACACCATATGGCGTTAAGCGAATAATGAATTTGACGACTTGGTGCAGAATCAAGGTCAGAGATTCGATCAGATCACGTACAGGCTTTACTGCCTCTGGCTTTTTAGAGCCAATCTTGATAATTGCCACCGCCAGGAAGACTGCGAAGATAAGCAGCGGAACCACTTTACCAGTCGCCGCTTCATTAACTGGGTTAGAAGGTACGAGGTCGAGAATGACCTGCGAGAAGGTCGGAATCTCACGGGCAGTGAAGTCTGCCGGCACCTCCTGCTGGATCCCTTGACCGGGATTGAAGAGCAGGGCTACTGTCAGCCCTATAATAGAAGCGATTCCCGTTGTCCCCAGGAACCAGGCAAAGGTCTTGATACCAACTTTACGCAGATACTCCAGGTTGGTCAGAGACGCGATGCTGTTCAATACGAGAACGAATACCAGGGGAATAACGAGCATGCGGATCAAACTTACATAAATGCTACCAAAGGTGCTGATGGCTTTGGTCTCAAATTCCAGCTTTTGAAAAACAATCCCAACTACAAGTCCGATTAACAAACCGATAATGACTCGGGTACCAAACCCTACACGCTTGCGTGCCAACAGAAATAAAACTCCGAAGACAACGATGGAAACTACAAATCCGTACCAGTTTGTTTGAATCGCCGAGAGTAGATTATTGTCTATATTCTTCATTCTTTCTAAAACCCTCCCAATACCCCACTTATTTGATATGAATAATGATAAATAATGTATATACAAAACCTATGAATGTCAATGTAATTATATGTTAATTTCATTTAATCCCGATAATTTCGGTATGAAAAATAAATATTGATTGACAACTACTTTCGCCATTGAATAATATTAAAAACATCACACGATGCATGCATCATTTGCTGGATCACCAAAGGGATAGAATCAACTGGACAGCCAGAGATTCGAGTTAGAGCGCTAGGTTTGCGTTCTCTTGAGTCTCTGGCTTTTTTATTGGCGCAAAAGGGAGGGATGAAGACTTCAGCCGAGCAATCCAGCATGAGCATACATAACTAGCGGAGGACTGAGTCTACTGGACAGCCAGAGATTCAGCGGGTGATGTCATTGCACCACCTGCCTGAGTCTCTTTGTTGTTTCCGCTGGAACCAAGCTTGCAGAAATGAATATTCACGTAACACGCAGGACATGTTGTAAAGCCCAGACTGTATACGCAAAACGCACTACAAATAAGCCCGAAGGCGACAGGCTTAGCCGCCTTGTCTGCCTGGTCCAGGGCGCAAAGAAAAGGATGATTACTCTTATGAAAAAGCTCACTATTTCGATCGTTACTGCTGCTGTAGTCTTCTCCGCTTTGACTTATGCCGCCGTATCGGCCAATCAGAAAACACCGGAGGCTGCGCCGGCACAGAACAATACCGCTGCCGCTAGTACTACTGACACCGCCTCCGCGGCAGGCACACAGACAGCTGTGCAAACTGTAGCCGAGACCGTTCAGCCGGAAGCGACTCCTGCGCCAGCTGCAGAAACCGTGCAGGCTGAGGCCACTGCAGCGCCTGCCGATCAAGCTGCCGCTGTGACTACTGCTCAGCAGCCGCAAGCAACAGAAGCTCCTGCGCAAGCCGAAGCTGCACAGGTGAAAACTGCTTCTGCACCAGCTGCAGAAGCTACAACCGTGAACACCGCCGTTGCCAAAGTAGCTGCGCCGGCACAAGCCACTGCTGCACCGGCCGCACAAACGACACCGGCACAGCCGCAAGCAACCACTGCACCTGCAGTCGCAGCAGCGCCTGTGGTTTCCAAGACTACACCGGCAGCTACCCCTGCTCCAGCAGTGAAAGCCGCCCACCCGACGGCAGCACCGGCACAAGCTCCAGCTGCCGAAACTAAAGCCACTGCTGCACCGGAGCCTACAACTGCTCCAGCCAAGAAAATCACCTTCTCAACGACCGAAGTGGTGAAAGCCAAGGCTACCGCTGCACCTGCTGCGGAACCCGTTCACTCCAAATCAAGCCCATCTGCCCCAACAGAGAGTGTGCAAGCTCCGGCTCCGGCACCTGCCTCTGATCCAGCACCAGCACCTGCTTCGTCATCTGACGAAGAAGTATGCCCTTGATTTCGTGCATCATTGCCGCTGAGCTAAGACCCAGCCAACTATATTTTCAGAAAACAACAGAAATCGAGGTGCAAAATCAATGAGTATCAAGTTCAAGCCAAAAAAAATCGTGAGTCTGCTGCTGGCAGCCTCCCTGCTTGTCCTGCCTCTTCAGGCAGGCCGGGCAGCGGCTGCTGAAACAGCCGTTTCTGCAGCCACTCCTCTATCTAATTTTGATTATTTCAGCAAGGTGTATCCGAAATTAAATGACCCGAACCATGTCTATAAAACAGCAACTTACGAGGACATCGTTCATCTGTTTGAAAGCCAAGGCACTTATGCCGTTCTGGTAGGCGGTGCATGGGATGAGAACACACAAGCGGATATCGGCTTTATCAATGAAGTTGCCAAGGATTACGGCATTTCTACCATTTATAATTTTGATACCAAGCTGGATGGCGATACGCTGCAAATTGCAGATACCAATAACAAGTTCGCGTATAAATACGTAGACCTGGTTAACAAGTACCTGACGAACCTGGATATTTACGATAAGAACGATCCAGCGCACAACGTGAGCTACACAGCCAAAGACGGCAGCACGGTCTCAGCTAACAAAATTGAAGCTCCGTTCCTGTTGGTCTACAACAAGGACAACAAGGATGCCCAAGGCAACAGTGCTCCCATTGTCTCTTACCTTAAAGACAGCAAATCCTGGTCAGAGTTTCAGACAAACGGAATAATTGATCAAACCAAGGTCGATGCCTATAAGGATCAGGTTCGATCCGTATTCTCCAAAGCCGTGAAATACGACACGATCAATGAATCGGAGTATATCAAAGCTGCATTTAACAAGAACTATGAAGGAGAGAACCCGGGCAAGCCCACGATCTTCACCTCGGCTGACGGCGATCTCGTTTATGAACATGTTACCTATCATCAGTTAAAAGAAATCTTGTCCAGCGACGGCAACTATGCCATCCTGTTCGGGGGTTCCTGGTGCCCTAACACCCAGGCGGTCATCAAATACATTAACGAACAGGCCAAGAAGAACAACATCAATAAAATATATCTGTGGGATACGAAGCTCGATTCCGGCGTGACGGTAGGTCTGCCGAACAACAATAGCGGCAATTCCGTCAAGGATGGAAATCCGCACACCAACGATGAGCTTCAGGTCCGGACCACCGACCATGCATATGCTAAGCTATATGTGGACCTCGTAAATAACTATTTGACAAATATCAAGTCACAAGACAACACAGCAGCCTCACCTAAAACAATCAGTTATGTGGATCAAAACAATACGACAATTTCCGCAGATCGTCTGCAAGTTCCATATCTCTTCACCTATAACAAAACCAATAAGGATGACAGTGGGCAAACAGCACCTATTCTGGGACACATCGAATTGATGTACTCCTGGACAAATATCCAGCCCGACTATGTCAGCAATGGTTATGCTAACGGTGCAAGATACAATTTCTACCTGAACGCGCTCGATAAGCTTTTCTCCAGACTGGAAGCTATCCCGACTGAACTGACAGCCGTAGCGCCAACTTCGGCTACCGCGAACGACGGACAGATTACTGGCGTTCTGAACAAATCGCTGGAGTACAAACGTGCCGATGAGGCTGAATACAAACCGGTATCCGGTGAAGCCATTACCGGACTGGCACCTGGCACCTATCAGGTAAGATATGCCGCAAAACCGGGTTATCAAGGCCCTACCGTTCCGGCAGGAGCACCTGCAATCCCGTATAAACCGGGTCAAGCCATCGAAATTGTGGTTCCGGTCTTTACACACCAGCAAGCAGCACCGACTGGACTGACCGGCGTAGCTCCTACAACGGCTGCCAACGATGATGGGCAGATTACAGGAACCAATGCAGCCCTGGAATACAAACCAGCCGCTGCCGCTGATTACATTCCAGTGACCGGCGAAGCCATCACAGGACTTGTGCCTGGCTTCTACGATGTTCGCTATGCCGCCAAGGAAGGCTACAGCGCCAGCCCTGTAACCCGCGTTGAGGTCCCTGCGTACGGCGAACAGGCCGCACCAACCGGACTGGTAGGTATTGCTCCTACTACACCTGCCAATAATGACGGGCGTATCACCGGCACTACACCTGCACTGGAATACAAACTGGCGGGGGTTACCGATTATGTCTATGCTACAGATATTGAAATTACAGGGCTTGTACCGGGTACTTATAACGTCAGATTCGCAGCCAAGGAAGGCTTCAAAGCGGGCAGAGCAGCCGATGTAATCGTGCCAGCCTATACCGCAGAGCAAGCAGCGCCAACCGGTCTCACCGGTATCGCCCCTACTTCATCTGCCAATAATGACGGACGTATCACCGGCACAACGCCAGCACTGGAATATAAACTGTCCACTGTTACCAATTATGTATACGCCACAGATGTCGAAATTACAGGACTTGTGCCTGGTACTTATAACGTGCGATATGCTGCCAAAGAAGGCTACAAAGAAAGCCCTGTAACTGATGTAGTCGTACCTGAGTACAAAGCACCTACTGGCGGCGGAGATCCCGGTCCATCAACTGGCGGCAACTCACCTGCACCGACTCCGGTTAGCAGCCCTGCACCGACTGCCAGCGCGGCACCAGTTACTAGTGCGCAAGGAAATACAATCATCGCTTCTAAAACAGCGGTTGCTACTACCGATGAATCTACAGGTGTTACCACAGCTTCCATCACAGCAGCTGATGTAACGGAGCTTGTAGAGAGTGCTAAAAAAGCAGAAGCCGACGGAAAATCAGCACTGCTGGAAATCAAGGTTGAGACTACTGCCAAAACTCAAACCGCTGAGCTAACCATTCCAAGAAGCGCATTCAATGCAGTTGCTTCTGGCACAAAAGCTCAGGTTAAAATCAACTATGCCAACGTAGGAACGATCACCTTGGATGCCAAAGCAATCGCTAATATTAGCGGAGCTAAAGATGAGGGTGATATCCATATTCGGATCGCCAAGGTTTCACTCACCGACGAAGGTAAAGAGGTCCTTGGTGATAGACCTGTCTACGATCTGACTGTCAAAGCAGGAGACCTTACTGTTTCTAGCTTCGGCGGAGGCAAAGCGCAGATCAGCGTTCCTTACAAGCTACAAGCTGGCGAAGAGCCGAATTCTATCATCATCTACCATATTAATGAATCGGGAAGTCTCGACAATGTACGCGGCAAATACGCTGCGGGAACAGTGGATTTTGTCACTACCCACTTCTCCCAATACATCGTTGCTTATAACAAAGTCGAATTTGCCGATGTTGCAGCAAATGCATGGTACAACGATGCCGTTAGCTTCCTGGCTGCCCGGAGCATCACGTCCGGAACAGACGACAGCCACTACAGCCCTAACGCCTCGGTTACCCGCGGACAGTTCACTGTTCTGCTGCTGAAGGCCTATGGCATTGATGCCGACGAGAATGCTACCGATAATTTTGCTGACGCCGGGAACACGTATTACACCGGCTATCTGGCTGCTGCTAAACGCCTGGGGATTACCACCGGTGTTGGCGAGAATCAATTCAAGCCTGACAGCAAAATCACACGTCAGGAGTTATTCACGCTACTGTACCGTTCTCTGGACGTCTTGGGAGAGCTTCCAGCTTCTAAGAATGGCCCTGCTCTGTCCAGCTACAGCGACGCTGGCCAAATCGCAGACTACGCTAAAGAAGCCCTGCAGGCTCTTACTGCCTCTGGAGTTATTGCAGGAAACAATGGCAAGCTCAACCCTGCCAGCGTATCTACTAGAGCAGAAGTAGCACAGGTACTGTTTAATCTTCTTTCCAAGTAATGCCCACCCCGCATTACATCTTCTAAAAAAGCCTCCGAACCCCTTTTCATAGGGATTCGGAGGCTCTTCCATTTCTTATCCTAACAGGTTAGCGAACCGTGATGGCCGTCCATTCCTCCGTTATTAACGTCCTCCATCGTTCTTAACATCATCCATATTACCGTTTCTTTATATCTACGAAATTATCCCTATTTCCGATTTACAGTTAGTAACAATCGTGTTGCTTGACGACTGACTTTATGTCTAATGACGTGTTTTAAAAGCTTATTTTTTACTAAAAATTAGGTCATTTGTCGGAGATGTGAACCTTATTCCCTATTAGAAGAGTATGTATTAACATAACACCATTTGTTAACAAAAATCCCTTTTACAGAGCCTTTTCGAACGATTTTTGCCCATCATAATCTTAATATTCCAATATAAGGGTTGAAAATCTACTAAAATATTTTTTATTTTCATATAGATTTTACATTTTACCAGTGGTAAAATCTTCTTAACATTTTTCCTACTAGCTTGGGTGGAATTAATTTTTGAATTCATAGGAAAGGAGAGTTCTGCCGCGATTTCGCCGAGAAGACGGAAAAAGTTTGATTTCGAAAAGATTATATGACGGAGGGGATTTTTTTTGGATTGGGGCAAATTATCTCGTAAACTATCACTGCTGGCACTTGCCGCGGGAGTAACGATCAGCACGGTTCCCGGAGGGGTTTCCGCAGCAGGAGCAGTGCAGCCTAAAATTGGCCAAAGCGCACTGACATTGGTTCAGAGTTCTCAGAAAACATTTATCTCGCCTCAGATCAATACAAAATCCACAGATGACATTCGCGTTATCGTCCAACTAAGCGGACAGCCGGCAGCCGTCGGCAAATACGCAGCGAAGCAAGGCATCTCCTCACTAGCCTCCACAGCCACCGAAGCTGCTGTAAACAGCCAGCAAACCGACGTTTTGAAGAAAGCTGCTAATGCTGGACTAGACCTTGAAGTCAATTACAAGTACAACACGGTACTGAACGGTTTTGAAGTCACAATTCCTGCGAATGAAATCCCTGATCTGGCTAAAATCCCGGGTGTCATTTCTATCCATAAGAACAGCACTTGGTATGCCGTTCCAGTGGAAGGAGACACTTCGGCAGCCGCTGCAGAAGCAACAACACCACAAAATGACAACGAGCCGTTAAAGCAGATCCACGCCGATTGGGCCTGGGCTAACGGATATACAGGTAAAGGCCTCAAGGTGGGCGTTATTGACACCGGGGTTGATTATACTCACCCTGACATCAAAGATGCTTACAAAGGCGGGTATGACTCATTCTACAATGATAATGATCCTTATGAAGAGGTTGCACTCACACCAGATAAAGACCCCTACGGTGTAGGCTATGAAGGTACTTATCATGGTACACACGTTGCCGGAACCATCATTGGGCAATTTGCCAACAAGAGCGGTGAAATTTCGCAAAAAGGTGTCGCTTACGGCGCTGATTTGTACGCCTACAAGGTGCTCGGACGGAATCTGGAAAAACCAAGTACATCTTCCGGTTCATCTGCACAGGTCATTGACGGCATCGAACGTGCGGTAAAAGACCACATGGATGTCATCAACCTTTCGCTCGGTTCCGATGAGGAAAAAGACGTAAATTCCCCGGATGCCATCGCGATTAATAACGCTGTGCTTTCGGGCGTTACAGCGGTAATTGCCAACGGCAATGCCGGACCAGGAGAGTACACACTTGGTTCTCCCGCTACTTCTCAACTGGGAATCTCGGTTGGGGCGGTGACAAGCCCAGGCAAACAATTCTCCGGCAAATTCAAAACTGAATTGGTTCCTGAAACCGTAACTACCGCAACCTACGACACATATGGAGATTTGGAATTCAATGTTATGGCGTGGGAACTGGCCAGTGAGGATTTCGCTCATATTATAGGCTCAGAGCCAGTAAATGTAGTATACGCCGGGCTAGGCGCAGAAAAAGACTACAAAGGTCTCAATAATGTTAAAGACAGCATCGTGCTGTTATCCAGAGGGGTACTGGGCTTTACCGATAAAATAGCAATAGCTAAAGAGCACGGGGCGAAAGCTATTGTGATCTTTAACGGCAACGCTAATAAAGCCGGCGAAGTAGATCTAAGCGAGCACATTAATAATCGGGATAATTTTATTAACTCGTATCTAGGGGATACCTTTGCAAATATCCCCACGTTTGACATCAGAGGTTCCGAAGGAAGAGCCTTGGCTAGAGTCCTCAAAGACAACCCAGGAAGCCACTTCCAATTCACTTTTGAAAGTGATTATCATCCTTCAATCAGCAAAGGCGATACATTGGCCAGCTTCACTTCCTTTGGCCCGAATGTTGATGATAATCTGAGCATCAAACCAGACTTCACAGCACCGGGCGTAGGCATTCTGTCTACTTGGCCAGCTTATGGCAAAGGCAAAGACAATGTCTCCTATGATAGAGCATACAATCGTATCAGTGGTACAAGTATGGCAACTCCACACGTTGCCGGTCTAGCACTACTGATCAAGGAAGCTCATCCTACATGGTCACCATTCGATATTCGAGCAGCTTTGGCAAATACAGCTGAACCAAATGAGGATTACAGCGTTTATGAACAAGGTGCAGGACGTGTAAATGTTGAGAATGCCATTTCCACACCAGCCCTGGTACAAGCTCTTGAGCCAATCACTATTCTTGATAAGAACTACAAACCACAAAATGTAATTAATTATAATTCCTCGGCAGCCTTTGGCGTAATTCAGCCAGGAACATCTGCTATCAAAAACTTGCAGCTCAAAAACACAAGTAACCAACCTTTGAGCTACACAGCTTCAGTTGAATGGCACTTCGAAGATGCCCAAGGCGTTACGGTTACCCCTAGCGTTACTACTGTGACTGCTGACGGAGGGAAAACGACGACTTTCAACCTGAATCTTAATGTTGCTAGCAACGCCGAGGAAGGCTGGTATGAAGGACAACTGAACCTGACTGCTCCTGGCGTACCTGTTCTGCACTTGCCATTCACTGTTTTCGTAGGTAAAGAACTGCCTGAAAATCCGTTTGGCATTCAGGAAATCAAATTGACTAATGCGCTTATTTATCCAAATAGAACTTACCAAAGTGCAACAGATCTTACTTTCAGACTGTCCGCAGATGATACCAACTACTATGAAGTAGGTATTGTCAATCTCGATGACCAACCTGTTGGGCTAATCGACTCTCTGTCAACAGATAGCGTCAAGCAGTTCTTCAAACCTGGTCAATATTCCTTAAAGGGTATCAACGGTTCCTATCACCCCACCGATACCGATGGTAATGTAATTGTAGATACTAAAGGCAAGCCGGTTACCGAACATTTGAAAGATGGTGTCTATAAGCTCCAAATTATCGCCGCCCAATTAGACGCCCAGGGCAATGTAGTACAAGATCAATATGGCAGCGATATTGTTTATAAAGGCTTTTCTTCCTTCCGTGTAGATAACTCTTCCGAAACCAATGGTGGCGGCGGTAGTGGTGGAGGCGGTGGAGGCGGCCCAGTTGCGACACCAGCACCATCCGCAACTCCTGCTCCGGCTAGCGGCGCTGCCAATGCAGTCATTGACCAAGGCTTGAAGCAAGCGCCTGTGAAGGCTGCTGTAGCTTCCAGCAATGGCGTAGCAACTGTTACGGTAACTAACGATGATCTGAAAGCAGCCATCGCCTCTGCTTCCGCTTCTCCGGCAGCTATTGTAATCAATGCTCCGGCTACGACTGACGCTGCTGCCAAAGTGGCTCTGACAGCTGAGCAAGTGAAGCTGCTCGCTGGTGCACCAGCGAAGAGTACAATTATTGTAAATGCTGCAGGTTCCGCATTCGCCTTGCCAGTAAGCCTGCTGACTGGCGGCGCTACCGATGCCAGCCTGGATCTGATCATCAAGAAAGCGGATGACCAAGCCTCCAAGTTCTCGACATCTGCTGGATCAACAGTTGTTGGGTCACCGGTTGCCTTTGAAGCCAACTGGACTACAGCTTCCGGAAGTACACCTCTGAAGGTACCGAATGACGCCTTCATTAAGAGATCCTTCACAATTCCAGGCAAAGTTGAGCCTAACACTGCAGGTGTTCTGTTTGAATCGAACGGCAAGATTACTCCGGTATCTTCTGTGTTCAAAGTACAAGCAGACGGTACGACTCTTGTTACGGTCAGCCGCCCTGGATTCTCGGTCTATGCTGCAGTGAGCCGCCCTGTTACTTTCAGTGACATCGCCAACTCCTCGGCTGCTGCCGATATCACAGCACTGGCTAACAAGCTGATTATTGAAGGCACTTCGGCAACGACATTCTCGCCGAAGAGCAACCTGACCCGTGCCGAGTTCACAGCACTGCTGTCCCGCTCGCTCGGACTACGTTCTAGCTCGGCTTCTACCTTTACAGATGTGAAGTCCTCTGACTGGTATGCCAATGATGTTGCTGCTGCTTCCGAGGCAGGACTGATTCTGGGAATCGGTAATGGCAAATTTGCCCCGAACGCCCAAGTTACGCGTCAAGAGCTTGCTGTTATCCTGGGAAGAGCCGTGAAACTGACTGGCGTGGAACTGAAAGCTTCCAATCCGTCGTTCACTACTTATGCCGATAGCACCAAGATCGCTCCATACGCTAAAGATAGCGTACAATCCTTGTCTGCTGCGGGTATCATTAGCAGTGAAGTCGGATCGAACTTCAATCCGACAACAGCAGCTACCCGTGAGACAGTTGCAGCTACCCTGCATCAATTGCTGAGCAAAACTGGCCTGATCGACTAATTCGGACCAAGCCAGAAACATCAAACGCCCGTCCGTTTCCCACAGGGAAATGGACGGGCGTTTTTTTACAACGATAGATACTGGGCAACTCATTTGAACAAACAGCTTTATTTCGCGCTGTCCCCTAAGATGATGCTTGTTGCAGCCTCTCGTTCAGCCTCACGAATAATGATTGCAGCTTGTCTTGGGGAACCTCGCTATAATTGTCACCGATGCTCACTTCATAGTAGGAAGAGAATTCGTCGACTTCCCTCACATAAGAGGTGAGTCCGATCCCCGTGGCTTGATAAAGATCGATTAGAACATCCTCTACTACTGTTTTGGGCAAGGATACATGCACATGAAACATATTCGACACCGGCTCTAACGGAAGCGTAGTGACTGCATGGCATTGATTATATAAAGCAGCCAGCGTTTTGGCCTCTTCATAATACTTCTCCATCTTATGAACCCGTTGTTTAAAATAAAAGTCAGCAGGGATGATATATGGGTATAAGCTGATCAAGTCTCCACCATGCCGCCGCTTCCAAACCTTCGATTCTGCTGTGAAATCCGCCGCGCCAGCCAGAACCGCTCCAGCAATCCCACCGATCCCTTTATAGACAGAGATATACACACTATCGAACAGCGCACAAACCTCTGCAGCACTCTTCTGATAATAAGGCAGAACCTCAAACAATCTTGCGCCATCCAGATGAAGATAAATCCCCTTCTCCCGGCAATAGGCGGAAATAGCTTCAAGCTCGCTATACTCCGGCAACTGCCCGCCGATCTCACGTTGTGGCAATTCCAGCAGCAGACAAGCAACCTCCTCCGGCATTCCTTGGACATCCTCAAGTGTAATCAAACGATGCTTGTCAGCGAGCAGCACAGACTCAATATGATGCAACTGCTTCAATCCATCCTCTTCATGAATTTCCAGATGACAGAGCGGATGATACGCCACTTGGCTTAAGCCCTTGCGGTCACACCATATTCTTAAGGCAATCTGCTGCGCCATGGTCCCGCTCGGAAAGAACACCGCCGCTTCCTTCCCCAGCACTTCGGCCATATTCGCTTGGAAATCTTCAATAACCTTTCCTGTTCCATATATATCGGAATCCAGGTGACCCTCTATCTGCTCGAAAACCTCTTTCAGCACTTGCACATTCCGTTTACCGTGAGCCGGCAATTGAAAGACAGCTTCTTTAAAGGCTTCTGCTAATGACAGCTTCTCTTGCATAAACTAAATTGCTCCTCTCAGATATATCTTAATAACACATATATAAGACGAAGAAAAGAAACAACAAAAGATAGAAGGAACGAAGAGGAAAATTTGGAGCTGTAGGAGCGAAAGCGTTCGCCTAAAAAGCTTTCTGCAGGAAAGCTCGCATCGGAAGCATACGCTCGCCGGATTTCAACCGCTAAAAGCGGTTTATAAAGAAGAAATCTGGGGGCAACAGCGACCAGAAATCCAAATATTCACCGTAGTGACGATCGAGCCTTTACGTTATCATCTCACGTTCGTCTTATATAACTCAACGAATCTTGGCTACGAAAAGACCCAGGTACTCTTTTAAAGCCAGCCCCGTAATGCTAACCGCACCGGCATTCGGAGACAGTTTAGCTGGATAAAAAGCGAACTTGCTATCCGATACATAATCGGTCGGAAAAGGCTGCACCGACAGACCAGCTTGACCAAACTCCACCACCGCCCGTGGCATGTGGAAAGCAGAGGTCACAAGCACTGGGTGCTCAAACCCGCGTTCCTTTAGAATGAGCGCAGTATTAATGGCATTCTGCTTAGTATTCAGTGAGCGGTTCTCGACAAGAATGTCACTCTCTGCCACCCCAAGGCCAAGCAACTGCCGTTTTGCAATATTCGCTTCATTACCGCTATCAGCGAAGACCTGACCACCGGAGAACAGAATCGGCAAGCCAGTGGCCTTATGCAGCCGTACGGCAGTCAGCAGTCGGTTCGCCGCTGAACCCAGCATATTGCCCTTGCCATTCAAGTCAGGCGTCGTAAGCGTGGCTCCACCGCCGAGCACAACGATAACATCTCCCTGTGCGGTCTGCGGCTGCGCATATTGCCGCTCCAGTCCGCGTATGAATAGATCGCTGACAAGTGACGTAGAGGATAAATAGAATAGCAGAGTAACGATGAGCAAAAATACCGACGCCCTTCGCTCACGCTTCCACAGCCAAATAATCGGTACCAGAAGCAGCAGCACGAATAGCCCCGGCGGGAGTACGAAGCTATAGATAAATTTGATTACATAAATCAGACCGTTTGCACCTCCTAACCGGGGAAGACCCGGTTTGAACTATGACCCTTTATCCACACGATAATTATAACCGGACATCCTCTCACTACGCACCTTTTCACCACTTGGAAAAAGAGCTTTTCCTGATTACCCATTTTTTTAGATTTTCAACCGCATGAAACCTTCCATAAATTTAATGTAAATCATTATTTTCACATTGAATATGTAAATTAAATAGAAACAACCACCTCAATTATGTAATATAATATGACACACAAAACAAAAAATCTTGTCATTTATAGCGCTGATAATAAAAATAGATCAGATTATGTGTCATATAATATAACTGGTAGCGCTTTATTTTTAAAAATAGGTATTGATTATTTCGATCCAATCCTCTATGATAATGACATCGGACGGATTAAAAGTTAAAGCACTTTAACTTTTATATCAATAAGACCCATAAAATTTGATTTCGACAACAAATTAATGATCAAAAGTTAAAGCGCTTATACTTTAGGAGAGAAAGGTTGGTGTGTCCGTGAGCAATCGCGAGAGTCGGCGGCAAACATTTTACATGTATTTGTTTATCTCACCCTGGATAATCGGCTTCTTAATCTTCGCCTTGTATCCCATTCTGTCATCGTTTTACTACAGCTTCACCGAATATGACATTATTCACCCGCCAAAATTCGTTGGGCTGGCCAACTACACCGAGATGTTCCATAACGATCTGTTCTGGAAATCGGTCGTTGTCACTGTAAGGTATACCTTTATCGGTGTGCCAATCTCGATGCTGTTGTCCCTGGGCTTTGCACTATTACTGAATCAGACGATTCCACTCAAAGGCTTCTTCCGGACAGCAATGTACTTCCCAAGTATGGTATCCGGGGTAGCGATGTCTCTGCTGTGGTACTGGATCTTCAATCCGCAGATCGGACTCTTCAACTACATCCTGTCCTGGTTCGGCATTCAAGGCCCCTCCTGGCTGATGAATCCGGATACTGCCCTTTACGCACTGATCATTATGTCCTTCTGGGGCGCGGGAGCCGGGATGATTCTTTTCCTTGCGGGACTGCAAGGGGTGCCGTCCAGTCTAGTCGAAGCAGCTGAACTTGATGGAGCCGGACGCTTGCGGATTTTCTGGCACATCACACTGCCGATGATCTCGCCGGTGCTGCTGTTCCAGTTGATTATGGGACTAATCGATTCCTTTCAGGTATTCACCCAAGCCTTCGTCATGACACAGGGCGGACCGAACTACTCTACATGGTTCTACGTCTACAACCTTTATACCAGCGCCTTCAAAGAATATCGGGCCGGTTATTCCTCGGCTCTGGCCTGGGTACTGCTGATCGTTGTTATGCTGTGTACGGCTCTTATCATGAAGCTGTCCAACCGATTCGTTCATTATGAAGGGGGCGTTAACAAATGAGCTCCATCCCAAGCCTCTCCACACGCCCGCCCAGTTCACGTCCGCGCCGGAAGGTCGGACCGGTCAAGATTATCAGCCTGCTGACCTTGATTGTAACAACATTCCTTATGCTGCTTCCGCTGTTCTTCATGGTTATGACCTCCCTGAAGTCCAAGAAGGAGATGCTGAAGTTCCCGCCTACCTTTCTTCCGGAAAGCTGGCAGTGGAGCAATTACACGGAGATTTTTGACACCCTGCAATTCGGAACCCTGTACAAGAACAGCCTTATTATCGCCGTCCTGTCCGTCATTGGCACACTGATTTCTTCTGCGCTGGTGGCTTACGGATTTGCCAGATATAAAGGAAAAGGCAGCAAGATCTGGTTCATGCTGCTGCTTAGCACCATGATGCTGCCTTATCCGGCGATCATGATTCCACAGTTTATCCTGTTCTCCAAAATGAACTGGATCGACACTTTCCTGCCGCTGATTGTGCCCGCATTTTTCGGCTCAGCGTATAACATCTTCCTGCTACGCCAGTTCTTCACCACCTTGCCAGAGGAAATGTTCGACGCCGGACGGATTGACGGATGCGGCGAGCTGCGGATGTGGCGCCAGATTGCGCTTCCGCTCTCAGGACCAGCTCTAGCTACTGTTGCCATCTTTGCTTTTATCTACAGCTGGAATGACCTGCTCACCCCTGTGCTTTATTTAAGCTCATCAGACAAATTTACGCTTCCTGTCGGCATGGCCTCGCTCACCTCTTCACGGTTCCGTATTCCGCCGTGGCATCTTCTGATGGTAGCTTCCGTGCTGGCTATGCTTCCAATCGTGACCCTGTTCGCAGTTGCTCAGAAGCAGTTTGTAGAAGGCATTGTACTTACAGGCATTAAGTAATAACCCGCCGTCACTGGCGGAACTATACACTGATATCCTGGAGGGATTAGCAAATGAAGAAGAACAGGAAAACGCTTGGAACTCTTTTTGCAGCAAGTGCACTACTTCTTACGACCTTAGCTGGCTGTAGCGGCGGCAAATCAGTAGAAGATGTAACCTCATCCGGATCGAACAACAGCTCCGGCGGTAAAGGCGACAAAGTGACCATTACTTACTACACCATTGATTCCGAGGACCGCACCTTTGTCGAGAAGCTGATTCCTGATTTCGAGAAAGAACATCCTAACATCAAGGTCAAGATGGAAAAGGCGCCTTACGAGCAGTTTGACAGTAAGCTGCAGACACTGATTGCCGGGGGCAAATCGCCTGATATTACGAGCCACTACGGCTACGGCGGCTTCGCAGAATACTACAACAAAGGCATGCTGATGGACCTCACCGATCTGATGCAGGAAACAGGCTTCAAAGCCGAAGATTACAACATTCCTGAGCACCTGATGGACATCTACAAAGTTAAAGATCACACTTACGGCATTCCATTGAATATGTACGTTACGCTGATGATGTACAACAAGGATATGTTCGATGCGGCAAAGTTATCCTATCCGCCAAGTGATTACGAAGACAAGAGCTGGACCTTTGACAAAATGGTCGAGGATGCCAAGAAGATGACGGTCCACTCCGATGATATTACCAAAACGCAATATGGTGTTGATTTCACCTGGTCAGAACGCGACATGCGTCCGCTGTACTTCGGAGCAGATCCGTACTCTGCAGATACCTGGACCAACGGCGGCGTACCTTCCGAGACCCATTTTGACTCACCAGAGGTTATTGCTGCTTATCACAAGTTCTTCGACCTGATCTTCAAAGATAAAGTGTCGCCTAATACTGAATGGAGCAAGAGCGTAGCCGGACAGAATGGCGATCCGTTCGTAGCAGGTAAAATCGGAATGTCTGTCGGTGGTTCCTGGATTATGGCCGGTTCCAACGACTTTCCGTTCAAGGTTGGCGTAGCCGCTGTGCCATGGGGCGGTAACGACAAGGTGCGCAGCCCGCTGTTCGTGGACCCGCTGCTCATTCTGAAAGATTCCAAGCATCCGAAGGAAGCCATGGAGTTCATCAAATTCCTGCTCACCACTGAAGTTCAGGAGAAATCCATTGAGCTCAGCGGCGGCAACCCGCCAGTCAACACCAAAGCTGCTGAAACATACTACAAGCACTTTGAGGGCGTTGATCCTGAAGATGTGAAGAAGGTTTATGAAGGGGCTGTGAAATATGGCTACGAATCCTTCAACCACCTGATCGTACACTACTCGCAAATCAACGATATGTTCATCAACGAGCTGCAGCCGGTAGAGACCGGACATAAGACGCTTGAAGAGGTCATGGGTACCATTCAGAAAAAGGTCACCGAGATCATCAAACGTTAGCATGTACGGCATACCGTCCCTTCCGGGACGGTATGCTTGCTTGGAATGTTATTGTTTAGCAGACCGCCTCTCCACCCTGTATACTAATGGTAGATAATACATTCGGAAAATCTGCTGCAAGGAGCACAAGACATGAAAGTGAGCATATTTGATGTAGCCAAAAAATCCGGTCTGTCTGTCGTGACGGTATCACGGGTGTTGAACGGCGCTGAATCGGTACGCGAGAAGAATCGGCAGAAAGTGTTAGATGCAATCAAGGAGCTGGACTACCGCCCCAATGCGGCTGCACGCAGCCTCGCCAGTGGAAAGACAGGGATTATCGGACTCGTGGTAACTACTCTGCACGATTCGTTCTTTGACGCCGTTGTCAAAGAACTGAATGAGGTACTCGCGCTGCATGGTTACTTCCTGGCCATCGCCATCTCCAGAGGCATTGAATCAGATGAGGACCACTATCTCATTCAGGAAGACCGGGTAGACGGCATGATTCTGCTCTCGCCGATCGGGGAAGAGAATTATATCATGCAACTAAAGCGGCGCGGCATACCTTATGTACTGATTGATAATCAGGAGCCCGAAAACGATACCTATTCGATCACGATCGACAACTTCAAAGGTGGCTACGCGGCGGCAAGTCATCTGTTGGAGCTCGGGCATACCTCTATCGCGCATCTGTGCGGACATGAAATGTTCCGCAGTACAAGGGAGCGGCGCAACGGGTTCGCACTGGCACTGCAGGAAAAAGGAATAACTCCTTTTGAAATCGTACAGGGCGATTTCGAAATAGAATTTGGTTATGACACCTGTAAACGCTGGTTAAGCGAAGGACCATTGCCCACCGCCGTATTCACTGGTGATGACAATATCGCCCTTGGGGTTATCAATGCTCTAATGGAGGCGGGGATATCCGTACCGGAGCAGGTCGCCGTTGTCGGCTATGATGACCACTACATCGCCTCACAGCTTCGTCCGCATCTGTCGACCCTTCGGCAACCTGCGGACAAAATCGCGCAGGCGGCAGCGGATATGCTGCTGCGGCGCATCTCTGGCAAGATGAAGCGCGGGTCTGGCATACGGATTGATCCGGAGCTGATCATTCGTGAATCTACAATTTCCATCTAGACTGGCATCCATTTGCAGACCGGCTGCAATCTTTTGTTTTCTATAATATATATTCACTTAGGAGTGAAGACCATTGACTTACTACTTGGGACTCGATGGGGGAGGAACCAAAACCTACGCCCTGCTCAGTGATGAAAAGGGCAATGTGCTCGGGAAAGGCAAGAGCGGCAACGGCAATCATCAAGTAGATGCGGCCCGCGCAGCTAGCAGCATCCGTGAAGCCACGTTCGGCGCTTTGGCGGATGCCGGGCTCAGCTTGAACGACATTCAGCACACTTATCTGGGATTGGCAGGTGCCGACCGTGAGGCCGATTATGATATTTTGCACCCGATCATCCGCGATATCGGTTTTACTAGATACACCATCAATTGTGACACCATGATCGGACTACGGGCAGGTACTAACCGTCCATATGGTGTCTCCCTGATCTGCGGCACAGGTACCAATTCAGCTGGCCAGAATGTACAGGGACAGCATTATCAATGTGGTGGCTTTGACTATATGTATGGTGATTTTGGCGGAGGCGGCTCGCTCAACATTGAAGTTTTCCGCTCTGTCATTCGGGCTTGGGACGGGCGGGAACAAGCTACCCTCCTGACTGCCCCGCTGCTAAAATTGCTGGGATATGAGACTGTGGAGCGCATGTTCAATGATTTCCTGGATCACGGGAAGCACGTGCCTACAGATGCTGCCCGCCTGCTGTTCGCGGCTGCAGCTGAGGGCGATGCTGTGGCTCTGGAGATCCTGCACCGGCAAGGTGTAGAGCTGGGCAAGTCTGCTGCCGCTGTCATCCACCGGCTAGGCATGGAAAAGGACGTCTTCGATGTCGTGCTGGCCGGAAGCCTGCTGACCCGGGGAGACCGGGGCTGGATTCGTAGCCCCATCGAACAAGCCGTAGCCATTGCTGCCCCACAGGCAACCGTGGTCACCCTAACCACCGAACCGGTGGTCGGTGCGGTATGGTCAGCCATGGAAAGCGACGGGATGACAATCAGTAGTGAAGTCTATGACAAGATGAAGGGTTTTCAGGAATTCGAATCCATTAAACAAACTACCAGACAGGAGTGATTATTGTGACAGCTAATAAAGGACTGAAAATCGCCGTCATCGGCGGAGGCTCTTCGTACACACCGGAACTCGTAGAGGGATTCATTCTTCATCATAAGGAACTCCCTATTCGTGAACTATGGCTGGTGGACATTGAACCCGGACTGCGCAAGCTGAACATTGTCGGCAACCTGGCAAAACGGATGGTTGAAGAATCCGGACTCCCAATCGAAGTCCATCTGACGACAGACCGCCGCGAAGCCATCGCAGGCGCTGACTTTGTCAGCACACAGATGCGTGTCGGCATGCTGGATGCCCGTGCCCGCGATGAATCCATACCGCTCAAATATGGTGTTATTGGCCAGGAGACCACCGGTCCCGGAGGCATGATGAAAGCTCTGCGCACGATTCCTGTGATTCTTGACGTCTGCCGCGATATTGAGGAACTGGCTCCAAACGCATGGCTGCTCAACTTCACCAATCCGGCAGGGATGGTTACGGAAGCTGTCCTGAAATACTCCAATGTCAAAAGCATCGGCCTATGCAACGCCCCTATCGGCTTGATCAAGCAAGTCTCCTCCAAATACAGCGTAGCCCCTGATCGGGTATACGCCGAATTTGTGGGTCTCAACCACTTGCACTGGATTACCCGCATTGATGTTGAGGGCGAGAGCAAGCTGGATGAAATGCTGGCTGATACAACTGCTTATGGCGCCAAGAACGTGCCTGCCCGTGAATGGAACCCGGAATTCCTGAACTCCCTTCACGCTTTGCCTTCCTACTACCTGAAGTACTTCTACATGACCGATGCTATGTTAGAAGAACAGTTGGAGTCCTTCAAGAAGGGCGGTAACCGAGCTGAGGTGGTTAAGCGTGTGGAAGAAGAGCTGTTCGAAATCTACAGCAACGTGGAGCTAAAAGAAAAACCGAAGCAGTTGGAACAACGCGGCGGCGCCTTTTATTCAGAGGCAGCTGTCAACCTGATGCGCTCGCTGTATAACGGTGCGAATGATATCCAGACGCTGAATGTCGCCAACAACGGTATTCTGGATTTCTTGCCTGATGATGCCAGCATTGAAGTGAACTGTGTCGTCACAAAGAACGGCCCATTGCCACTCCCGCTGACTACCGTTCCACCTATGGCCAAGGGACTCATTCATGCAGTCAAAACCTACGAACAGCTGGCGATTGAAGCCGCTGTGACCGGCAGCCGCGAGCTGGCGATTCAGGCACTGGCCCATCATCCACTGGTTCCATCCGTGGAAGTGGCGATTCAGATGCTAGATGAGATGCTGGAAGCGAACAAAGAGTATTTGCCGAACTTTTTCACCAAAGAGACTACATCTGCTGCACAATAATTTATAAACAATGATTACGGTTTAAGGTAGGGCCTTCTCTGCACTATGAGAAGGGTAGATCCTCCTATTCAAACCGCTGTCGCGTACGCAGGATGTTCTGCTGATACGGGCAGTGGTTTTTTTATGCGAAAAATAGGGCTAAAAAAGACCGCGCCCCCTTATTCGGGAGCCGGTCTTCCGGGATACAATCCCGCTGTCTCCAAACTGATATCCGTCGCACCTCACCACCCAGCCACTTTCCTACCCGGCAAGCTCTTGGTTAACCGACGGCTGATGATGCCTGTTCACGATAAACAACAATGAGGCTGCGGCGCACAGGCAGAAGAGGATCAGGTACAGAAATTTCGCGCCCAGATGATCCGTGACAACTCCCCCGACAGCATTTCCGACAATGCCACCGAGACCCCAGGTCACCGCTGCATAAACCGTCTGCAATGTCGCTTTGGTCCCTTCTGTAGCGTAGCTCTGAACCACTTCCACAGCGGTTCCTGCGGCAAAAGCAAAGGCAACACCGTTCAGCAGTTGAACCGCGAGCGTAAGCGATACATTAGAGAACAGGAACATGACCAGGTACTGGCTGCCATAGATCGCAGCGGCCAGACACAGCAGCGGATATCTTCCGATAGCCTTGCTGAGCCGGGTGGCTACCCAGAACATCGGTACCTCAATAATAGCGGCAATGGCGAAGGCACTGCCGATCCAGCTTTTATTGAAGCCCATTTCCTTGAAGTACAGTGGTAGAAAGTTCAAATTAATAGAAGCGGACATCATCATTAACGTACTGGTGACTACAAATATCATAAATGGCTTATTGCGGACAACCTCACCCATTTGTCCGAATAGCGTCACCTTTCTGCGAGACACTTTCGTTGTGGGCAGGAACAGAATCGTCACGCACACGATCATACTGATAACTAGATAATAGACAAAAATATGACTATAACCGAATCGCTCATACAGAATCCCTGTAGTGAATGTACCAATCGCATAGCTTAAAGCCCCGAACAACCTCACATTTCCGAAAGAAAAACCGTCACGGCTGGCAATTTCCACTGCTAACGCATCGCCCACCGGTCCAACTGAGGATTGAAACCAGGCAAAGAACAAGGACAACACAATGATTCCGGTCAAGCCCTCCATCAGGTTAAAGCCAAAGCCCAGCACCGCAGCCAGGATCGAAGAGAGTAGCATGATTTGTTTGGGGTTACCCAAACGGTCGTTAATGAGCCCCATGACCGGTTGAGCAACCACACTGACCAGTGCCCATAAGGACAGAATCAAGCCTACGGCAGTAAAGCTGAAGCCTCTCTCACTGAAATACAGACTTGTATACGGCATCAGAACAGACATGGCCAGGTAATATAAAAAATAATAGCTTGATAATGTCCTCACGAATGACACTGCTCCTCTTTCTTAACGATCCTCTTCGATTTCTGCACTCCAGCCGAGCTGTCTGCACATCTCGTACATCTTGCGAAGATCCTGTCTGGCTTCAATATGGGTTAATCCGAGGGACATCGCTTTTTCAGCTGCCCAGCGAAGCACATACACTAGTGTGTCAGCCTGCGCCTCCTTAGCGGAAAAATCTAATAATACCAACGTATCGCCACGGACTCCAGCGCGCAGGTATCCCCAATAGCTGCCATCGAACTCTCTAAGGGTGAACATTGCCCTGTCCTCTACCACACCAAACTCCTCTAGTGGCATCTTCAGATGTTCCAGCCACTCACTTTCCGAGGAGAATTGAAGGGTGTACTGTGGAGCGCTCCACTGAATCGTCTGGGTCGCCAAATCAGCGAGTTGCTTATCGTTCTGAAGCGACACCCACTTTTCCACCGGATGATCCAGCTCAGCCGGAACCTGCACGGTGATTTTCCATGGTCTATACTCGGTCTCAGCACCAATGGAGTCCAGGATTTCAGGAACACCTACGGCCTGCAGCCCCTTTTGCTTGGCAATGCGGATAAGCTGTCTCAGCCCCTCCGGTGATCCTGTTGCGATATCATTGCTATGCATGACTACAATCGTGCCATTCTTCAGCTCCGGCTCTACCCGAGTAACAATCTCCTCTGCAGAAATCCCTGCCCAATCGCCCGAATCCACACCTTCAATATCCAAATAACCGCCCCATTCGGCCAGCCAATCCAGGTTCTCCTCGCGGAACGAACAATACGGAAAACGCATGAAGCTGGGACACGCCAGACCGGTTGCATCCTGATATGCCAGCTCAGTCAGTTTTAACTGCTCCAGAAACACTGGTTTCGGAACTTGAGCCATCCGCCGGTGATGGTAGGTATGGGGAGCGAGCACATGTCCTCTGGACAGAATCTCCCGCGCCTTGTCCGGGTGGCGATCCATCCATTCTCCTGTGAAGAAAAAGGTGCCTACCGCGCCCTCTTCCTCCAGAACACCCAGCCACAATTCAAGTGGAAGCCGGGAAGGCCCATCGTCAAACGTAAACGCGCAAATCGCCTGATTGGCATCTCCGCTCCAAACCGCCTTAGCTGACATATTGCCGCCTCATTTCTATGATTATATACATTTATTATAGTGGAGGATGGGGGTCTTTTCCACGTATTACTGGACCCTTTTCACGACAAAAAGATGCCGGAAACATTAAGTTTTCCCAGGCATCCTGATATTGTCTTCTATGGACTTTAGAGTGCATGCATCAGCTCACCATTATTTGTTGCATAACGAATTAGCGTATCGTGTATCTGTAAGACTGACCTTCAATATTAATGTCGGCATAAAGTGGTTTATCACTTGTCTGCACTTCCGTAGGCACCGTGGCGAAGAACACCAGCGTGCCATATTTTAATGGCTCGACACTCGTAATGTTGGTGTAGGTAAAGTCTTCTCCTCCCTTGTTTTCAATCGTCGAGGAGGTCCTGTACTCATACTGGTTATCGTATTTGACAGTGATATCGGCGAACGTATCCGCACCTTTTCCTGAACCACCCAGATTCTTTACTTTCAGCGTAATAGCCAGATAAGTGGTATCAGGCTCCTTGGCTTCGTAGTATGTATAGAATGTACCCGGTTTGGAAGGAACGATTTTCTTAGTAAATGAAGTCTTCGTGACTGTGTATTCGGCAACTCCGTCCAACACTAACGGCTGTCCCTTTACAATGGCCTTCGTTTCTTCCCCCGCAGGATTCGCGTTATCCGACTGGGCTTTCTCTGGCTCTTCTTCTGAAGCGGTCGTTACTGCAGTCGCGGCCTCCTTCAATTTGTTGTTCTCTTCTGTTAATTGCTTATTCTCCTCTTGGAGCTTCGCAATCTGGGTCTTCAACTGCTCCGCCTCTTCCCCTGCAGCGCTAGTATTGTTGCCAGAACACCCGGTGAGCGACACAGCAAGGACAATCGTACTCATTAACATACTTATCTTTTTCACTTTCATGATGCACCCCATTTTTGGTTAATTAACCCATCTATTATAAACTACAGAGACTGTTCAAAGATAGAGTTAATGTAACCGCCTGGAAAGATAGTGACTTCGCACAAGCAGCGGCTCAAAACCTGAGTAATATATAGTAAAAAGAACAATGAGGTGATCCACAGATGGGAAAATCGACCAAAATCCGCAAGCAGGCAAAACAGCTACAGGGCCGCCCGGTCTGCATCACACTGCATGATGGACGGTCGTATGTGGGATTTATAACTGGGCTTGAAAAAGAAGCTTTGGTGCTCTCAAGACCAAGCCGCAGCCCCAAATCTAGAAAGAAGGGCCGCTCTCGTTCCAAGAAAGCGGAGGTCTCCGGGTTCATGCCACTGTTAGGTTCATTATTTGGTGGCGGCTTTGGCTCAGGGGAAGCAAGTGGCGGCCTCGGCGGTCTAGGTTTCTTTGGAATGATCCAAAAGACCATGCCGCTAATGAAGATGGGCTATAATATGATCAAAACCATCCGGCCTTTCATCGGTGAGCTGAAGGGATTAATGGGATAAGGAGAAAAAAATGCCCCCGTTCCCGCTGTACCAGCGGTCTCGAGGGCATTTCGTATACTACTTAGTTGTATTCGGCCAAACTGGCCTTTTAACTGATTATTGATGAGGCACAAGAACGGAAACCGCGCTTTTACCCACCAGATTGCAGGCCAGAATTTCTTGCCCCTGCAGCTTTATGCTAACATTCTCCGCTTTATCACTATCATTGAATAGCACGATGGCAACGGAGTTGTCTGTATTGGTAAACGCCACGGAACGAATATGCTCACTGCTTGCACTTGAGCCGATTCGCAGGGCACCTGGACGGATGACTTTGCTGAAATGGGCCAGCGCATAGTAGTCCAGTGTATACTCCAGTTCACCGGTCTGCTGGTTAATCAGCAGAATGCCACGGCAGGTGCTTTTGCCAAAGCCCGGTACCGTCGGACCATTCTTCTCATCGAGCGCCATATTCCACAGAATGAAGGACTTACTGTGATTGCGGAGAATCTCAATCCCCGTCCGCATCACATTGGAGAACGCCTGCTCGAAGGGAGGAATCCATTCTCCACCGGAGCCTTCGCTGAAATGTACTTCTTTACCCGCAAAAGCCTCGAACACGTCGCTCTGAGCCGCTGGCTTACCACCGTACCAGTGCCAGGCTACACCGTCCACACTATCCTTGGCTTGCTCCAGTACGGTCAATGGATAATCCGGCCGATCCCAGTTGTGATCGTAACAGAGAATTTTAGTATCCAGGTCGCCCTTGATAAAACTAGGCTTCAGGTGATTCTTAACAAAATCAGCCTGTGCCTCCGGCAGCATCAGCATGCTTGGATAGTGAGCTGGCTCATACAAGGGTTCGTTCTGCGGAGTTACCGCGTAAATATGAAGCCCTTTATCCTTATATGCTTGAATAAACCGCACAAAATAATCTGCATAAGACGAGTAGAACTCTTGCTTCAGTTCACCAGTCTTCATGGAGCTACTGGTTTTCATCCATGCTGGCGCACTCCATGGTGAAGCGAACAGCTTGATGGCCGGATTCAGCTTCAAAGCTTCTTTTACCAGTGGAATGACATCCTCTTCATCATGAGCAATGGTGAAATGCTCCAGTGATGGGTCGGTCTCTCCTTCTGGTCTGTCGTCATAGCTATAGATCATTCTGGCATAATCTGAAGCACCCATCGGGTTTCTCAGAACGGAGAGGCCAATCCCTTTCTGAGCATCAAACAAACGGGTCATCGCTTCCGTCCGCTGCTCCGCAGTCAGCACTTGGTGAATCAGATAGGCGGATGAATCGGTGAAGGAGGCGCCAAAGCCGTCCATCTCCTGATAAGTTTGGTTTATATCCAGGTTAATCTCCGTCTGACCCGCTCCCGCTGCAACCGGAGTTAAAGCCTCCACGGTCCGTTCAACGAACAGATCGCCTTCTCCCTTGGACTCATAAATGATAAGTTCAGTCATTATCGTTATCCCTCCAACCATTCAAGTTATGAAAAGGGCCCCTTTAGAGGGGCACCTTTTGTTATATCCTGATTATTTCATGCCAAGCTTTTCTTTGTTCTGCTGCATTTTCTCGCTGCGGATTTCTACGATTTTAGCCCAATTGTTATCGTCAAGGGCCTTCTTGTAGGCATCCAACGATTTGTTGAAATCATCGTCGCTCTTAGAACGGATCAAGCTGACCATTGTGGAATACCAAGTCGTGTCGATCGCTGTCAAAGAACGTGCTTCCGGTGTACCCGGGTCCGGATTGATATTTTCCAGAATGAAGTGTGGTGTCAGCTTGCCTTTACCCCACTCTTGCATCTGACGGATGGATTCCGGGAAGGAATCATCACTAAGGGCTTTGTAACGGTCATGACCGAAGAAGATGAACTCGCCGATCCGGTACTCTTTTTTATACTTATCTGCGTTGTTTTCCTGAAGATCTTTGATTGCTGGCAGGAATTCTACTTTGCCATCAGCATTCTTCTTATAGGTTTCGCCTTCGATCCCGAAGTTCATCAGCATTTGGCCTTCATCACTAAGCAGGTAGGTGAAGATTTGCATCACTTTCGCTGGATCTTTAGCCTTTTTGGTGATGTAGCTGATCATCCAGCCGGTAATACCGGTCTGATTAAGGATCGGCTGGTTGCCAACGGTGCTCTCCGGGCCATCAATAGCGATGTACTCTTTACCCGGATTCGCACTCATGAAGACTTGCAGGTTACCACCTTGCTGTGGTGTACCATCTAAGTATATAGCCGCGTATTTACCGGACTTCACTTTCTCATCAAAAGCAGTACCATCATCCGCGAAGCTGTCGTCACTAATATCGCCATCACGATAGATAGTATTAAGCGTTTTCAGCCAAGCCAAATAACTTTCATCCAGGTTACGGTTGTAGAACTTGCCATCCTTATCTTCGAGCGGTACACCCAGGTAATCCTGGAATCCGTCACCCAAGGAGCCGGAGCCAGTACCGATCGCGTTGAAGCCAAATGGAGTCAAGGAAGGGAACTGAACTTTGATTTTATTCATAGCTGCGATAAATTCTTCTGGTGTCTTCATGCTAGGCTTGCCGATTGCCTCATACACATCCTTACGGATAATAAAGGCTTGTTTAGCTGGAATATCACCACTGTCATAGTCAGCTTGTGTATTAGAATAGTCTGGATATCCGTAAGTTTTGCCGTCTTTTTGCTGGAACCAATTGATCGTATCTTGAGCAGCGACTTTGTTGAAGTAAGGATCATATTTCTCAGCCAGATCGTTCAAAGGCCAAGCCCAAGTAGACGCCTTCTGTGCTACCGCAGAGTTAGAATCGAATACTGTAATTACGTCCGGCATGTCTCCTCCGGCAAAGAAGGTATTCAGCTTCGTATCGTCACCGGTAATGAATTTAATGTTGATATTCAAGTCTTCTTTAATCTTCTTGGTCACCAAATCTTTGCCAAAATCGGTATTCCACCAATCTGCGTTCACATACCAGGTCAGGTCAGTTGTCTCTTTTTTTGTATCCAACTGCCATGCCGGGGTATCCGCATTTGGCGTATAGCGATCACCAAGTGCTGGCAATTCGCTGCTCGCCGTGTTTGATCCACCTGAACCACCACACGCGCTAACGGTCAGTGCAACGGCCAGGAGAGCCGAACTGAGTTTGATTCCTTTTGCAAATCTCTTCATGTTAGTAACCTCCATTTTGGTAAATACACATGTTTTGCTAGCTAGAAAGCTTACTCTTTAACAGCGCCGAGCATCATACCGGAGATAAAGTATCTCTGCAGCAATGGATACATAAGCACAATCGGCAGGGTGGTAATAACAATGGTTGCCAGTTGAACCCCTTTGGTGGTGGTTTCAATCATGACTGAACCAATATTCTGCATAGACTGTGTCTGAGACTGCACGATAACCTCATACAGCTTCATCTGTAGCGGATACAAGGCTTGGTCGGTGATATATAACTTTGTTGTCATGAAGTCGTTCCATTGCCCAACTCCGTTAAACAAGGCGATAGTCGCCATAGCCGGCATAGACAGTGGAATGAAGATCTTCAGGAACACCCGCCATTCGCCCGCACCGTCAATTTTGGCGGATTCTTCAAGGGCGTCCGGTACATTCCGGAAGAAGTTCATGAGAATGACAACATCGTAGTAACTGAAGAGCGCCGGGATAATGTACACCCAGAAGCTGTTCAATAGACCCAAAGATTTGATCAGCAAGTAAGTAGGAATCATACCGCCAGAGAAGAACATCGTAATAACACCCATAACGACATACAGCTTACGGCCACGAAGATGCTTCTTGCTAAGAGCGTAACCGACCATGGCACAAAAGAAGACGTGGGTGATTACACCGAGAGTTGTTTTGGATACAGAGATAAAGAAGGCCTGCCAAATGCTGCTGTCCCGAAACACAGCACGATAATTCTCCAGTGAGAACTCTTTACTCCAGAAAATAAACCCGCCCTCTGCCAGCGCTCTGCCGGAGCTGAGCGAGGAGATAATAACATTCCATAACGGGATCATGATGACGAGTGAAACAATTAAAAGCACTGCAATATTGAAGGCATTAAAGATCCGACTGTCCAGATCTCCCTTTATCGCCTTTCGATTCATGGAAAATGCCTCCTCTTATAAAACGGATTGGTTATCATTCAGCTTAGTGGTCACTTTATTGGCGATCACCAGCAGGATGACAGAAACGATGGATACGCCGAGACCTACAGCCGTTGCATAGGAGAAATCTCCTTGTGTCATACCCATACGATATACGTAGGAGTTAATGACCTCGGCCTTTTCACGGTTCTGCGTGTTCATCAGCACCAGCGTCTGGTCCAGATTGGAGCCAAACAAACCGCTTACAGTAAGGATCAGATTCAAGCTGATGATAGGCTTCATGTTGGGTAGAGTAATGTTCCAAATTTGACGAAGACGACCTGCCCCGTCAATCTTGGCTGCTTCATAGAACGTCGGATCAATCTTAGACATAATGGCCAGATACAGAATCGTTCCCCAGCCCGCCTCTTTCCAAATATCAGAGAGGGTCGCGATCCACCAGTATTTACTCGGGTCCAGCAAAATGTTCGATGGCTTCGAGATCAGACCCAAATCCAGTAGAATCTGATTAAACAGCCCTGTAGTGGAGAACCAGTTAATCAACATCCCGCCCAGCACGATCCATGACAGAAAGTGTGGCATGTACGAGATCGTTTGTACGAATTTCTTGAATCGGGTCAAGCTGACTTCATAGATCATGATTGCCAGTATAATCGGAATGACAAATCCGATACCCAGCTTCAGGAAGCTGATACCCAGTGTATTTACGACCGCGTCCCAGAAATATTTATCAGACCAAATGATTTTAAAGTTATCAAAACCCACCCAAGGCGCTGAACTCAACGTATCAATGACCGTGTAGTTCTTGAAGGCAATGGTCAGTCCATAAATGGGAATATAACAAAAGATAATCATGAAAATAATACCCGGCAGGACCATGGTTTGCAGTTCCCGTTGTCTCCAAAAGTCTGCAAAGAATTCTTTTACTCTCTCTCCCATAGGTCTCTTTCCGGATGATGGCATTACTATTGGTTTAGCCATGGTTCCTTCTCTCCTCTGACCTTAATCTCTTTATAAAAACGTTTTTATTCTTGAGAACACAATCCCCCTTGATCTATAACATTTTTAAAAACGAAGAAAACATTCCAGCTATCTTGCTTTTATTCTCTTCGATTGAGCTTTACCTGACTCGAACCTCTTACTACCAGTTCTCCATGAAGCTTCTGAATGCTGCCCTGCTCCTTCTTCTTAATTAACCGAACCAAATGGTCAATGGCGAGAATGCCTTGCCTAGCAATCTGGTTACGTACGGTAGTGAGCGGCGGCGAGAAATATTGTGCAATGTCAATATCATCAAATCCTACAACACTAATATCATTAGGGACATCATATCCGTGTGCCTTCAAAGCCTGCATACAACCGATGGCGCTTACATCATTACCAGCAAGGAACGCATCGGGCAAAATATCTGAACTCGAGCGAATGAACGACTTCACAACGTTATATGTAGCTTCTTCTTCGAAAAAGCCTTGCAAAATATATTCTTCTTTCACCGGAAGCTGATACTCACGAAGCGCAGCCAGGTAGCCTTCCTTCCGCTGTACACTGTCAAACATCGTGTCGACACCGGAGATGTAGGCGATTTTCTTATGCCCCAGGCTGATCAAATATTTGGTTGTTTCGTACCCTGCCACAAACGAGTCAAAGATAACGCTGCCCATGGTTTCCCTCTGAATCTCCCGATCCAGAAACACAGCCTTGATCCGATCCTTCTCCATAATAGCGATATCATTATCATCGATCTTAAACTCTTCATAGATAATGACACCGTCTACACGACGACCCATGATATTGTTCATGATGACCTGCTTGTCCTTGGTGACAAAGACGTTCAGCCCGTACCCCATATGGTCGCATTCTCTGGCCATGGACTCCACCAGCTTGTAGAAATAAGGACCCGATACACTTGTGGTGAAAAAACCCAGCATTTGCGTCTTTCCAGACTTCAGCAGCTTGCCGTTCAGATTCGGAACATAATTCAACCGCTGAGCGACCTGCAGCACATGTAACTTGGTTTCAGGATTGAGAACATCCACATCATTAAGCGCGTTAGACACTGTTGATATAGAGACGCCTGCTTCTCGTGCTACGTCTTTAATGGTTATCTTGCCCATAAGGCATCCCTCGCTAAAAACGTTTTTATAATATAAATATAAATTAACATAAAACCGTTTTCATTACAATCCTCTTTTCTAAAAAATTTGTCGATTCCGAAGAGTATATGTCTAACCTCAAAATCGCTTGACTGAAATAAAGAGAAACCCAAGAGTATATCACTTGGGTTTCTCTTCAATCGGAAAGTGCCCTGCTAGACACTCTCCACCATTCCACATACAGCCAAGAGCTGGCTTTCTTATCTACGACGGTTTTTCATCATTCGGTTGTACATCGTGAACGCCACAATCAACATGACAATGACAGCGACGCTACTTGCAGAATTTTGCGACATCCCAAACATGACGCCCAGGTTAGTGACAAGACTTCTCGTAACCAGTGCGACCAAGATCAGCATTATCGGACGCCAGATGTTATATCCTCTCATCCCTGCAACACTCCCGACCTATTTTTGACCAACCAATACTTCCACTGCTTCTGTGCTTTGTAACTATACTTGCTTGAATTCGATCCAGTCGATCTGCAGACCTGGCTTCACGAAGTCCAATTTCAATTCATACAGACCGGATTCGAGTTCAATCTTCACAAGCTTTTGCTTGATCCATTTGCCTTCTGTACCATTTGTTTGAATAGTCGTCATAGACTGACCGTTCAGTGTTACATTACAAGCGCTTTGTGCCAACTCGGACTCTGGTGACATAATGTGAACAATAATCCGATATTGCGCCGCCGTATCCACTTGGATAAAGGTCGGTCCGGATACAGCAGGTTTAACCTCTGCATTGTTCGACAGAACATGTACCTGTTCCGGGGAAAGCGCTGGATTAGCCTTAAAGGCTTCCACGGTTTCGTTAATCTCATGTTTTCTGGAGAAGACCGGCGCATGCATGATGAACTCACAGATATTCATGGCAGAGCGTTGAAGCTCTCCCCGGGTAACCGAGCCATTTTCCAGAGATTCTATGGTATTATCATCCCAGACGTTGATCTCGGCGCCATAGTTAGGAATCACCTTGTAAAGATCGTTTTGAGCACGAACCATCCAGTTTGTGTTCTTCCGATCCGCAGGTCCACCATGGACAACATCGTTCATAATCGCCCACCAGTCCGTCATCACGATGCCTTTGAAGCCCCATTCACCGCGAAGAATTGTAGTGTTCAGATCATAGTTGGATGCTGCCCAATGCCCGTTAACCGGGTTGTAGGAAGTCATAATGGAATTGGCACCCGCTTGCTTCACGGCGATTTCGAAGCCTTTCAGATAAATCTCACGCAGGGCACGTTCGGACACGATCGCATCTACCTTGCTGCGGTGCTTCTCCTGATTGTTGCAGGCAAAGTGCTTCAGGGTGGCGTTAGAGCCGCCTTTCATAATTCCGCTAGTGCATGCCGCAGCAAAAACACCGGAGATCAGCGGATCTTCTGAGAAATATTCGAAGTTGCGGCCATTCAGCGGGCTGCGGCGAATATTCAGACCAGGTCCGAGCAAAGCATCTACATTATTTCTCAACAATTCCTGGCCTTCCATGACATAAAGCTCTTCTACCAGTTCAGCATTCCAAGTAGCGGCAAGCAAGGTACCGATAGCAACCTGAGTCGCCTTTTGACCGCTATCCATCCGAATACCGGAAGGTCCGTCAGCTGTACAAGCCACAGGAATTCCGTAATTGAACAACTGATCACTAACTCCCCCGAATGCCGAAGCCGTACCCGGAGTAACCAGTGGGCTGCTCATACCTTCGCCTCTAACGATGGTAGCCAAATCCTCGTCGCTGAGCTGGGCAATGAAGGTCTCCATGCTGACTTTCTTGTCCAGCACGTCTCTTAGCTTGTAGCCTTGATTCCCCGTTTGCGCCAAGGTCTCCGGAAGATTCTTCTCGATCCGTTCCGCCATGGAAATCTTACGCGTAGGCACCTCTACATAGAGTATATCATACGAGCCGTCTTCCTTACGTGTACCCGGTTGCATTCTGGTGAAGCTTTCAGTAGGAGCCATCGCCTCTTGCAGCTGTTCCACAACTTGAAGCTCTTCCACTACGTAGCCATCTTGTCCTTGCACGCTTACTTTCGCCAGCTTCTTAACACTGGTTCCCACATAAATGTGGTACGTTCCGGCTTCCAGTACATAAGCAGAAGCATGTCCGGTCACTCCGGCATCATCGTAGGAGGCCATAGTGTGAACAGGGAAGCTAATGGATAGAGTCTGAGATTCTCCTGGTTGAAGAACTTTAGTCTTTCCGAATGCAGACAATACTCTGGCCGGTTGGCCCAGCTTACCTTGCGGCGCTTCGTAATAGACCTGCACGACTTCTTTTCCGGCAAAAGTGTCTCCTGTATTCGTTACATTTACGTTGATCTCGATATGCTCTTGACCGTTTTTGCTGGTCAGCGTAGCTGCCGCCGGCTCAACATTAAACGTAGTATAAGAAATCCCGTATCCAAATTCATAGTGAACCTTTTCCGGACAAAATGTCTCGAAATAACGATAGCCCACATAGATATCTTCTTGATAAAAGTTCTTGAACTCATTGCCATAGTTGCTAGTTGACGGATAGTCGTTAATCGAATGAGCGATGGTATCGGTTAATTTACCGCTCGGTGTTACCTCTCCGCTCAGTACGTCAGCGATGGCGTTACCGCCTTCCATCCCGCCCTGCCAAGAGTAGATTGCGCCTGCAATCGGATGGACATAGCTTTCATCGTTCATCCAGCTCATATCAATGATGTTCGATACGTTCAGTACAACCACGGTTTGTTCAAAATGAGCAGTGACCTGCTTCAGCATTTCTTTTTCGTCAGCCGTTAGTTGGTAACTACCTGGAGCATCAGCATTGTCCTGATCTTCACCTGCGGTACGTCCGATAACCACGATGGCTTTGTTCGATTGGCTTCTGGCCGAGGATACTAGCGCATCCGTCAAAGGCATTTCTTTCTGGTGCCAAGGCTCAGCCGCCCAGCCCCCGCCGCCGTTATCGAATGGATTCTGCTCAATCCACCGCTCATAGACACCAGCTAGCTCTTCGTTGACAATAAAATCGTTTTTACTGCGCAAGCCTGCCAATAAATTAGTCGTATAAGCTACATGAACACTTCCGCCCGAACCAGTACCGCTGCGATAGTAATTTACTTGGGTTCTGCCAAATACAGCAACATTGTCGCCGCTGCGAAGCGGAAGCACCTGATGATCATTTTTCAATAGAACAGCGCCTTCTGCAGCTACCGTCCGGCTAAATTCAGCAAAACCTTCCAATGGAATTCCCACGTTTTGTGTACTCAAATTCTTTCCTCCTGAATGTCATTTCCTATTCTCTATATCTCTAATATGAAGCTCTTTCAAGAATAGAGGCTATGCTACTAATATACAAGTCCCGCTGGCAAAAAACAAAATCAATATTCAAGCAAATCCTACTGTTTGTGAACTATAAATGAAACTCTACATGCCTTACCAACCACAAATTGTAAATTGAACCGCTCCATCACAAAGAAATTCGTGCTTCCAGTTCCAGTTAAGATTCTGTTCAAGTTACGTTTATGTGGAATTCATCTCACGCTATTATGCTGACACAACACCACAGAACAAACATATAGAAATGAACAGAGAGAGGGTAATGAGCATGAGAGGAAAACAATTTGTGATCTTAAGCACGACACTAGCGCTATCACTGCTAACTCCGCTGAGTGTAATGGCCGATAGCAGCAGTAATAAACCTAACTATGCATCTACTCAGAAATTAGCTGTAGAGAAGGCGGCACTACTAACTGATACCTACGGTACCACAAGCCTGCAATATGCGCTGATTGACCAAGGGAACATTGTTATCTCCGGACATTCTGGCAAAAATCAACTAGCAAAGAATGTACCGCTAACCTCCGAAACGATCTACGGCATAGGATCAACCAGCAAAATGTTTGTAGCCGCCGCTGTGATGAAGCTGGTGGATGAGGGCAAGCTAGATCTGGACCAACCGCTTACGGGATATATTCCTGACTTTACAATGAAAGATGCCCGTTACGGGCAGATTACGCCGCGTATGCTGCTGAATCATTCTGCCGGTATTGAAGGTTCCTCCTTTAACCGGGCGCTATTGTTCAATGATAACGATACCTATGCCCACGATAATCTATTAGAGCAATTGGCTACCCAAAGCTTAAAAGCGGACCCGGGAGCATTCTCGGTCTATTCCAACGACGGCTTCACACTAGCTGAAATCCTCGTGGAGAGAGTTAGTGGGTTGGACTTTACGACATTTATACACAAGAATTTCACGGAGCCTTTAGGGATGAAGAACACGAAAACGCCTATAGATCCAATAGACAAAACCAAAATGGCCGGGACCTTCATTGACTCTTCACAGACCCCACTCCCTGTAGAGAATTACAATGTCATCGGAACTGGAGGGATTCGCTCCACGGCTGAGGATTTGGTGAAATTCTCGCAGATTTTCACGGGTCAAGTGGAAGGCATCCTTTCTGTCCAATCCGTCAAAGCTATGGCCGAAGCAGAATATAAAAAAGGGATGTGGCCGAAAAATACCGATGCGACCTTCGCCTACGGACTAGGCTGGGATAGCGTAGACCTCTTCCCATTCAATAATTATGGTATTCAGGCACTCACCAAAGGAGGAGACACGACACTGTTCCATTCATCGTTGGTCGTTCTCCCAGAGTATAATCTAGCTGCGGCTGTAACCTCATCCGGCGGCTCCAGCACAACTGATCAATTGCTCGCGAATGAAATACTGCTTAGCGCACTGCAAGCGAAGGGTGTAATTAAAGAGCAGATGGCAGAGAAATCGCACGGCATCCCTGTGAAGGCAAAAATGCCACAAGACATGTCCCGTTATGCAGGCATTTATGGCGCTTCTAATTCCTTGATGAAGATAGCGATCAATCCATCTGGTGAGATGGTACTGACCTCGCTTCTATACTCGGGCGATCCTGGCCAAAAGTATGTGTATACTGCGGATGGTTCTTTTAAAAGTGAAGATGGTACGGAAAAGTTCAAATTTGTTGTCGAGAAGAATGAGCGCACTTACTTGTGGTCCAGCGCATATGTATCCGTACCTGGGCTTGGGCAGACTGTATTCTCTGAATACACCGCTGAAAAGCTCGAAGCCAATCCATTATCCAAAGATGTAGCTGCTGCCTGGAACAAACGCGAGGGCAAGATGTATTACATGATGAACGAGAAATACTCATCGATATCCTACTTCTCGGGTTTGCCTGCTTTTCCAATTGTGACAAGCAAAGAAGCTCCTGGCTATATCGTTAATAATAAAATCGTTGATGCTAACAAAGCAGTCAGCCAGCTGCAAATCCCCACTATAGCAGGTAGAGATAGCATGGAATTCAACTTTTTTACGAAGGATGGCATTGAGTATGTCAAAACAACAGGCGGTTACTTGTATGCTGGCGCAGAGATCTTAAAACCACTCTATGCTGGTAAACAATCCACAGCCACCATCCAAGCAGACGGCCTTGCGAGATGGTTCACCGTACCTGCTACTGCCAAAGGGAAAATTCTATCCGTCAAGCTGCCTACAAACAGCGCAGTTATCGTATATGATGAAGCAGGCATGTGCGTGAACGATACAGCCGTCAGCGGCAAGAACGAGGTCGTATTACCGAAGAACGGCACCATTGTATTCGCCGGTGACACCGGTGCAAAGTTTGAAATTTCGTTGAAGTAGACGCAGGAGAAGATCTTGTAAGCCTCCTTTTCCAGGGGGCTGAATTGAAAGCAAACAACCTCGCCCATCCCACACTTGCCACACCACAAACTAAAGAGGTTCAGAAAATCATGAAGACTTTATTAGAGAAACAGCGTAAAAGAAAACGTCTCTACCCTTCTCAGCCTACGATATAAATCAAGGGTGTGGACTCTGTCATAGGCGGTTTATAGAAATAGTAAAGCGACCCATTCGGGCCGCTTTTTTTGTTAATCAATAACTTTATAAACATATTTGTTTACAAAGTCCCTCCTATGAAGTATTTTATAAACAACTTTCCAAGCGGATAAGTGTATTAGATTATTTTTCAACTCAGGAGGGCATATGA
This sequence comes from Paenibacillus sp. NPDC058177, assembly GCF_042883835.1. Taxonomy (NCBI): domain Bacteria; kingdom Bacillati; phylum Bacillota; class Bacilli; order Caryophanales; family Paenibacillaceae; genus Paenibacillus; species Paenibacillus sp. NPDC058177. The sequence goes on along the minus strand of NZ_JBHVVB010000009.1, from coordinate 106,863 downwards.
AAAATTTTATAATTTTTGGAGCGAGCCAAGGTTTGGAAGACGCCTTCGTAAAAGGCCTGCCAGAGAACGGTGACCGTGTCTGGATCGTCTCCAGAACCCGCCCGCCAAGCGTAGATCTGAACGACGGTATTACGCGTTATTGGATTGAGGCTGATTTATCCTTACCTTCTTCAGCTGAGAAGATCGCTTCTGAGATAGCAGGAGAGCCACTTGATGTATTGATCTACAATGTTGGACTTTGGGAAAAGGAAGGCTTTACAGAGCAGTACAATTTTGAGCAAGATGATCCTGCGGAGATCATTAAGATGATTCAGGTCAATCTATCCTCACCCATTACCTGCATTCAGAAGCTGCTACCCAACCTGAAGCAATCAGATAACAGCAAAATCATCCTCATCGGTTCCACCGCTGGACTCGATCACACGAATAATGATCAAGTGACTTTTGTGGCGTCCAAATTCGGATTACGGGGGATTGGCAGTGCTTTACGTGAACATACCAGGAAATACGGTATCCCCGTCACCTGTATCAATCCCGGAGAAATTGCCGCAGAAATTCCTTACGAGGAAGGTGCGGACAAAGCGATTGCATTGTATGATGGCGCCAGGATTCCAGTCCAAGATATCGTTTCGCTCGTAAAATGTGTAATTACGCTATCTAAAGCGTCATGTGTGAAAGAGATTCATATACCTGCCATGCTGGATACGAATGCGTGATGCCCAAAAAGCCCCTTGGAGATTTCCAAGGAGCTTTTTCTGTATCAATTATTTATGAACCTAAGTCACGGGCGCCTTAATAACAGACACAATACTTCTCTGTACGTCTTTTGCGCTTGGCGACTGATACGGATCTGCATTAAACAGAATGGCATCAGCAATGAAGCCTTCTTGGATACGTCCCAAGCTATCACCATATCCTAGAATGTCGGCGGCGGACGATGTGGCCGCTTGCCATGCTTCCTCGCGAGTTAAACCACAGTCAATTAACACATCCAACTCGTCGAGGTTGTGCCCATGGAGAGCAGGTGTTGCATAATCGGTACCGAAGCCAATGCGTACACCTGCACTTTTCGCATAGCTGATCGCTTGCGGATGAGCTGCGGCAGCACGTGCGGCCCGATCACGAATGACCTCAGGCAGGCCAAGTACACCGGAAGGATCTGCGGCAATCCGATAGATCGAAGCCGTAGGTACGAACGCTGTCTTAGACTGAGCAAGCCGATATGCTTGTGCCTCCGTCAAATACATTCCATGTTCTACAGATTCGACGCCAGCATCAATAGACCAGTCCACTGTAGGACCACCCCAAGTATGAACCAACACTTTAGCGCCCTGCGCATGGGCAGTACGCACAATATAAGCGAACTCTTCCTCTGAGAACGCTGGGTTCAGCACTGTATCCGGCGATGCCCCCAGTCCGCCCGTGGCCAGGATCTTAATCCAGGTTGCCCCGGAACGGATAATATCACTTACCCGCTGCTCCAGATGCTTAATCCCCCGTGCATCTCCGGCACCCAGCATATCGCCACAGGTGTGTACGCTTAAAGGCTGATTATATTGCTGCGCAATATGCTTCACTACACTCGGCAGAAGCCCTCCTGCATCACGCGCTGTAGTCACACCGGTACGGAGCGTTGCCTCAAAAGCTTGTGCTTGCAGCACCTCTACCTCCAAGGCATCACGCTTCAACTGGTCATCATGATCGAAATCGGTCCACGCCAAGTGCGTATGGAGATCGATCACACCCGGACTTATCCATAAATCGCTGCCTGAGTTATCATCCCCAGCAACAGGGGAATTAGATTCGACAATGGACGAGAAACGACCGCCACGTACTGTGATATCAAATCGTTTGCCCGGGGTCCCGGCAATGAAAATATTATTAAAGGTCTGGTCCTGTTGGGTTACATTGGTCATTTGGCATTCTCCCAAATGCCCTTTTGGGCGGCAATGGCCTTGGAAGGATCTTTTTGCACAAATCCTGCCAGCGTAACAAGCGCTTGTTCAACACCCTGCTGACTGGCATTTGCTCCAAAATGATTAATGCGCCAAAGCTTATCATGCAATTCTCCATCTCCAGGAGCCACAATTCCAATCGGCTTGTCGATATGAAGATTACAGCCTTCAGGAACCCGTACCGTTGTAGTCAACGAGGAGTATCCATTGCTATTTCTTTGCCACGGTTCTAGCCCCAAAGCCTGGACGCCAGCAATCATAGCCGATGACGCTAACTGATGGCGGTAGTTGACCGCCTCTAAGCCCTCTTGTTCAATAAGCTCTAAAGATACAATAAGATCCCTGGCTTCTAACGTAGGAATATTGGCCGGAACACGCACGGGAGTCGTGCTGTTATCAGGACGTTTAAGATCAAGTAACGATAGAATAGAATTGCGCGGTGCTCGTTCGTTAGACTCCAGGAACGCCCAGCCACGCTGGGAGACACCTACAGCGCTGACCCCGTTAGGTCCAGCCAGCCCTTTTTGCGCACCAATCGCTACAAAATCAATGCTCCACTCGTCCATAAGCACCGGTTCAGCCCCGACGGCTGACACGGAATCGATCACGGTGATTAGGTTAGATTGACGCGCGATCTCCAGTATTTCTTTGGTCGGATTAGAACCCCCTGTGACCGCTTCTCCCTGAACAAAGGAAATAGCGCACGGTTTGTGGCGTTCAATCGCTGCAGCGACTACATCTACAGTGGCTACTTCGTCAAAAGGTACTTTAACCTCAATAACTTCTGCGCCGCCGCGCTCCAGCCATTTTCCGAAAATGTCACCATACGGACCGGTCACAACGTTCAGAATCTTACGACCAGGAGCAGAGATGCCTGCTGCGATGGCCTCGATGCCCAAGATGGCCTCGCCCGGAATGATAACCGGGGATTGTTGTGTGGATAGGAGTCTGGAGAGCAACCCCGTGAGCGTATCGAACTCTGAAATCGTAAGTGGCGAATATCCTTTATGAACTTGATTCATGACAAACCTCCTGTTGTAATGGATATTGGCATTTTGGGAACAGCGGACAATAGTTCGCGGCTATAGGACGTTTCAGGACGGGAAAAGAATTGATCCTTGGGATTAACCTCCACAAGTTGCCCCTGCTTCATAACAGCTACAATATCGCTTATTGCATGGATTACGCCCAGGTCATGCGAGATGAACAGCATCGTAAGATTAAGCTCCGATTTGAGCGTACTAAAGAGTTCAAGCATACTCCGTTGTACTGAAACATCCAGTGCGCTCGTAGGTTCATCCGCGATAATCACACTTGGCTCCACGCTTAAGGCACGGGCGATCGCAATCCGCTGACGCTGACCACCAGAGAATTGATGCGGGTATCGACCAAGAGCTCTTTGGTCAAGATGAACACGCGCCAGAAGTTCCTTGCAGCGTTGCTCCACTCCCGCACGATCTACAATTTTGTGAAATAACAGCCCTTCGGAAAGGATCTGTCGGATCGTATGCTTAGGATTGAGCGAGGAATCCGGGTTCTGAAAGATCATTTGAATATCCTTATGCTGTTCCCGGCTACGTTTCTTACCTAAAACTTGCGAACCCAGCAAAACTTGCCCGTCACTTGGAGCAATCAGCCCCGCGATGACTCGCGCGAGCGTAGATTTGCCTGAACCCGATTCTCCTACGAGACCGAGAGTAGTGTGCGGTTGTATTTCTAAGCTTACTTTATCCAGCGCGGTGAACTCACCGTACTTCACTGTTAAATCTTCTATCTGCAAGGCCGTCTTCATACACCCGCACCCCTTTCAAGCTCCGGCAAAGGAAGCACCGAATTGATCAGCATCTGCGTATAGGAATGTTGCGGGTTTTGCAGAAGACTCAACGATTCGCCGCGTTCGACGATCTGCCCCTCTTTCATCACACACAGCGTAGAACACATCGTAGAAGCAATCGCAAGATTATGCGTAACAAAAACCATGGCAAAACCCAGTTCCTGTTGCAGACGCGTAATCGTGTCAATGATTTGCTTCTGAACAGTTACATCAAGCGCAGTTGTTGGTTCATCGCATAGGAGGATACCCGGCTTGCAAGCTAAAGCCATGGCGATGACAATACGTTGGCATTGCCCCCCTGACAGTTGGCTCGGATACCGATCCTTCTGTTTCAGAGAATCCGGAAGTCCGAGCATTTCCAGTAACTCCAGCGCAATGGTGCGGGAAGCCTTCCGGCTTACGTTCTGTCTGTAGTACACCACCTCGGCAAGCTGCCTAACCACCGGACAAAGCGGGTCCAGAGCGCCTCTCGGATCTTGAAAGATCATGGCGCTTCTGACATCACTCCGGATGGCTCCACCCACTTGCTCCACCCCGCGCGGAAGTAAACCTAAGATAGAGCGCAGGGTGAGCGATTTGCCAGAGCCCGATTCACCGACCAGTCCCAAGCTTTCGCCCTTTCCAAGAGAGAAATTCACATTGGTGACCAATGATTTGCCTGCGGACGTAGCGAGCGAGAGATTTTCTATTTCCAAAATAGGATTCGTAGCCATCATTTTCTCCTCCATAGGTCTGCCAGGCCATCACCCACAAGGGATAACGCGATCCCTGTGTATACAACCGCAATGCCTGGAACGGCTGACAGCCACCAGGCTGTAGTTATGAAGGATTGTCCATCCGATATCATCGTTCCCCAATCCGGGGTTGGCGGCGCAATGCCGATACCCAGATAACCTAATGTAACGATCGCCACGAGCAAACCAACCATATCGGTCATTAATACAACCACGGCTTGAGGCAACACATTGGGCAAAAGATGCCGCAGAATGATTTTCACCCCTGGAATCCCCATCGTCTGCGCGGAAGCGACCCATTCCTGCTTGCGGAACGATGCGCTAAGACCTCTTGTTACACGGGCAAAGACGATCCAGCCCACCAAAATAAAGGTGATGTATATCCCCTTCTGACCCGCGCCACTGGCAAAGGCCACGATAATAACAATCAAATAGAAGGGAAAGGCAATAAAGGTATCCGTCACTAATGAAATAACAGTGTCTACCCATTTGCCGTAATACCCTGCCAGCATCCCTAGAAAGATACCTGTGCAAAAAGGGATGATCTCCGCCAGCACCATGATTTTTAAATCCGTCCGTGCGGCATAGATCAGCCTAGTAAACAAATCGCGCCCCAGTTGGTCTGTTCCCAGCCAATGCTCCGAGGAAGGAGGCTGCAAAATGGCATACAGATTCTGCTCGGAAGGGTCAAAGGGAGTAATGAACGGTGCAAACACAGCTACGCCTATGAGGAGTAAGAACATAATGCTCCCCACAAGCAGAGATGGTGTGTTCAGTATTCTTTTTAGGACACCTTGATTCTCTTGCTGTAGGTCCAGTAGTGTAGTATTCATTGTTTTCCTTTCGTCCTGGGATCAAGCAGCCAGGAGGATATCTCGATCAGGAGACTGATGATGACCACAGATATCGCACAGTACAGAGCTATTCCTTGGATGACCGGAAAATCCCGTTTGGAAATCGCTGAGAATAGCAGACTGCCTATGCCCTTGATGCCAAACACCTGTTCAACGACCAAGGTGCCGCCGATCAGATAAGAAATGTTTACGCCAAGCAGCATCAGCGTGGGCAGCGCAGAATTGCGCAGAACATGCTTGGTCAGGATCACCCGGTTAGGGATCCCCGCCGCTTTTAAGGTGACTACAAAATCCGATTCCAGCACTTCCAGCATCTGCGCTCTTAGTGAACGCACAAGGGTAGGAATTTGTGAAAAGGCAACGGTAATCGCAGGAAGTGTGAGGCTGTATAAGGTTCCAGCAAGCCCTTCCCCAACTCCCCCCACCGGGAACCAGCCCAGCCGAACGCTCAGGAACAAAATCAACAATAAGCCTACCCAAAAGACCGGCATACCGAGCGTGATCGTTGGAAAGATACGTATCAGATGATCCAGCAGTCTGTCTTTATTCGTCGCTGCAAGCGTAGCTAGCACAAGCGCCACTAGTATCGCCAATACACTGGCCATTACAATCAGCAAGAGTGTAACCGGAGCGCGCTCCGTAATCAGCTCTCTAGTCGACGTTCCCCAAGCAATCGAAGCCCCGGTATCGCCGTGTGTGAAAAGATTTTGTACAAATCGGGTGAACTGCTCCCATAGCGGGAGATCCAGCCCAAGCGAATGGTGCAAGGCTTGGATAGCTTCAGGCGTGCTGTGTTCCCCCAGGATCATTTTAGCAGGATCTCCCGGTACAATCCGGATAAGGAAAAAGACAGCCGCCACCACACAGGTGATAACGGCTGCCGCTCTTATGAGAGCAAGCACGAGCCACCTGCGCGGTGAATCGTTGTCGGCAATTTTTTTGAATAGACTGTTAGATTTAATCATTTTTTAATACGAACATCTTCAAAGCGAAGACTGCCGTTAGGAAGAACAACCAGACCTTCTACGGAAGAACGTACACCAGTAATAATATCTGGATAGTACAGTGGAATGTAAGGCACTTCATCAGCAAGAATCTGTTGAAGCTTGGCGTAAATATCTCCACGTTCTGCCCCATCGAGTGTTTTTTGGCCTTCGATCAGAAGTTTGGTCACTTCATCATTCGTGTAATGCGTCCAATAAGACTTGCTGAAACCGTTCGGATCGGTTTGGAAGGCAAGGATCGAATTGGCTTCAGGGGAATCTGCCTGACCACTGTTAAGCATAGCCGAGAAATCATAAGCAAAGAAACGCTCACGGAATGAAGCTAGCTCAACCGATTCAATCTCAATATTGATGCCGATGGTTTTAGCAGCGGCCTGAATGATTTGTGCCTCTTGCGCTCTTGTACTGTTTCCGGAAGCAACCAGCAGCTTCGTAGTGAAGCCATCAGGGAACTTCGACTTGGCAAGCTCTGCTTTAGCTGCAGCCTCATCATGGTTGAGCGCTTTAATCGTATCGTTAGTGTTATAAGGGATGGCTGGTGGCAATAGCGAATTCGCCACTTGCGCATAACCGAAGGTAAGCGCCTTGGTCAATCCGTCACGATCCAGGGCCAACGCCAGGGCACGACGAACATGGATATCAGAGAAATGTTTATCGAGTGTATTGAAGAACAACTGCTCCGTTACCCAGCTGCCGTTAGTCGCTACTGTCGTATCAGGGCCTTGTTTCACTTCATTGGCATTCCCAAGCGCAAGCGTCTCAATACCATCTACCTCACCAGCTTTAAGCTGGTTGATTGCTTGGCTATCATCTTCAATCAGCTTGTAAACAAGCTTATCGATGTATGGCTTGCCTTCCTGCCAGTAGTTTGGATTTTTGCTGAACGTCAGATCACCCGCTGGGTCCCACTTTTCAACAACAAATGGACCAGTACCTATAGGCTTCTTAAAGAATTCTTCCTCAGTGACACCACCAAATTTGTTAGGCAGAATACCGTTGGAAAAATTCGTCAGCTCCGAAATAAATGGCGTGTAAGGCTCTTTTAGTGTAATTACTAACGTTTTGGCATCTTCGGCCTTAAGAGAAGCAACCTGTGCCGCGATAGCCAGAGGTCCACCCACAGTCAAATGACGCTGAATGGAGAACACTGCATCCTCTGCAGTCACTTCAGTTCCGTTAGAGAATTTCAGCCCATCACGCAAAACAAAAGTATAGGTTAAACCATCTGTACTAATTGTATGTGACTTGGCCAGCCAATCCACAATCTTTCCTTCACTATCAAACGCAACCAGCGGCTCAAAAACTTTATCTATCGCAAAAGCGTTATTTGCAGTAATCTGATTGTGCAGGTCAAACGAGGTAACAGAAGCCGGACGTCCATAGGTAAACGTTCCACCTGTTGCCGGCGGTTCCGTATTCTTACTTGTATCCGTGCCTTGGTTCGCGCTTTGATTAGTACCTGTATTTTGAGCCGAATCATTCTTTGATCCGGAGCATCCTGCCAGAACAACCATTAACAGAACCACTAAAGATCCAACCCAGAACGTCTTTCTTTGAAATGCATTAAACTTTGACATGTCAATCCCCCTCTTATGCAGTAAAACATATGCGCTTAGTATGAATAGATTATGTATGAATGTACCCCTTCTGTCAAACAAAATTAAATCCCAAAAAAAGGTGCTAAACCCTACTCGTTGTAGCGTTTTAGGTTAGCATCTAACCACCTATAGTTACGCAGCCCGCTATATGAAAACAGGTACCCATCAGGGTGTCTTTACTAATTATTGTGTACTGAATACTCCCGAAGGATACTCGTTATCTGTTCAAGGGAACATTCGCCTTTTGCAACGTCTACTATGAACTCAATAGCGTATAAGCGCTTCATATCTTCTCATCATTTATAACTTTATAACATAATTGCATATTTTAGCACAGCGGATTGGAAAAGCAATAAATAAGACACCTTCAGACAGTTTCCTCTTCCTAGCCTCCATAGACTCGGATATTTGTGTGCTTATATTCACCTCAAGCCCATTTCCCTCCCCAAAGGCGTTTGTCCAGACCAGGCTAAAGTCCTTGAATATATTATTATTATTTATGTCTTCAAGGGCGTTTAACTACACGGTGGGGGGAGATCACACTGGCTATTCGGTACAGTATTATCATTCCAACCTATAATCGAATCCAGCAGCTGTTGCTCTGTGGAATCCTGACTTTGACACCGCCACTGAAATTACTCCGTTAATCACACCAGAAGATATTATTCATCAGACAGATGTCGTCCCCTGGATGTTTGAAACCTACGGATTCAAGGACTCCTCGTTAAATTTATTCGCCCTAGTACCTCCATCCGAAAATGTTGAGGTCTACAAAGATACGCTGCGAGTCTTACGCAGGGGATTCCGTTCGAAGAGAACTCGTTCATCCGCATTATTGCTGAGAAGAACATTGCGAATTGCAGCCAAGCAGTTCTATCAGCAAAATAACACCCAGAAGCACCGGACGTCGTTAATATGGATAGCAAGGAAGACCAGGGGCAGGAAAAGCCGGGTCGCTCAAGTGTGCTTGAAGTTTCCCACCGGCCTTGATAAAATAACGCATCATCCCACACACTGTTTGATTCTATTTCCGATTCGATGATACGGCAATTTCGATTTGCTTCTCTAACTGATTAGTAAGTCCATAGATATCATATTGATAAGCCTTCCACTCGTCCACTAAACCAGGAAATCTGTTCGCTCTATCCTTTTTTCTCCTTGTTTGGCTAGTTGCAACGCTTTATCAAGGTTCTTCAGAAAAGTTGACAAGCAAGTTTATCAGATCATCTTTGCTAAGCTTGGACAATTCAACAGCGATATTCATTGACTTAAGTTCCAATCCATTCATCTCCTCTCCGAGTTAAGCATATAGCATTATCCTAACGAGAATAACGACACTCACGTAAGGACTAGCCCTCGATTTTCTATTCAATTTTATATTTTTAGCGAAATAGGAAAGTATAATAAGAGGGAAATGCAGGAAGTCAAACAATAGGAGGAGCTTATGGGTCGACTAGTTCATTTCGAAATTCATGTAGATGACATGGAACGTGCTAAAAGGTTTTATGGCGAGGTATTTGGATGGGTATTTGAAGACTGGAGTAATTATGCTGGTATGCCTTATTGGGGAGCTACGACAGGCGATGCAAATGACCTCGGCATTAATGGGGCTCTGATGCAACGTCAAGGGGCTTCACCCGAACCCGGCCAAGCTATAAATGGATATGCCTGTACTATTGGGGTGGGAGACTACGATTCTACTGAGTCCAAAATTCTTAATCTTGGAGGCAAGTTAGCGTTGCCCAAGTATGCACTGCCTGGAATGGCGTGGCAAGGGTATTATATAGACACAGAAGGAAACACCTTTGGTATTCATCAGCCGGACGAGCATGCAAAGTAGTCCAATTGAGCCGTTAGACAGGCAAAAGCAGTAAAATATCCAAAATCGGAATTAAAAAAGACACCGGGCCTGGTGTCTTTTTTATTCCTTCCGGGATTGAAATCGCGATCGTGCCAGATCAAAATTATGGCTGTAATCCATTAATTTTTGAGTAATCGTAAATATCGATGATCTCACCATTTTCAATATCTTCTTTAAATAGATAGTCAATGATTTGTGTAGCTGTTTCCTCAGGGGTCGTGAGCATGCCTCTTTCTTTTACCATAGAAAATATTTCAGCCAACGGGAAGGACGCCTTGCTTTGACTTCTCGCCTCTTCCTGCAAAGTAGTGTCGATCATTCCAGGCCAAATGGAAACTATTTTCACAGGTGCAACACTCGTGTTTTGTTCAAGTCCCACGCATTGAGTAAAAACATCTAAACCAGCTTTAGTTGCTGAATATAAACTCATCCCGGGATGGAGATGCTTAGCTGATGAAGAAGAGATATTCAATATTCTCTTATTAACATCAATTTCATTTGTAAGTCGAATAAAACAGGAAGTCAGAGTTATCGGAGCCAACAAATTCACAGTAATGTTAGTTGTTATATCTTTAACATCACATGAATCAACAAAAGCTACAGGAGCTATGACAGCGGCGTTGTTAACAAGATATATCCCTTTGACGCTAGACGTATCAATGGAGCTAATAATAGTAGTCATTAATTCTTCGATATGTTCAACATTGTTAAGATCGAGTTCGAAATACTCAATGTTCTTCCCTTTACCTAGTAGTTCATTATTTTTCTCACGCGAAATACAAAACAAATAATGTTCTGGTGAAATTAACTGTTCAGCAATAGCTTGGCCAAGTCCTCTTGAAGTTCCGGTAATGATGAAATAGTTCATTTTACTAGCACACCTCATTTTAAGACTAGAATATAGAACCTGCTACTAATTTACATTTTATCATTAGTTATGTCAATGCATGCAAAGCCTTCATCTCACTGCCTGTTAATTAAAAAACGTAGCCCCGTGAAGATTGGCTACGTTGTATTACATATTTTCGATATTCATCATCTTACTAGCCGTTGTATCCAGTAGGTCATGTAGTAGGAATCAACAAGGAACGTCCAACGTATGCTCCCTTTTAATAAACCCTCAAACAATTACTCTTGTAAGCCATTAGATACATTAAACTTACATGGGTACGTTCCTTTACTCTTTGTTTACTCATCCTCTGGAAGGCTCTCTACAGCTGTAAAAAACACATCCAAAAGATCTCTATCAAAATGTTCTCTGACATAGTCTGATACTTTCTCTAGTTGCTCCTCAGTGTCGTACTCCAGACATGCACGTCCTTCGGACCATAGTACCGTGATTTGAAATTTCTCTTTCAATTGTTCAATCATAAAATCCTGTTCTACAGATTCGCGGCTGGCTGCCAACGATCCCACACCCCTTCTTAAAGTGATCCTCTAAATATATTTCCCTCTCCTTTATTATTCAAATTTTAAATATATTTTTTCGATGACATTTATCACACGTGGAAAATAAAAACGAATAGAAACGGATCTACCTCAAAATCAGTACTCGCTCATCAAGAGACGGACTCCAGAGGCCTTATTGCCTTTAAATTCGGCCATTCAGGAAGATAACGGACTCCAGAGACCCTATCGACAGAGATCCTGCCTATATTCCACTGCTCAGCAGGAAATAACGTCATCTGAGTCCGCTACATGTTCAGAACAACTTTATTTGGAAAATAACGACTATAGAGTCCGTTAGCTCCTATAAATGAGCTTTAACCTGCAGAATGGAATGTTCTCATCAAGCAGGTTCGACCAACGTCTTATGTCCAGCACTGATTATGACGTTGAGCCATAAACGTATCTGTATTTCCCCAGCTCCGCAACTATTCAAAACAGAAACGAGAGAACGAAAAGAGAGAGTGATCAGAGAATTGAGCAGAGAGAGTGAGAAAAAGCGACCCCGAAAGGTCGCTCCTCAAGATCGCTTCTTCTCTTTACAAACTGGTTAGCTATCGATTGAACAAACTTATGATCTCTACTTATTATTCAGCAATCGCAGGATCAGTGTTAGCGCTTCGGCCCGCGTGGCATTTGCTAGCGGATCGTAGCGGTTTCCGTCCTTGCCCTGCACCAGCCCTGCCTTAACAGCAGCGGCCAGTTCGCCCCTCGCCCAAGCCGGAATGCCGGCTGCATCTACGAAGGTCAACTGCGGATGTTCTTCCGCTGCAAGCTGCGCCGCGCGGGCGGCGATGACCGCGATCTCTGTACGAGTAATGTTGCCACTCGCTCTGAACGTGCCATCCGCATATCCGTTCAGCAAGCCTACATGACTGAGTGCCGCCACCCCTTCAGCAGCCCAGGCCGGTATCTTGTCCTGATCCCTGAAGACTGGCGATGGAGCTGTTGCCGGGCTAAACTCCAAAGCACGGCTTAGGAACACGGCGAACTCCGCTCGTGTCACAATGCCATCCGGCCGGAAGTTTCCGTCCTCGAATCCGCGCGCAATTCTTAGCGCGGTCGCCTGACGGATTACGTCCTGTGCCCAGTGGCCCTGCACATCGCGGAAGCTCGCCGGCTCCGCTGTCGGTGCGGCAGGCGATGCCCCAGCAGGGCTGACCTCGCCGCCTGCTGCACTTACGATGGTGCCTGTTACGGCACCATCAGAAGCCGCGCCGCCCAGGCTGGGGCTTGGCGTCGCTACCGGACCAGTGCCCGGGTCCGTTCCGGTGCCCGGGTTCGTGCCAGTTCCCGGGTTCGTGCCAGTCCCCGGGTCCGTTCCGGTGCCCGGGTTCGTGCCAGTTCCCGGGTCCGTTCCGGTCCCCGGGTCCGTTCCGGTGCCCGGGTTCGTGCCAGTTCCCGGGTCCGTTCCGGTACCCGGGTTCGTGCCAGTCCCCGGGTCCGTTCCGGTACCCGGGTCCTTCACAACGGAAGCCTTCAGCTGCGCCACGGCTTCCGTCAGCCCAAGCAGCAGCTCATCCGATCGCTGCTGGGAGCCGCCCAGATGCACCGCTGCGCGGTGTGCATCTGCTATCGCCGCGGCCAGCGTTGCCTTAGCCGCTGCCGGGTACTGCCCCGCAGCCGTGCCAATCTCGGCTGCGTCGTAGACCTGCTGCGCAGCTGTAATCGCCGCCGACAGGCGGCTGTTATCCGCTGCGCCAAAGTTCAGCCGCACCGTATGCACGGTGCCGCCCACCCGCAGCTGCGCGTTAGTCAACATCGCCGGATCTACCGGCTTGATGTACACCACGCGCGTGCCCGGTGCTGTCTCTTCACCAGGTGCCGCTGTGGCTGTGCCACCGCTCACCTGAAGCTCATCGACAGCCGAGTCCACCGTCAAGACGGCGTAGGTATCCCCCGCCACCGTCGCAATCCGTGCAGGGCTATGAATGTAGCCCCCTGCCGGGGAGAACTCGTCTTTGTTAGCATCGGCGACTGAAACGTTGACGGTATATACCGCATTCTTCTTGAATTCATTCAGCGCCGCTTGCAGAGCTTGCGCGGCAGCCTTAATCTGCGGCTGCGTAGCCGCCAGATTAGCCCCGGTTTTAGCGGCGGCTTGAACCGCTTGCTCGGCATGTTGTTTGGCAGCGGTGAATACTTCTTCCGCGCCGGACGGCGCTGTTGAAGTATCTAATAATTGCTTGGCAGCAGCTATCGAGTTATTCAAGTCTTTCAGAAGCAGTGCATTATAGCTGATATATACGCCTCTGATTTCATCTCCTACCTTATATCGGACATAAGAGAGGCCCAACCAATTCGCTCCAGCCGTCTCCGTCCCCATAGCACTGCGGATGGTAACCTGAACCGCTTGCTCCGTCTCTGCCACCCCATTCTTCAGTTGGATTGCCCGATAGGCGTCCTGTGAATAATCCAGTCCGTCAATAGAGAATCCACCTCTGAAATTCGGCATAGATTGCACCAATTCTTTGGCCTGAGGCACAAGCGTAAGATTCGCATACACCTTATCACCATATTCACCTGAAGCGAGCTTAAGCAGAGTCGCCGTACGGCCAAAATCGGCCTCATATACGGACAACGTCGCCGTTTCCGCCAGTGTATCAATCACATGAACAGGGATAGGTGTAGTGGCAATGTAATATCTGTCCTTATTATTGTTATACCGGGTTGTCAGCGCTTGGACCGAAGCATCTACCGCGTTCTGCGTGGCGCTATCATTCCCCATTACCGAGACAGCTGTCCTCAAGATATCGCTGTTTAGAGATGTCGAGACCCCTTTTGCATATTCTCCTGCCGAGGCTGGCGCAAAATTATACCCTGGCTTGCCCTCAGCCGTTCCCAACTCCTTCAAATCAGCCAACAGACCTTCTACCTTAGCGACAATGTACCGCAACGCTGTTTTATTAGCCGCGTATACTGAAGCCTTATATACTGCAAGCCCATCATTAAGTGCATGATAAGCGGACTTAATAGCATCTGGAGACCGGTCTGGCTGCGCTACGACTTCTTCCGCATGAATAATATGCGTATAGAGCACACTCCGCGATCCAATCGGGTATTGACCAAACTCCGTGCCTTCCACCGTAGTGTCGTACACTGAACGGGATACCGTCACGAGTTCCTGCAGTTGCACAAGCGTAATTGCAGATGGTCCTTCACCGCCCCCCGGCTCCTCCCCACCCTCTCCAGGATTCACAGGTAATCCGGAAGGATCCAGCCAAAGCTGTACATTATACCAATAATCATATTCCAGTCCCGGGTAGGTCGGATTGTTCTTGATGATGACATGCATCAGGACATCCGTAGGCTTCTGAATGTCTGCAATTGGCACAGACATGACAGTCTTGCCGCCTGAACCGCTGCCGCTTGTTACTTGATATTCCTGATAGCCCTCCATCCCTTGCACATGGCTGCCGGTAATAACAGCTTTAGCCGCGCCCGGCTTACGGAAGGCGATATAAGGGATCAGCGCTGCATTCTCTGCTTTGATCTCATGCTCGAAGACCGCCTGGCCATTCTGCACGGTCAATTTGCCCGAATTCTCCACATACAGGAATACATTCGCTGCGGAGTCAGAAGAAGTGTTATCCATCAGATAACGGTAAAAGATATTGCCGTATGTACCGTTCTGCCCCCCTGCTGCCGCGGCTGTCTTTGCGCCCCAATCGAACGGTGTTGCCAGGAGCAGCACTGCCAGGAGCAGCACTGCCAGCAGCAACGCTGCGTATTTTTTCAACTTCATCATTTCGTCCCATTCTCCTCTTCTCAGTGTGCCTTTCCTGTGCCTGATATAAAAGAAGGAAGAAGAAACGGAGCCCCGCTTCTCTTCCTTATGCAATCTTTAAGCACTCAGCCCCTTGGCCTCCCGTTTGTTAATTCCAGTGAATGTCCAGATCATACAGCTGACTGTGGAACACGGTGGAAACGTATAATTGAATACTAATATCCGAGTTTGGATTGGTAGCGGTGAAAGTAAAGGTGGTCAAGTCGGTACTAGCGTCGTAAGAACCGTAATAAGTAGAACTCTCTGCATTCAGGTAAGGGAAATAATCGCCTTTAAGCTTAATAGTAACTGCGTTGCCGTTCACTTCAGCCGGTCCACTAATGAATCTGCTGGAGTGGGTATCGTAGGATCCTCCGTAGTAGAATTGATAGGATTTGCTTGCTGCAAATGCCGGAACGGCCAACATCAGTGTAAGTACAACCATCATCAGCAAGGATACTGTCTTCTTCGCTTTTACCATTAAGTAACACACTCCCTATGATTTGATATTAGAGCTTACGCTTTAACTGCCTGGTTCTCTGGACTTTACGACGAACAACAACCTTCCCTAGGCAAAAGCGGCGGTGCCGCTTCATTATGTGCTGAGCTTCAACCTGTACCCCTTAAGATCATCCCGCCTTTCCTTAAATTCATCGCTTTCTTAATTGATAATGATTATCAATATCAATTAATTGAGTTGATCTTACCTGTTTATCCCAGTCCTTGTCAACCCTTTTTTATATAAAATTTGAATAATTAATATTAGATGTATCAGTTCAAGTCCTTCCTTTTTGGAACGATATACAGTCCAGTCTCCGGCTCCCTTTTTACCACAACATCCACTCCATACACGGCTTTGACCGAGTCCGCAGTGATAACCTCCTCCGGTGGGCCTTCCAGCACAACCTGGCCTGCCTTCATCGCAATCAAATGATCGCTGTAATGAATCGCCTGGTTCATATCATGCAGCACCATCACGACGGTCAGGCCGTGTTCTCTGCCCAGCCGCCGAATCAAATCAAGCATTTCATACTGATAGAAAATATCCAGGTACGTCGTTGGCTCATCCAAAAAAAGAATCGGTGTCCGCTGAGCCAAAGCCAGCGCCAGCCAAACCCGTTGCCGTTCGCCTCCCGACAGTTCGGCTAGCGGCTTCAGCCGCTTATCTTGCATGTCTGTACAGGCTAGCGCCCAATCCACTGCTTCACGGTCCTCTTCACGCTCCGGTACCAGTAGCGAACGGTGCGGAAGGCGTCCAAAAGAAGCCAGCTTCTCCACCGTCAGATCACCTGGTGCAGTATTCTGCTGATGCACCACCGCCAGCTTGCGGGCAATCTCTCGCGGTTTAAGGCGAGCTAGCTCCCGTCCGTCCAGAATGATGGAACCCGAAGAAGGTGTGTAGTTTGCAGCTAACACGCCGAGTAAAGTGGACTTACCGCTGCCATTAGGACCAATGATTGCAGTGGTGCAGCCCATAGGAATCGTAAGATTTAGCTGCTCCAGCAGTTTTTTGTTACGGTGATATGAGAAGGACAGTTCTTTAATCTCCATGGTTCACCTCTCCTTTACGCAGCAGGAAGATTAGAAATGGACCACCGATCACCGTCATGATAATCGAAGCCGGGATCTCCACAGGTGCAAGCACTGTGCGGCCAAGCGTATCAGCTACCAGGATTAGCAGCGCACCCGCCAGCGCCGAGAAGGGAATCAGCACCTTATGGTCAGAGCCGATGAGTTGACGTGCAATATGCGGCACCAGCAGGCCGACAAAAGCGATCAATCCGCCAATCGCCGTCGCCGTTGCCGCCAGCAAGACCGCCACTGCCGACACAGCAATCCGTACACGGCTTACATGCATACCGAGATTGCGGGCCGTTTTATCCTGAAGTACCAGCACATTGCACCAAGGGCTAATCAGTAAGGCCAGAACCAGGCCAAGCGCGCCATATAGCACGATGATCCGCACATCTTCCCATGTCTTCAGGTTAAAAATCGAAGTCGTTGCCATATTCACCATCGTTACTGCATAACTGCCCCTGTAGTTAAAAGACTGCCCCAGCCCAGTGAACGTAGCGTTCACAGCAATCCCGACCAAGACCAGCCTCAGCGGCTGAAGTCCTGATTTCCAGGACAAGGTGAAGACGAGCAGGCAGGCGATAGCTCCCCCCAGAAAGGCAAATAGCGGCATCCAGAAGAACAGCGCCGGAAAAATTGTAACCATCGTCAGCGAAACAAAGCCTGCACCCGAGGAAATACCGATTACCCCGGCATCAGCAAGCGGACTGCGCATCACGGATTGAAGCAGCACGCCGGAAACAGCCAGCGCGGCTCCGCAGAACAACGCTACGATGACGCGTGGCAAACGTAAATCGCGAATGATCGCTACATTTTCATTGGTGCCTGTAAACAAGCCCTTCAACAGTTCAAGCAAACTGACCTGCAGGCTGCCGCTGAGTACTGACCAGAGCACTGCTACCAGCAGCAAGACCAAGACAGCAGCAAAGCTCCACAGTGATCTTTTCATGTTCTCTTCATCCTCTGTCTGTTGTTAAAATACAAACCCGCTCTAATGCTTAAGCTCCGGGTACAGCATCGGCAGCAAATCGCTTAGCGCCGTATCGGCTGCAAGGTTCGCCGTGGTTCCGAATAGCTCTTCAGGCAGATCGTAAACACGTTTGTTCTTAACTGCATTGAAGTGCTTCCAGATATCATTTTTAATAAAATCCTCGTTGAACATCTTAATCACTTCCTCCGGCATTCCGTGTGCCGCGCGCAGAATTACATCAGGGTTGCCCTGCTGCAAATATTCCGTATTGGAGGCCAAATATTCGACCGACTCTCCTTGGACGATATTGACGCCCCCAGCAATACGAACAAGGTCACCGATGTAAGAATGTTCGGTCGCTACCAAATAGCTGCCTGGTACCCCAAGCAGAATAAGCACCTTGGGCGAAGGCTTGCCCGCTATAGCCGCTTTGATTTCAGCGATTTTATCTTCATAACGGGTAATTACACTCTCAGCCTGCGCCTTACGGTCATACTTCTCTCCAAGCTGGACCACCGACTCCTCCAGCTTTGCAAGGCTGGTCAGGTTGAGGAAGTTCGCTTCGATCCCGGCGCTCTGGAACAACGGCTCCAGATCATATTTCAGTGTGGTCACCGACAGAACCTCGGTGGGCTTGAGTGACTTTACTTTTTCCATATCTGGACCCATGGGGTTGCCGACCTTCTCCACATTCGCATAACGTTCCGGCAGCTTCTTCGCACTGGTCGGTATACCCACCAGATTCAGATCGAGCAAATCCATAATCTCAGTCGCCGACACAGTAGTTGCAATAATGCGTGGCTCCTCCTTGGGTGTGGGCTCCGGTGTGACTTCCGCTAGTTGTTGCTGCGTGGCTGCCGGGGTGGACGCCGGACTCTTTTCCTTTGCGCTCTCCGTATTTGCAGCACAACCCACGATCAAGATGACCCAGCATAAAACGGCCATCAGCCCTATCATTTTTTTCATAACAGGAACGTCCGCTCCTTTCTTCCTGCAAAACTGCGAAGGACGCCGTAAATTCGGCATCCTCCGGGTAGTCTGTGCTTATGTGTAATGGATTTTATTGCTCCAGCAATTTCACTAGTAGCGTTACTGCCTCTGCACGGGTTGCATATTCACCCGGCGCATAACGATTACCACCCTTGCCGCTAATCAGGCCCGCTTGCTCTGCAGCTGCAATGTAAGGGCGTGCCCAAGCAGCAATATCGGCGATGTCGCTGAACGTTGGCACTGCATTTGGGTCAACCTTCAGCCCTTGTGCACGAACGATGATCACAGCAAGCTCGGCGCGGGTGATTTTGCGGTCCGCGCGGAAGCTGCCGTCTTCATAGCCGCTGATGATTTTGCGGGCGGCTACCTGTCCCACACCGTCGGCTGCCCAGGCAGGGATGCTGCTTGCATCGCTGAAGCCACTGCTGTCCGTTGCTCCGCCTTCAAGCTTCAACGCCCGGCTTAGCAACACAGCGAACTCAGCCCGGTTGATCGGGTTGTTCGGACGGAAGCTGTTATCATCATATCCTTTGACAAGTCCGGACTTGATTGCTTGCTCAATAGCAGCTTGTGCCCAGTGACCGTTCACATCAGTCAGGCTAACCGGCACTGCTTGCTCTGTCCCCGTCGTTCCACCATTAGCCACTGGTGTTGATGTAGGCTTTGGAGTCGGTGCAGCAGATGCTACTGCTGTTGCCGATGGTGTTGGTGTAGCTGCTGGCGAAGACGCACCAGAATCAACTTGGCCAGCAGGGTTGCTTGTCTGACCTCCCACCGTATTGCCTACTTTGATATCCACATTATAGGTGTGGAAGTAGTTGAACTCAGGCCAGTCAATTTTGACCCATGCTTTAACTCTGACCCCGGTGTTGCTAATAGGGAACTGCACAGTACGAGTGTTGGCTGCGTTATCCGAAGCAATTACGGACACCGATTGCTGACCTACGGTGAATCCGGTGATTTCCTTGCTCTGCGTTAGTGTAATGGCCAGATATTTCTGCCCGCCGGATACAATCAGCGTACCTGGATGCTGCACGTATGTATCCATCATAGATACCTCGTTGCTGCCATCCTTGAGAATACTGTAGTCGATGCTGTAATAACCATCCGCGATGGAAGACCCCGGTGTTGCAGTTGGTACTGGCGATGGTGAGGTGACTGGTGCTGTTCCTCCGTCTCCACCACCTTCCGTACCCGGTGCTGGTGTAGATATTGGAGTTGGAGTTGGAGTTGGGGTTGGTGTAGATGTTGGCGTCTCTTCTCCACCGACACTTACAGCTGTGATGGAGTCCAGATTAAATTTATAACGAACCGCATGCGATTTGTCATAATTTGCTGAGGCTACGACAACACGAACTGTTCCAGGAAGAATAGCGGATAACCGCTCCACTGGAAAAGAAATCACACGTGTATTAGCAGCCTTATCCTCACTTACTGTCGTTACCGGCACAAGATTTGTTCCGTCACCGGCGACTTGAATTTCCTGGATGGTGGAGCTGTCTTTAATTACGCTAAACGAGATGCTCTTCTGTCCTTTGTCCACCGTCAGTACTGCCGGAGTGCTGAAATATTTATTCATCGAGGATTCGGTGTCCCCGGTTGCCTGGAGCACTGAATAGCCAATAGTATATTGTCCGTCGTTCAATACCGGATCGGAAGGCGTTTCCGGCTTAGGCTCAGCGGCTGGAATCTGGCTCGGATCAAACTTGAAATCAACGTCGTACACGTTGAAATAGTTGATTTCAGGCCACTCGATCTTGACCCATCCCTTAATCGTGGAGTTCAAATCACCCAATTCGAATTTAACTGTTCTTTGGTTGTTAGACGCATTTTGATTGGCTACTGTTCCTTCAGATAATGTTCCATCTGCTGCTGTCAGCTTCAGGCCGGTAATTTCCTTGTCCTGAGTAACTGTAATAGAGACATAGTTCTTGCCGTCTTTAACTTCCAATGCAGCTGGCTTAAGGACAAATCCCTCCATTACAGAAGGGCTGGTAGTACCATCCTTCAAAATAGAATACGGAAGCACATACTGCCCGTCCTTGTAACGCGCACTTTCGGCGTAAGCTCCGCCAAGCGGCTGAATCACTGATCCTATAAGTAAAATGAATGCCATAATTCGTAGCACAAAACCAAATGTTGCTTTATTCAACACGATCATTCCCCTTTGAACTTATTTTTTTCTGGCTCTATAAACCGCATAACCTACCGCCGTAACCAGCACAGCCGCCCCGCTACTCAATGTTGGAATGAGCTTTGGTCCCGCTTGCTCTTCTGCCCCCACAACGGGTGCTGTCGTGGGAGCTACTGCGGCCGTCGGCTTCTTCGTTGGCGCTGGCGTGGCCGCTGGTTTCTTCGCCGACGCTGACGTTGCCGTCGGCTTCTTCGCCGGCACTGGCGTTGCTGCGGGCTTCTTCGCTGGCGCTGACGTTGCTGCGGGTTTCTTCGTCGGCGCTGACGTTGCTGCGGGTTTCTTCGTCGGCACTGGCGTTGCTGCGGGTTTCTTCGTCGGCACTGGCGTTGCTGCAGGCTTCTTCGTCGGCGCTGGCGTTGCCGCCGGCTTCTTCGCCGGCACTGGCGTTGCTGCGGGCTTCTTCGCCGGCGCTGACGTTGCTGCGGGCTTCTTCGTTGGCACTGACGTTGCCGCCGGTTTCTTCGCCGGTACTGGTGATATCGCCTTTAATTTCCCAGCCTCAAACACAAACCGGATTGTGTAGTCATGATCGTAATCAATAGACGGCACAGTGACATGAATCTTCGCAATCACCGGTTTTTCTACGTCTTTGATTTCAAATTCCACAACCCGAGTATCTGCCGTCTTATTGCTGCTCACGACTTTGGCGTTGCCGCCCGGGACCTGAAACTCAGTGATCCACTCGCTATGATTCAGCTGCAAGCGGACTTTAACCGTTCCACCGGAAACTGTCAGCTGCGCCGGCTTCTCAAAATAGTCATTAGCCATGGAAACAGATTCATCTTCAGCCTTCTTGATGACATAATCGACGCTATAGGTCCCCTCTGCCGGAGCGGCGGACGCCTGAAGCAACGGCTGCACAGTGTAGGCAAACATCAGTACAAGCATGAATACCAGTCCAAATTTTCTTCGAATCGACACGGTATCGATCTGCCTCCCTTCCAAATTCATGCATTTATCATTGATAATCATTATCAACTTATCAGCAAAAAAAAAGCAACCCCTGCTCCCCTTTTTCTTGTATTTGCCAATATTTCTTGTAATGTTCCAGTAAAACATGTAGAAGTTGGACGCTGACATGATAATAATGTGATTTTTTAACCTTTGTCAACCCTTTTCTAAGATCTTTTGTTTTAAAATTCTCCGTTCTCAAAATTAAAATGAGCACAGTTTCAGTGGCGAAACCCCGCATTCTACGCTTCCCAATAAGGTTTCTTTACTGAAATCCAACCCTGGATGTCACTATTCTGCCATGAAAATGTGAATATTGTTTGACAACGATAATGATATTCATTATCATTTGATGGGAAAAGCAATTATCTTCCTTTCTTTCATCCCTCATTCGGTACTTCTTCCGAAAGCTCATGATGAGGGTAACTACAACCAAACAGGAGGTTATCCATGGTCAAACGATGGCATGCCCCCCTCCTCCTTCTAACCTTGTGCGCCCTCCTGCTCACCGCCTGTGGTTCGGCGGGACGGTCGGATGTTACTGGTGCGGATGCAGCCTTACCCGCGCTTACCTTGACTGATTTTGCAGGCAGGCAAGTCAGCTTCCCCTCTGTTCCACAGCATATTGTGGCGCTGGGTAATGGAGAGGCAGATATTATTATCGCCCTCGGGGGAGCGTTGGTCGGCAAACCAACCTCAAGCGGTGGCACCATGCTTAAGGGAACAGAGGGCATTATGCAGATCGGTACGGCGCACGAAGTAGATCTGGAGAAGATCGCCTATCTCAAGGGTGACGCGGTGCTTGGCAATACGGGGATGAATGCCAAGGATATACCGGCTATCGAGAGCATCGGGGCCAAGATGGTGTTAACCCAGGCCAATTCAGTGGCGGATATTACAAAGCAGATCACCCTTTTCGGCCAAATGCTGAACAAGGTACCGGAGGCGCAGCAATTAAGCGCGGATATTGAAGCCGGGATAAAGACCGCAGCGTCCTCCCGCACTGGTGAGAAGCCGCGGGTACTGCTGGTATATGGCGCTCCCGGCACCTATATGGCGGCACTGCCGAATTCACTGGGCGGAAATATACTCGAGCTGGCGGGCGGAGCCAATATTGCTGCAGATTATCCCGCGCTACAGAGCTATCCGCAATATGCCACGCTGAACACAGAACGGGTCATGGAGGCCAACCCACAGATTATCCTTATCATGACCCATGGCAACGGCGAAGAAGTGCAGAAAGGCTTCGAACAGGAAATGCGGCAGAATGCGGCCTGGAGTTCCATTGATGCGGTTGTACATAACCGGGTACGCGTACTTCCCGCCGATCTATTCGGCACAAATCCCGGAACACGAGTGACTGAAGCCCTGCAGCTGCTAGTATCGTTATTCGCCGAATTGGAGGCGCAATGAACAAACAGCAACGCAATACCCGTAGGACTCTCGCTTGCATTCTTGCTCCTATCCTGTTGTTGCTGGCCTGCCTGTATGGGCTGACTTATGGATCCGTCCCCATCTCTCCCGGTGAAGTCTGGTCTATCCTGCTGGGCGACCGTCTGGAAACATCCGGGCTGATTATTATGGACCTGAGACTGCCCCGGGTGCTGATCGGCCTCTTGGTTGGCGCTTGCCTAGCTGTGTCCGGCGCGCTGCTGCAAGGCGTGATGTCCAATCCCTTGGCCGA
Organism: Paenibacillus sp. NPDC058177; assembly: GCF_042883835.1. Taxonomy (NCBI): domain Bacteria; kingdom Bacillati; phylum Bacillota; class Bacilli; order Caryophanales; family Paenibacillaceae; genus Paenibacillus; species Paenibacillus sp. NPDC058177. Next base: position 83,447 of record NZ_JBHVVB010000009.1, on the reverse strand, counting down.
TCCCGGCATTATCGGCGTCTCTGCCGGCGGAGGCTTGGCCGCCGTCATTGCGATGGTGGTTCTGCCGCAGTACAGTTATCTGCTACCTGCTGGAGCTTTTCTCGGCTCGTTTCTCGCCGCAATCATGATCTATCTGCTGGCCTGGGACAGCGGCGCTTCACCCATGAAGATTGTACTCGCGGGCGTAGCCATCAATGCGCTGCTCGGCGCTGCTATGAACGGCTTCATGGTCGTGTTCAGCGACCGCGTTCAGGCCGTGCTCCCCTGGTTGTCCGGCGGACTCAGCGGACGCAGCTGGCATCATCTCGGCTTCGCCGCACCGTATGCCCTGATCGGCCTAGCCTTGTCACTCCTCGCCATTAAACCGGCAAATCTTCTGCTGCTCGGCGATGATTCCGCCCGGCTGCTTGGGCTAAAAGCTGAGGTGTCCCGCTTCCTGATTATTCTGCTGGCTGCACTACTTGCCGGAACTGCTGTCAGTGTGGCTGGACTGGTCGGCTTTGTTGGCCTGGTCGTACCGCATGCAGTTCGCTTGCTAATTGGCGGTGATTACCGCTTCCTGTTGCCAGTCTCCATGCTCGGCGGCGGCGCGCTTGTCGTCTTCACAGACACGGCTGCCCGTACCTGGTTCGATCCAGTGGAGCTGCCGGTTGGGATTTTATTAGCCGGAGTGGGTGCACCCTTCTTTCTCTACCTGCTACGCAGAAGGAGGTTGACTTCATGAGTACCCGCAGTGATAACAGCGACACCATCAAAAGTGTTCCGGCCATTGAATGCCGTCAGCTAAATTATACGCACGGCGGCTTCAGGCTGAAGGATGTTAAGCTTAGCATACCGTCAGGACAGCTCACTGCAATTGTCGGGCCCAATGGCTCCGGCAAATCCACGCTGCTGCGCATCTTGGCCGGACTTGCCGCCCCGGAGTCAGGAGAAGTGCGGATTCTTGGTGAAGAGCTTCATAAGTTCCCTCGCCGAAAATTAGCCCGTACCCTGGCAATGCTCCCGCAGTCCAAGCACGTACCAGAGAATTTAACCGTCCGCGAGCTGGTAGCCTACGGCCGTTCTCCCTACCAAAGCCCCTGGAACTACCTGGCAAACGCCGAGGACCAGCAATGGATCGACCATGCGTTGCAGCTAACGGGAACCGCCAGGTATGCTGACCGCATGTTCCATACTTTATCCGGGGGTGAGCAGCAAAAAGCCAGAATCGCCATGACCCTGGCCCAAAATACGGATATTCTGCTTCTTGATGAACCAACTACTTTTCTCGATATTACCCACCAGTTCGACGTTATGAACATGCTTGCAGCCATCAACCGCGAGACCGGAATCACAATAGTGATGGTACTGCATGATCTGCCGCAGGCCGTTGCTTTCAGCCATCATATGGTGGCGCTAAGGCGCGGATCTGTTGTGGCCACGGGAAATCCGCGGGGATTACTGGACGATGTCTTTTTACAGAAAGTATATGATCTTGAGGCTTCAGTGAGTTATGTAGAGAATTACCCTGTAATTATTCCAAAATCCTATTATAAATTGGAGGAACGTAACATGATTATCGTGAACAATACATCGCAAATTAAGAAAGGCCAAGCTTCGCTGCTCATTAATCGGTTCGATAAGGTCGGCAAAGTTGAAGAGATGGAAGGCTTTCTCGGCCTTGAGGTACTTCTGAATGAGAAACCGGCGGAATACGATGAAGTAACCATCAGCACACGTTGGGTATCCAAAGAAGCATTCCAGGGCTGGACTCGCAGCGACGCCTTCCGTGAATCGCATTCCCACCGCGAGACGCCGGAATATATTTTGTCCAACGCCATTTCCTTCCACGAGGTTAAAATTGTTCGCAATCCGATTAGCGCTTAAACGTGCTCTTAGCTCTTTGCAGCAAAAAAACATAGCGGCGTGTGCCAAAGGTGCACGCTGTTATGTTTTGTCGTACGGTTCACCATGAACCGGCTTCGCCCTTAGGTAAATACATATTATCCCAGTATCGTATGGTGTAATCACCATATCCACTTATAATTTACATACAACTTAGGAGAACTCTACTTTAATGAGAAAGTTTGCTTTACATGTGAAATCGGTATCCCTGATTGCAATTTTGAAAACATTCGTTCCACACCTTCTATCTGCTGCTGACTGTATAGAACTCCCTGAACCACAATGGACTTATACGATTCCAGATAACACAACAACAGAAGATTTCTACAAGAATTATTACTCTCTAGGAAAAAATATATCCCTATCTTGAAGAAAAAATAACAATTCCTATACTGCTTATACGTTACAGTACTATAACCCTGGCGGAAAAAGTAAATCCCCTACAAGATGATCGCCTTGGACGATACTACCTGGCAGCAAAAATGGAATCGCACCTTACCCACACCTGAGCTAAATGAAACAAACAGATTGTTTATATCAGTAGGAAGTAACTATCTGATTCAAGATAAGAACACGCTCAGCTTGTAAGATACGAATAATAACCAACTTATCGCTACGAGAACTTTCGACGACTTACCTGACCAATTCACGTTACAGCGACTGGGCAACCAAAGCATAGCCTTTGGTGCAGTGGAATCTAAATGTGCTTGGTATGATTACGCAAAATCATCAAAAGCCGTATTCTACATACTGGATTCCCCCACGCTAAATACACAAAACTCACTAGTCCTTGAAGAAACTCGGTTTTCCGACCTCTCATCAGTAGAACGCCGACAACAGATCGCCGCTTTAAGCGCTTCTTTTTCACTGTCTACTTTACGGGACTAAGGCCACAATGCCTATGTTTTTCTTTAAAAAAAACTCAGATTACCCTTTTCTCTGTAATTTCGCTCTGCACGCTTAAGAAGGAGAAATGTAAGAGAAATCATAATAATCAAAACAAAAGACATAGTAAAGAAAGTACTAAAGAAATTTTTTGTATAACCCTCAATTAACCAGCCTCTTAATAGAACAAGAACGTAAGATAGAGGATATAGATTCGTTATAAACAACCCCCATTTAGGAAAAACTTCCGTTGGAACTCGAGTTCCTGAAAATAACTCCATAGGGTCTTCAATAATGAGATATATGATTGACGAATCTCTTGCAAACAAGAATATGGAGTTTAATAATCCACCCCAAATTACTGCCGTAATAAAAGTCATAACAATAAAAGGAATTAAGTAAAGAAGGGTTTTAAAATTCATGGAATCCATTACAAAAAAAAGAGATATTATAAAAACAACAAAGATCCAAATATTCTGATATAAAGCTCCGGTTGCTCGACCAAGCATAATTGCAAATCTGTTGGCCGGGCTAAGGAATATGGGTTCAAGTGTACCAAATTCTCTTTCAATGCTCATCTGCCACGCAGATTGTGATAAGGAATTAAATACAAGATAGCCGAGATGGCCAATAAGTAGAAAAACAATAAATTCTTTTGCATTAAAATTTAATTGATTAGCATTCAAATCAAAGGGCTTAAAGCTGTATAATACTCCAACAAATGAAATAATCGGCCACAATAAAAGCGAAATATATACAGAAGTTGAGTGTAGATTTTGTTGATTCTGCTTCTTAATTTCACTTAGGAAGATTATTAAAAACTTCATAATTTCCCACCAATGCTGTCAGACATTTTTAATAAAGCCTTTTCCAGAGTAGGCTCTTTCACTAAAAACTTAATTACTTGTGAATTTTTAAAATCAAAAATTTTTAATAATTCAGACGTGATATCGTCTTTAATCTGAATAAGGAGCGTTTCTTCGATCCCACTTTTTTTTGATGTGTACTGACCTCCGGCATCTTCAATTGCATGAGAAAGAGCATTCCTTTGATTATCAGACAAATTTATTACTACAATTTCAATTTCATGCATTACTTGAATTGACTTTGTTATTTCCTTAGGAGTTCCCTCTGCGATCAATTTACCTTTATCAATAATGTAAACCCAATCACATAACTCTTCAATTTCAGCAATATAATGCGTTGTAATCAATAATCCTTTATTTTTTTCTTTTGCAAGTTTTTTCAAATAAACCCTTATGTCTCTTGCAATTTCAATATCTAATCCTAAGGTAGGCTCATCTAAAAAAATATAACGTGGATTATTAATTAACCCCCGAGCTATTTGTAAACGTTGCTTCATTCCTTTCGAAAATTTTTCTACTGTCTCATCCGCACTTTCACTTAAATCTACTATTTCTAATAGTTCCTTCACTAGTTCTATTCTTTCTTTTTTTTTAATACCATATAAACTTGAAAAATAATCCAAGTTTTCTCTGGCCGTCAATCTCCAATAGATGTTTCTTTCTCCACCTGAAATTACATTAATAATTCCCTTTACTTTCTTGTGTTCCTTGATGCCATCCAATCCATCAATAGTTATTTCGCCTGATGTTGGTTCGATTTGAGAGGAAAGCATTTTTATAGTGGTACTCTTTCCAGCTCCATTTATACCTATAAGTCCGACAATTTGGCCGGGTTTAAGCGTTAATGAAACATCTTTAACGGCTCTAACTTCCTTTATTGCTTTCGAAAAAAATTTACTTTTTACTTTATACGTTTTACTTAGGTTCTTTGCTTCAAGCATTAGTTTCACCCACTATGTAGTGTAAAAATTTTTCTTTCTATTTTTTTTAGAGATATAATTCCTATCCCGAACCAAATGATACTAGATAAACTTAAATTAAAAAGATCATTTGTTAAATTATTCGAATCGAAGTTTGATAATCTTAAAACGTGCGTTAGTGGAAAAATATAACTTATACACTCCAAAAAATCAGGAAGATATTGAATTGGATTCATTACCCCACACAAAAGAAACATTATAATAAATAATGTATTTTGAATCAGATAGGTTTCTCTTAAGTAAAGCATTATTGCACATAAACAGATTCCCATGCAAAAAAAGGAGCATAAAGAAGCAAACAGAATCACTATCCAGTTTACAAGTTTGATTTGTGATAAGTCTCCCCCAAGCATATATCCTAAACTTAGGATAATTAGTACCTCTATTGAAGATCTGAGAACTTGTTCTGTGAAAATACCTATTAAATATGCCACTCTTGAAGAAGGAGTTAACAAGAAAGTTTCCAATGTTCCTTGTCTCAATTCGTTAATGAATGAACGACCAACTCCAAGAAGCGTAGAAACACATAGAGTGTAAAATATTCCATTTTTCATAACATATGAGATATAGTCACTTGTACCTGTATAGACTTGAAACTCTTGATCAAGGGCTCCCTGAAAAAAGTATTCATTATAAAAATAAGCATTGAAAATAATAAAGACACCAGAAACTATATTGGCAACAAAAAAAGTTAGTGGAAAAACTCTTCTACTAACCGTCCAGTTTCTTTTAAAGCTAGCATGTATAACTGTAAACATAATGTCCCCTTCTTCTTACTAGCTTTAGTTACCAAATTCTTTTGAAACTCGATAACGTATTAAGCTTGAATAGCTACCGAGACTATTATAAACTAGATGACCTAACATCACCGGAATTATAGAGTGGCTATAGTAGTAGGAAGCATACCAAATTAGACTTAAACCAAAGATAATTAAGTATGATCGAATATTATAGCGCGCTCTAGTTTCTGGTTGAATATAGTGGGCAATACAAAATAATACACCAGAAAGAGTTGCTTCTAACCAGTAAGACCCCAGATTGGGAAATAATGCTCGATAAAAGAATTCTTCCAAAATTGCACTAGAAAAATAGGTATACTGCATAATTATAAAATAACGCAAAGACATTGGAGGCAATATATAGTAAATATCTTTTTGTAAAAACGGTTTGAATTTATCGAACTGAATTGTTAAACAAATAATAGCTGCACCTATTGAAAGCAGGTAATAAAAAGGACTCACAGAAAAAGAAAACGTTTTCTTCGTAACTTCATAATAGAAAATAGGCAGGATAAATGGTAAATCAGCCCCAAATACCCTAATCAAATCACGTGTGACACTGCCTCTACAGTTACCAAGTATTCTACGATTAAGCGGAATTAAGATAAACGAACACAAATACATCAATACTTCAAACATGAACTTATCACACCACCAAGTAACATCTCTGGGATAAGGGCATTACAATATATAAAATTGTAATTATATCTAATTACTTCGCGTGGGTTGCAACTGGTACGCTTACTTTTTTCAGCTTAGGCTTTTTGTACATACTATCACCCCCCGCCCCCGATGAAAATTTAGAGTTTTATTACTTCGCGTGAGTTGCAACTGGCACACTTACTTTTTTCAGCCTAGGCTTTTTGTACATACTATCACCTCCATCAATGCCCTTATCCCACAAACATCATTCAACTAACTGATTTTCCCTCAAATCAAAAATAAAATCTTCAATATCCCTTTGAACTACTGAAATATTTGCTTGATAATGAGCAGCAATTTGCTCCGCAATTTGCTCAATTGATGATGCCCCATCAATTGCTTCCCAAATACGAATTCCTACTTCATCCAATTGATAGGCTTCATTTTTATAGCCTAGATAACCCACTTTATTTACTGCACGAAAGTTCACAAAAATATTTTTCTTAGGAATACTCATTGAACGCCCTCCTTCTGCATGGTTAATATCAATTGTTGCGTATTTATATTGATTTTTTGTGTAAAATCTAATGTTTCTCGGATTTGTTGATCTATTTGATCGGGTTGGTAATTTCTATTTTGTAAGTAGATATATCTTTGCTCAATAATATTATTTTTTGTTGACTCACTAAATCTAGCCAACTTTCTATATAACCATTTAATATTAGGATTTGTTTCTCCATTGATCGCTAAAAAGGCAACCACTGCATTATCAATTAAGTGCCTGGACAAAAAAAACATAGTACCATAATCATAACTTCTATAAGCGCCCTCTAGGTCCTCTAACCAACTATCGTATTGCTCTGTCTTCTTAATTGCTTGATAATACTTAAATTTACGCTGGTCTAACTTTTGAAAAATACTTTCAAAGTCCTCTTTGTTATAAACAGGAATTGCGTACTTCATCCTATGCAACATATCAAATATTCCATCATTTATTTTTCCCATGTGTCTTTCAGAATGAAAATCAATAGCATTAAATTGACCAATTCCTTCCATTACTTTTTCAAGTTCCCAGAACTCTACATCGAATCTTTGATTCTCTATAATAAAATTATGGGCTAGATTGGTATCATTAATTGAAAAAACATCATTAGAATTAAGCCCTGCCTCAATATCATCTATAAATTGACGATTTGTTAACACATAGACATCAATATCGGATTTCTCATTACCAAATCCTTCACATAGAGAACCAGCCATGTATATCACAGTTGATTGACTATTGATATTAAAATTTAAGTAATCCAATAAGTTTTCAGAGTACCTTTTAACTTTATCGTTATTCATCTTGTCCCTCCCTCTAGATTTATTGTCGATATAGTTCATTTTTGACAAATTCATAACCTTCTGAAATAGCTCGCCTAACACTCAAGTCATTAGTGTCTATTTCCAAGTCGGGGGAAATGGGATATTCGTATACCGAGTCAATACCTGTGAAATCTTTTATTTCTCCTTCTCTAGCTCTTTTATACAGTCCCTTCGGATCTCGTTGCTCACATATTTGAAGCGGGCATTTAACATAAACCTCAAAAAATCCACCTCCAATTCTATACCTTGCCCGATCTCTATCTCTCTGAAGTGGTGATATCAAAGTAACAAGTACAATAAACCCTTCTTGTCTGAATAATTCAGCAACCTCTGCTGCTCTTCTCACGCTTTCACTTCTATCTTTCATAGTAAAAGCAAGATCTTTATTTAACCCACTACGCAACGTATCTCCATCTATTACAACGGTCCTGAAATTATTGTTCAAAAGTTTTTCTTTTATTCCTAAAGCAATCGTTGTTTTACCAGCTCCTGATAAACCTGTAAACCAAAACACCTTACCACTGAACGAAGATTCGAATAATGTATCTTTTGTTATATTATCTGTATGCTCGTTTGATTTCTTCATTAGAGGATACCTATCTTCTCTTGCATCCACTTATACTCAGAATCTAATTTTATTTGAGTTAGAAGATTTGACTTAAGCTCATTAAAAGTTTCTTCAATAGATTGATCAGTTGAAATTGATATGCATTTATAGTCCACGACTTGTTTAGCTTGATTAAAACTTTCTTGATATTTTTCTAATTTTTTAACGTTTCCAAAACTTAATATATGATCCCCTTTTTCTCTATTCAATATCCGTTGATTTGCTTCGGAAATCGATGTTTCTAGATGAAATGAAAGATAGGGTTGGGGAATGTTATTGAATATCTTGGAAATTTTAGAGATATCCTTCGAATCCCATAATATTGCTGTAGCTATCCAGCGAAGTGTATAAGTATCAGTAATAATAATCTGCTTGTTATGATTTACCGGATTAATCGAAGTAAAGACTAAGTTAATCATTTCTAATGCATGCGCTACCTCAACTTCATCTGGCGTATAATAAGTAGACCAATGTTTATGTCCGTTTTCTTGAGATATTGTTGCAAGAATTCTTTTGTATGTACTTCTTAGTGTTCTTTGATAAGATGGAATACCACTTTCATTAAAAAATCTAAACAACTTATCCATTTGTGTAGACTTACCTGATCCATCTATTCCTGAGAGCTCAATTAACAATTCCTCACCCCTATACTAATTCATTTGAATAATAGTTCACTTTTTCAAATGCGCGTAGATACGCAGAAATTATTTCTTCAGCCGGTTCAAAAAACTCTCGTGTTTCCCAACCAATCAGGTTTGCAGCTAAATATTCGTTGTTTTTAAAGTCTTTTATCACAGGAGATTTATAATCATCAAATTGATAAGAAGTAAGTAAACTTTGATCATGAAAAATTTTTGATTTGTGTAAAAAATCATTAGGTTGTTTTAGCGGGATACCTTCTGCCACTAATGCAGAAAGAAGCCTTTTAATGTTAATATCTTTCTGCTCAAAGAAACAATAAAAGTTATACCAAGTTCCAGCAGTAAAATGTTCACTTCTTTTTAACGGTTTGAAATAAGGAAAGCAATCTTTCAGACCATTCTCTAAAAGAGCAATATTGATATTTTTTATTTTAACTGTATTAGGTAATCGTTTTAGATGGTCTAATGCTAAAGCAGCAGCAAAAGGAGTGCCTCGAAAATTTGCGCCTAAGCCAGAATCAAGATAACTTTTTAAGATATCATTTTTCATCTGCTTAAAAGCTCTATGTTTGGGTTGACTGAACAATAAAGCTTTTTCATAAAGATCTCTATTTCTAGTTATTACCATCCCGCCTGATCCGCCAGATATCATCTTCTTTGTTCCCATACTAAAAACTGCAGCGTCTCCAAATGTACCTACCGGTCTATTTCGCCACTCCGCTCCGTGTGCATGAGAACAGTCCTCAATTATGGCGAGACTATATTTATGCGCTAAGCTCCTCACTTTATCCATATCTACTGGATGTCCCCATAAATGTGTAACTACTATAGCTTGCGTCTTGGAAGTAATCTTAGATTCTGCATCTTTTAAACAAATTGATCCAACTACACGGTCAGAGTCACATAAAATGGGTCGTAGGTTTAGAAGCAATAACGGAGTTACGGTTGCCCTAAATGTATTAGAAGGTACTAATACTTCTGCACCATAGTCTAACCCCAAGGAAAAATATGCAGTTAAAAGAGCTGACGTCCCACTATTGCAAAAGACTCCGAAAGCTCCCTCACAATATTGTCTCGTAAAAGAGGTTTCGAATTCATCAACCAAATTATCTATCTTAGTGGTTTCAACATCACCAGTACGAATTTTTTGTAGGATAATCTTTTCAACACTACTTGAATAAAAAGGCCAAACTTTACTAGGTTCTTTTTGAACTGCTGGTGTTCCTCCGAAAAGAGCCAGTTTTGACATAGTACCCCCTTTAAAATGTATATTGAGAATATTTAAGTTCTTCTTCATACATACTGGTTATCAATGAAGCTTCATAAGAAGATAAGTATTGAGAATAATGTATCTTATTTTTTCGGAATTGAGATTTAGCCTGTGGCAAATCCAATGATTTAGGTAGTCCCAAGATTTTAACAATTTCAAGCCATTCTTCAAAGAAGTTTTCGTATTTCCCGATATGATCAACAACTATTCTCCCCTCAATGGTATAAAGCTTACAATTAATCGCATCAGCCGCTTCACCCGAGGTAATAAAATCAATTATAGGAGGTCTATGTTTTGTTTTATTCCTATGAAAGTATAATGAAATAACTTTATCCCAAGGATTTCGTTCAAAACAAAACTTATAATAGTTATCCCATATCCTCGGATCAGCAACTTCTTTAATTTCTTGAGATGACATATGGTTATAATACAAATCTTGATAGTTTTGCGGACCCCTAAACCCTTTGTTGGCTCGAATCAACTCATCTCGCGCACTAATGGGGGTAATTACATCATTAGCCTCCAAAAATTCTGATAGCGCAATTTCAGAACTCGTGCTGCCTACTTTCCGACATCGAATGTAAATGAATTTGTACTTATGTGATATCAGCATGCATCATACCTCTTTGTAATAGAATCTTTTTAAGTCCTCCCAAAAGTAAGGGTATGTTTTATTAACACATTCTGCATCTAGGATATTCAGATTCCCTAGTTTGGTTGCTAATATTGCGAAGCTCATTGCCATTCGGTGGTCATCATAAGTCTCTATGTCTGTTACTTTTGTTGTTACTGGAAGGGGGTATTCATCTACAACTACATAATCATCTCCTTCTTCTATCGATACTCCAATTTTCCTTAATTCTCGAACTGGGCAAGAGATCCTATCGCATTCTTTTATTCTTAATGTTGACAATCCTGTTATTCTCGTGCGGCCTGGAATAAGAGGAGCTATAACAATGAGTGTGAGAGCTACATCTGGCATCATTTCCATATCAATCTCATTCAATGGATTTAATCTGCCGTCAATTGAACCTTGAATAATTGTTTCATTCTCCGCATATGTTACTCTAGCGCCCAATAATTCACAGACCTTAAAAAAATTGAAATCACCTTGTTTAGTTGATGTCCCAAGGTTTTTAATTATTACTTTCCCACCGTGCAATGTAGCTAACGAGCTAAAATATGAAGCAGCAGAAGCATCTCCTTCCACTGTTAGCTGAATTCCTTGGTAGGTTTGGTTACTCACAGAAAACTTTTCATAATTATTATTCTCAACAACCAAACCAAATTTATTCATTTCATTAATAGTAATATCTATATAAGGCTTACTAACTAACTCTCCTTCAACTTCTATAATCAAACCTTGAGGCAATGCTGAAGCAATTTGCATCATTGCAGAGAAATACTGGCTGGATTTATCTCCTCGGAGTGTTATGTTTTTAGGATAAACAGATGAACCTTTAATACTTACTGGAAGATAACCATCTCGAGATGCCGAAATGGAGACTCCAATGCTTTGAAGTGCATCAGTTAGATATTTATTAGGCCTTGCTCTAAGCGATTCATGTCCATCTAATGTCGTAGTAGCTTGTCGAAGTATGGAATAAGCAATGAGGAATCTAGTAGAAGTTCCACTCATACCAATGTCCAACTCTACATCATCATCAATAAATTCTCCATTATTACCATAAACATTCCAAATTTGAGTATCAACTTCTTCAATTCTGATTCCTAATCTTTGAAGAGAATCTTTCATTCGATAGGTATCATCGCAAATACCCGGCATCTTAATTTCACTTCTCCCGTCTGCGAGCGAGGCTAATATAAGATTTCGAAGGGTAATAGATTTGCTTCCAGGAAGATTCATCTCAACTTCAAATTTATTGGTAATAGGATAAACTAGCTGGTCTATAACACGATTCATTATCTTACCTCCGAGTTTAAAGTTCTGGTATAAATTCCCTTTGCTGTTGCTCAACTGATCTAAAGGCTCTTTGATATTGTAGTGGATTAAAAATAGAATGAGGTTTCAATTTATTCGCAATATAAAGAGGAAATTGCGGATTGACAAGCATTTTTCGCCCAAACAAAATCAGATCTGCACTATTGCTTTCAATAATATCTGCAGCTTGATGCGCGTCCGATATTAACCCAACAGCTGCAGTTAGTATGCCTGTTTCTTTCTTAATTTGTGCTGCAAAAGGAACTTGATAGCCAGGATAAACAGTTTTAGTAATAGGTCTCTCGATTCCCCCTGAAGAACAGTCTATTATATCAACACCTTTTGATTTTAATACAGTAGATAATTTAATGGTGTCATTAATACTCCATCCACCATCTATCCAATCTACACAGGATAATCGAACCATCAATGGCATTTCTTCTGGCCATTCGTTCCTTATTGTTTCCACGACTTCAACTAATAAACGAATTCTATTTTCGAAAGATCCTCCATACATATCCGATCTTCTATTTGATAAATTGGAATAAAAACTATGAAACAGTCTACCATGTCCAGCATGAATCTCAATCAACTTAAACCCTGCTTCTAGAGCACGTCTAGCAGCCATTTTAAAGTCTGCTTTTATCTCTTGTATTTCGTCTACATTAAGCTCTTTAGGGATAGGGTAACCTGCTGAGAAGGCTAAAGCAGTTGGTGCAAATGTTTCCCACCCATTATCCTCAGGCTTTATCCATATATCTCCATCCCAAGGTCTGGTTCTACTCGCTTTTCTTCCACCATGGCTTAACTGAATTCCTGCTACTGCGTTCTGATTATGTATAAAATCGGTTAATCTTTTGAGTGGAAGAATAAATTTGTCATCCCATAATCCTAAATCATGGGGTGTTACTTTCCCACTTTCAGAAACTGCAGTTGCTTCTACCAATACTAATCCTGTCCCCTGTGATCTAGAAGCATAGTGAACATAATGCCAATCAGTCAATGTACCGTCTTCCGAGCAATACATTGTCATAGGCGCAAGACCCATCCGGTTACATAAATTAACGCCTCGTAACGATAAACTTTCAAGAATTTTATGCATTACATTCTCACTCCTTACTACTTTATTTACTCTTTTCTTAGAGATATCAACTCTTCTTTTAAATACACAACTATAGCATTAAGAATATCCTCATCCGGATCAAGAAGTGCAGGAGCTATATTGACCTCAATTACCCGGTAAGTCCCTTCTTCATCTTCTAGTAAATCTATTCCAGCGAATGGTGCATTAAAAACTTTGCTGCACTTTTCAGAAAGCTTGCCTAGTTCTTCATTGATATGACATTTTGTAATCAATGCCCCATTGTTTTTCTTGGTCAAAAAACCAGAATGATCAACAGAACGATATTGAGCTGAAATTGCCTTGTGATTAATTACTGTAACTCTTATATCACGCCCAGGTTTCTCAATATATTTCTGTATATAAACTGGTAAGTTTTTTGAAAAATAACTATTACAAATTTGTTCAAGCTCTTTTAAATCATCTACTCTTTGGACATCATGACTTTTAGACCCAATAACCGGCTTAACAACAACCGGTAAATTCAGAACCTCAATTGTTTTTTGTAGAAATTGCATGTCACTAACAAGTTCAGTAGGAATATGAGGGATACAATGCTTAGTAAGCATTATCGAATTTAACAACTTATTTTGCCCTACATTGAAGGTTTCAAATGTATTAATAACTTTAATACCTTCTAATTCCATAGTTTTAAGTAGCCAGAGTCCCCATTCTCTTATCGATTTAGCTTCTCGAGTTTTTTCTAGAGACAACCACCCAATTACGATTGATGGAAAAAAAATTATTCCATTTATGTAATAGGAAACGCCCTCTGTATTGATCTCAACATTTATCTCTTTAGGAGTTGCAATTGTTACTTGCATATTATTTCTGGAGAGGCTTTTTTCAAGAGCTTTTACATGATGTGTATAACTTCTACATATCACCAGAATATCTGACATAATCAATCTCCTGAGAAAGTTTTATAAAAGCAAAGACAAATTTTTAACCCAAAATTTTAAATTTAATCCTAATTAATTTAATTAAAAGAAATTCTTTACTTAGATTAAATATAATTCTCATTAATGTCAATATATTGTTTTTTGATAAGAGCGAATCGTAAGAAATCACGTCGATCTAAACCTTTTGGCCAGCTGATATAGTCCGAACCTACCAAACATGAAAAAAGACACCATTTAAGGGTGTCTTCACTGAAAACTCTTATGAAACCGTGAAGTCGAACCTCTGTCTAAAGGTAACGGTAGAAAAGCGTCTGCTGTCCTAGACTGTCACTCCTGCCGGTTTTAGATATCACCATTAACCTTTAGTTCGATTCATTATTTTTTCTTTTCCAAAAGATTAAAAATATAATTCCAACGAGGAAAAGCATACTGCCAACAATTCTATTACGCCAAACTCTTTCTTTATTGTGTATCTAGCCAGAAATAGGCCTCCAAATAATACGACTCCTGCAATACTGACGTGTAACAGACTATCAATCTTTCTCAGATCCGATAACCTTCCTTTCTTAGATGCGATGTTGACTTTTAAATTTGAAAATCTCGTCAACAGCTTGGCGAGATCCACCTGCTTTTAGAAAGGGTTCTCTAATAGCAGCAACAGCTTCCTTGAAGGTTGGGCCGCTTAACACATGATCTACCGCTTCACGTAGTTGTTTGGCAGATAAGCTTTCCATTTGCAATTTAACTCCTGCCCCGATGTTGGCCACTCGCCCGGCAATGATTGGCTGATCGGCACTCTGTGGGATTACAATTAGCGGCACTCCGTAGTAGAGACCTTCATTGGTACTGTTCATTCCACCATGTGTGATAAATAATTTGGTGTATTTCAGTACGTCCGTTTGTGGAACATAATTTTTCACGATAAAGTTGCTAGGTATCTGCCCTAAATCAGAAATTTGAACCCTACTCCCAATAGACATGACTATCGTATGCTCCGTGCCCCCCAATGCCTCAAAACAAAGCTTATAGAAATCAATGGCTTGGTTGAAGACAGTACCCAGGGAAATGTAAATTGGACTTTTCTCCATGATTGCCATAAGGTCGAAGTTTTCTTGCGTTGATCGTGAAGAGATCGATGGGCCTACAAACTTATAAGTTTGGTCGATTGCTTCTTCATAAGGTTGGAACTCCCTCGTTGTGTACACGATAGTAAGCGGTGCTGGATTGCAAAATACTTCGTAAGGAGAAGTGATCTCCACATTATATTTTTCCTTCAATATATCCGTCAGCTCATTAAATTTATCGTATATAGGTTGAACTATTTCTGCAGGTACCCCTGTAAAAGACTGCTCCAACGTTCTATCGAATACCTCTTTTGTCTGCGCAAAGGTAGTACAAGAGCTGATGGCAGGAAGCTTAAGAATTTGCGCAAGCAAACGTCCACAACCAAACATGGAGTCATGGATGATGTAATCAAAATGCTCTCCTGCGGTTTGTTCAATAACGGTTGGAATCACTACATCGGCCGTAAGTAAAAGACCGTTGATTCTTTCGAGGACATAATCTTTTCCACCTGAGATAAAGGCTCTAATGAATTTTTGATCGTCAAAGGTTCGTACGGAAGCACCCGTCTGCTCAATCCGTTCCCTATAAGCTTCTATAGAAAAGTAAACTACCTCTTCTCCACGCGCAATGAGCTCTTGCACTACTCCAAGTGTTGGATTGATATGTCCCTCAGATCCACTGTTAATAAATAAAACGCGCGCCATTTCTACCACTCCTTAGGTTTACTGTTCTCTAAATTGTGTAAGAGTACGGGGCATAATCCATATCATCAATATAACAAATATTGGAATTTATTTTATCATAGTATAATCCCTGAAAAATCTCAAACTTTTAGCGCTTGAGAGGACTTACCCTCCAAAAAACTGACAGCATGCAGAAAAACCACCTTCAAAGGTGGTCTCACTGGTATAAGCTATATAATTCACTTCCACTCGTCTGCCAAAATAGCATAAACACAATCATCATACCAAGCATCATTCATCCGGTAGCTTTTGATAAAGTGCGCTTCTTTTCTAAACCCCAAATTCTCCAGCAGCTTGACCGACTTCAGATTGTCAGGATCCACTGACCCTGTAATTCTATGCTTACCCAGCCCGGTGAACAAATAATCGATTACGGCCCGGACCGCCTCGGAGGCATAGCCTTTGCCTTGGAATTCAGGAGAAAGCGTATATCCTAGTTCAGCCTGAAAACCATCATACAAAAAATGAATGCCGATATCACCGACAAGCTGCCCATCCTTCAGAGAAATAGCAACTTGAAGCCATGAATCGCTGGTATTCGGTACGACAGTCAAATTGTCCGAGATAAACTTCTCAACCTCATTTATATTCTGTGGTTTCCATGATTGATATTTATACACCTCAGGCATCGCACGATATCTAAAAAAAGCCTCTCTATCTTTTATTTCCAGCGTTCTGATTAATAATCGGTCTGTTGTAATTACATCGAATGTACTCATATGATGCCTCCAAGTTATATAAAAGCTGATTATTCAGCAATTTACAATATATAGACATATTGTCTGCAAGAACTTCATGTTTATACTAGCCTAAAATACTGTTGTGTTCAATAAATAGGCATAACATTAGCGTCTCCTAACCCCAACGGTCCTTTCAAATTCAACCCACGGTTGAACAAAACTATATTCACTCATCTTGGAATAAATGGAATTTCCATTGCAAGCTATTATAATAAAAGATAACGACGTCGTAATTCACTTTTCGGGAGATGTAACTATGTTGAGTAACGAAAAAGTCGGCAACAGAATCGCAATGCTCCGTAAAGAAAAAAAATTATCACAAGAACAATTGGCCGAGCAATTAAATGTCAGTGCCCAAGCGGTCTCCAAATGGGAGACGGGAAAATCTATGCCTGAAACAGCCAACCTACCTCTGCTATCTACTGCACTCGGTCACTCGATTGACAGTATTTTGATGCCACAGCAACTGGTTGTTCTCTACGCAGCATACACAGATGGTCATGAAAGTCACGATGTTACTCATTTCATTAACCAGTTCGTTGTCGGCAATCGTTTGACATTGGCCGTAAATGAGCAGACTTTTCCCAATCGTATTAATAGTAACCGGACCAAACTGCTGCTGATCAAATATCAGACCCCTTCCGGGACTTTTGCTACTTATGTTCAGCAAAATAACCAATTAGTACTTGATCTCAAAACTGAGGGTTATCCATTGCAGCCAAAGGAACTGGAGATTGTGTTTGCTGCCTATGGCAATGAACAGACAAATCAAAATGTCTTAAGCAAGATGAAACATTATGAATACTTTAAATGGGAACATTTTACCGCAAATCACGAACTGTTCCCTAGCCTGATCGACAATAACGGAGACGATTACCTTTTGCTTGTTTATGTAAACGGCACAGGTATACATGCAATCAGCTGCCGAGAAGGCGATAAAATTCATTATACACCGGACCGTTCTCGCCTATATAGAGGCGATGCCAGGAATGATTATTATATTGTAGAGAACGTGGAACGTCTTGGTTTTGGTCAAGGAATGGATTGTTCCTGGGCAGGTGCTCTTTATCTTTCATTGAAGACCATGGGACAAGAAACAACCTATGAAACGGTGATGGGTGCTTCAGGAGCATGCTGGAGGATCGCTTTTAACCCCGTTTGGGACTATAGCTCTGCTGATGGACTTGTGGGTTACGACTATGCCAGCCTGGCATTCAAAGCCTACGGACTTCAGGTTAGCTGGGCAGACCGCATCACACCCGAGGAACGTAAACTGGAGAAGCAGATGATTATGACCAGCATCAGAAAACATGAGTTGCCGATAGCCATCAACCTCCGTGTAGCTCACGAATGGGGGGTCATCACCGGCTATATGGATGGCGGGAACACTTTGCTATGCCGCAGCTATTTTGACGAAGAGACCTTTGAAGAGCTTAAAAACGACCCGGAATTCCAGATGCGCATGAAAATGAGCAAGGGTTACCTGAATGTGGATCACTGGCCCTTCATCCTCATTCGTTTTAACGGCCAGTCAATTAAGCCATCCGCACTGGATACTCTGTACGCTTCTCTCCAGGCCAAACTGGACTCCATGAAGGCCCCGGAAAATAGAGGATATAAGTTGGGATACCAAGCCCTGCAGGAATGGCAGGCAGGCTTGCAGGACGAACAATGGTATCAACATGCGAACGATCAGGATTTTGCCAGAAGGCTCAGCGTCAACCACTTTTGTCTGATGGCTCTGACTGATGCGAGAAGAAGTGCGGCAGTATATTTGAATCATTCACTTTTAACTATGAGAACAGATTCTCCTTTGACCAAATATTTAGATCAAATGACGAATGTCTACAATGAGATGTATGCTCAGTTGCAAAATTTCCAGAACAGTCTGACCGATCCAAAAACTCTGGCAGCTTTCAGCTCCCCCAAACAAGCCTGGACGAGGGAGCAACGACAGCTGCAAGCCGATTTATTTCAGTCCATAATGGATCTGGAGTACTGTGGAGATGAGTTAGCTGAGAGAATATTGGAGGGTAGGGAGAATTAATAAGAAGGTTAAGAAGGAGCTTTTGTCCAAGCTCCTTTTTTCTAATATGGTGCTGGAACTTTACTAGATGGCTCCACTGGTTTTGAGGGTTGGCTTCAAACAAATAAATACTCATACTTGCGTATTTGCAATCTCAGGATCTTCGAGACTCTCCCAAGTTCTTCATCATGCTGCTCAATAAATTGTAAGACTGAAGAATGATCAAATCGAAGGGTTGTCTCCAGAGCACGTGCTTGTTTCGAGAAATCTTTACTAAAGGGTTTGGCTTTAACATTTCGTAAGGCTACATCTGTAGGCATACTGAATGGATAATCCGTTATATCTGACAGTAAACTCAAGCCATGATCAAAATATGGGCAGAGTCTATATCCCGTTGGACCATGTATAAAAGCAATATTGTTCAAGTGGCGATCTTCATTCAATAAAAAAGCATCCAGTCCCAACATTATTGAGAAGTACTCTAAAGTATCCAAATTTATCTTATTGCGAAGAAATTCAACAATGAAAAGTACCGCATCACGTGTGCTTTGATCGCGAAGTACATCATCAAAATTAATACCGTAACTTTCCAAAATACGATGCAAAGAAATAAGACTCTCCCCTGGCAGGAGGAAATCTTCAGAATAACACCCCTGATAATCAATACTGTCGTTTTCTCTCAATATACACTGACTATAAAGAACTACTAACTCGGGATGAATATTTGAACGTTTGATCATTTCGTATGCTACCCATTCTGCTAAACCTTCGTAGCCAAATTTGTTAGCTTTCCCCCATACGTTTCCCATTTTCCATTTCAGCTGATCACCCTTACTGCTGCTTACAAATGTCTGCCGAAAGTCCTTGCTCACTTGCAAAACGGGGATGGACATCAGCGCACGTCAACTCCTCACCAGAGAATCGGATCCACACGTAGTCATCATATAGTACACCATGTGTTTGTTTTACTATATCGGTTGGTACATAATCTTGAAGCTCTAGAGCATGCAGTACTTTTTCAATATGATGCCGGGTACGCGGTAGACACCGAGACTCGAAATAGTCTAGTACATCGCCAACTAACACTTTTTGCTTACCGGGAAAAGGTAGAAAGACGGGCGACACCTTGTCATCTTGCCAAACATCAACATTCTGATTCACGTAGTCCAGTTTAACTTTGGCAATTACACGGTCATGCTCCAGCACCTCAAACTGGAGAGAAGGAGAAATAAATGTTTTAAAATTCTTCATGTTCAACCTCCCACAAATAGAATAAATCGAATTGAATCCATAGTATTAATAGATACTATTATATCATTCCGCTATCTATTTTATTCTCTATGAAACACCAAACCTTTTTCCGTCCACCGGCTCATTAAGCTGGCACCGTCAATTACAATCTCACCTTGTTTGGAGATATTTAAGATCACAGGTAGGTCATTTATATAAAACTCGGTAGAAGTGCGCGCAATCAATTTATGCTTACTCCCATTAGGATCGATTAAGAAATATTCTTCGTTCTCTTGCTTGATCTTAAGTAATAATCCCAAATCGTTGTTCAGGTAATCTCCTTCATATATGCCAGCATTTATATCTGGAAGCCGTGTTAGTCCAAAAAAAGCAAGCATACGCTCTTCGAACTCATTCCATTCTCCACTTGTAACCTCAATGGAAAGTTTCGGGCAATTCGCCTTGTTGTACAGTTCTTGGGCAATTGCATGATAATCGGCTAAAAACTCGAAATACGTTTCCACCCTGTCCGCACGAGCTTTGTAGTAAGGCCTTAAGCGATCCCTTTCCCAGATGTTTAGAAAAAACGACTCTCCCCGTACCTGTTTAAGATGATTAATGGTATCAGTTATAGAATTGCGATAGAGATAGACTAATTTGGGACTGAGCGGTGTCAGACACTCCCATAAAGCTTCGATAAAATAATCTAACTGTTGTTGCGAAGCGTTTGCCAATTGAAAACTAAAGATTTGGTATTGGAAAATACAACTGTCTAAAATGACTACCTGCTCCGGATCCGCTGCCACTTCCTTCGCAAAGAACCTCTACTTTTCCAGCGCAGCCTTTATATATTCATCTAGTGAGAATTTCCACACATCTCGTTCTTGAAGTTCATTGAAGGCCATTTCGGATAATGCTGCTTTATAATTCCACGACAATTCGAGCAAATCGAAACCAACAGACTCCTCACGGATTGTCGCAAACTTTTCTATGAGTGAAGTTGAAAGATTATGGCGGGTCTTCCAATTGTGATATTCATTCATCTTAAAGTGAGATTCTTGAAAAAATAACACAGGATGCGGCCGATCAAGCTCATGCACCCATCTTGTTTTAAAGCCATGTCTCTCAAACTGACGAAATAATAAGCCCGAGTTCGTTGACTTCCCGACCCCAGGCAATCCTTCCATTAAGATAAGCATAGTCACTCTCCTCAATAAAGCATCTATCTTCAATCTAGTTAGTCACATCAAAGAATAATTCCGCTTGATGTGGGCTAACACCTTTTTCTAAATCATCTTAATTAATAGCATTCATTCAAAAACCACGTCTAAATAAAGCCAAGCCCCGCAAGCCACTGCATATGCAGAGCTTGCGGGGCTTTTCATTATCCATCAAAAATTCAAATTATTAAGCCACTGGGTCAACGCCGACAACGGTCCCGTTCTAAGTTCTTCTTCAATGGAAATCGCATCTTCAGGGTAATCTGTTATGATCCCATCGACACCCATACTGAAGAATCGTCGCATGCTTTCGGTGTTATTTACTGTCCAGACATAGATAGGCTTGTGATGCCGCTTGGCCGAAGCGATAACCGATTCTTTGACCATATACTCTTCCATAACGACAAAGTCGGCTTGAATCTGCCCCATGTCTGGGACACCGGCGAACAAAATATAACCCACCTGAAGATCTGGCGCTGCGGCTTTGACTTGCTGCACGATTTCATAATCCAGCGACTGTACAACACAATCATTTTCAAAATGATTTTCACGCACAATCCGGATGAATGTATCGGTCAGATTTTGTTCCATTCCATGTGTTTTGATTTCAATGTTTAGTTTTATTTTACCTCTGGCTACATCCATCACTTCTGCCAGACTGCTAATTCGTCCTGTGAAATTCCCCTGCTTCACTTGCAGCTGTCGTAATTCATCCATTGTCAGATCATACACCTGTGCATGGATACCTGTCAGACGCTTCAAATTGGTATCGTGTATGACGGCAAGGTCTCCGTCCTTGGTCTCCAACACGTCGATTTCTGCATAATCTGCCTGCGCCTCAATAGCACCCTGTATGGACTCAATCGTATTTTCCGGCCCCTTCGAAACATATCCTCTATGGGCCATAATCTCGGCTTTTTGATCCTCCATCTGCATTCCATCTATGGCTGGCAGAAGAGCAATTGCCGCTGCAAATGTAGTAACTGAGCCAAGCGCGATGATCTTTCTTTTATGCTTGTGTAGCAATCCTTGATTCTGAATGGACCGATCTTCCAAGCTCTTCGGCTCAGGTAGCTGCAGCACGACATCATTCGGGTTCGCCTTCACCATGTACAACCGGGTAATTGTGGTAATATAAAGCGGCAGCAAAAATAATGTTGCCAGATAGAGGGATAGTACTGCGCTCTTCAAAGCGACTATCCGCACAACACTAGCAAATACCGTCTGCTGCTCCCACAGGAAGTATAGAAAACCCACAGCTCCGACAAAAGCTACAATCAACAGAATGACAACGAGCAGATAGAGGAAGAATACCGACAGCATAACCACTAATATGCGGAGATGTCTTTTTTTAAGGAGTGCAACGCTCTTTTTCGCCGCCTTCCGAAAGCTTGCCGCCCCCTCGATCACCACAATATGAAGCAAAAAGGTCCAGCGAACATTGAAGAATAACATGACCCCCAGCACGCCAATAAGCAGAAGTGTTCCTCCGCCTGTTTTTACTAACTCGCCCGTGATAAAGTTCGGAATTTCCAAAGAAGGAAGTAGCGTAGTGCCTACCCCCGCACCTAGCGGGAGAAACAGCAGCAGATAGACCACCAACCCTAGAAATCCTATTTTGAACAGGGACCGAAGATAGGAAAGCGACTGCAAAAACGCCGGAATTAGTCCGATCCGCTGTCTCTTCTGACCATAATACGAGAGAATAATCAGAACCGATAGCTCTATAAAAATCAGCAGTGTGGCGATTGGAAGCAGAATCAGCATGCATAACAATCCATACTTACTCATCGCAAATTGCAACAGTTCGTAATTGGTAGCTCCGGCAAACCCACTTAAGCGGAGAAATCCACGAAATATGGATGAAATGGCTGGAATAAAGACAAACAACGTTAGCAGCTTATACAGAATTTCGAAAATAAATATTTCCCTGTACGAAAAAGCAAGTATCCGAAAAATATCGGTAACCTGCTTGTGTATCGGAACCTTTGAAATCTCACTCATCAATTTGCACCTACTTGTAAAAAGCAGCCCACCCTCAACTGAGGACGGACCGCTTCTTCATTTTCCCTGATATACAGCAATTTTTTCTTTATCCTCTAACTGGGCGGTTTCGATTTCATTCTCCATATAATAGTCCTTCAATTCATCTTGAACGCTCTGCTCGGCTAACGGCACCTGGCTGCGGTAAGCAGCACGGCAAATCACATGAGCGGCGACTGGAGCTGTTAAAAATACAAAGAAGATTCCCAAGATGAGGCGGATGCTGAAGAAACCGTCAGAAATTAAGAAATACAGTAATGTTCCAACGAGCGCACACAGCACGCCAAGCGTAGAACTTTTAGATGCAGCATGAGACCTTGTGTACACATCGGGCAGACGCACATTCCCAATCGCGCTGATCAAGCTGAAAATAGCTCCAATGAGAATGAGGACGGCCCCGATTATTTCACCGCTTACGCTCAATGACAACACCTCTTTCAATAAATCTGGCGAAGGCAACTGTTCCAATAAACGAAAGGATCCCGATCAGTAGTATAAGATCAAAAAAGGCATGTGTGTGCAGCAGCACGGAGAACACGGCGGTACTGGCGATCAGATTAATACCAATGGAATCCAAAGCTTGAACACGGTCTGCACTGGAAGGCCCTTTTACAATCCGGTATAAGTTGGCTAGTATGGCCAGCATTAATATACATAATGCAGTAATCAACACCGTCTCAAATATCATTTTCTCGTCACATCCTTTATCGCTTTTTCAAAAACAGATTTTGATTTTAATACTGAATCCCTGGATTCAGGCATATTCAGACCATGGATGTATAGCACCTTCGAATCAGGGGTTACCTCCATGATGACTGAGCCCGGTGTTAAGCAAATCAACAAGGATAGGAGCGTAATTTCCAAATCCCCCTCCAAATCCGTTTCCACCTTGAAAATCCCCGGTTTAACATCGATTTTAGGACGGAGCACATGCTTCATGACCATCATCGCAGAAGTATTCAGCTCATGGATAAAGAGAATGAACAGCTTCCCAATTGCGGCTAACGTGAATAGATAAAACGGTTTTTTAAAGAAACGGCGAATGCACATTAAAATAAACAGACCCACAAAGTAACCGCTGATAAAGTTTAATATACTCATATCCTCTTGCAGAAACATCCACAAGTAGGCAATGAATATGTTGAGTAGCACCTGAACGGGCATGACTGTTTCCCCCCTTTAATCAAACACGGCCTGAATATATAAATTTGGATTGAGCAATTCCTCGGCAGCTTGAGCAACATAACCCGTAATCGCCTCAGCGCCGATTCCCATAGCAACACTAGCCAGCGTCAACAGAGCGATCGGAAGCAACAAACCTTTCGTTGTCCCTTTCTCCTCCTCAACACCCAGAATCGTTTCACCCCAAAAAGCGTTCATAAACAATTTGATCATGGAAAACAGAATGAACAAGCTGGCCAGCAGCCCGATTCCTCCAAGCCAATAATAGCCGGCTTCAAAGACGCCTTGCGTCGTAAATACTTTGCCAAGAAATCCGCTGAGCGGAGGAATTCCAACCATAGACAAAGCTGCGATGAAGAACATCCAGCCTAACCCGGGGTGATGACGAATCAAGCCGCTAATTTTCTTCAAGTCACTTGTTCCCGTGAGATGAACTATGGTTCCCCCAATCATAAATACAAGCCCTTTAATCAGCATGTCGTGAATCAAATAATAAATAGAACCCGCTATGCCGGTGGATGTTAAAGAGACAAGTCCAGCCATAATAAATCCAACGCTGATAACCACATTGAAGGTTAATATTTTTCTCAAATCCCAATAACCGATCGCTCCGAGTCCACCTAGTATCATTGTAATAGCGGCTAAAATCCCAATAAACATATGGGTAATTTGCGGTTCATGATAAAAGATGAGCGTAAACATTCTGAAAATGGCGTATATCCCTACTTTAGTGAGTAATGCTGCAAAAATAGCAGCGATTGCCGTTGGCGGTACACTATAGGATCCGGGCAGCCAGAAAAAGAGCAATAATCCCGCCTTCATAGCGAAGACGATCAGGAATAATAATGCGACGGTAGTAATTAACCCATCCTGACCAACCTCTGCAATCCGCATCGATAAATGGGCGAGGTTCAATGTGCCGGTCATAGAATATAAATAGGCTACTCCGATCAAAAAGAACGCCGATGCAATAATGTTCGTAAAAATATATTTGAGTGACTCGCCAAGCTGCCGCTGGCCTCCCCCCAATGTGATTAGTACATAGGAAGCAACCAGAAACAATTCAAAGAAGACATATAAATTGAACAAATCCCCTGTCAAGAACGAACCATTGACACCTGTAATCAAAAACAAAAATAGAGGATAAAAGTACAATTTTTCTTGTTTTCGACCAATCGATGAAAAAGCATAAATTAAGCAGCACACCGAGACAATTGAAGTAGCCAAAAGCAGCAAAGCACTGAACATGTCCCCCACGAAGCTAATGCCGTAAGGTGCTTTCCAACCACCCAATTGTAAGGTTTGAATTCCGCCATTTCTGATCTGATTCATCAATAGAACGGCAATGACACTAGTAGCTAACAATGCAGCCAGACTAAGAATCCGCTGTAGCTTTATATTTTTCTGGAATATAATGAGGACCATCCCCATCAACAGAGGAATGATAACCGGCGCGATCAACAAATTATTCAAGCTCATTCCCCCTTAATTGCTCCATGTCATCCGTCCCGAAGCTTTGATAGGCCCGGTAACATAAAACTAGTACTAACGCTGTCACGGCAAAATTAATGACAATCGCAGTTAAAATTAATGCTTGAGGAATAGCATCCGTAAAGTTCGCGACTTTCTCTCCCAGTAGAGGGGCACTCCCTGTCTTCAGCCCACCGGAAGTAATGAGCAGCAAATTAACCGCATGGCCCACAATGGATGCTCCAAGCACAATCCGCAGCAGCTGCTTAGATAGAATCAAATAGGTTCCAATGGATATTAAAATACCGACTAGTATGACCATTAGTGTCTCCATATTAACGATCCTCACTTATGCTTAGAATAATATTGACTGCGGTGCCTATGACAGCCAAAGCGACTCCGGTATCAAAAATCAAAGCAGACGCGAGCTCGGTATCGCCAAAGATCGGTAAATCAAAATGACCGAAGGTCTGGGTTAAAAAAGGCTTACCAAATACCACACTCACTGTTCCGGTCGCAACAGCAATCAACACTCCCACCGCGGAAAGTTTTTTGAAATCCACCCGAATGTTTTCCCTTACCTTCTCGACTCCAAAAGAAAGATACAGCAGGACAATAGATGATGCCATACTCAGTCCCCCAATGAATCCTCCTCCTGGATGATGGTGACCGTTCATAAATAAATAGATCGAAAAGGTCAATATGATTACAGCAGCTACTCGAGTTACACTTTTCAATATCACATCATTCGGTTTCATTTTGTTCCCTCCTTTTGGAACGCTGATGAACGAATATATATACACCTAGTCCAGCAATGGATAACACGGATATTTCCAGCATCGTATCGAATCCGCGGAAGTCCACTAATATAGCGTTGACAATATTTTTGGCACCCGCCAGCTCAAAGGCATTTTCAAAAAAGGATGTGATGGGTTCAAATAACTTATGCCCATTCGCGGACAATGCGAGAACAGTCACGGTTAGACCCATCGCGATCGAGATGACCAGATTCGTCAGTTTGAAAGGAATCCGTTCGATGCTTTTCTTAAGTTTCGGTAAATGGTAGAAGCACAGTAGGAACAGAACCGTTGTCACCGTCTCCACCACCATTTGCGTCAATGCCAGGTCAGGAGCCCTGAAGATAACAAAGAACATCGAAACCATATAACCTAACGCACCTAGTGCAACAATAGCCACAATTCGATTGCCGGCAAATAAGACAGTACCTGCGGCGATCACCATCGCGAGCACAAGTCCGACATCAAAAATACTGATAGCTGCATTATTTGAGAAATCAAACTGGAGACCGTGGAGCAGCAGAAGCGAACTTATCAACACAATGACAAAGAATGAAAAAATGTAGATCAGATAACGTCTCAGCGAGCCTGTCATATAACGATTCGTTAAGGACTCCGACAGTCTCTCTGTACCAGTTAAGCCCTTATTGTACCAATGGTTCAACGTTAATCCCTGCGGATAATTTCTCATCACCTGGATCCACTGCTTGGATGTTTTGAAAAGAAGGAGACCCACAACAATGACACCGAACGTCATTATCAGCTCCATATTGAGCCCATGCCATGCACTGATTTTCAGGTCGTATGGAGACAGCGGCATCATCGGCAAAATGGATGTTAGTGCCGGAGTGAGAATATACTTACCCAATACATTTGGGAAGAAGAAAATGAGTATAACGAGTAATGCCAAGACGGCTGGAGAAAATAGCATCCCCCAAGGCGCTTCATGCACTTTTCGTGTCAATTTCTCAGGACGATATTGTCCTCCAAAGGTTTTGAATACAAAAATCATGCAATAAACGAAGGTAAATATGCTAGCTATCCAAGCAATGATCGGGAACAAGAGACCAATGCTGCCCAAACCGAAGATACCGGCCTGGGATACCTCATTCACCGCTGCAAAAAACATTTCCTTACTCAAAAAACCGTTAAACGGCGGTAATCCCGCCATCGATAAACCGCCAATCAAAGCGATCGTGAACGTAATCGGCATCACTTGCATCAAACCGCCAAAATAGCGAATATCCCGCCGACCTGTCTCATGGTCAATAATACCGACAACCATGAACAAACTTCCTTTAAAGGTCGAATGATTAAACAGATGGAATAGGGCGGCAAATGTTGCTACTGTAAAGATCGTGCCACTCTCACCAGGCCCAAAATAGACGGCTAAAGAACCGACTCCAAGCAAGCACATAATCAATCCCAATTGACTAATTGTAGAATATGCTAACATCGCCTTTAGATCGGTCTGCCTCAGCGCCGTCAAAGAACCGTAAAGCAGCGTAATGAGACCAATTCCAGCCACAAGCCAGAACCACACGGAGCTCCCCCCGAAAATCGGAGTCATACGAGCCACTAAATAAATACCAGCTTTGACCATTGTAGCCGAGTGGAGGTAACTGCTCACCGGAGTTGGCGCCTCCATCGCGTCCGGTAACCAAATACCGAATGGAAATTGTGCGGATTTCGTAAATGCACCGAGCAAAACACATAACATCGCGGGAATAAATAGTACATGGCTTTGTATAACTTCCAGGTTCGCAATCATTTCCCGAATACTGTAAGTATCCGCCATCATGATCAGCATAATAAACCCGGCTAACATGCCGAATCCGCCAAGGACAGTAATTAATAGCGCCTTCAAGGCGCCTTGGCGGGAGCTCTTGCGCTCGTACCAATAGGAGATTAATAAGAAGGAAGAAACACTGGTTAACTCCCAGAACCCGTACAGGACTAAGAGGTGATCGGAGAATACTACCCCCAGCATAGCGCCCATGAACATGAGCAAATAAATATAGAAGTTGTGGAGCGCCTCACGAACCTTAGACATATAAAATATAGAGTAAATAATGACCAAGCTACCGACTCCGCTAATGAGCAGACCAAATAACAAGCTGAGCCCATCCACATAGGAGATCATATTCATATCCAGGGACGGTATCCAGGATAATGTGTATTTATACGTGTCACCAGCCGCAACACCAGGTATATACTGTAGTAAATAGATAAAAATAGATGTAGGTACAAGTAAAACGAACCATCCCGTATGTACTACGCGATTGAAATACTTATATAAGAAGGGAACAAATATTGCACTGATCAACGGGAGAAAAATATAGGTATAGAACATAGTCAAGCGTACTCCTCCTTATTCATGACTTCTGCTTCCGTATCTACATATTGACTCTTTTGTTAACATCAACTATAGTCTTACATAGTTTAAATGAGTCCTAATACTAGCATTGAGGTGAAATACTTAAAATGATTAGCGTATATAATGAGAGCATTCTGGTTTGCGTTTATTATGGTCCCAATAGCGAAAGACTAATCAAACGTGGCTGTGCAATCGCTAATATCATGAAAGCTCCGCTTTATATATTGACCATCGATCCGAAGCCATTTGACGAACTGGACGCCGAGAAATTACTCTATATCGAACAATGGAAAGAATATGCCCACGCTCACGCTACGGCCCAATTTATCATGAAGGATAATGAAAGCCGCCCTGTCTATAAGGTCATTGCAGAAGTAGCCAGAGATAACAACATTACACAGATTATTCTAGGCCAGACAGCAAGCAGCCGATGGGAACAAATTACGAAGGGATCTATCATTAATTCTTTGGTACGTGAGATCCCCTTTGTCGATCTGCATATCGTTTCCGTTGCCCGTTATATCCGGGATGAAGAAGGTAATTATCAAAAGGGCATTCGTGCTTATTTGATTAAAGACGGGAAGAATTACCAGTTAAGCTTCAGTCACGAAAAAGAAACGGAATATGAAGGCATTTTCTTCAAAGAAGCGGATACCGATTTCGATAACGGAATTTTCCGTTTTATGAAGGATGCTTCGACTTTACATGTTCTCGTAACTGACGGGATTGTCACCGAACTAACAAATGTAGATATTAATACAGCACTGGGTCTGGATGACTCTGCACAATAAAAGTTAATAAAAAAGCTCACCCTCTCCGCATGTTTCATGCGGAGTTTTTTTATCTTTTCAAAACACAGATCGTTTATAAATTCACATCCACTTTAATGGGCCGCTTCTCAACCCTGTCGATCCCCAGATACTTCAACGTTTCAGCCGTAGAATGATGATGCAAAATCGACTTTAAAATGGAGATGGCAACTCCTCTATAGTATGCATGGTAACCAAACGTCTTTCTCAGTGTATGGGTCCCGATTTTCTCAGATATCCCTACCTCCTTTGCCGAGTGATTAATAATTCGATACGCCTGCTGACGGGTAATCGGACCAGAATCCTTTTTGGATTTAAACAAATAATCCTCAGGCTTCCAATCGACGTTAGATAAATACTCGTTTAGTATCTCCCCGACCTTGCTGTTTAAGTAATGAGCCTTTTCTTCTCCTGTCTTCTCATCCTTAATATAAAGAAACTGCTTGGCATTCTGGCCATCCCAAACGTCCTGTACAGTAAGATTGAGCAAATCAAGAAGACTAATCCCGGTGTTAATTCCCAATACAAAAAGCAACAGATCCCTTAAAGAGTGTTTTCGGAGCTCCTCTTTCATCGCTTGTATGGTTTTTACGTCCCGAATCGGATTAACAAATTGCACAGAAAATCCCTCCGATAATGTTACTTAATTTAAGGCTAACATATATTAAGTAACATAACAATTAAAAGATTGCTTAATTTAATAAAAAAACTGACGGATGAGCTCTCCATTGAACATGATATCCAGTCGGATAAGAACCTAATCAACAAGCTGCTATACCCGCATTCTAAAAGCATTTTACAGTAGCAAGCGCTTCGCTCCTACAGTTCCAAACTTCCCCCTCCCCTCCTTCCAAAAAAAAGACCCCCATTGCGGGGATCGTAAGGTTAGGTCTATTGTACTGACAGTTGGAAACATAGGTTTTTTCCTTATATCTATAAAAACTCCATGTTCTAAAGCTCTCTATAGGCTGGCTGCATCAACCCTTGAGTGGACTGATCCTCTTGGTGCTCATAATATAGTGACTGAACGGAGTCATATATTGATGCTTCCGCTGCTACTGACGGCCGCTGATATGCCTCATCCACATACATGATTCTGCGCTGAATTTGCATGAGTCCATTCACGACGCGAAGCGCAATCCAAAAAAGGACAAGGCCAACACCTACGTACAACAGATATTGCTGATTATAGGTCCAATCGATATGGAAGTAATTAAACAAGCTATTTTCTAAAATATTCAGTTGCATTTCATTCATCAAAATAATATGCACGGCTGGAAGAGCAATAAAGCCTAGTCCTAATGAGATCACCGTTATCATAATTACAAAGAATACAATACCCGTAACAAATCTTAGGAAGACGAGCAGCAAATTTCGAATAAATAACCCGCCGTCAAACCCTCTCACCATTCGCATAAACCAGTTCTGCCCAGCGTCAGACTGTTGGCCCGTAGCGTACGAGGCAGGCTGAACCGGCAAGCCTAAAATTTGTCTAATCATGCTTTGCTCAAATTTCACAATCCCATCCAACAACTTAGCTACTCCAAAAAACAGCGGGATTCCGATAAATAATGGAGTTAAAGCGATGGATAGTGCAACTCCTGTTATCGCTACAGTAAGATAGATAATTCCTAACGGGAGAGAGAGTAAAAAATAGAGGATTGTTGCATAAGTTTTTGGATTAAAAAGCACCCAGTTCACCTTACCTGTTGGCTCCTTCGCAGTCGCCCCTGTTGCGTTCATTATTCAAACACTCCTTTGCTTCATAAGTCACGTTCTTCTCAATAAATTAATTATAGCCGCCTTATTTAGCTGACATAACCGTCTTAGGGGGTGTTTGTGCCTAGACTTTAGGCTAGGACTAGCCCTGGTGAGATGAACTTTTGGAAGCAAAGGCGCCATACCACTCACCTTCAAATGCTATACATTTATGCTAAACGTTCCATCCTCTGCGGAATGCATGAAGAAATATGCAGTGCGCCCATTCACTTCTCTCCGCTCCTACATACAATGTGTTAGCCCATCCATTAAGGAGTGACGAGATCATGTCATTTTTACCACCACCTAGTGCCCCAGGATTCCCAGGGCAGCCCGGACAGCCGGGATTTCCAGGGCAACCAGGATTCCCAGGACAGCCTGGCCAACCAGGAACCGCGGGACCCAGCTCACCTCCCCCGGGATTTATCCCTCAGCAACCTGCGATTACCCCCTTGGCTGTCGACCCCGGAGCGATTGCTGGTTGTTTATTTCGGAATACGTACGTTTGGCTCGTGAATAGAAACCAATTCTGGTTTTTCCCGGTCTTCGTAGGGCGTACCTCGGTCGCAGGGTTTCAATGGAACGGAAGGTTCTGGGTGTATACGGGATTTGATTTGAATTTGATTCAATCATTCACGTGTTTCTAAATTGGAGGAAAAGCTCCGTTCCAGTAGGAATGGAGCTTTTTTTGTGTTTAGGTTGATTTTTCTGTAAGTAGTCTCTCTTCCTTCTTTAATTACCTTCTAGCTGAATTTTCCTAAGGACCTCTTGGATTAGGCTATATATTTTAGTGGCGGGCTTATACTATTGTTCTCAGTGATAAGAAAAATCCACAACCTCATGTGGTCGTGGATTTAATTGATGGAGCTGAGGAGTCAAACCCCTGTCCGAAGATAAAGGCACATAAGTTTCTACCTGTGTAGTTACAGACAGATCTCACTTTCACTGAAGACTGAGGCAAGACGTTTATTCTGCGGAATCTAGGCGTTGCTTAAGCTTAGTAATCATTACTTTATTATCAACAGCGATATAATACTGCAATTGATAGTACATAACTGATTCATCTTCTGGAAGCAATATCCCCAAACAATTCAGCATTTGAATCCACCTTAAGTCGTTTTTATCTAAAGCCGCTATAAACCTTTCTACCAAGTGCTCAACAGGTTGATTTAAGTACTCTTGCTTTTCTTTAAGTTTATGTAAATAATTCCATTTAAACACATTATCTTTTTCCGACAGTTCGATTCCATTGATAAATTCATTTATTAGTGTTAGTTTTTCATTTATATCCATAGTAGAGAAAGCTGAATGTATAACATCTAACCCTTGATACAGGGTCGCTAACCATTCTCTATTTTGAATAACATCTATTGGATCACTATCTGAAGATATATCATCCAAAAGATCATTTGCAACAAAAAAGCTCTCTGTTTCTCTCCAGATTACCTCAAAATTTCTATCATCAACCCTTCTTCCTAATAAGTCAGCAACCACCTGCGGCCTAAGGTTATCATAGTATCTTTGTTTCGGTTTATTCAGGATAATATCTTGCATTAATGACCAAGAACTTATGGCATAGTTTTCTTCAAAGTGAACAGGTGTTACATCCGGATTATACTCTTCATCGGCAATAAAATATTTTGAAACATCTAAAACATACGGATTATACTTGTCTATAACATACTCTTCAAGTTCATAAAGTGGTTTATTATAGATTGCATTTCCAAAATGCAACATTGCGGGTGGAGTATCCTTAACCTCCCCATCTTTCGCTATATAATTATTACAACTTCTAATTCGAACCAATATGATATTTGCCCCAAACTTCTCGATCATTTTCTCCCAATATAGATCAATATATCCGTACCACAACCAACTTGGAATTTCCAAAAAATTAGTTCTTTGAAATTGTTCCGGTTCACTTTTATAAGCTGCAGTATTATAAAATGAGTAATCATAAGTAGAGAAAGTCGTATTTTTATATACAGCAACCGGCTGGCAAAAGTCAAAAAAGTCAATCACAAGGAAATCAGCATTAGAATTCAAAAGGATTGGGACCGTATTCTTTTCAATACCGTTCCGTAAACAACGATGAGAATACTCACTATCAAAAATAGACAACTCTTCAGATCTTGTAGAAATATTTGCAGGAGGCATCATACTAGATACAATATTATTTCTGCTTAAATAACTATTAACCGATATATTAGTGTCTTTATTAACGTTGAAAATATTTCTGCTTATGCATGAACCATGAATATCTACCAATACCATTTGAGCGCCTCCAATGTTAATTACATAATGGTATTATTATACATGAATCTATGCCTACTTGAACTACGCAAAAACTGCTAAGACCTTGTCAAGTATATGGAACAAAGAACTTTCATTAGCGTGAATAACATTGATAAATTGGGAATTGGATGTGAAAGGGCTACTTCTTGTTGAGGATGGTGTATACGTAATTGAGAAGCTTATTGGCACAGGCGTCACAACACCTTATAGGGTCTGCTCTCTTTTCTTTTTTTATCGTAATCTATCGGATTATAGGATTTTTTTCAACAAACCCCATACCGTACCGCTAATCTCTTTGCCGCATCTACGCCCACCATGGGTTCCACAATAACCTTCTGATTTGTATTTAACGGCATTTTACGATGATTCCAAACCCATAGCTTCTCTTATTGCGGGGTCAAATGCCCCTACCAATCAAACATGGTCATTGAAGGGAATAGGAGAACCGTTTTTTTGACGGGGCATAATCCCAAAAGGTGCCTACGTTCTCCCGGATACCACAATTTAAAACACCTACAAAAATAGGCCAACCAGAATTTCTGGCTGACCTAATAATATGAAGATGCCTTTTGTTACTCCGAATAAAACCAAGGAGAGTAACCCCTATCCCAAGATATCGGCATATATTTTTCTACGAGTGAAGTCACAGTTTTAATGTCACCCGAGTATCGCACGTAATCAAGTAACTTCATTCTGTCTTTTGGATTGTGCGTGTGAAAAGTTCTTACACAATGGCTTATCTTTTATATTCGTAGTTATTCAATCATGCTTTTCGCATGTGTATGCAGCCCTAGCCCGCCTAACTGCGTATTCACAGCTGGAGGAGCAACTTCGATAACTTCTACTGACGTATCAGAAAGCTGATGTCTGAGGCTCATCGTAAAGGAATGCAGCGCCGCTTTGCTGGCCGAATAAATCGGTGCAATCGCAAACGGTGTAAATGCTAGTCCTGAGGTGACATTAATGATGGCCGCCTCTTCTTTTTCCGCAAAATATGGCGCGAACAGAATAGAAAAGTGAAATGGTGCTTCGATATCAGTAGTGATTTCTTGATTGAAATATCCCCAATTGTTCTTGGCTTCTCCTTTTAACACGTTGAACCGCTGCTGGACTCCTGCATTATTAACCAAAACATTTACTTCCGGATAATTGGCTGTTACCCAATCAAACAGAGCCACTCGCTCGGATTCATGATTCAAATCGCACACACGGGTAATGAGGGCAGGAAGCTTTTGTTTTGCCTGTTCAAGTACTTCCTCACGCCGTCCGCATACGATTACTTGATTCCCTAATTGGATGAAACGCTCTGCAAAAGCCAACCCTATTCCGGTACTTCCTCCTGTAATCAATATGGTATTTCCTGAAAGCCTCATCGTGATTCCTCACCTTCATTATTTTTTTCTTTCAAACGTTTGACATAACGGTCAATTTTCCAGTCAATCCCTCCGATGGCTTCCGTCATGAGCGAAATTTCGGTCAGCACTTCCTGCTTGTGCGTCCTCATCATCTTGAGCCGGAGCTCAACGGTGGCATCCCCTTCTACGACCCAATCAATATATTGCTTGATGCGACTTATGGACATATTCGTGTTTTTCAAACAAATCACCGTTCCAAGCAGGCCTATATGATCCTCTGAAAATAACCTTCTCCCCGCCTCATCACGCTCGCTCTGTGGTATTAGCCCTTTTTTCTCATAATAACGTAGTGTTGATTCAGGTATATTGAATTTGGCTGCAACTTCACCAATGGAATAATACTTCATCCGGAGGCCTCCCCGTATTATCTGTTGTTGTCGACATAATTAGCATACAACTTAAACCATGGTTTAAGTCAACTGGGGGGGTGGGAGTAAAAAATGATCGCCATGCTTAGCTCAAAACAGTCACTAAAATGAAAAAAGACACCCTTAAAGGTGTCTTCACTAATACTTCATATGGACCAGAGGGGGAGTCTAACCCCTGTCCGAAGATAACGAATCATAATTTTTTATGATTGTTAGCTGCACTTTTATCACAAATAACACAATATCAGGCTATAGTAAAAAATCAGTAACACCCTTTTTATAGGCATATTTCAAAGTATATGTTTCTTCTTTTCCGTAGGGCATTGTAGCAATTTTTATATGAGTATAATCAAGCCTGCTTTCTCTCAAAACTCTTTTTACCAAGGCTATACTCCGCTCTTCTTCTGTAATGACACAAAATATATTAAGAGCATATTTTTTCGGGTCGGAAATACATTTCCCCATATCAGAGCCATCAACATAGCCTAAATTAGCATCTGCTAGCGATATCTCCAAGTATTCCATGACTTTATCTCTTAACCATTGATCACGTTGACTGCCTTTTGCACTTTTCAAAGGATACTGTACCACTAACCAAAATTTTTCACTCATTCAGATTCACCAGCCACTGTAGAGTTTATTATAAAAAAGCGTTATCAGTGAATGCTATCATATAAATAATTATAGCAAAGATACTTTGCTAAAGGATAATCTCGTTAATAATAGTATTGAAACCATCCTCATGCGGATGATATTCGTGGCGGTAGAGAGAATCTTCTGCAGTTTAAAACGCATATCAAACATGGCGAAGACATACAGTAGACACTATAAAACACAAATATACATTTGAGAAATTTCCATATCATTATAAAAAACGACTAAAATTTACTTGTAAGGTTACAAAAAAGCGACCCATCAAGGTCGCTTTTCTAATACTCCATATGGAGCCGAGGGGAGTCGAACCCCTGTCCGAAGATAACGGCACATAAGTTTCTACGAGTGTAGTCACAGTTTTGATGTCACCCGAGTATCGCCCCGTAACCGGCTATACGTTGGGTCAGCCTGATTATCTTCTTCCGTTGACCCCAGGCGGAGACCAAGCGGCGTATCCCACTACTTGTTAGCCCCTATCCCTGTCACATGGGCGATGCAGGGTAGAAGCACGCACACAGGTTATTAAGCTGCGAAAGCGTAGTTGTTTTGTTGTTTGCCGTTTAATAGGCTTTAGCGTTGATGAAGCGGACGCGTCCCCACTACTCGCTGCTCATGCTCGAACTACCCCCGTCGAATCCAAGAACGGCCCCTCATTAAAAAGGGCGCTTCGGATTAAGCGGATCATCCAGCAAGAGAGATCCAATCCACAGCTTCTTCATCAGAAGACTGCTTAGAAGCAATTACTTTACTTACACAGTATATCACATTTATCAACACTTTAACACGTGGGTTAAAGGAATTGAAGGTTGAAACTGGAACTGCTACAAACAACGCACCAACTAGACTATCTGGCGATCTTTTGCTTCTCGCGCAGTGCACGTTGAATATCGCGTTGTGCATCTCTTTTAGCAGCAGAATCACGCTTGTCATATTGCTTCTTACCTTTACCCAAGCCAATCAACAGCTTCGCATAGCCATTGCGCACGTAGATCTTCAGCGGCACGATGGAGTAACCATCCTGCTTCGACAGACCAAGCAGCTTGTGAATCTGCGCTTTATGCATCAGCAGCTTACGTGTACGGGTAGGATCATCAGGATTGGAACGGTTGCCCTGCTCAAAAGGACTGATATGCATATTGTGAATGTGAATCTCGCCATTACGAATCGTGGCAAAAGCATCCCCAATATTAGCGCGGCCGTTACGAAGCGATTTGATCTCCGTTCCCGTCAGCACCATTCCAGCCTCAAAAGTGTCCTCGATAAAATAATCATGGGATGCTTTTTTATTCTGGGCGAGCACTTTCCCGTCTGCCTTTTTACCCATGAGAATCACTCCTCGAATCATATTTCATAAAAATCATCCGAACGTCAGATCTATATTGTAACAAATGGAATCCACGGAGCGCAAGGAAGTTGGCAGGTCAGTCTCCAATTTATACTTTGGCCTTCTCCTCGTGTCTTGGAATTTTGTATGTCCTCGACCCTTAGGAGTATGGAATTGAGGTTTATCTCTGTGCCAAGGACTCTTACGGGCTAAGCAAATGCTTTTTTTGCTGCTGTAAAAAGAACGCCGTTCCCTGCAATCAGAGAACAGCGTCTTAATAAGTATTCTTTCAGCAGCTTATTGCGCTGCGAGTTATTTCTTTTTCTTCTTACGGCTCTTGCCCTCGCCGTCTTTACGCTTAGAGGATACCTGCTCTGCGGTCTCCACGTTGCCCGGGGTCACGGCTTGTCCGATGAACACGCCGCCCTTGGCTTTTTTCTTGCGGCGCCCTTTGCCTTCGGTGCCCGCCCCAGCAGAGCTGGTGCCGCCGCGATCCTCACGGCTGCGGAACTTCGTGCTGCCGTCCACGCCGCGGAAGTCGCTGCGGCCGTTGCGGTCATGCCCGCTGCCTGGCGCGCTGTAGCCGCCCTTGCCAGAGCCGAAGCCGAAGTTGATGCCTCCACTTCGGCCCTGCTCCTTCGCGCCGCCAGCGGTACGCTCGGCGCCGTCGCTGCGCTCTGCACCCGTGCTTACGCCGGGAGCGAGCACTGCTGCTGCCCGGCTCGCATCCTCGCCGGCCCCACGGCCGCCGCGCTTACGCTTGCCGCGGCCACTGCCAGCCACGCTGCCTTCGGCACCGCGCGGCATTTCCCAGGCGCGTGCACCCGCCGCGCCTGTCTTCCCTTTGCCGGACTTGCCAGCATCGGCCGTAACACCCGCGCCCTTGCCTCTGCCTGCCTTGCCAGCATCGGCACCCGAGCCGGGCTTGCCTTTGCCGCCGCGGCCCTTACCAGCGCCAGCCTTACCGCTGCCTGGCTTGTTGAACCCGCTTGGACGGCCGCCCTTGCCTCCGCGTCCGCCGCCAAAACCACCGCTACGGCGCTCGCCTGCCGCGCGCGGCTTCATATCAACGAGCTCGAAGTCGATCGTGTGGTCGTCCATATTCACACGGGCGACCCGAATCTTCACCTCATCACCGATACGGAACACCTTCGAGGTGCGCTCACCGATGAGTGCCATATGGGCTTCGTCGAAGTGGTAATAATCATCAGTCAGCGCACTGAGACGAATTAACCCTTCCACGGTGTTTTCCAGCTCAATGAACATCCCGAAGCTGGTCACACTGCTGATCATGGCATCGAATTCCTCGCCCACCTTATCCAGCATGTACTCCGCTTTCTTAA
Organism: Paenibacillus sp. NPDC058177; assembly: GCF_042883835.1. Taxonomy (NCBI): domain Bacteria; kingdom Bacillati; phylum Bacillota; class Bacilli; order Caryophanales; family Paenibacillaceae; genus Paenibacillus; species Paenibacillus sp. NPDC058177. The sequence continues at coordinate 44,702 of NZ_JBHVVB010000009.1, read as the reverse complement.
GCTGCTCGGTATCCCGTTCTGCTTCTACTGCTACGCGTTCGCGCTCAGAGGACTGCTGGGCAATGTCCGGCATCCGGGTAGCAAGATATTCTTGTCTCTTTGGAGTCAGCACACCGCCGCCTTCAATCACCTCGCGCATCACCCGGTGAATAACCAGATCGGGATAACGGCGAATTGGCGACGTAAAGTGGGAATAGTATTCTGCAGCAAGGCCAAAGTGGCCTGTGCTTTCCGCATCATATTTAGCCTGCTTCATAGAGCGAAGCATCATCGTGCTGATAACCGTCTGTTCCTTCGTACCCTGAATCTCCTCCAAAAGGTTCTGCAGCGCACGCGGGTGAACAGAGTTGCCCCGGCCCTTGACATGATGGCCGAAGTTGGCCGCAAAAGCCATAAAGTTCTGCAGCTTCTCCGGGTCTGGGTCTTCGTGAATCCGATATAGGAAAGGAACCTTCAGCCAGTGGAAATGCTCAGCCACTGTCTCATTGGCTGCCAGCATGAATTCTTCAATAATCTGCTCAGCAACAGAACGTTCCCGTTTTACAATATCTACAGCCTTGCCGTTCTCATCAACAATAATCTTGCTCTCTTCAAAGTCAAAGTCAACCGCCCCGCGCCGCATCCGCGCATCGCGAAGCTTCATGGCCAGCTCTTTCATCAGACGGAAGTCTTCAATCAGCGGACTGTAACGTTCCAGCAGCTCAGGATCTTCATCCTCCAGAATTCTGCGGACATTTTTATAAGTCATCCGCTCTTTGGTACGAATAACGCTCGTGAAGACATCATGCTTCACAACCTTCATATGCTCGTTGAACTCCATCTCACACGACATCGTCAGACGGTCCACCTGCGGATTCAAGCTGCAAATCCCGTTTGACAGCCGGTGTGGCAGCATCGGGATTACCCGATCCACCAAATACACGCTACACCCGCGATCATAAGCTTCTTTATCGAGTTCTGAGCTCTCACGCACATAATAGCCGACGTCCGCAATGTGAACGCCGAGCTTATAGTTTCCGTTCGGGAGCCGCTCTACGTTGACTGCATCATCGAGGTCCTTCGCATCTTCACCGTCAATGGTAACAATGTTCAGACCGCGTAGATCGCGTCGTCCCTGTTGAACGATCTCCTCTTCGGTAATGGCATCTGGGGCAGCATTCGCCTCCGCCATAACTTCCTCTGGGAAAGCCTCCGGCAGCTGATGCTTGCGGATAACAGATAGAATATCGATACCCGGATCATCCTTGTGTCCAAGAATCTCGATAATCTCCCCTTCAGCCGCTGACCGGCCCTCCGGATAATTCACGATGCGTACAACGACCTTCTCGCCGTCCACGGCACCATTAAAGGACTCCCTAGGAATAAAAATATCCCGGTTAATCCGTTTATCATCAGGCAGCACAAAACCATAAGTCTCCAGGCTTTGGAATACGCCTACAGTCTGCAGCACACCTCTTCTAACAATCCGTACAACCTCGCCTTCCATCCGTCCACCGGATGGGCTCTTGGAGCTCACGCGCACCAGTACGATATCGCCATTCATGGCACCCTTCAGGTCGTTCGCATGGATGTATACGTCAGGATGTTCCCGATCATCGGGGATAAGAAAAGCAAAGCCCTTAGCATGTGCTTGCAGTCTTCCGCGCAGCAGGTCCATCCGTTCCGGCACGCCGTAGCGGCCATGGCGGGTCAACACCATACGCCCGTCCTGTTCCAAGGAAATCAGCAGATCCTCGAACGCTTTGAACTCGTTGCTATCTTCCAGAGCGAAATGGCTCACCAGTTCGTCGTAAGTCATAGGTTTGTAAGCTGTTTCGCGCATAAAATCAAGTAGTACTTCCTGTGTTATCATTTGTTCCTTCACCTCGGCCCTCCGCGGCTCCGTAGCCGCTGGCATATATGTATGGCTTGTCCCTATAGGATAAATATGCCGCAAGTAAAATTTACCTTTACCTACTTCATACCCTAGTATACACGAAATCAATCGTCGGCATCCCTAGAACTGTAATCTGGACGTTAAGTCGGGACAAAAAATTAAGATATATAACAAAAAAAGCCTTCGCTCTGTTCCATCCAGAAGAGAGCCAAGGCTTTGCATGTACATTATAAAGAATCTAGTCAACAAAAACTGCAACAAGGATCGCCATGATAAAGAATCCAGCTGCCAAACCAACTGTTACACGTTGCAGTACGAGTTCCATACCACGTGCCTTTGTTTTACCGAAAAGATGCTCAGCACCGCCGGAGATGGCACCGGAAAGACCTGCGCTTTTCCCCTTTTGCAGAAGAACGACCGTAATCAGACCGATCGAAAAAACAAGGAGCAATACTTTCAAAAAGATATCCATTCACTTCCACCTCCTACGTCTAAGCATCATATCTATAGGCATTTAGGGTTCACGAATCTTAAACAGCATTCTCATTTTATCATAACAACTGGGGTAATACAACCAGTAAGACCATAAGTTCCTTTGAAATCCAGCGATTTGTCTACAATCAAAAAAAGACCTGCCGAAAACGGCAGGTCTTCTGTTCACTTCTTCGAGAGAAGTAAATTATCTTTTGAGGTTGTAGAAGGATTTCAGGCCGTTGTATTGAGCCAATTCACCCAGTTCGTCTTCGATGCGAAGCAATTGGTTGTATTTAGCAACACGGTCTGTACGGGAAGGAGCACCTGTCTTGATTTGACCAGCGTTAGTCGCAACTGCGATGTCAGCGATGGTGCTATCTTCGGATTCACCGGAACGGTGGGAGATAACCGCTGTGTAACCAGCGCGTTTAGCCATTTCGATTGCATCGAAAGTTTCAGTCAGTGTACCAATTTGGTTAACTTTAACCAAGATGGAGTTACCGATACCTTTTTCGATACCTGTTGCAAGACGCTCAGTGTTAGTAACGAACAAGTCGTCACCAACCAATTGAACTTTGTCGCCCAATTTTTCAGTAAGCAATTTCCAACCATCCCAGTCGTCTTCGGACATACCGTCTTCGATGGTGATGATTGGGTATTTATCAACCCAAGAAGCAAGAAGGTCAACATACTCAGCGGAAGTGTAAGATTTACCTTCGCCAGCAAGTGTGTATTTACCGTCTTTGTAGAACTCAGTGGAAGCAACGTCCATACCCAGGAATACGTCAACACCTGGTTTGTAACCTGCTTTTTCGATAGCTTCGATGATTGTAGTGATTGCTTCTTCGTTGGAACCAAGGTTCGGTGCGAAACCACCTTCGTCACCTACAGCTGTGTTCAAGCCTTTGGAGCTCAGTACGGATTTCAGGTTGTGGAAGATTTCCGCACCAACGCGAAGAGCTTCTTTGAAGCTTGGAGCTCCTACAGGAAGAACCATGAACTCTTGAACGTCGATGTTGTTGTCAGCATGCTCACCACCGTTGATGATGTTCATCATTGGTACTGGAAGAGCTTTAGCGTTGAATCCGCCAAGGTATACATACAAAGGTACATCCAAAGCGTCAGCAGCTGCGCGAGCTACAGCCATGGATACAGCCAAGATAGCGTTAGCGCCGAGTTTACCTTTGTTTGGAGTACCATCAAGGGCGATCATCAATTTGTCGATACCCAGTTGGTCAAGAGCGTCCATACCGATAACTTCTGGAGCGATCAGCTCATTTACGTTCTCAACAGCTTTCAGAACGCCTTTACCGAGGTAACGGGATTTGTCACCATCACGAAGCTCTACAGCTTCGTGTGCACCAGTGGAAGCGCCGGAAGGAACGATAGCGCGGCCTTTAGCACCGGATTCCAGGTAAACGTCAACCTCTACAGTTGGGTTACCGCGGGAGTCAAGGACCTCACGAGCATATACGTCAGAAATAATAGTCATGTTAGTTAATCTCCTTTTATCGTTGGTATAGTCTTAATCTTGCTTTATTAAACGTTCCAGCGCCGGGTGAAGCTTACTTGCGGCTGGCAATCATGGATTGTCCGGTCATTTCCGCAGGTTGCGGAAGGCCCATCAGATCCAGAATAGTTGGTGCTACATCCGCCAGAATGCCGGAATCGCGCAGTACAACATTTTCATCGGTGAGGATGAACGGTACAGGATTGGTAGTGTGCGCCGTGAACGGACGACCGTCCTCGTCAAACACCATATCCGCATTACCATGGTCGGCGATAATAATCGCTACGCCGCCCTTGGCAACAACCCCGTCTACTACCTTACCTACGCACTCATCTGTTACTTCAACAGCCTTGATGGTCGGCTCCAGCATACCAGAGTGTCCAACCATATCAGGATTGGCGAAGTTCAAGATAATAGCATCTTGTCTATCGGCTTCGATTTCCGCTACGCAGGCTGCAGCCACTTCGTATGCGCTCATCTCCGGCTTCAAGTCATAGGTTGCTACCTTCGGCGAATTAATCAGAATACGGGTCTCCCCAGGAAGCTCTTCATCGCGGCCGCCGCTGAAGAAGAAAGTCACGTGCGGATACTTTTCAGTCTCTGCAATGCGCAATTGCTTCTTGTTATTCTGCACTAGCACTTCACCTAACGTGTTGTCCAGGTTCTTCGGCGCGTAGGCTACGTATCCTTGCACCGTTTCGCTGAATGTCGTCAGGCATACGAAATGCAGTCCTTGCGGGAACAACGGACCCCGGTCGAAACCGCGGAAATCCGCATTGGTGAAGACTTGCGACAGTTGAATGGCACGGTCTGGACGGAAGTTAAGGAATACGACGGAATCGCCGCTCTCTACCGTTGTCAGAGGCTTGCCTTCGCTGTCCACAATTACACTTGGCTCAACAAATTCATCATATACAGAATTCTGATAAGATGAAGTGATTGCTTGCAGTGCATCTGTGTATTTCGGGCCTTCGCCATAAACCATTGCACGGTAAGCTTTCTCTACCCGTTCCCAACGTTTGTCGCGGTCCATCGCGAAGTAACGTCCAGATACGGTAGCGATATGGCCTACACCAACTTCTTCGATCTTAGCCAGCAGGTCCTTAATGAACTTCTGACCACTATCAGGCGCTACGTCGCGGCCATCCATAAAGGCATGGATGTACACGTCGTGCATATCTTCCTTCTTCGCCAGATCAAGCATTGCGAACAAGTGTTGAATATGGCTATGTACCCCTCCGTCGGATACAAGCGCGTACAGATGAAGTTTTTTACCGGTTGTTTTAGCATTTCTTACAGCCGCAACAAGCGTCTCGTTATCGAAGAATTCTCCGTCACGAATCGATTTGTCAATACGGGTAAGATCCTGGTATACGATCCGGCCGGCACCAATGTTAAGGTGACCCACTTCAGAGTTCCCCATTTGTCCTTCCGGCAGACCCACAGCTTCACCGCAAGCGGTTAGTGTGGTGTTCGGATATTGCTTAAGATAACGGTCATAGTTGGGCTTGTTGGCTTGAGCAACAGCGTTGCCTTCATCCGTACCGCGCAAACCGAAACCGTCCATGATAATAAGAGCTACAGGTCTTGGAGCTGACATTATTACTTCGCCCCCTCAACCAGGGACACGAAGGAATCAGGTTGCAGACTGGCACCGCCGACGAGAGCGCCGTCGATGTCGCTTTGACCCATGTACTCCGTTACATTCTCAGGCTTCACACTGCCGCCGTATTGAATGCGAACCGCTTCAGCTGTTGCTTCATCATACAGACCTTTTACAAGGCTGCGGATGTAGGCAATAACTTCATTAGCGTCCTCGGAAGTAGAGGATTTACCTGTACCAATGGCCCAGATCGGCTCATAAGCGATAACCACTTTAGCTGCTTGCTCAGCGCTAAGGCCTTGGAATGCAGCTTCAGTTTGAACTTTACAAACGTCTTTAGTTTGGTCAGCTTCACGCTCTTCGAGCTTTTCGCCTACACATACGATTGGAGTAATGCCGTGACGGAATGCTGCGTGCAGCTTCTTGTTCACGATTTCGTCTGTCTCGCCAAAATAAGCACGACGCTCGGAGTGGCCGATGATAACATAATCCACACCAAGATCGCTAAGCATTACGCCGCTGATCTCGCCTGTGTAAGCTCCGTTATCTTCGAAGTGCAGGTTTTGTGCACCAATCTTGATGTTAGTACCTTTTACTGCTGCTACCAAAGCAGGCAGGTTAGTGAATGGAGCGCAGATTACAGTCTCTACGCCTTCTACTTCCGCTTTGCCTTTGATGTCGGCGATAAAGCTTTCCGCCTCCGGAACAGTTTTGAACATTTTCCAGTTGCCGGCGATAATAGGTGTTCTCATGGCTTGGTTGCCTCCTTCTACGTCTTACTTATCGTTAAGTGCTTCTACGCCAGGAAGAGCCTTGCCTTCCATGAATTCCAGGGATGCGCCGCCGCCAGTGGAGATGTGATCCATTTTGTCAGCCAGATGGAACTTCTCTGCTGCCGCTGCGGAATCACCACCACCGATTACAGTGTAACCTTCTGTAGTTGCGCAAGCATTAGCTACTGCAAGTGTACCTTCAGCAAACTTGTCGATTTCGAATACGCCCATAGGACCGTTCCATACAACCAGCTTGGAGTTTTTGATTACATCTGCATAGATTTCACGAGTTTTTGGTCCGATATCAAGACCTTCCCAGCCTTCTGGAATTTCATTGAAAGGAACAATCTTCGTGTTAGCATCGGCACCGAATTTGTCGGCTACTACGACGTCAACTGGAAGCAAGAAGTTCTTGCCGAGCGCTTTTGCTTTCTCGATGAATCCAAGGGCAACATCCAATTTCTCGTTGTCCACCAGGGAAATACCGATCTCGAATCCCAATGCTTTAGTGAAGGTGTAGGACAAGCCGCCACCGATCAGGACATTGTCAGCCAGTGTCAGCAGGTTGTCGATTACATCGATTTTGTCTTTTACTTTGGAACCGCCGATGATGGCAGTGAAAGGACGTTCCGGATTGGACAATGCTTTACCAAGTACGGACAATTCTTTCTCCATGAGCAGACCAGATACTGCTGGAAGGAAGTGAGCGATACCTTCTGTAGATGCATGTGCACGGTGAGCCGCGCCAAATGCGTCATTCACGAACAGGTCAGCCAGTTCTGCAAACTGCTTAGCCAGTTCAGGATCGTTCTTCTCTTCACCTGGGTAGAAACGTACATTCTCAAGTACGAGAACGTCGCCTTCGCCCAGTTCAGCGATTTTAGCTTTAACGGCTTCGCCAACTGCTTCATCTGCTTTTGCCACTGGTTTGCCAAGCAGCTCGGACAGACGCTCAGCAGCAGCTGTCAAACGCAAGGAATCTACGAATTCACCTTTAGGACGGCCCATGTGGCTGGCCAGAATGACCTTCGCACCGTTCTCGATCAGGTATTTAATCGTAGGAAGCGTTTCACGGATACGAGTATCATCTGTAATTTTACCATCTTCTACAGGAACATTGAAATCGACGCGTACGAATACGCGTTTACCCTTTACTTCTACATCACGTACACTCTTTTTGTTCATGACAGTTTCCTCCACACCCATAGTTTATCCGAACAGGAATTACAAGGAATGCATTTAGAAAGAGCGGAAACAAGGAACTTCTGTTTCCGCTCTATAGATAATGCTTATATAAAAGTGATATTACTTAGCGATTTTTGCGAAGTGCTCCAAAGTACGAACCAATTGAGCAGTGTAGGACATTTCATTGTCATACCAAGCAACGGTTTTAACCAGTTGTTTGTCGCCAACAGTCAATACTTTAGTTTGTGTAGCATCGAACAGGGAACCGAAAGTGATACCCTTAACGTCGGAAGATACGATTTCATCTTCAGTGTAGCCATAAGTTTCTGGATCAGAAGCTTCTTTCATAGCTGCGTTCAGTTCTTCCACAGTTACGCTCTTCTCAAGTACAGTTACCAGCTCAGTCAGGGAACCTGTAGCTACTGGAACGCGTTGAGCAGCGCCGTCGAGTTTGCCTTTCAGTTCTGGAATAACCAGACCGATCGCTTTAGCAGCACCGGTAGTGTTAGGGATGATGTTCTCAGCAGCTGCACGTGCGCGTCTGAAGTCACCTTTGGAGTGAGGAGCATCCAAAGTGTTTTGGTCGCCAGTGTAAGCGTGAATTGTAGTCATCAAGCCTTCAACGATACCGAACTTGTCGTTCAGAACTTTAGCCATTGGAGCTAGGCAGTTCGTTGTGCAAGAAGCACCGGAGATAACAGTTTCAGTACCATCAAGGATGTCATGGTTAACGTTGTAAACGATAGTTTTCATATCGCCAGTAGCTGGAGCAGAGATAACTACTTTCTTAGCTCCGCCTTTCAAGTGCTTCTCAGCTGCTTCTTTAGTTGTGAAGAAGCCTGTGCACTCCAGTACGATGTCAACGCCAAGGTCGCCCCAAGGCAATTCTTCTGGGTTGCGGTTCGCAAGAACCTTAACTTCTTTACCGTTTACTTTGAAGAATCCATCATGCACTTCAACATCGCCTTTGAAAGTGCCTTGAGTTGTATCATATTTAAGCAAATGAGCAAGCATCTTAGCGTCAGTCAAGTCATTGATTGCTACCACTTCGATACCTTCTACATTTTGAATACGGCGGAAAGCAAGGCGGCCAATACGTCCAAAACCGTTAATACCTACTTTTACACTCATTGAATAGTTCCTCCTAGATTTCGTTTTATTTATTCAAGACAGGCCGTAAAGCTTGTCATGACAACAATATTAAGTATAATGCAAAATAATTAACGTTGCTCCCCATTTTCTGTAAAACTATAAAGGAAGCTGTAATTCACTGTCGATTTCTCTGCCAATCTCCACCGCAGCGGCCTCATCGGTAATCAGAATATCCTCCTGCCCAAAACGAAGCATCGCATGAATGGCTTTGGCCTTGCGTTTGCCGCCGGCAATTCCGACGACGACTTCCGTCCGCATGATATCCTCCAGACGCAGTCCCATTGTGAGCATGGTGTGAACCACCTTGCCCTCTTCATTGAAGTAATAACCAAAAGATTCGGCTACCGCCCCTTCTCCTTGGATCTCTGCCACTGTGGCTTCATCCAGATTACGGCGGCGGGTCATCTCCAGGGCGTCACCGATACCGTGCACGATGATACGTGAGCGGCGGATGATGCCGACGATCTCTCCAATATTGGAGTCCAGTCCAAGGGACTGATAAGCATCCTCGCTGAGCAAATCCGGTACATGTAGCAGCCGGTAGTTTGCGCCTACCCGTTTGGCCATCGTGGATGCGATGGTATTCGCTTGAATCTCCATACTCTCTCCCAGCCCTCCGCGCGCCGGTACAAACCAGGCGTTCTTATAGGAATGGGATAGCGGGGGGGACAACTGATCGGCCATCTCGGCTAGCGTTGAGCCGCCTGTAACGGCAATGGTATCGTCTGAACGCAGTACACCGAGTAACGCCTTGGCGCCAGCGCGTCCAAGCTCTCGTTTGGTGAACGGTGACGACTCGCAGTCACCCGGTACTATGATAACTTTACTAAGACCATAGGTTGTGCGGATTTTCTCTTCCAGATCATCCAGGCCGAACAGGCTCTTGGCGATCGGCTCCAGCAGGTCAAGCAGTCTGCGACCGGCATCGCTAATGCGCATGCCTACGCTCTCGATCTCAATGAGCCCTTGCGATTTCAGAAGATCCGTCTCGGCACGCAGCACCCGCTCCGTCATATCAAGGGAAGCGGCCAGCGTTCTGCGCCCGATAATATCGGACAACATGATCTGATGAAGAATCGTGTACCGTCTCTTAAGGGTTTCCATGAGATCAGGCAGAAGCTGCTTTTGGATTTCCAATAAATTACGCATGCTTTCACTCCTGCAACTTCGTCTTTCTCTATTCCCTTGTTCATGGTCTTAAAACGTCCCGGGTTAACTTTTTAAGTCCCACCCCTATTCTAACCAAATTTCGCAGGGAGCGCAAGTCTTCCGAGAGTAGAATTCACAACCTCTTTTCAACTTATACATATATCACGGGATGTAAGGGCTTTACCGCATCTATATTGCTTGTTCTGCAGCGAGGACGGGCTTGTACCATTTCCATCCGATACCCATGGGAAATAAAGATTCTAACGCTTTGATATTAATACATTGCAATTGTAACCTTCTTGTATTATAATAATTTCTGTTGCGCCCGTGGTCCAATGGATATGACGTAGGCCTCCGAAGCCTGAGATCCAAGTTCGATTCTTGGCGGGCGCGCCACTAATTTTAACAGCTTTATTTGTAAGTTCTATAGTGTTCTTAACCAAAGTGCCATGATGTGGCTCTTTTTTTTGCAACTAAGTTTGACTTTCTTTGACTTTTTGTTTGAATTTGTTTATCATGTGGTTATTACGGTAAGAGTAAAAAATGAACACATTCGAAGAGCCAATACCAAGGAGGTTTTCCACGTGAGTTATATCCCAATGGTAGTAGAACAGAGCAACCGCGGTGAACGCGCTTATGACATCTATTCCCGCTTGCTGAAGGACCGCATCATTTTCCTCGGAACGGAGGTTAATGACGTGGTGGCCAATTCCATCATCGCCCAAATGCTGTTCCTGGCAGCTGAGGACCCGGAGAAGGATATTCACCTCTATGTGAACAGTCCTGGCGGATCAATCACTGCTGGTATGGCTATATTTGATACAATGCAATACATCAAGCCTGACGTTTCCACCATTTGTGTGGGCATGGCTGCTTCTATGGGAGCTTTCCTGTTGAACGCCGGTGCTAAAGGCAAGCGTTTTGCGCTTCCGAACAGCGAGATCATGATTCACCAGCCGCTGGGCGGTGCTCAGGGACAGGCAACGGATATCGAAATCCGCGCCCGTCGTATCCTGAAGCTGCGTGACAAGCTGAACCGTATCCTGTCCGAACGTACTGGCCAACCGCTGGAGCGTATTGAGAAGGATACTGACCGTGACTACTTCATGAGCGCTGCTGATGCTGCCGAGTACGGTATTGTTGACAAAGTGATTGAGAAGACACTGGTTCCTGGAGTTTAATTCTCCTGAGCATGCAAAAGCCCCTGAATCTGCGCTGCAGATCCAGGGGCTTTTTTTACATATTCGATCGGACTTTATGCTCTTATCCTACGTCTGTTAATCAGTACAGCATTCCGTACCCGAGTCCATCCAGTTTGCTCGCAATCACCCGATATCCCCGTCCATTGGGATGAAGATGGTCAATCGATAGCAAACCTCGCTCGTTGCCGGCGAACTCACCGTAGATCGAAGCGAAACCTACTACCCGGCTGCTGTAACCAGAAGCATACTGGTTAAATTGACGTACCCATGCTGTCGCTTCCTCTACTTGGGGGTAGGGATTATACAATCCCACGATTCTTATGATATAAGGCTCCCGTGTACCCGCCTTCAATTGTCCAAGCAAGTTCATGATGCCGCCGAAGTTCTGCCTACATTCCTGCAATGATTTTTGCAGAACCCTGGGTGAAATCCCATTAGGGCCTGACCCCGACTTTGCTGCACGGATTAGGTCATTGCCGCCGATAGATATCGTGATAATGTCCGCTTCCCGCACCGATTGCCGGAAGACGTTGCTTCTACGCAGACGTTGTTCCAGTTCAGCTGTAGTCATCCCATTAACACCCAGATTGGACGAGGCCACGAAGGAACCCAGCCTGGACTCCGCCGTTCTGCGGTATACTGGCACAAATCCATTGCCCGGCAACGCCCCAAATCCGGTCGTCAAGGAATCACCCAGCGCTGTATACTGAAAGCTCATAACTCTCCCTCCCCGCTCTATGCTGGACCTCTATGTATCATATGAGCCTTGCATAGAAGAGGTAACGGGGAGGTGTCCTTGGCTCTAATTTAAAGCGGAAAACGGGCTACTCCCATTCGGTAACAACTCCTTGAAAGTGAAGGCGAATTCAGGGAATCCGGCAGCGTATGGAGTGTATTCATAAAGTTGGAAGAAGATAACGACCTTACCGTCTTTCAAATAGTAACTTTGCTCCGTATTCAGACCTATGAAGCCGCCAAAATAACTTTCATCAGCTTTGAATCGCTGGCTCAGCTTGGTGTTCAGGTCTTTCTTGTAATTGGGATTAGCGCCGAACAGATCACGCAAGAGCAGCTGTTTCCCATCCTTCAAAGAAAAGGTAAAGGCCTGACGGTAGGACATACCATGCGCGCCTCCGCTATAACCATACTGATTCAGCAGCACACTCAGCACACCATTTTGATTGTAGGTCACCGCATATCCTGCATCATATTCATAGGGAGGGCTCTGTTCGTCCCTGTCTGCGATGTCTGCTTCGGCCCCAGCCGCGAATCTCATGGCCGACTGCTTGAGTGCAGCGTTGATTTTCTGTTGCACATCCGTATTAGCTAGCCCGCTTATCTGTGGGTAATCGAGGTTGATGACTGCCCCCTTATCCTCACTACCCTTGGCATAATTCGCCGTGGTGATTTTCAGTGCATTCTGCGGACTGACCATGAGGTTCAGGCGGCCAGAGGGGGCGTTCCAGTCACCTTTATAACCCATATAATCGGTCAGGAGGCCCAGTGGTACATAAAGCCGGTTATTGACGTTTAGTCCTTCATAATCGTTAATGAAAAAGTTGTTCACCGTGATGGACACCCCATACGAAGAGACCAGAAGTTTCGTCTCCGCGCTGTCTTTTCCAATCGTATAGGCGCTGTCCTTTTGACTGTAGGTTACAGGAAGTTTCACGACATCACGCAGAAAAGTTACTGGTACAAAAACCTGTCCGTTTCTAACAATTCCGGTCTGCTGTGTAAGGGCACCATTCCATTTCAGAACTGCTACTGTGTCCGCTTTGCTCGGATTGTTCACAGCAGGTGCAGCAAAGCTAGTATGTACTGGCAGCACGCCTCCGCCCAGCAGCAGCCCCGCCGCCAGCAGGCCCACGCCCCATTTTCGTCCATTTTTCATCGATATCTTACTCATTTGTCATTTCTCCCTCCGAGTCATTTGCACTCCTCTAATTATAGAGAACACGCCATATGCAGTCGTTACAAATCTCTTTACAATTCCTTAGTAAATTAGCAGCATAACAGGTAGTGTTATTACATTTCATTAAACAAAATGAGAGAATTCGTACCTTTCTATAGAATATCCGCAGCAAAAAGAGGCCACTCCCTCCGCACACGCGGCTGGAAATGGCCCCTTCATGATTACAGCCTATCGTCATTCATGACGGGACTGCTGGTTTATTTCAATTCATAGGTTACATTAAGCTGTGTAGTCACTTTAACTTCTCCCGGCTGCACGGATGTGTTGCCAGAGGCATCAGCTGAAGCGGCCATCGCCTTTAAAGTTTGATCGAAGAACACTGGTTGGCTACCAAGGTCGTTTTGGCTAACACTGATCACCTGACCCAGGCTGCGCTTAGCGGCTTTGGCGATCGCACCAGCTTTAACATCGGCGTTAGCCATTGCTTTTTCAATAACCTGTGCTTCAAAAGCAGCGCTGTCCTCTACTGCAAAACGTGCATTGCCGATATTGTTAGCACCTGCAGCGGAAGCAGCATCCAACAACTCTCCTACTTTTGACAGATCACGATAGGCAACCACCAATGTATGATTAGCGTTGTAGCCCTTTACCTGCTGTCCTTCTTTCTCACTGTAAGTGTAATTTGGCTGTACATAGAATTGGGTGCTTTGAATGTCCTTATCCGCGATCTTCCAAGTACCCTTCAACAGTGTAGTGATTTTTTGGATCTTGGCTGCGTTTGTTTTCTGTGCTTCCTGCGCTGTCGCTGCTGAGGTATCTACCGCAATGGACAGATAGACGATATCCGGCTTGATGGACAATTCCCCTTTACCTACTACATTCACAACATTCTTCTGTACCTCATCCGCATAAGCCGTGGCAGTCCCCTGGAATACAGCGCTCAAAGCACTGCCTCCAATCAATAAACTCCCTGCCAGCATTACCGTTCCTAATGATTTAGCTACTTTATTCATGTTTACTATCCCCTTTCAGCTTCTTGATTAGTTGGTACCCTTTAGACGGGACGGGTTGGCAAATGTTGCATCATTTTATGCCTCAACACAAAAATATTTATCAATTATTCCAGACTCTATTCAAGATATCCCTTAACTCAGTTCTCAATCCAGAAGCGACGGATGACATTCCCATCTTCCTCGGTGTAGGGCTTATCTTCGACGCCGCCGTTATTAGCAATCGTCTTCGCCGATCCTGTATTCACTGCATCACAGAGTACCAGCACTTTATTAATACCGAGCTCCCGGGCCTTCACCAGCGCCTGCTTTAGCAATTCTGTAGCGTACCCCTTGCGTCTGGCCGCAGGTCTGATCCCATAGCCGATATGCCCACTCACGAGTAGCCCTCGCTCGGTTAAAGTGTGTCTGATATTAACAGCGCCGACAACTTGCCCATCCTCGGTCACCAGCCAAAATGTTGAATTCGCCACCCAGCCTTCCGGTAGACCCAGGCCTAGTCGGTTCTCCTCCAGAAAGTGCAACATCGCTGCAAAATCACTAGGATCCTTCTCAACAACCCAAGGAACGATATCTTCCTCACTATCGACCCATTCCCGGTAAAATTCCAAATAGGCCTCTTTATACTCAGGACCCGGCGTTACCAATCTCACATGTTTCGCCATAACTATACACCTCATTATCAATAGTCTAATAAATTCAAATTTATAGTTTTCAATATGAAAAAAAGCCCACAAGGGGGCTTTTGGTCCTGCCGAATATAAAGTAAGGCCTTACAATTATTGGTTCTCCAGTTCTTCCTTGCTCACCAAACTGGTCAAAGCGGTTACAGCTTGATCCGCATCAGCGCCATCTGCGCTAATATAAATCTCCGTGCCGGAACTGATCGCCAGACTCATGATACCCATAATGCTCTTAGCGTTTACTTTTTTATCGTCTTTTTCCACGAAAATCTCCGACGAAAACTTGTTGGCTTCTTGCACGAACAATGCTGCCGGCCGAGCATGGAGACCCGTCTTCAGCCGTACAACTACCGGGTGCTTTGTCATGAAACACTTACCCCCTAATTGAGATCTGCCCAAAAATTTCACATTAAATTTTATAATATTATATCATTATTACTTATTCCACACTAGAAAAAAAATACTTAGCCGCCTCTTACCTTATCCGCCAGCTCATCAATCTTCCGCAGTCGGTGGTTTACGCCCGATTTACTGACCGTTCCCTTCAACATCTCACCAACCTCTTTAAGGTTGATATCCGGGTGCGCCAGCCGTATTTCTGCTACTTCACGCAGCTTATCCGGCAGGCTTTGCAGGCCAACTTCCCGCTGCAGCAGCTTGATATTCTCAATCTGCCGCACGGCTGCACTGATGGTTTTGTTCAAATTGGCCGTCTCGCAGTTCACGATCCGGTTGACGGAATTACGCATGTCGCGCATAATCCGCACATCTTCAAATTTGAACAAGGCCTGGTGCGCCCCAATCAAGCTAAGGAATTCGATAATTTTCTCGCCTTCCTTGATGTACAGAATGAAGCCTTTTTTTCGCTCAATGCAGCGAGCATTCAGGTGGAATTCACCCGCAAGATCCACTAACGCCTTGCAATGCTCCTCATACATAGAAGCAATCTCCAGATGGTAAGAGGAGCCCTCCGGGTTGTTGACCGATCCGCCCGCCATGAATGCTCCGCGCAGATAAGCCCGCTTGCAGCAATTCTTAGCGACAATTTCATGGTCAATCCCATCCGTGAAAATAAAGCCCTCGGAGACGATTCTTAGATCATTCAATATCTCCTGCACATGGCTCGGGATTCGAACGATATAGACATTATTCTTCTTCAAACGCATTTTTTTACGCACGAGCAGCTCGATATGGACCTGGTAATATTTCTTAAGCAAAGAATATACCCGTCTTGCAATCGCGGCGTTCTCCGTCGAGATGTCAAGAACCACCTTTTTGCTTGAAAGCTGCACCGAACCGTTCATCCGGATCAGGGCTGACATTTCCGCTTTCTCACAGCAGGGCTGGCTCTCCACCATCGTCAGCTCTTTTTTGGTAAGTGCCGCAAAAGACAAGAATCTCACCTCTTTCATGATATCACTTTATTACCGCTACGGGAAATTCCGCAGACAACTGTACCTAAGCCTCGGGGCCCGATCCGTTGCTGACAGGTTTTCTGGTCATCCAGTCCTGTACAAGCTGGTAAATGTGATGGCTTAACTTATCCGTATCATGCCTTAAATACGTCCGAAATAGTACAAGCTTATCGGCAATCACCTTATAGCGGTTGCTTTCAAGCGCCTCCCGGTCGAGCTGCACCGGACGTGCGCCCTTCTCGGCGTATTTACTCTGTACCTGCTCTGGGATTTCGCCATCATTGACGATGACGTAATCGAACAGATGCAGCCCAATATGCTCATAGACCGCCTGGAGGTGATCACTCACGGTGTAATTATCCGTCTCTCCGGGCTGTGTCATGACATTACAGACAAAAATCTTGATCGCATTCGAATTCACGACCGCCTCCGCCAGCTTCGGCACAAGCAGGTTCGGCAGAATGCTGGTGTAGAGACTGCCCGGTCCAAGAAGAATCGCATCAGCCTCTTCAATGGCCTGCAGCGCTTCGGGGAGCGGTTCCACATCGGCAGGCTCCAAGAACACCCGCTTGATGACACCACCGGCTTCCGGAATCTTCGATTCGCCGGTGATAATGCTGCCATCCGCCATTTCGGCATGCAGCACAACCGCATCGCCCGCAGCCGGAAGCACCCTTCCGCGTACGGCGAACAATCGGCTGAGCTCACGCACGGCGGTGACGAAGTCACCGGAGATATCAGTGAGCGCCGCCAGAATCAGGTTGCCGAGGCTATGCCCGGCAAGCCCCTCACCATTGCTGAAGCGGTATCGCATGATATCCGCCATCAGCGGCTCTACATCCGCCATCGCCGTGAGGACGTTGCGGATATCGCCTGGAGGAGGCATCTGCAGCTCACTGCGCAGAATGCCGGAACTGCCCCCATCATCGGCTACCGTGACGATAGCCGTTATATCAAGCGGCTTTTCCTTCAAACCGCGAAGCATTACAGACAGTCCGGTCCCGCCGCCCATCACGACGATTCGGGGACGCTGTCTTTGTTCTTCAGCCACTATTGATCCCTTCTCTCGTTAATGCCGATCACGCTCGGAATCACGATGACTGACCGTGACGGATTCCGTCTCGCTGACCCCCAGCATTTTACCCAGATATTCTGATATCGCTACCGAACGATGCTTACCGCCGGTACAGCCAATGCCAATAATAATCTGGGATTTACCTTCCTTGCGGTACTGGGGAATCAGAAAATGAAGCATATCGAGCAGTTTGGTCAGGAACGCCTGCGTTTCAGGCCATTTCATTACGTACTCATAGACATCACTATCCTGGCCTGTGTGAGGCCGCAGGTGATCCACATAATGCGGATTGGGCAGAAAGCGGACATCGAAAACGAGGTCTGCATCAATGGGTATTCCGTACTTGAAGCCGAACGATGTGATATTGACAGAGAGTGTGCTTTTTCCAAGGTGGGAAAAACGAGATACAATCTTCTCCTTCAACTGCGCCGGTTTCATGCTGCTGGTGTCCAGGTACTGGGTTGCTGAACTCTTCAGTTCATCCAGCATTTTGCGTTCCAGCTTGATGCCATCAAGCGGCATGCCTTTCGGGGCAAGCGGATGCCGGCGCCGGCTTTCCTTATAGCGCTGGACGAGTACGGAATCGGTCGCGTCGAGGAACAAAATCTCGCATCCGATGGTGAACTGTTCTTTAATAAAGCTGAGTGATTCAGACAGGGCCGTGAAAAATTCCCGCCCCCGCAAATCGATGACAAGCGCGACCTTGGCGATTTTGCCTTTGGACTGCTCGATCAGCTCTGCAAACTTCGGGATCAGTACGGGCGGCAAATTATCGACGCAGAAGAAGCCTAAGTCTTCCAGACTCTGAACAGCAATCGTCTTGCCCGCACCCGACATGCCTGTAATGATGATCAGGGTGGCTCCTCCGGTCGGAGCTTCCTCCAGTTCCGTCATCAAGCGTCCCCTCCTATCGGATATTATATGAATAAAGGCGGTCTTTCGAGAACAACTCTAAGAGCGAAGCAGCAAGCCTGCGGCGCCAACAATACCAGCATCATTACCCAGCTCGGCAGGGATAATGCTTACGCCACCCTGGAGCGGCTCAGGCGCCAGCTTAGCGAATACACGGCGAACCTCATCAAATAGAATATCTCCGGCCTTGGACACGCCTCCGCCTACAATAAAGCTCTCAGGGTTAAGCACAGCAGCTACAGCAGCCATAGACTTGCCCAGATAGAAGGCAGCACGGTTAACGATACGGATCGCAACTTCATCGCCAGCTTTTGCCGCATCGAATACTTCCTTAGCAGCGATTTTCTCCACCATGGACAGGGAAGTACGATCACCGCGTGCTACAGCGTCATTGGCCATACGAATAATTCCCGTTGCCGAGGAAACGGTTTCCAGACAACCCATCTTGCCGCAGCCACATTGAATAGCTTCCAGATCCGGCACAACAGAGATGTGTCCAAGCTCACCAGCCAGGCCTCCGAAGCCTTGATAAATCTTACCGTTAATGATAATACCGCCACCGACACCGGTTCCGAGAGTATAGCAAACACAATTGTCTACGCCGCGTCCCGCACCGCTCCAGGCTTCGCCAAGAGCTGCCACATTGGCATCATTGTCTATTTTGACAGGCTTGTTTAAACGCTCCTCCAGAATGGCACGGATCGGCACATCCCGAAAACCTATGTTCGGCGCAAGAATGATGATTCCTTCACGGATATTTGTGAACCCGGCCACCCCTGCTCCCACACCGGCAAGCTGGTCCCAAGTGTATGGAGAGTCTTCAACGATTTGACGTACGTACTTTACGATATTATCGATAACCGTATCGACGCCTTCTTGGGTCCCTGTCGGACCTTCATAAGTATGCAGCAGGTGCCCCTCGGCATTGCAGATTCCAACCTTGATTGCGGTTCCGCCCAAATCCACGCCAACGTAGATATTTTCAGACATGTAACAAGCCACCTTTTTCTATACTAAAATAGTTAATCCTACGTACCCACTATAATAGAAGCCCTCCCTGCGGTCAAGGAAAGGCGACACACCCGGCTTTTTGTTATATATCTCCTGTGAGACTGATTAATTCTATATTAGTAAGTAGACACGGCTTTGCCGTCCTCTAAGGGACGGTATCCGTTTCAGCGAGAAATATAAGGATAATTTGTAGCGTAGAACATATAAATTCTTATATTTTAAAAAAGACTCCCTGCCCACTGGGGTAGAGAGTCATATATTCGACTACCAGGACTCCCTGGTATATTATAATCCACTCGCAGTGCTGATGTTACTCCGATAAAATGCGTTTCTGTCCCTCTAGCGCCCGGATCGGAGCAATATTCTGCGTAAACTCCAGAGTGCCCATATAGTTACCTTCCTTATCCCGCACAGCAAAATAACGGATATAGATGAATTTATCCTTGATCGCAATCCAGAAATCCTCGGCATCCTTGCGGCCCGCCTTGAAATCTTCCAGCAGCTTCTCTACTACATGTACACTTTGCGGCGGATGGCAGTTCTGTACTGTACGGCCGATAACCGCTTTGGTCCGGGCGAAAATACGCTCCTTGCCGTGCGAGAAATACCGTACCACGTCGTTCTCATCTATAAAAGTCAGGTCCACCGGCAAATGATTGAGCACAGTCTCCAGTTGATGAAGTGACAACAGTCCAGTCTCAAAACGGATAAAGCCCTGCGGCGCTTCCCCACCTTCTTCTAAAACTGCGGACTGTGCGGCTCCCTCCGGCTCCGAGGCACGCTCCGGTATCCATTCCTGCTCAGGGAAGGTCAGGCAAAAGCCGATTTCATCGCTTTCCCGGGCAATCTTCACCCATTCATCCTCAGTCAGCTTGTCGAGCGCCATAGGCAGCAGAATATTTTCTTCCTTAAATATCATCTCATTAACTTCCTGGATGATCTCTGTCAGCAGCTCGCCAACTTCCTTCTGATTACCTTGATAAGGACTCAGCTGCGCCTTGGCGGTCTTAATCAGGCTGCGGATGCCGTCATCGACGCCCCACATCACTTTGGTCGGACCATAGATCCCGTATTTCTCTAGATAAGGGAACAAAAGATTTTCCTTACGACTATAATGCTTGTCGAGGTCCAGCAACAGATTGAGGTCCTCCAGTAGCTTGTAGACCATCTCCTCGCTGTCCGCTCTCCCGAATTTGTCTGCGTGCAGAGATAGACGGAAGTTCAGGAGCTTTTCCACCTCACGGTTCTCCAGCTTGAATGTATGCACAGGGTGTCCAGGCTGTTCTTCCGGCGTCGAGGAACGGTGAATCTCCTCTATTGAGCCTTTAAAAATTGCCGTATGCACGGAACACAGGCGCTGCACCTCGGAGACCGGAATGCCCTCCTCTGTCATTAGCGAATGCTCCATCGCGGAAATTTCGGCTACCGTCACATTCCCTACCGCTTCAGCGAAGCGGGCTTTGACCTCCTCTACGCTTTTTCCAGCATGCAGTTCCTTGATAATCTCCTTTAGCATGGCTTGACGGCGGGTCTGCTCCGGCACTGTGGCTTCACGGTTATTAATCAGTTCGCTCATTGGTATTCTCTCCTTGTCTGTAATGGGGGTCATTCGGCGGAGCATCTATTCCAGAACCTTGAACCCCCGCTGCTCAAAAGTCAGCTTAACGGTATCCGGGTCCATTTTCTTCAACTTGATTCCCTTGGACAGGGTCATGAAACGGCCGGCCGTCTGCAGCATTCCTGGCTTGGCAATATCGTGAAATCCTAGCTCCACCATAATCTCCATTACCTCGGGGTGCCTGCCCACCAGTTCGAAGATGGATTCATCCAGCTTCAACACCTTTTTCATCTGTACTCCCCCTCACTGAGAACTGTTCTCAACATCAGGTTATCATAGGAAAACAGGCACCATAGTGATTGCAATCACAAAGTGAAAAAAAGTGTTTTTAAGCGGGCAGGTAGAGATTTTCAAGCAACAACCTTTCGATAATCGTAACCTCTTCAACTATGTAGATTGAACCTGGATGTTAACAAGTCTATAGTTGTCATTACGGCAAGTGTTTGGACTTCCGGCTACGGTTGTCTCCAGATTTATTGGGATTGTACCGCTATTCGCGGGTAAAGCCCGGACCGCGTATGCCTATGCTTCCGATGCCAGTTTTCCTACGAAAAGCTTTTAGGACGACACTATCGCTCCTACAGATCCAAAATCCCCTTCCAATCCGTTCCATTAAGTAAATTTTTCAGTTCAGGCCATATAAGAGCATTTTTGTACCTTATATTTCTCAAATAGAGGCATATAAGCAAACTAAGAGCATTTTTGTAGCTTATTTTTAAGAAATCACGTTAAAAGGGGTATTGTGGAAGATTTAAGGTACAATATTGCACTTAATTTCTAATAACCACTAATTGCAGACTATTTAAGATACAAAAATGCCGTTAATTACACTTCGGAAATCATGATTATTAACTCAGGCTTTGTTTGTCATTCTAATTCGTCTATATAGATGAAATTTAAGAATAATCCAGAGGGAAATATTGGGGACGAACGTGCTACATATGGAGATTTAATCTAAACATAAAAAAAACCGCGTACCCTCAACGGTACGCGGTTTTTTTACATTGAAAATATGCTTATTTATCGAGAGTCTCGCTCCAGTCATGCACCATGGTACCTTCGAGGAACTTCTCCGCATCCATTGCAGCCATACAACCTGTGCCCGCAGCCGAGATCGCTTGGCGGTAGCGATTATCCTGCACATCGCCACAGGCGAAGACGCCTGGAATATTCGTCTCCGTTGTACCCGGGTTCACTACAATATATCCGCCTTCATCCGTGGTAATTTGTCCACCAAGGAATGCCGTGTTTGGGGTGTGCCCGATAGCGATAAATACACCGTCTGCTTCAACAAGCTCTTCTTGCCCCGTCTCATTGTTGCGCACCGTCAAGCCCTTCACGCCAGACTCGTCTGTCGTGACTTCAAGCGGAGTCCGGTTAAGCGCCCAGGCTACCTTGCTGTTGTCCCGTGCACGATCCTGCATGATCTTCGAAGCACGCAGTTCGTCCCGGCGATGTACCAGCGTGACGCTGGAAGCAAACCGGGTCAGGAAGCTGGCTTCCTCCATCGCGGAGTCGCCGCCGCCAACCACAACAATCTTTTTGCCGCGGAAAAAGAATCCGTCACAGGTTGCGCATGTGCTGACCCCGCGCCCCACGTTGTCTTGCTCACCGGGAATACCCAGATATCTGGCCGAAGCGCCGGTCGAGATAATCACCGACTCCGCCTCTAGTACGCCTAATCCATCTACCGTTACTTTGAATGGACGCTGGGAGAAATCAACAGACTCCACCCAACCATTCTTGAATTCCGCACCGAAACGCTCAGCCTGCTTGCGCATATTATCCATCAACTCAGGACCGAGTATTCCTTCAGGGAATCCTGGAAAGTTCTCTACTTCTGTAGTGGTGGTCAGCTGTCCACCCGGCTGCAAACCTTCAATAACCAGCGGGTTCAAGTTGGCACGTGCTAGATAAATAGCGGCAGTCAGCCCGGCCGGGCCTGTTCCGATTACAATTGTTTTGTACATCACAGTGGCCTCCTCGCAGATAGGGTTTTATAAGAAACGGGTTGGCCGTCCTCCAAAAAAGAGAATCGACATCCGTTTTCTCGTCAAAAAATAGGTCTCATTTATGTCATAACGCCTATAAATTGTGATATTTTCAGACATCCTCCGGTATGCATCAGGCACTTATCTGTTCTCGGTAAACGCGGAGTCAAGCTCCTGTCCAAGATCTAGTTAATTTCACATTCTGCTGCGATCCGCTTGGCATAGCGGCTGACCATCGATTCGGTGACGCCATATCGCTGCGCGACCTCACGGAACGTGACCGGCCTTTTATGCAGCTTGGCAGTGAGATACTCCAGGGCGGCACACCAGCCCTCAGCGTGGCGGATGTAAGGCACATCCGGGTACAGTCGCCCGATGAACTGCTGCCAGAGCTGCTCGGCGTCCTTCTTCTGGCCGGCATCATAGCGGCGGTCCATCATGCTGGCGGTCTGGTCAATGACCCGCTGCCAGTCCTCTTTCCATTCCGGCTGTCCCTTCTGGAACAAGGGTGCCGGTTCTGGATCTTGCTGCAGCGGCGCGGTCTCCACCGGGCCACTGCCAATCAGCTTCTGCAGGCTAAGCAGAGCGGCCTCCTGCAGTTTCTCCTCCTGCAAAGGCTGTTGGCTCAGCAGGTCTTGTAGAATCCGGGACATCTCTGCGTCGTCAATCCAGCGCAATGCTTCGGTGACCTGCAGCTTCGTGTTGGTATCGCCATAGCGCAGCGCCCAGAAGAATGAGGAGCGCAGAAGCGGGTTGGTCTTCACTTCCTCGGCGAAGCTGCCCTTGTTGTCCTTCCACAGCTTCAACTTCTCCTGAAAGGGCAGTTGATAGTTGTAACTCACCAGCGGCATTTCGATCCCTTCACTCTGGGCTTGCTCCAGCTGGGCTAAGAAGAACTGCGGAACCACCGATTCGGGGTCCAGCTTGGTAACTTGCCGCCAGCAGCGCTGAGCTTCGGCATAAAGCCCGCTGTTGCTGGCTGCAGCCGCACAGTAATGGTAGAGGCTAGCATCCCCGCCAACCTCTTCATCCTTCAGCAGACGACGGAAATGGCCGTAAGCGGTGCGGTGGCGGCCCAGAATACCCATGGTCGTTGCCAATTTGAAGACATGCTCCTGGTGGAAGGGAACTGTAGCCTCTAGCATGCGTACCAGCCCGGTGAGTTGATCCCGGTCCCCTTCATATTGCAAGAAGATCGCCAGATTGCACAGGGCATGCAAATTGCCGGAATCTTGCTCAAGCACCTCGGAGATGCACTCCCGGGCCTTGGCGAAACGCCCCATATAGAAATAGGCCAGGGCCAGATTGTTATGTGCGGCGAGAAAGTCCGGAGTAGCGCTCACGATCTCTTCCAGCAGTCCCACTGCCTGCGTAAACTGACCTGCTTCCAAAAGTGCCCGGGCCCGGTCATGTTCCACGACCCCTTCCCGGCTCTTGATCCGGTTCAGCGGTGC
The DNA here is from genome assembly GCF_042883835.1 of Paenibacillus sp. NPDC058177. Taxonomy (NCBI): domain Bacteria; kingdom Bacillati; phylum Bacillota; class Bacilli; order Caryophanales; family Paenibacillaceae; genus Paenibacillus; species Paenibacillus sp. NPDC058177. The sequence goes on along the minus strand of NZ_JBHVVB010000009.1, from coordinate 20,694 downwards.
CGGGCGATCCAGCTCGTACTGCAGCAGCTCCATCAGTTCCTCGGATTCAGCCAGGAACTCTCCCTTGGCATCCTCTTCCAGATATGTGACGAGCGCCCGCTCCGCCTCTTCAAAGCTTTCCATATTAGCGTAATTATTAGCCATATAGAAGTGGCATTCCGTCATTCCTGGATCTATTGTCTCCAGAACCTGGGCCAATATATCATTCGAGGCTTCATATTTACCCATCTCTGATAATATACCCGCCATGTTGCAATGATTCACCGGATTATCCGGCTCGTACTCTACAGCCTTGCGAAAATGTTTTAATGCCTTATCATATTGAAAGCGGTCCAGCGACCGAACGGCTCTTTCAAAGAAAAAATTGGCATCCAGAGTGACGGGGATCAGCTTGCTGTTCACCGCATCGTTCTCTGAAGTGGTTTCCATCATGGAAGCAACGCACCTCCCTTGTAAGCTTCCTTTATCCTTATGAAAAATAGGAGAGTGGCGCCCTGCGGCAGCCCTACACTCCTTATTTAAGGTCTCTGTCGTTTCCAGTAATGGTTCCGACTGTCTTCACACAGTATACCACATGTATCAAGGAGATTCTCACCATGCGAATAGGGTTCTGACTGCAAAAACAGGAAAAGAAAGCCTTCAGAGAGAGCCTGAGACCTCAATCATGAAGATTACGCATAAAAAAAGACGGGGAATCTAGATTCCCGCGTCTCTGAATAATTGATCAATGGAGCCACCTTCCAGAATGATGCGCGTAGCCTGTGCCAACATAGGGGCGACAGACAATACTTTGAAGCGGCTGGAGTGGTTATCAGGCAATGCGATGGAATCGGTGACCACGACTTCCTGAATGTTAGGATGATCCAGCTTCTCTAATGCCGGCCCGGAGAACAGGCCATGCGTAGCGCAGATGATGCTGTCCTTGGCCCCTCTTTCCTTCAAACCCTCGACCACATTAACAATCGTGGTTCCCGTATCAATCAGATCTTCTATAATAATAGGCGTACGCCCTTCCACATCACCGATCACATGAGTAATGACTGATTCATTATGGGCTGGACGCTTCTTGATCATGATCGCGAACGGCGAGTCCAGACGGTTCGCCAGCTTTTCAGCCATCGATGCACGTCCGGCATCCGGAGAGACGACCACGAGATCCGTAAGCTTCTTATTCTTCAGATATCCGCTGATCAGGTCAAGCGCCGTCAGATGATCGACAGGAATATTGAAGAAGCCCTGAATGGCTGCTGCATGCAGATCGATCGTAATGACGCGGTTCGCGCCCGCTGTGGTTAGCACATCCGCCACCATTTTAGCCGAGATCGGCTCACGAGGTGCGGACTTGCGTTCCTGCCGGGCATACCCGTAATACGGCACAATAATATTGACGGTGCGAGCCGATGCACGCTTGGCGGCATCAATCATTACCAGCAGCTCTACAAACATCTCATTGATGGGATGAGAGAGGGATTGCACCAAAAATACGTCGCAGTTCCGGATGCTTTCTTCGTAATGCACGTAAATCTCGCCGCTCTTGAAGCGGGTCAGCTTGATCTGCCCCAATTCCACTCCTAACCGTTCCGCAATATTTGCGGCCAGCTTTGGATTCGACGAACCGGAAAAAATACGCAATTGATGATGATGCATGACGCCCTCCTGCAAGATTATATTTTTATAGTTCAAACGGTACGAATGTGCGCTTGCGACCCTCGAATACCGCTAACTCGCGGAAGCCCGTCTCCCACAGCAGCCTGCGGGCCTCTTGAAGGCCTTCGCCGAGCTTAGCTGGGTCATGAGCATCAGAACCAAGGGTAAGCGGAATACCGAGCGCCAGCGCCTCCTGAAGCACATGCTCCGCCGGGAACATCTCAGCGCAGGGCTTAGTCAGCCCGGAAGCGTTCAGCTCCATGGCGATGCCACTTTCAGCAATGGCTTGCAACGCGCTGCGTTCAAGCTCCCTTACCTCAGCACGCCCTTCAGGGCTTTGCGGCCCATAGCCGAAGCGCTTAATCACATCCATATGTCCTATAATATCATATAATCCCGATAACGCCGACTTCCTAACCGCATCATAATATTTCCGGTAAACGTCCAGGGGATCCTTGCCCTCCCAGCCGTGAACTTGCCGGAAATCCGTGATATCCCACTCTCCCAGAAAGTGTACGGAACCGATTAAATAATCCCACGGGTACGGAGACAGCAACTCACGAATCTGCTCCTCGTAGCCTTCGATATAATCAGCCTCCAGGCCTACTCTCAGATCAATAATGCCCCGGTATCGCTCTTTTAGCGACAGACACTCTTCCACATAGCGGGGCAGCTCTGACAGTGGCATCGCCATCTCGGGATAATAGCTAGCCGGGTCCACATGAATCAACGGCAAATGATCAGATAAGCCCATTTGTTCCAGACCCAGCTCTATCCCGCGCTTGACGTACTCCTCCAGCTTGCCCACAGCATGCCCGCAGCGTTCATGATGGGTATGATAGTCGATATGCATTTCTTAAGAACCCCCTTAGTCGCGGCGTGGGCGTTCGTGACGAGCGCTTAGTTCTTCCATGATCTCGTCCAGCGGCAGCTTGCGTTCCTGCAGCAGCACGAGCAGGTGGTAGATCAGATCACTGATCTCCAGGCGCAGCTCGGCGTTATCTTTATTCTTGGCGGCGATAATCGTTTCGGAAGCTTCTTCGCCTACTTTTTTCAGAATCTTGTCGACGCCCTTATCGAACAGATAAGTTGTGTACGCACCTTCCGGCCGTTCTACTTCCCGCTCAGCAATGACGCGTTCCAGTTCGCCAAGTACCGCGAAGCGCTGAGCGTCTGAAAGATTGGCTGCAGCATTGGCCGCTTGCGCATCTTTCTCTGCGTCCAGTGCCACCTCAACTGGTGGATTAAGCGGAATCTCGCGGAAGAAGCAGGAGGTCTCGCCTGTGTGGCAAGCGGGGCCTTCAGGAACCACTTTGACCAACAGAGTATCACTGTCGCAATCGTAATGAATGGAAATGATCCCTTGGGTATTTCCGGAAGTACCGCCCTTATGCCATAGTTCACTGCGCGAACGACTCCAGAACCAAGTCTGCCCACTCTCCAGCGACAGCCGCAGCGATTCCTCGTTCATATAGGCGAACATTAGAACCTCCAGCGTATTTGCATCCTGAACGACTGCTGGCAGCAGACCCGCCTCGTTCCAGCGGATGCCCTCCAAGACCTCTTGTTGTGTCAGCTCTTTCTTTCCTTGCTCCTGGCTCATCGGATCTCCACCCCTTTTTGCTTCAAATCAGTCTTCAACTCATGAATAGCAATTTCTTTATAGTGAAAAATGGTAGCGGCCAGCCCAGCATCCGCCTTTCCTTCCGTAAATACATCGTAAAAGTGTTCTTTCTTCCCGGCCCCGCCTGAAGCAATCACAGGAATGCTGAGCAGATCGCAGACAGCGCTTGTCAGCTTCAGGTCAAAGCCGTCCTTTGTGCCGTCAGCATCCATACTCGTAAGCAAGATTTCACCTGCTCCCAGTTTTTCCGCTTCCTTGGCCCAGGAAAGTGCACGGATTCCGGTCGGCTTGCGTCCGCCATGCGTATACACTTCCCACTCGCCCCAAGCGTCATTGTATTTGGCATCAATAGCCACGACAATACATTGGGAACCGAAACGCCGGGCACCTTCCAAAATTAGCTGCGGATTGGTGATAGCCGCAGTGTTGATACCAATCTTATCCGCACCTGCGCGCAGCAGCCGCTTCATATCCTCCGGTGCGGAAATTCCGCCGCCGACGGTAAAAGGAATTCTGATCTCACCTGCGGTCTGCCGTACCACCTCAATCATGGTCGCCCGGCCTTCCACTGAAGCGGAGATGTCCAGAAATACCAGCTCATCCGCACCTTCGCGGTCGTATAGAGCTGCCAGTTCGACTGGATCACCAGCGTCGCGCAAATTGACAAAGTTGACGCCTTTGACTACCCGCCCGTCCTTGACGTCGAGGCAGGGAATGATACGTTTAGCCAACATAGATGATATCCCCCGATCTTATTTCTGTCCTAGCGCCTTCAATGCTCCGCCAAGGTCGATGTTGCCAGTGTAAAGCGCTTTACCGACAATTGCGCCGCCAATACCACTGCTGCTATGCACGTTCAGACGCAGCAGGTCATCAAGGCTGGTCACACCGCCGGAAGCGATCACTGTTTTGCCGCTGGCCGCTGCCATCGACAGAATGCCTTCCACGTTCGGACCCTGCATCATGCCATCCCGGGAAATGTCAGTGTAGATAAAGGTCTCAGCGCCTTTGGCCGCCAATTCCTTGGCTAGATCCTCCGCACGCACCTCCGAGGTTTCCAGCCAGCCATGCGTGGCTACGAAGCCGTTCCGCGCATCAATGCCGATGGCTACCTTGTCGCCGTATTTACCCAGCACGGCTTCCGTGAATTCGCGGTCATTGATCGCCGCTGTCCCGATAATCAGACGGCTGACCCCAAGGCCCAGCAGCTTTTCTACATCGGCAAGGGTACGAAGACCTCCACCAACCTGTACAGGAACATTCACACTGGAAGCAATGGCGCCAATAATGGCATCGTTGACCGGGTGTCCGGCCTTTGCTCCGTCAAGGTCAACCAGATGGATAAACTCTCCACCTTGGGCTTCCCACGACTGCGCCACCTTCAGTGGACTGTCGCTGAAGATTGTTTCCTGATTGTAATCGCCCTGCTGCAATCTGACGCATTTTCCATCCCGGATATCAATCGCCGGATACACTATAAAAGAAGACATTGACGCTCCCCGCTCTCGTTACAATATGGTTATAGCCCAGCAATGGGCTTATGTTTGTTATAGCTGATACGGTTATTGTTACTCTCGGAACAAGTATTCTAATTCTCGTTGCTACGGTTTTAACACCTTACTCTTAGCCCTTACTTGATTCTCAGAAGCTCATTGTCCGTAGCCGTTAAAAATCCCCTAAACCCGTTCCCTAGTAAGCTTCAAAAAATTCCCCAGTAACTGCACGCCAAGGTCCCCGCTCTTCTCCGGGTGGAATTGCATGCCGAAGACGTTATCCTGTCCAACGATTGCCGTTACTGGATGACCATAATCAGTCACGGCCAACAGATTGCTCTCCCGGCCCACTTCCACATGATAGGAATGGACGAAGTACACATGTCCTTCCTCAAGCCCTTCCAGCAGTGGGCTCTCCGGCTGACGGAAGCTCAAGCGGTTCCAGCCCATATGCGGCACCTTATAGCCATCACGGGGCGCGAAGCGCACCACGGAGCCAGGCAGAATATCTAGGCCAGCATGGGAGCCATGCTCCTCACTGCTGCTGAACAGCAGCTGCATGCCGAGGCAGATACCGAGGAGCGGTTGCCCAGCGGCAGCGGCCTCTTTTACCACCGTATCCAGGCCGCTCTCCCGCAGATGCTCCATGGCATCGCCAAAGGCGCCGACACCCGGCAGAATAACGCTGTCCGCAGCCAAGATCTGTTCACGATCACCCGTCACCAACGCCTCGTAGCCGAGACGCTCGACAGCCTTGCTGACGCTGTGCAGATTGCCCATACCATAATCGACGATCGCAACAGCCATGTTAAAGCACTCCCTTAGTGGAAGGCACACCCTTCACACGAGGATCAATCAAGGTGGCTTCATCCAGTGCACGTCCCAGCGCCTTGAACACAGCCTCGATCATGTGGTGCGTGTTGGAGCCGTAGTGTACGATGACATGCAGGGTAATCCGTGCTTCCAGTGCGAGCTTCCAGAGGAATTCATGCACCAGCTCTGTCGAGAAGCTTCCTACCTGCTGAGAAGGATACTCTGCCCGGTACTCAAAGTGAGGCCGGTTGCTGATATCAATAACAACCTGAGCCAGCGCCTCGTCCATTGGAACGAACACACTCGCATAACGCTTGATTCCCTTTTTATCGCCCAGCGCTTCACGCAGCGCCTGCCCGAGACAAATACCGATATCCTCCACCGTGTGGTGATCGTCAATATCAATATCGCCATTCGCCTGAACCGTCAGATCAAACTGGCCGTGCTTGGTGAAGAGATCCAGCATATGGTTCAGAAAAGGCACTCCAGTCTCAAGCTCCGAAGTCCCGTTCCCGTCTACAGCAAAGGACAGCTTGATGTCCGTCTCGTTCGTTGTGCGGCTTAACCCCGCTTCGCGTGCCACCTGTCCGTTATTGCTCTCCATGTCCGTTTCCACCTTTCAGTTCGTTCTCCAGTCTGATTTCAATGGCCCGCGCATGGCCTTCCAGCCCTTCACGGCGCGCCAGTTCTATAATCGTCTGCCCGTCACGCAGCAAAGCTTCCTTGCTGTAGTAGATCAGGCTTGATTTCTTGATAAAATCGTCCACATCCACAGGGGAGGAAAAACGCGCCGTGCCATTGGTCGGTATGATATGGTTCGGTCCCGCAAAATAATCCCCCACCGGCTCCGAGCTATACGCGCCCAGGAAAATCGCCCCAGCATTCTCGATGGCCCCGGTCAGGCTCATCGGATCGGCCGTTACAATCTCCAGGTGTTCCGGCGCCAGCCGGTTAACGACCGAGATTCCCTCTTCCATCGACTCTACGACGATGATCGCACCGTAATTCTCCACCGAGGCCCGGGCGATGGCCTGCCGCGGCAACGCCTGTAATTGCCGCTCCACTTCGGCGGCAACCGATTCCGCCAAGCTTTGCGATGGCGTCACCAGAATGGCCGAGGCCATCTCGTCATGCTCGGCCTGTGAGAGCAGGTCAGCAGCGACATAAGCCGGCTCGGCGGTCTCATCCGCCAGCACGACAATCTCGCTTGGACCGGCGATGCTGTCGATATCGACAGCCCCGTACACCTCGCGCTTTGCCAGCGCGACGTAGATGTTGCCGGGGCCGCAGATTTTATCGACAGGCGCAATGCTCTCCGTGCCGTAGGCCAGCGCGGCTATCGCCTGCGCACCGCCGACACGGTAGATCTCGTGTACGCCCGCTTCCGCGGCGGCCACGAGAATATAAGGGTCAATGCCTTCCTTGCCGCCGGTGGATGGCGGAGTCACCATCACAATCTCCGGCACGCCCGCGATTTGGGCGGGGATGACATTCATTAGCACGGAAGACGGGTAAGCCGCCTTCCCGCCTGGTACGTATACGCCCACCCGCTTCAGCGGGCGGATGATCTGGCCGAGGATGGTGCCATCCGGCTGCAGATCCATCCAGGAATTGCGTTTCTGCCGGGCATGGAACGCCCGAATGTTGGCTGCCGCCGCGCGGATGGCGGAGACAAACGACGCCTCAACCTTCCCGTAGGCTGCCTCTAGCTCCTCCGGCTTCACCCGCAGTGTATCCGGCGTCAAGAGGGCACCGTCATGACGCTCCGTGTAACGGAAAAGCGCAGCGTCTCCTTCTTTTTTAATATCGGCCACAATTTCCTTCACGGCCTTATTCTGCTCCGGCGTTCCATATTCAACTTCCCGCTGAAGATTGAATTCTTTGCTTGATTGGATCTTCACTGCTGGTTCCTCCTTTAGACATCCCTAACGCTGCTTGCTCACGCCAACTTCGAGCCCTGGACCTGCAATCACGCCTTGAAGCCGGTCACACAGCTGCTGGATTTCTGCATTCTTCATCCGGTAGCTTACCCGGTTCGCCACAAGACGGCTTGTAATTTCAAAGATACTGGTCATTTCCACGAGTCCGTTATCCCGCAAGGTCTGTCCTGTCTCCACCATATCAACGATCCGATCCGCCAGTCCGATCAGCGGGGCCAGTTCGATAGAGCCGTTCAGCTTAACAACCTCCACCTGCTGACCCTGCTCGCGGAAGTAACGGGACGCAACATTGGGGTACTTGGTTGCCACCCGCTGCTGAATGCCCGGCTGCCAGTTCGGCAGGCCGATAATCGACATCCGGCACCGTGCAATACCAAGGTCAAGCAGTTCATACACATCCCGGTCCTCTTCCAGCAGAACATCCTTCCCCACGATTCCGATGTCTGCCACACCATATTCGACATATGTAGGAACATCTACCGGCTTCGCCAGTATGAATTCCATGCCAGCTTCGGGAATTGGGACGACCAGCTTGCGGGATTCTTCGCCATCCGGCGGAATCGGAAGCCCGGCTTGACGGAATAATTCCGCCGCTTTATTGTAAATGCGGCCTTTAGGCATAGCCACCTTCAAAATCTGCGCCATTGTTCAATTGCCTCCATTTCCGGTGCGATCATTGGTTATTTTCTCCTGTCGCTCACGACAGTTATTTAGATCTGGTTAATTATATTTATAATTCGAAGTCATGAACGGACCGCGAATGTACGTACTTCCTCATATCTTTCTTCCTGTAGCCCGGCGCTATCAGCCCCTGGTTTATCGCCGCTATCAGAATCTCCTTGCTCGGAGAGCAAACGGGTTACTACAACACGTCCCTCCGACCGTAATCGCGCAGCCTCCTGCAGCCCATCCTGACGCCGGGATACATCGTATTGTACCAGAATAGGCAGCTCTTCCGTTTCATTCTCTGCAGGAACACCGTCCAGAATACGATTCGTCTTGAGCGAAAAGCCTGTGGAAGGAACGGGACGACCAAACTGCTGCAACAGATTGTCATAACGTCCGCCGCTGCATACCGGGAAGCCCAACTCAGCCGCGTAGCCCTCGAAGGTCATTCCGGTATAGTAAGTGAAGTCTCCGATCATCGTCAGATCGATCAACACGTGCTGGGACACCCCGTAAGATTCCAGCACCTCCCACACTTTGCATAAATGCTCGATGGAAGCCCGGGCCAGCGGGTGACCGCTAAGTTCCAGCGCCTGATTGCATATTTCCTTACCGCCACGAAGACGCAGCAGGTCGTTAAGCTCATTCTTCTGTGCTTCAGGCAACTCCAGACGGCGCAGGGTTTCACGGAAGGAGACATAATCCCGGCTCAGCAGGTGGCTCTTTAATTCCTCTTGAGCCTCCGGCAGACCCGGCACAGCCTCCTGGAACAGCCCATTTAGGAAACCGACATGGCCCATCGCGATTTTGAAAGACTTCACACCTGCAGCCTGCAGCGATGCAATCGCCAGCGCAACCACCTCTGCATCCGCCTCTGGGGAATCGTCACCCACCAGTTCAACGCCAGTCTGGAAAAATTCCGCTTCCCGCCCGGCCTCTTCCTCAATTGCCCGGAAGACATTAGCGTGATAAGAGAGACGGAGCGGCAGTGGCTCATCCTTCAGCAGCGAGGATACCACCCGGGCTACGGGCGCAGTCATCTCCGAACGCAGCACCAGTGCCTGACCGCGGTTGTTCAGTAATTTATATAACTTCTGATCGGATGTAGAGCTGGCAACACCAACGGTATCGTAGTATTCCAGCGTAGGTGTGATCATCTGCCGGTATCCCCAACGGCTCATGCAATGCAGCACGTCTCTTTCAATCTTGCGCAGCTTCGATACCGCATGCGGGAGATAGTCACGCACGCCGGCTGGCTTCTCGAATCCTTTTGGTTTGGACATCTTCTAGGTTCACCTCATCAGGTATCATTGTAATTTATAAATTCCACTTACTTTACTATGGTAAAGTGGTAGCAAATTAAAGTATTTGCAATATCGTATCACGTACTACTCTAAATCGTCAATTGTGCCTTGTAAAACTGTTGCTTTTCAAACCTAATTTCTTGATGGTTACCGTAGTTACAAAACCCCTCGGACCTTCCACTCCGTTCAGATGCAAAGCAGAGCTCTGGCTTAAAGGGGTTGGAACCGCCCTGTCAAGGTATGCTAAAATCGTTAGGGAATCGGCCTAGTTGACCTCGTTGTACTTAGAATATCGGAATATTTCAAAGATTTATGTAATTGTGTACGTAATACATTTTCTTCAGACTGCATGAAATCCCCTTTAAAATGTTCGTATCTTATGCAGTACTTCCAATGGAAAGAAGGACTGAAGCATGAGCAATTCCTATATGATTGGCGTGGATATCGGGACGACTAGCACCAAAGCGGTCCTCTTCCGGGAAAACGGTGGCATTGTAGCCCAGGCAAATATCGGCTACCCGCTTCACCAGCCATCCCCATCGGTGGCAGAGCAGGACCCGAATGCGATTCTAGAAGCGGTCATCCGCACTGTGTCGGATGTAATGAAACAGAGCGGGACCCGGGCAGACGATGTATTGTTCGTCTCCTTCAGCTCCGCCATGCATAGTGTTATTGCCATTGACGGCAGCGGCAATCCCTTAACGGCCTGTATCACCTGGGCCGATAACCGTAGTGCAGGTTGTGCGCTGCGTCTCAAGAATGAACTGCATGGCCAGGACCTGTACCTTCGAACAGGGACACCTATCCATCCCATGTCGCCAATTACCAAGCTAATGTGGCTGCGGGAAGATCATCCGGACGTGTTCCAGCAGGCCGATAAGTTCATTTCCATTAAAGAATACATATTCGCCAAGCTGTTCGGCGAATATGTTATTGATTACTCCATCGCCTCTTCGACTGGGATGCTTAACTTGGAGCAGCTCGACTGGGATGCTGAAGCCCTGAATATCGCCGGGATTACCAAAGACCGACTCTCGAAGATTGTGCCGACTACACATGTCATGCAGGGCCTGCTCCCCGGGCTGGCGGACAAGCTTGGCTTGCTCCAATCGACCCGGTTCGTCGTTGGCGCCAGTGATGGCGTGCTGTCCAATCTCGGTGTAGGTGCCATTAAGCCGGGAGTTGTCGCCGCTACGATCGGGACCAGCGGGGCTATCCGAACGGTTGTAAATCGTCCGATTACAGATCCCAAAGGGCGGATTTTCTGTTACGCTCTTACGGCAGACCATTGGGTCATCGGCGGACCGGTGAACAATGGCGGCATGCTGTTCCGCTGGGTACGCGATGAATTCGCAGCCTCCGAAGTAGAAACCGCTAAGCGTCTTGGCATCGATCCCTACGAGGTGCTGACACGTATCGCCGAGCAGGTGCCCCCCGGCAGCGGCGGCTTACTGTTCCATCCTTATCTGACAGGTGAACGAGCGCCACTATGGAATCCTGACGCCCGCGGCTCCTTTTTTGGACTGTCGATAAACCATCACAAAGAGCATATGATCCGCTCCGTGCTGGAAGGCGTGATCTTCAATATGTATACCGTGCTGCTGGCGATGGAAGAGAGTATCGGCCGCCCGCATCAAATTCTTGCGACAGGCGGCTTCGCCCGCTCCCCGCTCTGGCGGCAGATGATGGCCGATATTTTCGACCAGGAGGTGGTTGTGCCAGAGAGCTTCGAAAGCTCTTGCCTAGGCGCGGTTGTCCTCGGACTGCTCGCCACTGGGCGTGCAGAATCCTTCGACGTCGTGTTCGATATGATTGGCTCCACACACCAGCACCATCCGTTCACTGAGCATGCCAAGGTGTACAAGAAACTCCTGCCGATCTATATTTCCGTATTTAGAAGTCTGGAAAGTCAGTACGAGGCCATTGCCCAATTCCAGCGGGAACAAGCCGGGGAGTAGAATCCGCTATTTCTTCTATAGTAACCAGAAAGCGCCGCACACCCCACTTTGGGGATGTACGGCGCTTTTTAAGCTGTCACCTAGTATTTTAGGCAGAATGTAGGCTACAGGTCCGCAGATTAGCTCTGCACGCCTGGTTTCGCCTTCTGCGGTGCAGAGCCGAACACAATCCATGCTGGCTTCACATAGCGGAAGGCTATCGCGACAATCAACCAGGACACGAGCAACGCGACCAGCCAGCCTCCGGCAATGGCCGCAGTGTAGGCCAGTGAACCGCCATGGAACGGCAGCTTTCTATAGAAGAAGAGAAGCGCCGGATGGATCAAGTAGATTCCGAACGAGCATGCGCCTGCAGAGGTCAGCAATCTAGCAGTCAGACTGCGGCCCGCCCCGTATAGCAGGAAGGACAGCTGCAGCAGAACAAGGCAGGAGAGCAGCGCATGCAGATTGGAGAATGCCTCATACCACAGACTGTTGATGACGGTTTTCTTGGTAAAGTTATTGAACCACAGCTCCACATGAACCACACCTGCAGCGATCCACAGCAACCAGAGTGCAACCCAGACATAACCCCTGCCGGCACGCCAGCCTTCGCGAGAAGGTACCAGCCATTTTTTCAATGATCCGTAATAGACCGCTATCCCTGCCCCGAGCAGGAAGTAAGAGAAGTATGTAATGGCCAGGCTTCCCTTCGTCAACTGCCAGTACCCGTGGTTGGTCATATATTTGTTAAGAACGACGAAGCCCCACTGAAGCGCCAGCCCGATTAACGGAGCCCAAGCCGCCAGTGAACGGACCTTTTGCAGACACCACAGAATCAGCGGGAACAGCACATAGAATTGAATAATGATAATGACATAATAAAGGTGCGTGTACGCCGTACCTGTCAGCAGATACTTGCCCAGCTTGGAAGCCAGCTCCATGGGCGGCAGACTCCAACTATGTCCTGCGGTCATTTTCAATATAAAGTACATCAGCGAGAACATCACATACGGCACTATGATATAAATTAACCGTCTGCTATAGAATTTCCCAAGCGTCTTGCCGCTTAGCGGCCGATCTATGTAATTGTAGAACAAGACAAACCCGCTCAAGAATACAAATGAAGGTACTGCAAACTGACTGAATTTATTAATGAATAAGAACGGGTGAAACATGGAGGTTCCCAGCGTCTCCGCGAGTGTACGCGAAGTAGCATGAATCGCCAGCACGGCAAAAATAGCAATGGCCCGGAAAATATCCAGCTGTGGAATCCTTTCTTTTTGCTTCATTATCTTCCCTCCTGTTAAACTTTGTGTTTCCATTATTCATATAAGACGCGAAAAACCCTGCAGGTGTTGCGCACAAGCACGCAATATTCAACTGCAGGGTCCAAGCTGTTATTCACGATTCTTCCACACTCTCCGCGCTTTGAGACGATTTCAGGTCTCTAAGTGGATTACCTCCCACAAAAGCACCGGCTGGCACGTCTCTGTGGACTACAGAGCCCGCAGCTACGATCGCCCCATCCCCAATGGTCACCCCGGGAAGGATCGTGGTATTGGCACCCACCAGTACGTTCTCCCCGATAATGACTTCACCCAGGCGGTATTCCTTAATGAGATACTCATGCGCCAGGATAGTTGTGTTATAGCCAATAATTGAGTTTTCACCAACCGTTATTTTCTCCGGAAAAAATACATCCACCATCGCCATCAGTCCAAACGCCGTATGCTTTCCTACCTTCATACCGAGCACACGCCGGTATATCCAGTTCTTTAACGGCAGAATCGGACAGTAACGGGCAATTTGAATGAATATAAAGTTTTTGACGCCCTTCCACGGGCTGACCGTGCGGTAGATGTACCACAACGAGTTATGCCCTTCCACGGGATAACGGGTCACATTTCTCACGATTAATCCGTCCCTTGATCCACGAGATCACAGATTTCCTTCATATCGTGGATGATATAGTCCGGCCCATACTTGCTAAGCGTCTCCTCGCCCTTGAGTGACCAGGCGACAGCTGCCGCATACACTCCCGCAGCCTTGGCCGACTGAATATCCACGATGCTGTCCCCCACCATCAAGGTTGTACGGAGATCAGCATTCAGATTGCGTACAGCTGTCAGGACAGGCTCCGGATGTGGCTTAGGTTCCGTAACATCGTTCACTGTCACAATGGTATCCATGTACTTGAGCAGATCGAACATTTCTAGCGCTTTGATAGTCGTCGGACGGATCTTGGTGGTTACAATCCCCATCTTAATCCCCCGCCGCGCCAATGCTTCCATCGTCTCATTCACATGTGGAAAAGAACGAATCAGGGCATCGTGATGCTCGTAATTATAGGAGCGGTAGGAAGCTTCCAAACCACTTATATCCTCCAGCCCCGAGAACACTCTCATCTGATGCTGAAGCGTAGTCCCCATGTGGGGAATCATCTCTTCCCTGCTCAGTGTGGGCAGGTTATTGTGCTGTAGTGCATACATGAACGAATTCAGAATCAACTCGTTCGTATCAACAATCGTTCCATCCAGATCAAAAAGAACGCATTCTATTTTCAAGTTTACTGCTCCTTCTTATCCTCTTCAGCAGGCGGCTTGAGACCGGCCTGTGACCCCTTAGAGGCCTGCTGTGGTGTATGCTCTGCGCTGTCAGGTACAACGGCATCTGTGTTCCCAGTCTTTGTCGAAACAATAGGATCGGAATAATGAGCTTTCGGCTGTCCTGTAGTCCGACGGATAATAATGAGCACCACAGCAGCAACAATAATTAACAAGGACAACAGCTGAGAAATGCGGATATTTCCGTAGTTTGGATCCAGGAACCCTGGTTCAAAGCCCAGCCATTTCATCGGACTCCACAGTCCATTTATGAATGATGCCAGACCACTGCTTCCATTGTAACCTAGACTGTCCGTACGCAAGGCCTCAATGAAGAAACGTCCAATGGAGTACCAGATGAAGTAAGACAGGAATATTTCACCTGCACGGACAAACTTCTGGCGCCGGAGTATCATTAGAATTGCGATCCCGAGCAGACTCCAGAGTGACTCATAGAGGAAGGTAGGATGATGAAAAGCATCTCCTATGTACATTTGATTAACAATGAAGTCAGGCAGATGTAGCTTGCTGCGCAGGAAAGATTCCTCAACAACGCCGCCATAGGCTTCCTGATTCACAAAGTTCCCCCAACGCCCGATCATCTGACCGGCAAGCAGCCCAGGTGCGCAAATATCGATAATGCGCCAGAATGGATAACCTTTATACCGGAAATAGATGATTCCGCATATAATGGCACCGATTAGCGCCCCGTAGATGGCAATGCCTCCGTTCCAGATTTTGAAGACATCCACAAAGTTATCCTTATAGTCATTCCACTTGAACGCTACATAATAAATGCGGGCACCGATAATTGCGGAGGGCACTCCCAGCAAAAGCATGTCCATAAAGAACTCCTGAGGAATGCCAAACCTGCTGCCCTCGCGAATGACCAGAAATAATCCCACCAGTGCGCCCAGTCCTAGAATCAAACCATACCAGTGAACCGGCAGAGATCCAATTCTAAAGACTATAGGGTCCAAAGCTAAAGGGAACATTCTCTCACACTCCTAGTCCAGATCATCCATATCCTCAGAGATGGTGGCTGTTAATTTGTTGGTAAACTGTAGCGCCGCATTAAAGCCCATTTGCTTCAACCGGTAGTTCATCGCCGCAACCTCGATAATAACGGCAAGGTTACGTCCCGGACGAACAGGAATGGTTACGAGCGGAATGTCCGTATCGATAATACGAGTCGTCTCTTCATCAAGCCCCAGGCGGTCGTATTGTTTATCCTGCTGCCAAGCTTCCAGTCTAACCACTAGCGTAATACGCTTATGATTACGAATGGCACCTGCACCAAATAGCGTCATCACGTTGATAATCCCTACGCCGCGAATCTCCAGCAAGTGACGGATCAGTTCCGGTGCTGTACCATGAAGCTGGTTATCCGAAGTTTGGCGAATCTCAACCGCATCATCGGCAATCAGACGATGACCGCGTTTGACAAGCTCAAGCGCCGTCTCACTCTTACCGATACCACTGCTACCTGTAATAAGCATCCCTACCCCATACACGTCACACAATACGCCATGAATGGTAGCCGTAGGAGCCAAACGCCCTTCCAGGAAACTCGTCAGACGGCTGGAAAAAATCGTAGTAGCCATCGAGCTGCGCAGCACAGGCAATCCCTTTTCATTACTTATATCAATGAGTTCCTGTGGTACTTCCAAAGCACGGGTGATTACAATACAAGGCGTATTGTCATTACAAATGCCCCGGACACGGCTCTTCCGCTCTTCCTCCGGCAGCATGGAGAAGAAAGCCAGCTCGGTCTTGCCCAGCAGCTGAACACGTTCTTCAGGGTAATATTCAAAATAACCGGCCATTTCCAGACCAGGGCGGTTGAGGTCATCGACCGTGATCGGCCGCTTCAGACCCTCATGTCCCGATACCACTTCTAATTGAAAATGCTGTACCAATTCAGATACTTTTACCTTCTTAGCCATGTGAATTCTTCCTTTCCTCGCCTGCGGTTTTTTCTCCGCTATCCCGCGTTCGGTTAGGATGATATTCCCATTCCATCCGCAGGTAATTCTCCTGCTAATCTTAATGGATAATGCCTATGAATGCAATCTTAATGCCCCTTAACAAAGGGTATATCCCCCTTAGGAGAAGGATGCATACCCTTCACAGGCCAACCAAAAAGCCACCCCAAAGGGGTGGCTCGCAAAGCGGGGTAAGTCTTATCCCAGCAAAATGTTCTTTTCGGATTCTTTGTCGAAGAAATGAACTTTGTTCATGTCGATCGCCAATTTTGGCTTGCTGCCTTCACGAGTTGTAGAACGTCCGTCTACACGGGCAATAACAGTGCTGTTGCCCACACCGCTCAGGTACAAGAGCATTTCGTGACCCAGGTTCTCGGTAACATCAACCAACGAAGAGAAGATTGTGTTCGGAGAAGCTTCCAGGAATACTGGCTCTTCGTGGATATCTTCTGGACGAACGCCCATAACCACTTCTTTACCGATGAAGCCTTTGTTACGAACGATTTGAGCTTTGCCGCCTGGTACTTCAACATCCAGGTTGTCAGCACGGAAACGAACAGCGCCGTTTACATCGCTCAAAGTACCTGTAATAAAGTTCATTGTAGGGGAACCGATAAAGCCCGCTACGAACAGGTTTTGAGGTTGGTTGTAAAGCTCTTCAGGAGAAGCAGCTTGTTGAATGATACCATCGTACATAACTACGATACGGTCACCCATTGTCATAGCTTCTGTTTGGTCATGCGTTACGTAGATACAAGTAGTTTCAAGGCGCTTAACCAGTTTAGTGATTTCCGCGCGCATTTGACCACGAAGTTTAGCATCCAAGTTGGAAAGAGGCTCATCCATCAAGAAGACTTGCGGATCACGGACAATCGCACGTCCCAAAGCGACACGTTGGCGTTGACCACCGGAGAGTGCTTTTGGTTTACGCTCAAGCAAGTGCTCGATGTCGAGGATCTTCGCAGCTTCACGTACCTTCTTGTCGATTTCTTCTTTCTTCACTTTACGCAATTTCAAACCAAACGCCATGTTTTGGTATACGCTCATGTGCGGGTACAACGCGTAAGATTGGAATACCATCGCGATGTCACGGTCTTTAGGAGCAACGTCATTCACGACACGGTCGCCAATGTACATTTTACCTTCGGAGATTTCTTCCAGACCTGCGATCATCCGCAAAGTTGTGGATTTACCGCAACCGGAAGGTCCAACCAGTACTAGAAATTCTTTATCTTTAATATCAAGATTGATATCCTCAACTGTAGCTTTATCAGAACCCGGGTATTTTTTGAAAATATGCTCTAAACGTACGCCTGCCATTGTATTTCCCCCTCGAGTCATTTATTAGATTAAAACATCAATTCGTTTCTTGTACATTTATCTTACCCCAGTTATGCCGGGATGGCTATTTGTAACGTTCACAAAAAACCTATTTTCTTTTCGTCACTTTATACAATAGCATCGTCAGCTTTACAATTGCAGCGTCTCCAAAGCTTCGGACATCGGCCCCAGTCTCCTGCTTGATCTTGTCCAGACGATAGAGCAGCGTATTGCGGTGGATATATAGCTTCTTAGCGGTTTCGCTCACATTACAGTCCATTTCAAAGAAAGTCTCCAATGTGAGCAGCATTTCCTTGTCGGACAAGACTGAGCTATAGTCGCCGATCTGCCCAAGTAGCTTGCGCCGTCTGGTGTCAGGAATACTATTCACTAGACGCTCTAAGCGCAGTTCCCAAGGGAGATGAATATATTCGCCGACCTGGAAGATCCGACCTAAAATGATGGTTTCCCGTAGCAGCGCCACTGAACCCGTTAGACCTTTGACCGGAACAACCGCCGGTGCTACCGCTAGATGAAAGATCCCTACCCATTCACTGGCGATCAGCTCATGCAGCCCCATTGAAGTCTGGGCCAGCAGATCATCGTCATTCTCTTCTTCATCTTCCTTATCATCCCCGCCGGTGAGCAGTTCCTTACGCGCTAAAATCAACCATTCCTTCTCCTGAAGCGGAATAAGCAGAACCTCATTCTCAAAATAACTCCGCAGCAACTTCATTAGCGATCTGTAAGATACCTGAGGACTGTGTACGTTTTCACTACTTAGGAGAAAAGGAATCATATCGCTGAAAAGCCGGCTCTTTAAAGCCATATCATCAGGGATCTCTGCGTCATCCTTCTCTTGCTCCAACTGAGCATTCAACCAACTGCTAAGCTGACGGGCTTCCACCTCGCCTTCTTCACGAAACCCTGTGGCTTTCAGCGCTACTGCAAAGTTCTGGGCTGCATAATTGACCAGCTGAACTTCCCGCGAACTAAGACCTTCCAGTTCTACCCATACTGTCGTTATACGGCCATCATTATCATATAAGGGCACCCACAAACTTCCTTCAGAGATAACAGGCTGCTGTTCCTTGCCTTCCGTTCCTACGCCAAAAAGGGAAGCGGATTGCTGCCTCCCTAACTGCTTGAGTCCGGTTCTTTTTCCGGTGAGCTGTTCCAACTTTTGACGCAATGTCTCGCTATCCATCGTCACCATACTCCACCACTCTTACTCTTTTCGACTATTTTAACATATTTCTATGCATCATGCGGTGTCAGAACAGGTCGAACGATAATATCTTGTGCAATTTTATGTCATATTCCGGTTGTACTCTCAGAATAGTTATGTTCTTCACGTTTCAATTTCCTCAAAGCCTTGTTCATCCAGATCGCGGCCAGGGCACCCTCGCCCATAGCTACTGTCGCTTGCTCAGCATGAACAGCTACATCTCCTGCCACCCATACATTCTCCACATTGGTTGTCATTGAGCGCTTATTAGCTTCTATGTGCTTGTTCTTATGCAATTCCACGCCTAGTTGGGCTGCAAGCTCCGAATGCACTGGGTTTCCGCCAAAAGCAATAAAGCCACGCTCTGCGGGAAGAAATGTACCATTTTCCAAAGCTACTCCCGTAATCATTCCATCCTCTTGCCCGTTCACACGCGATATAGTTTCTTCTATATATGTTATGCCCTCTGCGTTCAAGCGATTTAGCAATTCAGGGGACAACGCTGTTTTCTCATGATTAATATAGGTTAAATGCTTCGTCCGTTCACGTAAAATAAAAGCCATATTTGCCCCGGCTTCCCCCGCACCCATCAGCACGGTCTGCCGGTCCTGAATCTCATACCCGTCACAGTCGGGGCAGACATATACACTGCAGCCCAGCAAGGAGGTCAACCCTGGCAGGTCTGGAAAACGATCCGATACCCCAGTTGCCAGCAATATCGTCTTCGTGCGATAGGTCTGACCTTGACTACCCCGCAGCTGAAAATGGTTCTCCTGCTTCTCCGCCTTCAGGACCTCATCCACCAAAAACTCTACTCCGACACGTTCCGCCTGTTGTCTACCACTGGCCCTCAGCGTCTCTCCCGATACGCCATCCGGCCATCCCAGTATGTTATGATAGCTCCGGCACAGACTCGAGCGTCCCTTCCCAGCGTCCACCACCAACACACGATGAGCCGAGTACCGACCCAACTGAATCGCTGCCTGTAAACCAGCAATCCCACCACCAACAATAATCGCATCATATATCAAGGAATATCCCTCGTTTCTGCACTGCATGAATACCCTTATAATTAAACGAAATCCGGATTTTTAAACTTGCTTACTGTAATCCTTTTTCAGTTTTCACTGGAAAAACAAAAAAACAACTAAAAAACAAAAAAGCCACCACCATAAAGGTGATGACTTTTTCTAATTGGGATGAGCCATGAAGGACTCGAACCTTCGACACCCTGATTAAAAGTCAGGTGCTCTACCAACTGAGCTAATGGCTCATAAATGGTGGGGGATGATGGATTCGAACCACCGAACACGTACGTGAGCAGATTTACAGTCTGATGCGTTTGGCCACTTCGCTAATCCCCCAAGAAAGGTGGCTCGGGACGGAATCGAACCGCCGACACGAGGATTTTCAGTCCTCTGCTCTACCGACTGAGCTACCGAGCCATATGAAATTTTTACATGACAATGAAGCGGAATAGTTACACTTCCACTCTTCTGTGGAAAACTATACTTCATTAAGATAAATGGCGGAACCGACGGGATTCGAACCCGCGATCTCCTGCGTGACAGGCAGGCATGTTAGGCCAACTACACCACGGTTCCACAATTTAGATGAAAAAATGGTGCCGGCGAGAGGACTTGAACCCCCAACCTACTGATTACAAGTCAGTTGCTCTACCAATTGAGCTACACCGGCACAGTGTAAGGTATTACGGTATTATAAATGGTGGAGGCTGAGGGGATCGAACCCCCGACCCTCTGCTTGTAAGGCAGATGCTCTCCCAGCTGAGCTAAGCCTCCAGGTATTATGGTAGCGGCGAAGGGGATCGAACCCCCGACCTCACGGGTATGAACCGTACGCTCTAGCCAGCTGAGCTACACCGCCACAATAATTAGTATTCATATGGATTGGAATGGCGGAGAGAGTGGGATTCGAACCCACGCACCGCTTACGCAGTCTAACCCCTTAGCAGAGGGTCCCCTTATAGCCACTTGGGTATCTCTCCAAACAAGACTTTTTCCATATAATCCATACAGGCTTAATCGCCTGAAAACTGAATCCGAAACGAATTTGCATTCTAAATGTAGGATAAGCCCTCGACCGATTAGTATTGGTCAGCTCCATGCAT
>NZ_JBHVVB010000008.1:17358-282004 GCF_042883835.1 Paenibacillus sp. NPDC058177 | reverse complement strand
TACCCATCCCGAACACGACCGTTAAGCCCTCCAGCGCCGATGGTACTTGGACCGAAGGGTCCTGGGAGAGTAGGACGCCGCCAAGCGGACAACCACAAAGCCTGTGGTTATTTTTTTGCCGCATTGCTTACATATGTAGTAAAAAGGGCCTTTAGCTCAGCTGGTTAGAGCGCACCCCTGATAAGGGTGAGGTCGGTGGTTCGAGTCCACTAAGGCCCACCATTTTCCCTGATAGCTCAGTTGGTAGAGCACTCGACTGTTAATCGAGTTGTCACAGGTTCGAGTCCTGTTCGGGGAGCCATTTGGAGAGGTGTCCGAGTTTGGCCGAAGGAGCACGATTGGAAATCGTGTAGGCGCCACAAGCGTCTCGAGGGTTCGAATCCCTCTCTCTCCGTTCGCAGTTTTTATCCTTAGTGGACAAGCGATGTAATGTTTCATTGATTGGTTTTGCAGCATGGCCCGTTGGTCAAGGGGTTAAGACACCTCCCTTTCACGGAGGTAACAGGGGTTCGAATCCCCTACGGGTCATATTTATGGAGGCTTAGCTCAGCTGGGAGAGCATCTGCCTTACAAGCAGAGGGTCGGGGGTTCGATCCCCTCAGCCTCCACCATGTAACCTCCTTCGGGAGACAATAAGATATGCTTTTAATGACGCGGGGTGGAGCAGCCCGGTAGCTCGTCGGGCTCATAACCCGAAGGCCGCAGGTTCAAATCCTGCCCCCGCAACCAATTTGGAACCGTGGTGTAGTTGGCCTAACATGCCTGCCTGTCACGCAGGAGATCGCGGGTTCGAATCCCGTCGGTTCCGCCATTCTTACATGCTTCAGGGATGAGAACTCAAAAATGGGTTCGTTGGAGCATAGGCTTCGATAGGAATACTTCGCAATCTCGTAACGAAGTGAAGAGTATCCCGTCGGTTCCGCCATTCTTTACAAGTTTTAATTACTATTTCATGAACGTTGGGGATTAGCCAAGCGGTAAGGCAACGGACTTTGACTCCGTCACGCATAGGTTCAAATCCTATATCCCCAGCCATTTATGAGCCATTAGCTCAGTTGGTAGAGCACCTGACTTTTAATCAGGGTGTCGAAGGTTCGAGTCCTTCATGGCTCACCATTTCTTTAAAGTGTGCGCGTGTGGCGGAATGGCAGACGCACCAGACTTAGGATCTGGCGTTTCACGACGTGGGGGTTCAAGTCCCTTCACGCGCACCATGTTTTGCGGACGTGGCTCAGCGGTAGAGCATCGCCTTGCCAAGGCGAGGGTCGCGGGTTCGATTCCCGTCGTCCGCTCCATAATTTTGCGCCCTTAGCTCAGCTGGATAGAGCGTTTGACTACGAATCAAAAGGCCGGGAGTTCGAATCTCTCAGGGCGCGCCATTTTTATTAACACAACTGATTGTCGGGATGTAGCTCAGCTTGGTAGAGCACCTGGTTTGGGACCAGGGGGTCGCATGTTCAAATCGTGTCATCCCGATTTTATATCTATGCGGGTGTAGTTCAATGGTAGAACTTCAGCCTTCCAAGCTGATAGCGTGGGTTCGATTCCCATCACCCGCTTATAACAAGAGGCACTTGCCCATTCCGGGCAGGTGCCTTTTTTTGTTTAGTCCACCTAGCTGCTTGGATCGAGGGAGCGAAGCGCCAAGAGACACGGGCAGCCCGGATTGAAAAATCAGTGGGTAAGCTGGCCGAAGGACTCAGGTTGAAATAATGGTTTGGCAAAACATAGCTTCATCCGAACACGGAGGCTTTTGCTCTCCGTGTTTTTTATTATGCAATGGAACGGATATATGTCACCAGCGTAAAGACTGGAGAGGCTGCTATATTCAATTTGCAAATGGATGGTTTTGTAACATAGCAACAAAGGAGTAATGCATACATAATGACAGACAAAGTAATTCGTATTTTCAAAATTATCAATGCCGTCCAGTCTAACCCGGGAATCACTGCCTCCGATCTGGCGTTTAAATGTGATGTGAACATCCGGACAATCTACCGGGATCTAGAGCTGTTGAGTCACATTGCACCTATAACAAATGAAGGAAGGGGAACGGGATATAAATTTATGGGCAAGTTCTTCATGTATCCGCTGGACTTCTCCGAGGAGGAGGCACTGGCGTTTTCCCTACTGCCTTCTGTCCTGAATCAGGATAATATTCCACAGGGGTTTCATACTGGCTATGCTAAGGTGATGGGTACGCATTTGAAGGAGAAATCCAGGCAGAACGGTATTCTTGAGAATATTGCTGATATTATTCAGATGGGGACGCCAGCTTACCGTAAGGAGAGCAAAAGTTTTCTTCAGCCTATTATAGAGGCGATTCTGGAGCAAAGAAGCATCCGTGCTGTATATCACTCGCAGAGCCGTAATGCGGTCACAGAGCGGGAGATTGATCCGTATTATTTGATTCCGCGCGATCAGCGCTTTTATCTTGTCGGGCATTGCCATCTGAAGAAGGCCATTCGTACCTTCCGAATCAGCCGATTCCAGCAGGTTGAGATTACGGCAGAGTATTTTGACAAAGGCAGCTTCAACATTAAGCAATATTTGAAAAACACATGGTCAATTGATCGGGGAAACAAAAATACGAACTTCAAAGTTCGTTTTTCTCCGGAGGTGGCCCGGTATATCAAAGAGGAGGAGCTATTCGTACATCCACGGATGAGGGATGAGCAGGATGGTAGTTTGCTCTTTGAGGTTACCGTCAATAACGAGAAGGAATTTATGAAATGGATTCTCCAATACGGGCCTAATGCCGAGATTCTGGAGCCGTCGTCTGCCAGAGAGCAGTTGAAGCTGCAACTGGAGCAATGGAGAAACCTGTATCGGTAGTGACCATTATCCAAATTTTAGGTATAATTCCATAGAGAGAGCTTGCTTACATCTATTATTGCTCATGAGGGGGCGAACCGGTGTTCAACAAAGGTCAGCGGGAAGATGCCATTGGGAATATGAAGAGGGTACAGGCCACCTATGAAGCAGAGAAACAAGGCTTTATCAAGGATGCGAAGCAGCTGCTGGATAAACGACAGAAACTTCAGACGATAATTAATGAAGCATGGGACTTCATCAATACCATGAGCAACAAACCAGTGGTACTGAATACGGAGTTAAAGGTAATCAAGATCGAGACTAAAAAGTTCTGTGGTCTTCTGAAAACATTGGAGTTGAGGATTAGCAAGGCAAGTCACACTTCTGGTGGACTGCCAGCTACGGATATTATAGCCGGTAGGGGTGTCGCTTCTCATGGACGAACAGCGGTGCTGGCCATTGCCACTACGTTCGGTACAAGGGCTTCTGGAACTACGCTTAGCAGTGCAGGCTCGACCCATACTGAGCTACCTTGGCTTAGGAATGAGATACAGGCTACCGCAAGAGAAGGAAATGCCACTAAGGAGACCTCTCTATTGGGACTAGCTGGCTCTCTGGGCTGCGGTGCTATTCTGAACGTCGGCCTTCTTAGGTATAAAAAGAATAAAAAACTCGCTGAGCGAGCTAATACGGAAGCTGCTAAAATAAACCAGTATATCAGCACAGTAGAAACGACGCGCAAATACATACAGGAGATCATTGAACTTAGTACACGCACCACGGATGCCCTGCTGGGAATGGTGTTGAAATGCCGCAAGTTTCCGGCCGATTACATACAGCTCACCACGGAGCAAAAACAACTGGTGGATACTATGGTGAATAATACGAAGGTGGGAGCAGAACTTCTGAACAGAGTGGTTGTAGACAAGGACATTAGCGAGTTGTTTGTTGATTATAAACCGGATTCAGGTCATAGAATCTTTAGTAGATACATATAGGCAGCCCAAAATGGCCTCTTCCTGTCTGAGACAGTAAAGAGGCCACTTTTTAAACGATCTATGTTATTTAGGCCAATCCTTCTGGGAAAGGAATCAAATGACCTGTCCCACTTCACCGCTATTCACAAATTTAATACTCTCAACGACGACGTCCAATTCACCAGAAGGAACTTTAAGACGCCTTGTGCTACCCACCTCTGCTAATAGCAGCTGCATGCCCACAGGCGAGAGCATGGAGACCTTGCTGTCACTGGGCTCCGCCTGATTGGGGAACACGATGGTGTAGATATCGGTTTCGCCATCCTCAAGATACCGCAGAGTGAGCTGGCTGCCAATCAGGACCCTAGAGTTCAGCTGCTCTTCATTAAAATCGGCGAGTAGCTGTTCGAGTGTGACACAATAGCAGGACAACAGCGCTTCGGCCGTGACTCTTTCCTTGCTTCGCTCGGGAAAATATTGATTTAGGAAGCCCAGCTTCTCCTCGTCAAAATACAGAAGCTGGCTAACGAGTTGCGTCCGCGAGCCCTGGTAGAGAAGACTATGGTTCATAGTAGATTTCCCCCCCTCTAAGCATCACGTTTCTTGTAGATAAAATATAAAACCTCGCCATTCTGAATCCCTCCTGCATTAGTCTATACGAATAGAGACCCCGCATCATTCGGGGCCTTCACCACAGTATAACAGCTGCCAACTGTAAATCCAATCCATCCCGTTGACTCTTTGCAAGGGGAATGCTAAGCTTAGCTCAAGTAAAGGCATTCTGCGTGTAGCTGCGGAGTGCCTTACTCTATGTTTGCGAATAGTTTACATTAAATGTTACCTTAGGAGTGATGCGTCATGTGCATTCTGGGGGCTCAGGTAGAAGCTGAGTAAATCGAAATTAATATTCTTACAAAGGAGAGATTAGGATGATTCAAGTCAAGGAGTTCGTGGATACGGACAATTCTTATGCGGAGAACAAAGCGAATGAATTTTTAGCAGGACTGCAAGAAGAACAGGTAGTGAATGTATGTTATGGTTCTGTGGTCAAGTCTTCACGCGACGGTGCGGAACACCAGAGATCGACGATCCTAATCGTATACAAGACGAATGAGAAACAATAGCTGGAGCCTCTTTTTCACTTGTCTTTCTGCAATATCAACGATTGCTATTTTAATTGTTGTAATTTATTTTGGATTCATCCATTAGTAACATATGAAAGGACCTCAGACCCCACTGCAGAGTGGAGATTGAGGTCCTTTTTCTTATATAAATAAGGTTTAGGGGGATTGGAGAATCACAAATTAAGTGATAGGGGAACTCCAATTTTACTTCTACAATAAGCTGCTCCTATAGATACCAGAACACCTTACACGCTATCAGGTACCTCTAAGCCCAATCCTGCGGCAATACGCTGTCCGAATTCAGGGTCCGCTTTATAGAAATGACCGATCTGCCGGAGCTTGATATCTTCCCGGTCAACCGGGGTCATGGCACCGACAATGTTCTGAACGAGACGGGCACGTTCGTCTTCGCTAAGCAGACGGTACAAATCGCCGGGCTGGGTGTAATGATCATTATGGTCGTAGGCAACGCTGTCTGCCTGACCGGAGACCTCGAATGGGGCTGGTTTGGCTGCAGGTGATTCCGTAGGGCCACCATAGCTGTTAGGCTCATAATAGACAGAGCTTCCGCCGTTAGTGCCGTGGTTCATGGCTCCATCGCGCTGATAATTTCTCACTTCCGCTTTGGGCTGGTTGATCGGCAGACTGTTGTGGTTGGCGCCTACCCGGTAACGATGCGCATCGGCATAAGCGAACAGGCGGCCCTGCAGCATTTTATCAGGGGAAGCTTCAATGCCGGGCACGAAGGAGCCGGGGGAGAAGGTCGCCTGCTCTACCTCTGCAAAATAGTTCTCCGGATTGCGGTCCAGCACCATGCGGCCCACTTCAATCAGGGGGTAGTCCTTCTGCGACCAGGTTTTGGTCACGTCGAACGGATCGAAGCGGTAGGTGTCGGCATCCTTCTCCGGCATAATTTGCACATACAGTTTCCAAGCAGGGAAGTCACCAGCGGCAATGGCATTGAACAGATCTTCGGTATGATAATCCGGGTTCTCAGCGGCAAGCTTGGCAGCCAGCTTGACATCCAGGTTCTTCACGCCTTGCTCTGTTTTGAAATGATATTTCACCCAGACTACGGCACCTTCTGCATTCACCCATTTGAAGGTATGGCTTCCGAAGCCGTGCATATGTCTCAGTGTAGCGGGAATGCCCCGGTCGGACATGAGAATGGTGACTTGATGCAGCGACTCCGGCGATAGTGACCAGAAGTCCCAGACGGCGTTGGGATTCTTCAAATGGGTCTGGGGGTGACGCTTCTGTGTATGAATAAAGTCCGGGAATTTAATGGCATCGCGAATGAAAAAGACAGGTGTATTGTTGCCAACAAGGTCGTAGTTTCCTTCCTCGGTATAGAACTTCACGGCAAAGCCGCGCGGATCGCGTACTGTATCTGATGAGCCAGATTCACCGGCAACGGTGGAAAAACGGATGAACATCGGTGTACGCTTGCCTACCTCGGACAGGAAGTTAGCTTTCGTATATTGCGACAAATCTTGTGTGACCTCGAAGTATCCATGGGCTCCGGCTCCTTTGGCATGCACGACACGCTCGGGAATCCGTTCCCGGTTGAAATGCGCGAGCTTCTCTAGCAGGTGCACATCCTGCAATAGGCTAGGGCCACGGGAGCCAGCGGTCATGGAATTCTGGTTGTCGCCTACCGGCGCACCCCAGCTAGTCGTAAGGTTATTAGGGTTGGAACTCATAAATAGAATCACCTCATGGGATTTGATTTTAGATTTAGTATAAGTTCTATATTAACAAGATTCGAGGAAATTGCAATCCTTTTTTATAATAATTTTAAATAAGAAATATTTATAAATAGAGCAAGAGGGAGTTACACAATTTGCATAGAATAGGTATTTATGATGTACTACCATTAGAAGATAAAGGATAATAAACCCGTTACCAGTAGATTACCGGGGCTTCTTCCCCGGCAAAGGGAGATTAACATGCTGAGTAGGTTGATCAGGCTACCATTCGAGTTAACTGCCAAGGAAAAGCAGCAGCTGCAGAATCAGATGTTCGAGGAAAATATTGCGCGAGGGTTGTTGTTCGCCAGAATCATCATCGGTCTGGAAGCTGCACTCACGGTTGCTGATGTGACGGCCTCTCTTTCCAACGCACATGAGAGCTTTCACTTCAGCTTTTATTTTGTTATGTATATGTTGATGATTGTTATGAATATCTGTTTTTTGCTTGCTGCTAGAAGATATGATCCTGACAAGACGTATTCACCTGAGCAATTCCGGAGATATCAAGGGGCCTTTCTTCTTTACTCGATTATATTCGTGGTATGGGGAAGTATTGTCGCTTTGGCGGATCAGCGGCTGTATGGCCAGTTGATGGCTTTTGTCGTGAATCTGATGAGTATCTCGGTAATTTTCTACTTTAACAATAAGACCATTCTGCTGTTATATAGTGTTTCGACTTTGTTATTGGCAGCGGGGTTGCCATTCTATCAATCTTCAGGTGAGGTGCTGGTCGGCCATTATGTAAATCTGGCCATTTTCGTATTCTTCACATGGATAGCTTCCCGGATTCTGTATGTGACCTATTGCCGCAATTTCTATAGCAAAGTTCTGCTAGGGCAAAGCAATGCTAGACTAGAGCAGGAAATACAAGAGAACTTGAGGGTACACCGGGAACTGGAACGGGCCAACGAGGAGCTATTGAAGCTGTCGCTGGTCGATGATCTGACCGGTATCCCCAATCGGCGTGCCTTCGACCAGCAGGTACAAACGATGCTCAGTAGCCAGGATGCTCCAGATACGGAGGTTTCTCTGATTATGCTGGATATTGATTATTTCAAGCAGTTCAATGACAATTACGGTCATGCGGAAGGCGATGAGGTGATCAAAAGGATTGCCGGGGTCATCCATGCGGCGTCCAGAGGGCCTGGGGATATCGCTGCACGGCTAGGCGGTGAAGAGTTTGTGTTTGCCGCTTTTCATACTGGCAGGGAAGAGATCGCGGAGATTGCCGAAACAATCCGTGAACAAATCAGCGGAATGAAGATCACTCACGAATTTTCCGTCACGGGCGAATTTGTGACAGGGAGTCTGGGAACGGCCACGGGTAGAATCCGTAATAATGGCCAGTTTGCCGAGCTGATGAAGATTGCAGATGAGGCACTGTACGCGGCTAAAGCAGGGGGGCGGAATAGCGTAGTCCGTATGAATATGCCAAAAACCCGCCCACTGTCAGTGGACGGGAAGAAGCCGGAAGACTGGGAAGTCTAGACGGTGTAAGATACGGCTGTGGTTCATAGCGGCTTATTTGATATACATTTTGTTATAGTATTCTTCCAGCATGCGTTTGGTCGCGAATGTAGTAATCGTAGTCTCAATACTTTTTTTCATCATCTGCACCCATTTGCTGCGATTCTCATAGAAGGTCGGAACCACTCTGTTCAAAAGGGTATCATACAGCGCATCGCTGTCGTGCTGGTTCTGAAAGTCCAGATCACCTGTCTCAAAGGTATCGCCGATCTTCCAGCCATTTTCGCCGTCGATGCAGGCCTCAGGCCACCAGCCATCCAGAATAGAGCAATTCAGAACCCCGTTCATAGCGGCTTTCATACCAGAGGTACCGCTGGCTTCCAGCGGCCGGCGCGGATTATTGAGCCAGATGTCGGAGCCACGGGTTAGCTTAGCGCCAATAGTCATGTCGTAGTTTTCGAGGAATACCACGCTTTTCGGATACTTCTTCATCATTCCTACCAGGTTGCTGATAATTTGCTTGCCGACATCATCCAGCGGATGCGCTTTGCCAGAGAAGGCGATCTGGATACGCCCGCTCTCCAGGTATGGCTCGATCAGCTTGGGCTTGGAGAAGATCAAATCACTTCGCTTGTAGGGGGCTGCCCGGCGTGAAAATCCAATCAGCAGTTTATCAGGATTCAGAGTAATTCCGGAGCGTTCAGCAATAAATTCGATCAGTTCGCCCTTGAGCTCCTGGTGAACGGCCCACAAATCACCGCCCGTCTTATAAGCTTTGGTGATACGTTCATCCACCCAGGTCGGGGTATGAATGGCATTGGTAATAGGGATAATCTCCGATCTACCCGCGACTGTCTTCCACATTTTATTGGCTGTTGCGGCATGTAGCTCCGCTACTCCGTTTGAAATCCGTGCAAGCCGGAGCCCGGCTACAGTCATGTTAAAAGGCTCACCGCCGATCCGTTCCATCTGATCACGAGTCAAGCCGTTGAAGCCGCACATATATTCAAGTCTGTCCAGCGGGTGCGCTTCGTTGCCTTCCTTGATCGGAGTGTGGGTAGTGAATACAACCTCTTCCCGGGTGGCTCTCCAGGCTTCCTCGAAGGTGTGCCCTCCGGACATTTTCTCACGGATCAGCTCGGTGGTGGCCAAAGCCGCATGACCCTCATTGAAATGATAGACATCGACCGCTATGCCAAGGGCCCGCAATGCCTTTACCCCGCCAATACCAAGCACCATCTCTTGAGCAATTCGTTCCTCGTCAAACCAGCCATAGAGCTGTCCTGTAATCCAAGCATCCTTGTTCTCCGGGACATCCGTGTCCAGCAGATATAACGGATTGTTGCCAAAATGATCGGTCTTCCACACTTTGCATACCACATCAATCTTCCGTATATTGACCGTCACCTTAACGCCAGTATCTTCAAGAAAATCATAGACATAATTGTGATAAGCGTCGTAGGGTTTGCCGTCTCCACCTATTTTCTGATCCGTATAGCCCTGCTTCCACTTCAGCCCGATGGGAATGAGGGGAGCATCTATATCTTTAGCGCCTTTAATATAGTCACCTGCCAGAATGCCCAGTCCGCCTGCGTACAGCTTGAAATCGGAATGAAGGCCGTACTCCATACAAAAATAGGCGACTACCGGCAATTTCTTCTCGTTCACTGCTAAGCCTCCCAATCAGGAATGGAATGAACAACTTGTTGTGAAGCGCCTCTTCAGAGAATTTATCAGCAGAGGGCTCTTTATTATGTTCCCCTTTTATCGATAGGGTAATCATGATCTTGTCTTTTTACAGGAGCGGGCCAAAGAAAAGTTGTACCGGAATGCAGAGAATTATTTGATTAACTGGGGTGTAGGCCATAAGATAAAGGAATAAAAGAATAAGGGCTCTATCTAAAATCAGAGGTTGACATTACGCTGGCGTTAGAGCGGAGGATCGGAAGAACCCTCCGCATCCGTAGCGGTCCAATGAAGCGGCAACTGCTTATTTTGGTTTTGAGTCAGAAAAAGAACATTAATGGTGGTGTCTAGCTTGGGTATCGTGGTAATTGGAAGTTTGAATATGGATATGGTTGTTCGTACAGGACGTGCTCCGGGACCCGGAGAGACGTTATTCGGACAAAGCTTCAGTCTGTCCCCTGGCGGAAAAGGGGCCAATCAAGCCGCTGCCGCAGCTCGCCTCGGCGGAGAGGTGACCATGATTGGCCGGGTCGGCCAGGATGGCTTCGGCAACGAAATGCGGGAGATTATGAGACAGGAGCAAGTGAATATAGAGCATATCTCCGTCAGTAAGGGGGAAGCGACAGGGGTCGCCTCCATCGTGCTGGAGGAAGATGGTGAGAACCGGATTATCGTCGTTCCCGGTGCGAATATTGAACTTACTGCAGCAGACATTGAAGCGCTGGGGGATGTAATCCGCCAAGCAGAGATCGTCGTCCTGCAGCTTGAGATGGATATGGCCATGAGCGAGCGCGCCGCGGCCATTGCCCATGCTCACGGGATTCCGGTGATCCTGAATCCCGCCCCGGCACAGGCGCTGAGCGATGAACTGCTCAGCCATGTGACCTACCTGACGCCCAATGAGACAGAGGCGGGCGTCTTGTCCGGAGTTGCGGTGGACAGTGTGGACACCGCGGGTGAAGCCGCCCGCCTGCTGCTGGCGAAGGGCGTGCAGAACGTCATCGTGACCCTTGGTTCCAAAGGGGCACTCATTGTCAATGAAGCGGGAACAGAGCATGTTCCCGGATTCCCGGTGCAGGCGGTGGACACCGTGGCCGCCGGCGATTCTTTCAACGGGGCACTGGCACTGCAAGTGACCCGTGGGGCGGCATTGGCTGAAGCGGTAAGCTTCGCCAATGCGGTAGGCGCCCTGGCTGTAGGCAAGCCAGGGGCGATACCTTCTCTGCCGAGGCTGGCCGAGGTAGAGAAGTTTCTGCAGGCGGCCTCTGGAGCCGGGGAGCAGGAATAGATTTGGATACACAAGGAGCTGAACAAAATGAGTAGCATACTGACAGTGAAAAATGTAGCCATCGGCGAAGGTGTACCCAAGATTTGTGTTCCGCTTGTCGGAGTGACGGTGGACGAGCTAAAGCAGGAGGCTGAGGCGCTAAAGCTGCTGGCCCCGGATCTGGCGGAGTGGCGTGTGGATTTTTATGAGGGGGTCGAGGATATCGCAGCCGTTCAGGAAGCGCTGCAGGCCATCCGATCGGTTATCCCTGAGCTGCCGCTGATCTTCACCTTCCGTAGTGCACGGGAAGGCGGCGAGAAAGAGATCAGCCGGGAAGCGTATGTGAACCTTAACAAGGCAGTGGCGGCAAGTGGACTGGCCGACATCATAGATGTTGAGTTATTTAACGAGCAAGAGGATGTTAAGGCGCTTGTAGAAGCTGCACACGCCCATGGAGTGTTTGTGATCCTCTCGAATCATGATTTTCACGCCACACCGCCAAAAGCGGAGATCATCTCCCGCCTTCGCAAAGCGCAGGCGCTCGGAGGAGATCTGCCTAAGATTGCGGTGATGCCGCAATCGCCAGCCGATGTGTTGACCCTACTGGAAGCTACCCACGAGATGAAGACGGAGTACGCTGACCGGCCTATCATTACGATGTCGATGGCTGGGGCAGGCGTGATTAGCCGTCTGGCGGGCGAAGTGTTCGGCTCCGCCGTAACCTTCGGTGCGGCCCGCAAGCCATCGGCTCCGGGACAGATCGCGGTCGCGGAGCTGCGCGATACGTTGAATCTGTTGCATCGGAGCTTGTAGGCGGTAAATGGATGTTCCTGCCTAAGTTCTTAATAAGACGCCCATATTAGGTTGCATCGCAGCTTATTCGCGATACTTAGAGTGTTGCTGGGTGATGAAGTGCCAGAGTGTATGGAGTCCCGCTCGCATGTGGGTATGGTCTTATGAAGTTGAGAGTTTCGCCCACCACGTACCTGCATAGCTAACCCGGGGCGTAGATTACGGGCCAGTGGAGCTGCGCCAAACGCCGAATCTGCTGCATCGGAGTTTCTGGTGGTTGTCTCCGTAAGGATGCATGAGGAGCCACCCGTATCTAGGAACGGGCTCTGATAAGTTGAGATATGCAGGCTTTGCTTTGTATACAAAGGCTGGTAGGCCCAGACGATAACAGAGAGACGCAGGCTAAGCAGCAAAAAGAGCGGCACCGGGATAATCCGGTGCCGCTCTTGGCATTCAGCACGAAGTCTATGATTACACTTGCTCTGTGCCTGTGTAGATGTGTACGGCATCTCGCAGGAATGCAGCCAGACCGGGACGGTGCTTGTCATAGTAGGCTGTGAAGCGTTCATCATCCACATACATTTGTGCCACTCCGGCATGGGCTTCCTTCGAGTAGGTGTCCCAGTAGAAGTAGAGCCACTGGCGGTGGAGATCGGCTGCTTTCTGAGCGGATGCACTGGCTGGGTCACCCTGCCCCATAGCCTCTTCCAATACCTCAAACATTTCTTTTTCCAGCTGCTGAATGGCGGTGTATTGTTCTTCGCTCATGCCTTTCAGTTTCCGGTTGGAACGATCAATGGCCTCATCACCATATTTCGCACGCGCTTCCTGCCCGTAGGTCTGCTCGTTGTCCTCAATCAGCTTTTGTTTAAAGCCTGCGAATTTTTCCTCATTACTCATCATTATTCTCCCCTCCGTTTGCGCCAGAGTCTTCTCGACACTTTCGATTAACAGATCCAGCTGTTCTCTTTTTTGCAGCAGCTTGTCGCGGTGTTCCTGCAGTGCTCTGGCCCCGTCGAAGGACGGTGCTGTCACCAGCTCTTTAATCCGGTCAAGGCTTAGGCCGAGCTCCCGGTAAAAAAGAATCTGCTGCAGCCGGTCCACCTCGGCCTGACCATATATGCGGTATCCGGAAGAATTGATTCTGGCCGGCTTCAGAATTCCGAACTCATCGTAATACCGCAACGTTCTTGTACTGATTCCGGCGAGTGTCCCTAGCTTTTGCACTGTGTATTCCGTAGTAATCCCTCCAAAACGTTGCTCATTTGGCTGTCCAGCGGCCGCTTCGAACACCCTTTGTATTTCGTCAGCTTAAGCTTAAAATCAATGTACACCTTTACGTAACGGCAATGTCAAATGGTTTTTTGCAAGGAAATTTACGAATGAGGAGATGATTGATGGCATGAATCATTCATAGCCTGAATAATGAGGGAGAATGCAAAACAGCGGCGTTATCCCGCAGGATCACCGAATGGAATCACTGTAAGGAAACTGCCGCTGTTCTTATTGTTGGTTGTTTAATCAAAAGACCGGAAAAATAGAATACGAGAAGGAACTACTTCTTAGCGTTCCCCACTTGTGCTTCGAAAAACGCCTTCAGCTCCGCCAGCTTGCGGGGATCGGCAAGAGTATTCTTGTCGGAGAAGTAATGCTCCTCCACCAGCTCCCAGGTCGGGACGACCTTTTGTGAGGTCATTGCCTTGATGGCAATCTTGACGGTCTTGCGCTCCCTTGCGTTGGAGAAGGTGTCTACGTAATGCTGTGCCCGTTCCAAGTCCAATTCGCTGAATATAGCACGGAAAATCTCCGACGTCATCCGGGCATCATCCAGCGCCCGGTGTGCAGATCCGGTAGCCTCCAGCTCCAGGAGTGCCATTGCGCCCTCGACGCTGATGTCATTGCTTAAGCCGCGGGCGCGGAGCACGCCTTTCAGAAGATCAAAATAGGTGGCGGCCATCCAGTAGGCATCGTCCATTTTGTGCATACGGATATCCTGAATGATCCGCTTCATATCCTCGCCGCCCCAGGTAAGCAGCAGTACGCCGTCCGTGCTTTGGTCAAGCCACTCCCTGAACGCGGTGATGACCTTGGGGAAACGGGCTGCAACGTCAATATCCTCTTGAGGAATGCCTGTTTTTTTCTTGATGAAAGAGTTAAGGGTGGAGAAATATATAGGTTTAATCAGGGATGAGAATTCATCCTTATACTGCAATGAAGAGTCTAGCCGGACAGCTCCAATCTCAATGACCTCCATAGGATGCTCGCTTGCAAACTTGCGGCCGTTGAATTCGATGTCCAGAATAATATAATCCACAGGTACTTGCCTCCGTTTCCTTGACTGACGCTGTAATCTACGCGCCGACCCTTCTATTCTAACAAAAAAAGAGGGGCAACGGGAAATCTGCTGAACCATGCAGGTATTTTTATTGATGCACTTCTGCGGATTGACTTGCGTATGCCCCGCCCCTATGATGATTAATAATATAGAAGTAGCTAAAGACAAGAAGGAGAGAGACACCATGGGCCAGGAGATTGAACGTAAGTTTCTGCTACCGGAATACCCGGAGCAACGAATTGAGCAAGGAGAACTGAAGATTGTGACCCGGCATAGCATCGACCAGACATATCTGGCGATTGACGGAGGTCAGGAGCTGCGAGTGCGCAAGATTTCGGATTTGGACACGGGAGAGGTATTTTACACCCATACGTTCAAGGATGGTAAGGGCATTCAGCGTGAAGAGATTGAATACCGCATTTCAGAAGGCTTGTACACTCAGATGGTTGAAGCTGTAAGGGCGATCCCGCTGGTTAAGGAGCGTATTACCGCCCTCTGGAACGGGGTTACGGTAGAGATTGATGTGTACACCCAGCTGGAGCTGGCGGTGCTGGAGGTTGAATTTGATTCCCTTGAGGAAGCAGAAAGCTTTCAGGCGCCAGACTGGTTCGGCAAGGATGTTAGTACCGAGCGGCAGTACAGCAACAAGACGGTCTGGAAGGAACTTCAGAACAAGGCATTCCGCTAAAGGTGATGCTAAGTCTATTTTCAACATTTACAATACAAAAATAACGGACTTTAGCGCGTAAACGTGTTACTATATAGGGTAAATAAACAGGGGTTCAGGAGGATGAACATGAAGTATATAAGCACAAGAGGCCATGTGGAGCCTAAGGGCTTTATTGATACAGTCTTGATGGGACTTGCGGACGACGGAGGACTTATGATTCCCGAGCAGATTCCGGCCGTATCCGCGGCTACGCTGGAGGAATGGAGAAGCCTCAGCTATCAGGAGCTGTTCCTGAAGATTTTTTCCCTTTACACGAACGACGAGATCCCATATGAGGATTTAAAAGAACTGGTAGCCACCAGCTATTCTACTTTCCGTTCGCCGGAGGTAACTCCGCTGCATCAGGTGAATGATTCCCTGTATGTGCTGGAGCTGTTCCACGGTCCTACCTTTGCGTTCAAGGATGTTGCACTGCAATTCATGGGTGAGCTGTATTCCTATATCTCCCGCAAACGCGGCGAGATTATCCATATTCTTGGAGCCACTTCGGGCGATACCGGTGCGGCGGCGATCCAAGGCGTACGTGGTAAGGAAGGCATCAAGATTTGCATCCTGCACCCGCACGGCAAAGTAAGCAAGGTTCAAGAGCTGCAAATGACGACAGTGGATGACAGCAATGTGCTGAATTTGTCCGTACATGGCAACTTCGACGATTGCCAGAAAGTCATCAAGGATTTGTTCGCTGATCTGGACTTCAAGGGCCGTTATCACCTGCGGGCAATCAACTCCATTAACTTTGTGCGCATCCTGGCACAGACCGTATATTACTTCTATGCTTATCTGCAAGTGGAAGGCAGTGCCGAGAAGAAGATCAATATCAGCGTGCCGTCCGGCAACTTCGGGAATATTTTCTCCGGGTACCTGGCGAAGCAAATGGGCTTGCCGATCAACAAGTTAATTATCGCAACGAATGAGAACAACATTCTGGAGCGTTTTGTGAATACCGGGGAGTACAAACCGGGGAACTTCAAGAGCACCTACAGCCCTTCCATGGATATTCAAGTGGCGAGCAATTTCGAGCGCTATCTGTATTATCTGTTAGGTGAGGATGCAGAGAAACTGTCCGGTTATATGTCCAAGCTGCAAAGTGAAGGCAAAATCACGGTAGACGGTGAGCTTTTGGCTCAGGTGCAATCCGACTTTGATGCGCTTGGTGCGAAGAATCAGCAGTGTCTTGATACGATTGGCAAATACAAGCAGGAGTATGATTATCTGCTCGATCCGCACACGGCTTGTGGTATTGCGGCATTTGAGGCGTTTAGCGGGACTGGAGAGACTACCATTACTTTTGCGACGGCGCATCCGGCGAAGTTCGATGAAGCGATTCAACTGATCGACATCAAGCAGGAGTTCCCGGCACCTATCGCTGCGCTTTTCGAAATGCCACAGCATCAAACAGTGGTAGAGCATGACAAGGAAGTTATTATCCGTGAGCTTCAGGCCTTTTACGAATAAAATGGATTAGAGTAAAAATCAGAATGGGCTTCGTATCAGTAGATGCGGAGTCCATTCTTTCGTGCGGCGGCACGTACTGTGTGAATTGAAGGTCAAATAAGCGTAAAATTTGTCGGAAAAATGTCCGTAAAAGTAGACAGACCTATCATGGAGTGAGAAAATAGCATATAGAGTCAGTAGAATAAAAAAGGACGGGATCACATCATGACAATTCGATTTGGGGTCATAGGGACCAACTGGATTACAGACCGCTTTGTTCAGGCCGGCTTGGAGAATGAGGAATTTCTTCTGACAGCGGTGTATTCTCGTACGCAGGAGAAAGGCCAGGCATTCGCCGCCAAATATGCGGGAGCCACGATTTATACCGATTTAGAGGACATGGTCTCCAGTAAAGAAGTGGATGCGGTGTACATTGCTAGTCCCAATTCCATGCATGCGGAGCAGGCGGTCATCTGTCTCAATCACGGTAAGCACGTTCTGTGTGAGAAGCCGGCTGCTTCCAACAGTGCAGAGCTTCGGGCAATTATCGAAGCAGCGCGCACTAACAACGTGCTGTTCATGGAGGCGATGAAATCGACCTTTATGCCGAACTTTAAAATTGTTAAGGATAATTTGTATAAACTCGGGCGTATTCGCCGTTATTTTGCAAGCTATTGTCAATACTCGTCGAGATATGACGCTTTCCGTCAAGGGACGGTATTGAACGCATTCAATCCTATCTATTCCAATGGATCTCTTATGGATCTGGGCATTTATTGTTTGTATCCGATGGTAGCGTTGTTCGGCAAGCCGGAGTCTGTACAGGCGGTGGGTGTACTGCTGTCTTCAGGTGTGGATGGAGAAGGAAGTATCGTTATGCGTTATGATGATATGGATGCTGTCGTAATGCACTCGAAAATTGCAGATTCCTATCTCCCCGCTGAAATTCAGGGTGAGAATGGTACAATGGTTATTGATAAAATAAA
Organism: Paenibacillus sp. NPDC058177; assembly: GCF_042883835.1. Classification (NCBI taxonomy): domain Bacteria; kingdom Bacillati; phylum Bacillota; class Bacilli; order Caryophanales; family Paenibacillaceae; genus Paenibacillus; species Paenibacillus sp. NPDC058177. Next base: position 264,641 of record NZ_JBHVVB010000008.1, on the reverse strand, counting down.
CCAGCCTTATCAGGTGAAAGTCCATTACCGCGACGGAACGGTAGAGGAATTGACCCAGCCGCAGGTGTTTGAGTCCATGTATTATGAAGTGGAGGAGTTCATCCAACTGCTCAAGAATGGTGAGCGGGAGAGCACTATCAACAGTCATGCCAATTCGCTGGCTGTGGCTGAAATTATGGAGGAAGCCAGAGCACAGATCGGACTCCGGTATGCCTCAGATCTATGAATGAAATGGAGGGCCAGGCTTGAAGACATTTAAGAAGGTATATATTGAGATCACAAGTGTCTGCAACCTCGCCTGCAGCTTTTGTCCGCCAACGGCCCGGACGAAGAATTTCATGAAGCCGGACACGTTCACGAAGATTCTCGACGAGATCAAGCCGCATACTAATCATATTTATCTGCATGTCAAAGGCGAGCCGCTGCTGCACCCGCGTGTCGCCGAGCTGTTGGACATCGCGGATACCAAAGGATTCAAGGTTAACATTACGACTAACGGAACGCTGATTCATAAAGCCGGGCCGAAAATCCTGGGCAAACCTGCGCTGCGGCAGATGAACTTCTCGCTACACAGCTTCGACGGGCATGAAGGCTCGGAGAACCGCGAGGGCTATGTGTCGGAAATTATCGCATTTGCCAAGCAGGCAGCTGAGCAGGGGGTACTGATCTCCTTCCGGTTGTGGAATCTGACCGAGGATAATATGACTAATCTTGCGCGTGAGCGTAACCGGGAGACACTGGCACTGCTTGAGGAGGCCTTCGATCTCGATTTCAAAATCGAAGAGAAGGTCATGCCCGGTAGCGGCGTTAAAATCGCGCCGCGCATCTACCTGAACCAGGATCACGAGTTCAGGTGGCCCGCCCTCCACGAGCCGGAGGATGACGGCAAGGGCTTCTGCCATGCGCTGCGGTCTCAGGCCGCTGTGCTGGTGGATGGCACCGTCGTTCCATGCTGTCTCGACGGTGAAGGGGTGATCAATCTCGGCAATCTGCACGAGACTCCATTCTCTGAGATTGTTGAAGGCGAGCGCGCCAACAATCTGTTCTACGGCTTCTCCCGCAGGGAAGCCGTGGAGGAACTATGCCGAAAGTGCGGCTACCGCCAGCGCTTCGGCACCTGAATGCCCGGGTACCGGGCATTGGAGAGGCAGTAAGCCCCCTTGGGAAGAGGGGGCTTGCTGCTTTTTGTTTTGGGATTTATTTGGTTTGCTGCTTTTTGGTTTGCTGTTTTTTTGGTTTGCGTTTTGCTGCCGATAATGGTCAGCAGCCTAATGTGTTGCGTTTGGTTAACCATAGTGTAAAGTAACATGGGATATTCCGCTCTGATTTTCAAGTGTGAGGCTGGAGAGGAGGCGTGTCGTATTGTGTTAAGGCGCCGAGAGAGCTAAAGATTGCAAATAAGAGCAATTTTGTACGTTAATTTCAGGTATATAGTGTTTTTGGGGAAATTAAGAGCAATTTATGACCTTAATTTTGTGAATACAGCCATTTTGAGGATAATCGAGTAAATTAACATACATTTTTGCCGCTAATCACTCATAAGTCCAGTTTTTCGTGAAATTAAGATACAAATTTGCTCTTATTCTTCAGATATCAGCGAACCCAACCCAACTAGCTCACCCTCTCACTCACTCACTCACCCACCAACCCACCAACCCACCAACCCACCAACTCACCAACCCACCAACCCACACTTAACAAATTTATCTCATGTCATCAGTACCTAAGCCCCGCTGACAATAAGCGTGTCCCGATAGGGACGAAAGCGCTCATACTTCTACCGTTCAAGACTCCTCAACCCTATCGCTTACGTCAGTTGCTCTTAACGGGTGTCCAGAGGGTGCGACCCTTTGGGGTCCTCCCTTAGGAAGGGAGGGTTTGGGAGGGATGGAAGAACGATTTGTAAAATTGATAAGAAATGAAGTTAAGCAAGAAATGATGCAAATGAAACGAGTATGTTTAAAGAGACAGGAAAGGTGTTGATGGTATAGAGGAGGGTTTGGGTGCCCCAAGAAGGTGTGATAAAATAGCCCCATTATGTAGGGATGAGGGAGGCACTTATGCTGAAATCGCTGGAAGCTATTGAGTTGTATCGCCAAGGCAAGCTGGACAGCTTGAAGGATATCGTCTGGCTGAAGTATATTGCCGAAGCAGAGGAACAGATCGTGAATCTGGAGCGGGTGGATTCGCTGCAGGAGCTACGGAACCATAATCCGGTGCTGCAGTATGTTGAGCGGAGCCTGAAAGTGTTGGATGGATTGGCCGTATCCTACTGGATCAAGGACCTGGTAGAAGAGACTCTTGTCTGGTCAGAAACAGCCAAAGGGGGCACGCTACGTCAGCGCCACCGCTGGCAGGAGGAAGGGATTAATTGCTTTGTGCATAATGTCGGCTCGGCGCAGCTATACCGGCGTCATCTGGTCAGTAAGACATGGAGTGATGAAATGGACTCTGTGCCACAGGATCACATCAGGGATATGTCTGAGTACAAAACTTTCAACGACTCGGAACCGGAAGGTGAATCGTACAAAGAGGGTGCGCTTGTTTCAGTGGGGAGGATGGCCGATGAACTGAACGGTGCAATAGATATTTACCCGGCCAGATTTACCCTCGTCCATCGCTTGATCGGAACACATGGATTGATCGGCCAGCAGATTCGTGGTGAGGTTCCGTCATCCGCGAACTTGCCACTCTATGACATTGTGCAGGAAGGGCTGCTGTCTCCGGAGGAGCTGGAGCGTCTGCTGCTGACACTGAACCAATGTATTATCGGAGCTGTTTCAAAGGATCTGTGGGAGAATGTGCGGCAGGAGGTGCAGGAGCTAATTGCTACGATTTGTTCAGGAATGTTGTATGAGAATTGGTCGATGCAGGAAAGACTGGGCAGAATGCGTTCTGGTCCGATTGCCCGGGGAGAGGATTTTGAAGGAGAATGGCTTCGTCTGGAAAAGGAAGCGTTTTGCACCAGCCGCCTGGAGTTATTGAAGGATATCACCTTCTGGTATGTCGAGTCGGCCCTGCAGACGTTCTCCTTTGAGCAGTTCGCGAAGATCATGTTGCTGGCAGCGGACAGTGGAGAAATAGAGGCTTTGAATCATATCAGCTTTGAACCCGTGATGAACAGCATCTATTACGACTATAAGGGCATCAAGAAGATTAATGTCTACAAGAAGCGGATTATTGAGAAATACCTCATCGGTCTGAAGTGGGAGGAACTGGCGAGTGGCACTGCGGCTTTTGGAAACCCCCATCTAAGCCACTGTCTGTATCGCAAAGCTCATTTGCCGGATACGGTTTTCTTTGAATTCAACTTCTCCCCTGCTGCAGAGAAGCTGATCGAATTCTGCATTGAGGCGGAAAAATCAGCGCTTTATGAGCGGGCTGTACTTATGCTGTTCGATCTGTTTGAACTGCGCCGGGATGCCTTTGATCGTTTCCATAATGAGGATGTCTATCTCAGCCAAATGAACGGGACGGCCGATTACAAGGCCGTGATTCTGGAACACATCACCGGCAGCAAGGTGCTGGATATCGGTCCAGGCGGTGGTGTGCTGCTGGACTTGCTGGAAGAACGCATGCCCGGGATAACCCCGGTGGGGATTGATATCTCCAGCAATGTGATTGAGGCGCTTCAGCAGCGCAAGCAGCGGGAAGGGCGCCGCTGGGAGGTACTGCAAGGTGATGCGCTGAACCTGAAGCATTTTGTCGAAGCCGGATCAGTAGATACGGTTATCTTCTCGTCTATTTTACATGAGTTGTATTCATATGTACCGCTGAATGGTGTCAAGTTTAATCATGATACAGTAGCGGCTGCGCTTCGCAGCGCCTTCGATGTGCTGTCCCCTGGCGGCGCCATCATTATCCGTGATGGTATTATGACTGAACCTGTGACTGACATACGGCGGGTGCGTTTCCTGGAGGCAGACGGAATGAAGTGGCTGGAACGGTACGCCAAAGATTTTCAGGGCCGCATGATCCAATATGAACAATTGGATGAACATGAGGTACATATGCCCGTGAACGATGCTATGGAATTTCTGTATACCTATACTTGGGGAGCAGAAGCTTACGTACATGAGGTGCAGGAGCAATTCGGTTATTTCACACCATCAGCTTATGCCGAATTTATTGGGCGGACTTTAGGTGAGGAGGCCACGATTGAGGTGCTCCGTCATTATTTGCAGGAAGGCTATACCGAGGCATTGCAGGACCGGGTAACCGTCATGGATGAGAATGGAGCCGTTGTAGCGCTACCGGATAGTACTTGCTTTATCGTTATCTGCAAAACTGGATGATTTGGGGTAGTATGCAGGATGTAAGTACATGTGAAGGGCAGGCTGAGGCGTTGGATAAAGTATCGGAGATCTGGAAGGCCGTAGATGGATTGTCTTTAAAAGAGGCCAAGCTGGCACTGAAGCACATTCTATTACAAGCAAATTTGGCGAAGAGTGACGAAGGAATCAAGGCGCAATTGTACGACAATTTAACGAAGCTGTATGACGAACTGATGACACCTAAGTTGGAAATCCTAGTTCAGGAGCCGGACAGTGATGCAAAGAGAGTACACATCGTATTCGGCGAATCCATGGCTGGGAGCTTGAAGCAGGCCTTTAAGGGAATGGGTTTGGTAAATACGGACGTAGTGACTGCGATCCTTGATCTTCTGTCTATTGGGCCAATCACGCATCTTCATGAAGAAACAGGGCACGAACAAAGGTATCAATGGTTTAGCGACCATATTAATCTGGGTGACAGTATGGACGGTAGTGAATTTGGTGAATATTGCCGTGAAAGCCTGAGGGAGATTGCCAATATTCCGGATCAGGCTGAAGTCATGATCTGGAGCAGTAGCAATGCCCTCGAGCAGGTAGGGCTGCGCTTTGCTGCTTATTTGCTTAGAGATAAACCAAACAGGGTCTATGTTTGTAATCCAGCTGAGCTCTGCAGCCGAAGATACAACACTGAGAATTATAGGATCGACTACATGCATTCTGGCGAAATTCCAGCTGAAAAACTGCAAGCTGTATATGAAGAAGCTGTGGCCAGTCCTGCTTTAAGCACGGAACTCAGGCAGGATCTGGAACAAGAATGGTTAAGCTTGGCACAACAAACTGAGGTTCTACGGATCTGGATAGACGGACAGATACGCCCTGTTGATGCAGCCTATTTCGATGATTATATTTTGAAGACTACAGAAGGGTTGCATCATTCCAGAGGGAATGGGGATTTTATCAAAGCCGCAAGAGTTATCGGTGAAGCTTACGGACATTGTGACCAATACATTGGTGATATATATTTTGAATATCGGCTGCGGCATTTAATCTACCGCGGCGAGTTGGAAATTAAAGGCCTACCCAAAGCGATGCGATATTACAGTGTAAGACGCCGGGTATAAGAAGAAGATAGTCCGCATTAAAAATCCGGCCTCGAGAGTGAGGCCGGATTTTTTGCAAATGCCAGGGGTCACCATTTTGCGACTGCTTGGGTCGCCAGTTTGATGGCCCGGCGGGCCTGATCGGCAGGGCTTGATATCACAAACTAATAAGGCTCAGTGCAGCTTGCGGAATTGGTCTGGTGTCGTGCCAGACTGCTTACGGAAGGTCGCTACGAAATGGCTGACATCGCGGAAGCCGACCCGCTGCGAGATGGTTTTGACGGTCAACTGGCGCTCACTAAGAAGCATCTCCTTGCTCTTGCGCATGCGCAGCCGGACAAAATAGGCATAAGGTGACAGTCCGAAGGTCTGGAGGAACAGACTGTTAAGGTAACGACCAGACACCCCAAGTTGGGTGGACAGCTCCAGCAGTCCGATATCCGGGTTGCCATAGTGGATGTCCATCCATTTTAACAAAGGTTGTAGCTTGTCGAGATTGCGCGAAATGGTGGTGTTGTTATGAAGCTGTCCGTATTTGCTCAGAGTTAAGAGAAAACGGTACGCGTCACTGGAGGCCTCGAGGCCAAACATGTCACCGCCCGCGTCATGGCGGTCCAGCATCTCTTCCAGCATGTACGAGAGTGGAGCTTCACTCTCCCAGCGGTAAAAGGCGTTATCCTCCATCCCGAGTGTCTCCAGGATTTGACGGATAGAATTACCGCTGAACGTCAAATAATAGGTGTGCCAGCTATCGGTGACCCCTTCGTAGCTATGGGGAATATGAGGGAGAAGCAGGACGCCACTGCCTTCTGTCAGGGCGATCGTCTTATTGTCAAAATGAATAACCCCTTCACCCTGCGAAGTCTGAATCCAGTGATACGTATGGTAGCCATCGGGGCGTACGATTTTTTCCTGATCCGGGTAGTGGCCCATGCTGTCCAGCGAGACCGGCAAATGCTGTCCCCCCTCGGGGGCGAATACAATTCTGCGGTGCGTGGCTGCTGCCAAAGCACCCACCTCCTTTAGTTCTATATTATTATACTGATGGTCATAAATTTTATATTTAAAGGGAGTGATTAACCGTTTACAATAAATATATAATTATACTATAAAGGATGTGCCAAGCATGATCAACGATAAATTGCCGAAGATTTGGTACGGTGGAGACTATAACCCTGAGCAGTGGGACGCCCCGACATGGGCCGAAGATGAGCGTATGTTCAAACTGGCTGGCATTGATGTTGCAACGATAAATGTATTCTCTTGGGCTATGCTTCAACCCGATGAAGATACGTATGATTTCTCTTTCCTCGATGCCCAGATGGATCGTCTATATAAGAGTGGTACGTATGTCTGTCTTGCAACATCCACGGCTGCGCACCCGGCTTGGATGGCACGCAAATACCCTGAAGTTACTCAAGTTGATGTGAAGGGTAGAAAGCGTAAATTCGGCGGACGCCATAATTCTAATATGAATAGCCCTATCTATCGTAAATTTGCTGAACGTCTAGCAAGCAAGCTGGCAGAGCGCTACAAAGATCACCCAGCATTAGTCGCTTGGCATATCAATAATGAGATTAGCAACTACGATTATTCAGAACAATCTGCGGCTGCTTTCCGTGTATGGCTGAAGAAGCGTTACGGCTCCCTTGATGTGGTAAACAAGGTGTGGAATACTCGTTTCTGGGGACATACATTCTACGACTGGGATGAGATTGTTCTCCCGAGCGAGCTGAGTGAAGAATGGGATGGCAATAATACGAACTTCCAGGGCCTTTCCCTTGATTTCCGCAGATTCATGAATGACGCACATCTGGAATGCTATTTGCTTGAATACAATGCGATTAAAAAGCATTGTCCGAATGTACAGATCACTACGAATCTGATGGGCTTTTATCCAGGGCTGAACTACTTCGAATGGGCTGAGCATCTGGATGTGATCTCTTGGGATAACTATCCTGCATTGGATACTCCGGTTAGCTTTACTGCCATGTCGCATGATCTGATGCGTGGACTCAAGAGCGGACAACCGTTCATGCTGATGGAGCAGACGCCAAGCCAGCAGAACTGGCAGCCGTACAACTCCTTGAAGCGCCCGGGCGTAATGCGTCTGTGGAGCTATCAAGCAGTAGCTCACGGCGCGGACACTGTGCTGTTCTTCCAGCTTCGCCGTTCTGTCGGTGCATGTGAGAAGTACCATGGTGCAGTAATTGAGCACGTAGGTCATGAGCACACCCGTGTCTTCCGCGAGACTGCAGAGCTGGGCAGAGAGCTTCAGCTACTGGGCGATGAATTGCTGGATGCGCGAGGCGAAGCTAAGGTCGGTATTCTGTACGACTGGGAAAACCGCTGGGCGGTTGAATTGTCTAGTGGGCCTTCCGTCGGCTTGGATTATGTCAATGAAATTCACAAGTATTATGACGCCCTGTATCAAGAGAACATCGAAGCCGATATGATCGGTCTCAAGGAAGATTTCTCCAAATACAAAGTGATCATTGCTCCGGTGTTGTACATGCTCAAACCGGGTGTAAAAGAGAAGATCGAAGCTTTCGTGAAAGCAGGTGGTACGTTCGTGACTACCTACTTCAGCGGAATCGTCAACGAGAACGACATTGTTACCTTGGGCGGATATCCGGGTGAACTGCGCAATCTGCTTGGTATTTGGGCTGAAGAGATCGACTCTCTGCTGCCTGAAATGAGTAATGAGATTGTGATGGAGAAGAGCTGGGGCGAGCTGAACGGTTCGTACAAATGTAACCTCCTCTGCGATCTGATTCACGCTGAAGGTGCAGAAGTACTGGCCCGCTATGGTTCCGATTTCTACCAAGGCATGCCGGTATTGACTGCCAACAGCTTTGGTGAAGGTAAAGCTTATTATGTGGCTACCAGCCCGGATGCGGCGTTCCTGCGCGGATTCCTTGGCAACCTGTGCGCGGAGCAGAACATTCTTCCACTGGTGAAGGCACCAGAGGGAATCGAATCCGTACAACGGGTGAAAAATGGCGTATCCTATCTGTTCCTGCTGAACCATACGAATGGCGAATTGAGCGCCGACATTGGTTCTACAGAGCGTACGGACTTGCTGACAGGCAACAAAGTCAGCGGTACAGCGGCAATTCCAGCACATGGTGTGCTGATCCTGTCCGACAAGAAGTAAGACAGATGTATACAAGGGCGGCTTCACGGATGCGAATTATCGCATACCGGCAGCCGTCTTTTTTTGCGGAAAATGTAGATACGCTTGGTCTGATGATATCGGAATGAAGAGTGGGGAGTCTCCAGCAATTGGATGCTGCCCATTTTTTCATGCCAATTTGACTGCACGGAGAATCGTTTGCTGGCATCCCCAATTTATAACATGCCTTCATGTTCTTCTCAGCCCCGCAAAAAGTATGCGGTTTTCCTACATCACATATTCGGTGAGGGTCATGCTACAGCTGTGTTAAGGTAAGCGGGTACGGTTTATTGGGACAAAGATCACAGAACGACGGGGGTTGTATGTTTGATGAGTAGAGAAGGTGGCGGTACGGGGATGCGTACGATCAACTGCTATTTATACGATAACGAGGCTATTACTTTTTTGCTGCAGGGCGTAATTCGGTTTGTTCAGGCCAGAAGGCTGATGAATGTGATTTTTCAGAGGAGCTGGACACACGGATTCCATATGAAAATAAGCTTTCCCGCCGCTGAAGCGGACAACGGGCTTGAATCTGTTATTCGTCGCCTGGCGGAGCGCTACAGCCGGCCGAGACCGCAGACCGAATATGATGATTACGAGAACATCCTGCACAAACTGGCCCAGTTGGAGGGTTACACCGGACAATACCTTCCGCTACGCATAGATGGCGAAGTGACTGTCGTGGAGGAGAAGGAGTTTCAGCACAAAAATGCTATTGGCAGCTTCAAGATGAATTATGAGATCGAGCTGCTCAAAAGCCAGCTGCTGGTAGACCTGTTCGATACATGGACAGCTCTGTCCGCTGAACGGCAAAATATTGAATGCGCCAAAATATTTTTGATTAATGTCAATCGCTCTGCGGGAGGATTGAGATACGGATATTTGTCGCTGCGCGCCAATCTGGAATATATCAAAGGTCAGATGGAGCTGTCTAGCAAGCAAAACGGCGCGGAGTGGAATATTTGGGAGAACCTGTTCAGCCGAACTGAAGAAGAGCAGCAGTTTATTCAAGTGGGTTTGCGGCGGTTTGCCGAAGGGAAATATGAGCGGGAATTCATCTTTAGTCGCTTACAGATTTTCATAGATTGCCTGCTTACGATTCTTAATCAGGCGTTCGAGGAAGGGGAGATAACATTTCAGAAGCTGCTGGAGGGCAGTGACTTCATCCAGAGGTATGATGCACTCAATGACTTTCACTTGATCTATCATTCACTGGAGGATTTCCAGAAGCATTGCCACGACAGAGGTTTTATCATCTACCGGATGATCGACTCCATCCTGTATTCTCTAATGTCGCTTCTTCAAGTATCGCCTGTCCGGAAGCAGCGGATTTCAGGACTGGTTGCGGAGACCGTGGAGCAAGGTCTGTCTTTGAACTGGCGCGAAGCATATCTGGAGCTCAGCGCGATGCTTATGAACGGAGAGACCAATGAGCGAATGATTCACTAGAGTCCTAAGGAAGATGACTTTACTTTATAAGTAAAACTATGGAATAAAAATACTATATCAGATAAAATAGAGATTATATACTATCTATATAGTTCGATATAGGAGGAATATTGTGGAAGATGGCGCTATGAAGCTGGCAGAAGAGATGGAAGCCCAAGTACTCCGCAGTTTTGCCGAAGACTACCTGTACGAGGCAGCACTAGCCTCCGTAAAGGTAAAGGCGACGGAATCGTTAATGTGTGGGAGAATGACGCTGCTGCATTATCGGATGTTCGGCGGCGTTGGGGATGATATATACCGTGCAGCTGCTGCGGTGGAATTTATGATCCTGGCACTCGATATTATTGACGATATTCAGGACGATGACCACAAGGCTATGCCATGGAATGATTTGCCGAAGAATATTGCGTTAAATCTTGCGATCGCTTTCTTGACGCTCTCCCATGAGACGCTTCTACGCTGCCGTTTTCCCTCCGAACATATTCATAAAGCCGCAATGTACCTGAGCCGACAGGTGATAACAGCAACCAACGGCCAGACGCTGGATCTGCTGAACACGATCTCCACAGAGGAAGAGTACATCACCATGGTCAAGCAAAAATCGGCTGCACTTTTGGTTTGTGCCTGCATGATCGGCGTGATCCTGGCAACGGGCGATGTTTCCCCTCATGTAGAGGAATACGCAATGGAAATAGGCGTTTCGGCGCAGATCAAGAATGATTTCCGGGACCTTTTGAACTGGGATCATAAAAGTGACTTTCTTCAGCGTAAAAGAACACTTCCGCTCCTGTTCCTGCTCTCTTCGATCAACCAAGAGGACGAGCGTTGGGTGGCTGATTACTTCGAGGGCCGTCTGGAGCTCAGCGATATTCAGCACCGAAGTGAGGAGTTTGCGGTCATTGTGGAACGAACCGGAACATCCATGTACGCTTCCTTCCGGGAGCGGTCCTCCTATTATCATTTTCGCGAGATTCTCGATAGCATGGGACTGGAGTCCCCCTGGAAACAGGCGCTGATTGCTGCTGCGGAATAGCCCAGGCAATATACCGCAAAGAGGTTTGCGGGAAATACGGGACAGGTTGTCGTTTGAGGATAGAGTCAAACCTGATATATTGGGTTCAGAAAGTGAAGTCTACTATCCTATTAGGAGGAATTTAATATGTTGAAAGAGATGTTTCAGAATATCGTGAAGAACCCACAGGCGCAAGTTCAGTTCCAGAGTGGACAGCTTCAGCTGGCAGGTATGACTTCATGGGAGCGCAAGGCACTGATGGATATTATCCGGAACGAAAAGCCAGGAAATGTTATGCGCACCAACCGCTATTGGTACTAAGAAATAATAACTGCTGTGATGGAGGCTTGTACCCTTGCCCAGATTGCGCACCAAACTTAAATTAATAACTTTCTTGCTTCCATTGCTGCTGTTGGTACTCTATTTGAGCAATGTTGTACTGAACCAGCAGAAGATTGGAGTCAGTGTGCGCATAAGCGATCTTGGACAAGTTGTGGTGGCCGAGATTGACGGGGATAGTTGGGCCAACGGCCAGTTACAGCAGGGGGATATTCTCACCGCTATCAATGGAGAGGCAGCGGCTGATTACGAGCTTGTCCAGAAGTATAAAGTGATTGAACGGGCAGAGACGCTTGATGTGATCCGCAAGGGAAATGAGGGGGAAGCCGCAAGGCTTCACTTTATCGTAGAAGGCAGGATATCCAATTGGAGTCTGATCCTTCACCTTGTGTTTCCAAGTGTCTCTTTGCTGTTGTTTCTCGTCTTTTCTTTCCAGGTATATTACAGACAAAAGCATGATCGGGCAGCAAATATCCTAATATTGTTCTTTCTGAGCACTGGTCTGAGTTATTTCAGCTCCACGGCTTCCGGTCTGGTCGATCCGGTAGGCAGAATTACCTTGGGATGGAGCTTTTCCCTGCTGCCGGTTTTCTTCGCTCATTTCATGAGGGAGTATCTCGCACGCTATAAGGAGGATTTTATCTCTCTTATTTGCCTAAGAGTGCTATATTTCATGGCTTGTGTGGCGGGAAGCATTGTCACTCTAAGTGCTTTAACCGATTATTCTATGCTTTTAATGGAATCGAAGGTACTGCTGGTCTTCTTCAGCTCCACGAATGTATGGATTGTCTGCAAGCTGATCGCCAAATATTACAAACACCGTACAGGTGAGCTGCAGGTCCTGTTCAAGTTTACATTGACTGGACATGTGCTTGCTTTTTTACCGTTCTTGCTATTTTACAGCGTACCCGAGCTATGGGGAGTTCCAGTGGTGCCAGCCGAGATTTCGGCCGTGTTTTTATTCGCTATACCAGTAGTGTATTTCTATCTGTTTATGACGCGGCGTCTTTTTGATATTGATTTTGTACTGAACCGTTTTTTGTACTATACGGCAATTTCATTTATTCCAGCGGTGCTCATTATCGGGCTAATGGTTGGAATTTTGAAGCAATCACAGTATACCTGGCTGAAATGGGTACAGATTTTTCTGGTGGTCTATTTTATTCTGACGGTGTTCCTCTTTGCCAAGGAATTCATAGATTTCCGTTTACGGCGCAGCTTTCTGAAGGAGTCTTATAATTTTCAAGGCAGCATTGAACGGTTCTCCAAGCAGGTCTCTCGGGTCATGAAGATTTCCGATTTAGAACAGGTGCTGGTACGTGAGATTCGGGCGATTCTTCCGGTGAGGGAACTGGTCTTTCTGAAGCTTACTTATGACCAGGAGACAGGATATCATTCGCTTACGGGGACGGAGCGGCTTAAGCCGGAAATTGTTCGTAGTCTTCAGGAACGGGCTCTGCATCCAGCTGTGGGCGAACTGATTGCGTTGCCGCAAGGCGTAGGTCTTGTCATCGGCCATTACCGTATGACTCATGAGCTGCTGTGGATCGATGACAAAGACAATCATACGAGCCTCAATTTGGATGAGCGCACCTGGCTGCAGACGGTTGCGCATTACTGTGGAATTGTCTACGAGAATCTTTATCTGATAGAAGGTCTGATTGAGGATCTTGAGGCACAAATGAAGGATCAGCAGGATGTGCCGTCCTGGGTGCTGCGCCTGATCTTTACCCTTTCGGAGAATGAGCGGAGAAGGCTGGCCGCTGATCTGCATGATGCCGCGCTTCAGGATCAGCTGATTTGGTACCGTAAGCTGGAAGCACTTATGCTTGATTATCCCATGAAGGACGAACTATGGAAGCAGTTGGAGTTGATCAAGGAAGGGCTACTCGATGTGATTCATCAGATTCGCCAGACCTGTAATGAGCTGCGTCCACCGCTACTGAACGAGATGGGATTGATTGAAGCTCTGGAGCAGTTGTTCGCAGAGGAACGGCTTCGTTCGAATTATTCGATCTCATTGCAGACGAATATGACGTCGATCGAATTAAATGATTCACAGATTCTTGCGGTCTACCGGATTGTGCAGGAGCTTCTTCGCAACGCAGGCAAGCATGCCCAAGCCACCGATATCCAGATCGAGCTGGAGCAGAGGGGGGAGCAGGTGTTTTTTCATTACAAGGACAATGGACGCGGATTGGAATTGTCCAAACTGCAGGATTCCTTCAGGCATATGGGAATATCGGGGATCAAGGAACGGGTTCGCAGCTTGGACGGAGATGTTAGCTTTTTCTCGGAATTGAACAAGGGGTTTGAGGTTCGCCTAATGTTCCCACTGGTGCCGACATCGAGAAATGGGGAGGGAGGAGATTCAGATGATCACCATCTTGCTGGTTGACGATCATCCGTCTGTTTGCGAAGGAACCAAAAATATGATTGAGCAGGACCCTGACATGCAAGTTACGGTTTGTTACACCTCCGTTGAGGCGTTAGAACTGGTAAAAACCCAACAGTTTGATGTTATGCTATTCGACTTGAACATTCCCGTCATTAGCGGTCTTGAACTGACCAAACGGATGCTGCAGATCAATCCTGACTATTGTATTCTGATCTATACCGGCTACGAGCTTAGCCCGCATTTTAACCTGTTGGTGGAAGCCGGTGTTTCGGGCATGGTCAGCAAGACTGCAACGCGTGAACAACTACTAAGTGCTATCCGCTGTTCCCTCAGAGGTGAAGCGGTGATTCCGATTCCTCTCCTGCGGCAGCTTCGGCGCAATGAAGTGCGACTGTCGGCCTCCCGGGAGGACCGGCGTCTGGAGGAGGTCTCGATCAATGAACGGGAGCAGGAAATTCTCCAACAGGTGGCCGGAGGCAGCAGTAACAAGGAGATTGCCGGAAGGCTGCTGATGAGTCAGCGAACGGTGGAATATAATTTGACGCGTATCTTTGAGAAGCTGGGAGTCCGTTCACGATCGGAGGCGATTATGGAAGCCAAGCGGCTGGGGCTGATACATACAGGGGATTTCTTATAAGAGAGCACTCGTACCCTCCGTGAGGTGGATGCTGGTGCTTCTTTTTATGGGATGACCGTTGGTTTGGATTAGATAATGTATTATATAATGTTAAGAAAAGCAGCGGAGAGAAAGAGGCAAGGTATGAAAACATTGTTAGTGACAGGCTATCGTGCGCATGAACTCGGGATTTTTGACAACAAGCATCCAGGGATTCCTTATATCAAAAAAGCCCTCGCCGCCAGGCTGCTCCCTCTTGTGGAGGAAGGGCTGGAATGGGTAATCACGCCGGGTCAATATGGTGTCGATCTCTGGGCCTGTGAAGTGGTGCTGGAGTTGAAACGGCAGTATCCGAACCTGAAGCTAGGCATCATTACCGCCCATGCGGCACCGGAGGAGAAGTGGAAGGAAGATAAGCAGAATGAATACCGCCGCATCGTGGCTGGTGCGGATTATTACGGTGCGGTTAGTAACGCTCCCTATGACGGAAGTTGGCAGTTTCGTGCTAGAGATGATCTGCTGTTCCGCAAGAGTGATGGCATTCTTCTGTTCTATGATGAGGAGGCAGCGGAAGGCAGCCCGAAATTCATGAAGGAGAAGGCGCTTAAGCTTCATGCGGAGAGTGATTATGGGTTGTTGTTGATTCATGCGGATGAAATCCAGAATATTGCGGATGAAGAGGCCCGAAGCGACTATGAATAACAGAATATGTGATCAGTTACGTGTATGTTTCTGCCGAGTATATATTATGTGTAATTGGGAGTGAAACGCGAAAAAAATATTTTTTTGTTAGAAAATGTTCTTATCTGGGTAATAGCTAACATATAAATAGTTGGCATATGCTTCCATGAGCATTTGTCATATACAAAAACACTCAGGAGGATCATGAACTTGAAGAAATGGACTACTGTATTACTAGGGGCGATTTTAACTATTAGTCTTACCGCGTGTGGAAACAATGAGGGAGCCAAGAATACGGCGGGCGCATCTGACCCTGTCGCAACCACAGGATCGAATGAAGTGGCAACAAACGGGGATGCCAAATCGGGAACGCCGACGGTTGAAGAATTGATTCAAAAAACTACCGAAGCCAGCCAAAGTCTCCAGAGCTTCGCGATGGAATCAAAAATTGAGCAAAACATCAAAATGAAGCAGGGCGAAACTTCGCAGGATCAAAAAGTGAAGATGACGATGACATCTGAAATCATTAAAGAGCCTATGCAGATGCATCAGGAGATCCTGATGGACCTGGCGGGCCAGGGTGAGCAGAAGATCGAACAATATATTACGGCAGACGGGATCTATACCCATACTGGGGAAGAATGGATGAAACTGCCGTCCGAGATGACTGCCCAAATGACCGAAATGGTAAAGGAATCGGGTAGCCCGGAGAAACAGCTGGAGCAGTTTAAGTCTATTGCCAAGGATACCAAGATATCTGAAGAAGGAGATACCTATCTGCTAACGGCTGAAGTATCCGGCGATAACGTGAAGGAACTGGCTAAAAGCTATCTGGACCAGGCGAGTAACGGGGATCCGCAAATGACAGCACTGATGGAGCAAATGAACATCAAGAGCATGAAGATTTCGTATGCTGTCGACAAGAAAAGTTACCTGCCTACTAAAACAAATGTAGATATGGTAATGGATATGGAAGCATCCGGCCAGAATATAAGCCTCGACATGAAAATGACCGGGGACCTTTCAAAGCATAATGAGATCAAAGAAATCAAGGTTCCAGACGAAGCGAAGAACGCACAAGAGGTGCAAATACCGGCAGCCTAGTAATCGTTACGCTAGAAAAAAACAGCAAGTCTCCAGAGGATTGGAGGCTTGCTGTTTTGTATTGTGGCAGCTTGTTGCCTGTCTTCTTAGAAACCAAATGGCGACAAGCCCCCGAAGAAGCCTCCGATCGCTCCGGCAATGACAGATGCGATCAGCTTATAGAAGATGTAAGCCGTAATACTATTGGCAATCACTAGCGTGAAGAGGGTGTCGATCGGCCCGGCGGATGTCCTGATAGGATATTGGAAGATGACCGCGTTCAATGCAACAAAGATGAAGAGATACGATAAGAACAGCAAATACATAGAGAATGTAGTCAGACTCAGTGCAAGAAAAATAATAGCAAGCAGTAGAGTGGCTACCGCTGGGATTAGTAGTGTGCCGAACCGTGCTAACAGCAGCTTTGGGTCAAAGCTCACTTTTTCTAGCCGCAGGATCACGTAGCCGGCTCCATACGCAATAGCAAGCCCCAATACAGTCAGCAGTAGCGGCTTCAAAAAGCCGGGGCCAATGGCTGGCGTGATGCTCCATTTTAAGAACCAAGTCAGAAAATAAAGTGAGGATAGAACCGCAACCAGCGACAGCGTAATGAGGGCATGCTGCAATTGTGCTGACCCTACGGATAACATGGTACGGTAAGGACGGGCCAGGGTGCTGGCAAAAAAGCTGTAGTATTGTTTGCTCGCTTGCCTGGCTTGTTGAACACGTTCATCCTGAAGCAGTGTGTTCCATTGCTCGGTAACCGAGCTCTGCTTCTGGGATGGTTCCTGATCTGGTCTCTGGCCTTCGGGATTATTGAACGGTGCTCCACCTTCCGGATTATTCATGGATGCTCCTCCTTCTTGAACTGGAAATTCGACTATTTCGTTAAGTATATGATGATCTGCCTGATTATTTCATGTTGAATATTCAGTTATACGCAAGCCATCCTTCAGTAAAAAAGCCTGCGAGCTCTAACAGCATAAAGCTGTGGGCTTGCAGGCTTTTTCCTAAAGGGATCGCTGTCGAACAGGTTTATCCGTTCGACGGAGCAAATCCTTCTTCTACCAAGTACTCTTCCGCTTCATCCACCGTTTCAAAGGCCATTTCCAAGTTGAGATCCGCATAGAGATACCACAAATCATCTTCCAGTCTCAGTGTAAGGGTATGACCTTCATCGTTCACCCAACGGGTCTCTTCGCCCGAAGGAGCTTTCTTCTTGCGCTTGTTGACCAATGGAGCTTCCGGCTTGCTGATGGACAAAGAGGCGATCGAGGCATCTAGCAGGGTGCGCAGTTCGTCCTCCGAGAAGTCGCGGATGTTAACCAGGCCCTTGTTGTCCGTCTCATATCCGCGCAGCAGTCCTCCATAGACAAAGCCATTACCGTTCGGATGCAAGTGATAGGCCACTGTTTTCTTCTCATGCCGGCTTTCTTCGTAATGATAATTCACGCGCCCGAGCGATACATTGTTGCGCTGGAGCTGCGGGTAGGAATCAAGAATATCCAATTTCTGTTCAAATGTCAGCATCTATAAGCCTCCGGTTTCATTGTGCAAGTGATTATACCATGACTGGCCTGTAGCAGACTACTTCTAACGCCCGAGCGGCAGTTCTAGCAGGAAGGTACTGCCTTGCTCCGAGCTCTCCAGCAGGTCTAGACTACCGCCCATGGACTCGGCCAACAGGCGGCTGAAGGTGAGGCCGAGACCTAGTCCGCGGACGATGCTGTTCTTCTCCCGGCTGCGGACAAAGGCTTCGAACACCTGGGATTGCATGTCAGGCGCGATACCCGTACCATTGTCCGTCACGATGATTCGGGCGGTGCCCTCCGGCTGCTCCCTTAGCTCCAGGGTCAGCTGAAGCTTCCGACCGGTCTCCCCGGCTTGTACGCTATTGTTCAGCAGATTCACAATAATCTGCTGGATGCGTAGCGGGTCTCCCAGCAAGTACAAGGGATGAGCCGGTAATATCAACATCGGCTCACAGACCTCTTCCGCTTGCGTCAGCTTCCATTGATACACAACCTCGGAGAGCAGGGGACTGGCCGCAATCCGGTTATGGCGAATCGGAATGATGCCGGCAGTCATCGCATTATAATCTAGCAGATCTTCGACCATACGTTGCAGCTTGTCAGCCTCCAATAGGGCAATATCCAGAAATTCCTCGGCTTCCTCGTTCTCAACGACACCTTCTCTTACCGCATGAATAAGCCCCTTGAAGGAAGTGACCGGGGTCTTCAGTTCATGGGAGACCCCGGCCAGCATAAAAGCCCGGGACTCCTCAAACTGTTGAAGCTTGCCAGCCATGTTCTGGAACGACACGATCAACTCGTTGATTTCCCGCTCCTTGGCACTCTTCTGAAGCTTGATATTGTATTCTCCACCGCTGATCTGGACTGCGGCGGCAGCAACGGTCTGGACCGGCTTGGCCAGCTTACGGGACAGGAGGTAGATGGTCAGCCAGCTTAGGATGATCAGGAACACTTGAAGCAGTCCGAAGAAGAGGACCTCATTTCGTGGAATATACTTGAGTGACCGCACCGACTGCAGGACAAATACTTTGCCCAGCACACCCTCTGAACCGATAATCGGTGCTGAGGCCGCCTTGTATTCCGGGCTCCGGGCATTGCTCAGACTCTCATTAAGCTCCAGGCGCATGCGTTCCTCGCTCATCGCCGGATTGGAGAATAGCAGTTGACCATCTTGATCTAGGATAATGATACACATATCCGTATTCAGCTTGAAGAACTGCTTTCGATTATTAAACAAATCCCTGAGCCGAGGGGAAATGTCGATGGAGTCATCCTTGGCACTAAGGTCGGCAAATTCCTGTGCGAGCAGTGCAATGGTCTGCATTCGATTCTCCATAGCCTCCTGCCGAATCCACCAGAACGTGGCAGCTGTGGTGATCAGCAGGCCAATGCTGATAATCAGCAGATAACGGATGGTCCAATAGTGCAGGATTGAGGTACCTTTATTCAGTTTGTCCATAGCTGATACCCCGTACCACGCAAGGTGCGGATTTCCCCTTCGCTGGCAGGCCAGTGCGACAGGGCCTGTCTGACCCGCTTGATCGACAGATCCACGGCGCGGTCGCTTCCGTCATAATCCATTTCCCACACATGCTCTAGCAGTTGGTCCCTGGTGCAGATTTGATTCGGCCGTTCGGCGAGGAATAGCAGTACAGACATGTCGCGGGGACTGAGACTGACCTCAGCTCCGTTAAGGAAGACGCTTCGGGCGCTATAGTCAATGAACAGACTGCCAAAATGCCGTTTGCGGCTGCCATCGGACCACTGGGAAGGACGGCGCAGCACAGCCTTGACTCTGGCTACGACCTCCTCGGGAATAAACGGTTTGGACATATAGTCATCCGCTCCGCCGTTCAACCCGGCGAGCCGGTCCTTAATGCCGCCCCTGGCCGTTAGCATAATGACAGGGCAGCTGCTTTTGGCGCGGATATGGGTCAGTAGCTCGAAGCCATCCATGTTTGGCATCATCACATCCAAGAGAATCAGAGATGGGGGATTTAGGGTAAAGGACTCCAGCGCCGTGCGTCCATCGGACGCCCGGGTGACGCTGAAGCCTGCTTTTCGCAAATAAGCGCTGAGAACACGAGAGATGGCCTCTTCGTCCTCTACAATCAGAATGGACTGCATGATCACAGAGCCTCCTTCTAAAAAGTACACCAATCTTATCATAATCGTGCTGGCGCTGCTTTGACTTCTTCCCGACATATTCCTTTGTTAGAATGAGGACTGGCCTTATAGATACAAGGAATTTGGGATGGAGGGAAGTATAATGAAGAAGAAATCGTTACTGATTCTTGTGGGCGTTGTTATTGTCGCCGGAAGTATTACAGGGTACACCCTGCTGAACAAGTCCCTGGGCAATAAGATCGCAATCGAGTCAGTTATCCCGGCTACAGGGCAAAACAACTCTAATAGCGGATCGGGAACCGCGGAAGCAGCGCAGGGACAAGCCCCAGGGGCGGCAGTTACAGCAGAGCAATTAAACGGCGAATGGAAGATTGCCGACACATCAAAGGTATACTGGTCGGTGACTACTTCACAGGAAACCGTTAATTTTGTGGATAAGAAGGTACAGGGCAGTTGGAACGTGAATCTGGATGACAACACAGCTATGACTGGACAGGGCACTGTGGATATGAATGCCTTGGATTCCGGCAACGCGCAGCGAGACGAGCATGTTAAATCCGGGGATTTCCTGTCGGTTGCAGAGCATCCAGAGTCTACTTTTACAGTGAAGTCATTCTCGAAGCTTCCGGCTGAATGGAGTGAGGGCAAGCCTGTCCCGGTTGAGATGAAGGGAACCCTTACGGTAAAAGGAATTGAAAAAGACGTTACCTTCCAGACACAGGCCGTATACAGCAAAGGACAGCTTCTGTTGTCGGGAACAACTACAGTTACTTTTGGCGATTTCGGCCTAAGTAATCCGCATACCATTGTGCTGAGTACTGAAAATAATCTGGACGTGCGTTTGGAGCTTGTACTGAACAAATAACATAAGACGTATAAACAAAGGACGTTTTCCGGCCCGCGCGGCATTGGAAAGAGTCCTTTATTTGCGCGCAATGGTATACTCTCTTTAGAGAGCTGATGCGTATCTGGGAATTCAGGGAGGGTTAAGCCGTGATCGAAGTTGCAGCGGCCATTATTTATGATGAGACAGGAAAGATACTGATAGCTAGAAGGCGTGAGGGCAAGTCACAAGGGGGACTGTGGGAATTCCCCGGCGGTAAGCTGGAGGCAGGCGAAAGTGTACAGGATTGTCTAATCCGTGAGCTGCAGGAAGAAATGGGGATCGAAATCCGTCCCTATGCTGCCTTTGGGGTGAATGAGCACAGCTATGGGAGCGTACATCTTACATTAATTGCTTGGAAGGCGAAGTATGTGAATGGTACGATCACCTTAACGGATCATGATGAGTACCGCTGGGTTCAGCCAGGAGA
Organism: Paenibacillus sp. NPDC058177; assembly: GCF_042883835.1. NCBI lineage: Bacteria > Bacillati > Bacillota > Bacilli > Caryophanales > Paenibacillaceae > Paenibacillus > Paenibacillus sp. NPDC058177. The sequence goes on along the minus strand of NZ_JBHVVB010000008.1, from coordinate 243,539 downwards.
ACTGGGGGTATATACTTTTGCGGCGGCAGATATCCCGTTTGTGGAACGGCTTATGCGCAACGACTGATGGAGATCTTTTTTACTTAGGAACAACGGTTTGATAGAATCATAGGTATCTAGGAAAAAGACATCAAAGGAGAGACGCCAATGTCTAACGATAACGCTTACACGATAAAATGGGGAATTATCAGCACCGGCTCAATCGCCAGCCAATTTGTCTCGGATCTCATACACGCTAGTAACGGTGTCGCTCATGCCGTAGGATCGCGTAGCCAGGAAAGCGCCGATGAGTTTGCCCAAAAGCACGGCATTCCGCATGCCTACGCTACCTATGAGGAATTGGTTAACGATCCAGCGGTGGATGCTGTGTATATCGGTACTCCGCATCCGTTCCATAAGGACAATGCGCTGCTGGCACTGCGTGCAGGTAAGGCGGTACTCTGCGAGAAGCCGTTTACTGTGAATAGCGCAGAGCTGGAAGAGCTAATCTCCTATGCCCGGGAGCAGAAGCTGTTTCTTATGGAGGCGATGTGGAGCCGTTTCCTTCCGGTTCATGCCAAGATTCGGGAGTGGATTGCAGAAGGGAGAATCGGTGAAGTACGTCTGGTTAAAGGCGATCTGGGCTTCCGTGCCGACTGGAATCCATCCAGCCGCCTGCTGGATCCCAAGCTTGGCGGGGGTGGGCTACTCGATGTCGGCATCTATCCGATTTCCCTGGCCTCGATGATCTTCGGGCCGCATCCTGAACATATTCAAAGCACCGTCCATATCGGTGAGACAGGCGTGGATGAACATTTCTCGCTGCTGCTCTCCTATGGGGACGGCAAAGCGGCGTCCATAAACGGGGGCGTCCGATTGAAAATGCTGGAACAGGCCTATATCTTCGGCACAGAAGGCTATATTGTCATTCCCGACACATTGGTCAATCCGAGATCTGTCGAGCTGTATATCAATGATGTACAGGTGGAGACATTCAAGGACGAGCGTGTCTCCCACGGTTATGCCTTTGAGGCCGAGGAAGTCGGACGCTGCCTGGCGGAGGGGCTGACGGAAAGCCCGATCCTGCCGCTAGAAGAGTCGCTGGCGATTATAAAACTGCTGGATGATATCCGCGCCCAGTGGGGCCTCAAATATCCGGGCGAATAATCAAGCGGGAGCGTAATCTTAAACATCCCTTGGGGCAGCGATTTGTGTCGCCTCCGAGGGGTGTTGTTGTATATAGCCCATAAAAAATAATAGATCATCATAAGATTGCACAAGGAGGGGGAGCATGATAGATAAAATGGACCGTTATCTAGGTTGCCTGACTGGCTTGGCGGTGGGAGATGCGCTGGGAACAACAGTGGAGTTCAAACCGCCGGGAAGCTTCGAGCCGATGAAGGATATGGTCGGCGGCGGGGTTTTTAAACTAAAGGCGGGTCAGTGGACCGATGACACCTCGATGGCTCTCTGTCTGGCAGAGAGCTTGCTAGAGAAGGGCGGCTTTGATCCTAGAGATCAGATGGATCGATACGTAAGATGGTTCCGGGAAGGGCATCTCAGCAGCACGGGTGAATGCTTCGATATTGGCAATGCCACGCGTGCGGCATTGCTTCATTATGAGGCCACAGGCGAGGCCTTTAGTGGCTCGGTGGATCCTTCATCAGCCGGAAACGGACCAATCATGCGGCTGGCCCCGGCTGTGATGTACTACGCAGAGCGGCCGGAGGAAGCAATATCGTATGCAGCGATCAGCGCAAGAACGACACACCAGGCCCAAGCCTGTCTGCATGCGTGCCGCCTGATGGCTGCCATCCTTGCGGGGGCGCTCAGTGGGTGGAGCAAGCAGGAGATGCTAGCTCCTGAAGCATACCGGGATTGGCTGGAGGAGGGTTCATTGGCACCCGCAATAGAGGAAATCCTGCAAGGCTCATACCAAACCAAGGAACCGCCGTCTATCGAAGGATCCGGGTATGTGGTGAAATCGCTGGAAGCAGCCTTGTGGGCCTTCCATCGCTCCACAAGCTTCGCGGAAGGTGCACTGCTCGCAGTGAATTTGGGCGATGATGCTGACACTACCGGCGCCGTCTATGGACAGATTGCCGGAGCTTACTATGGGCTCTCCGGCATTCCTGCAGCGTGGCGGGACAAGCTCGCCATGCATGAGGTCATCACGGACTATGCCGAAAGGCTGTACCGCGAGCGTGCCTGGACATAGGCGTGGAGGCCGAGCGAATCGGCGGCGATCTAGCAGCTGCGGGCGACCATAGCACTCGCATTCAAGTAATACTTCATCTGCCACGCACAACAAAACAGCCAGACCCCTTACGGGGCCTGGCTGTTTATGTTTAATCAGGATTATAACTTAAAACAGGAAGTCTTCGTCTTTCAAAGGCTCAACGTTCATCGCACGAACGTAGCCGTTGCCTTTTTTGGAGAAGAAATCATGCTGCTTCGTATGGGTACTGATCCCATTTTGGACAATCGGGTTGATCTCTTCTTCGTCGAAAAGCGGATCATGTCCGAGATTCATCATCGCCTTGTTGGCATTGTAGCGCAAGAAGGTCTTTACCTCATCTACAAGCCCGATGGAGGCGTAAATCTCTTCGGTGTATTTTTCCTCATTCGCATGAAGGAATCGTACCAAACCTACAAGGGTTTGGTGTAGATCACGTTGCTCGTCTTCCTCCAGCTCCTCGTAAATCTCCTGGGCCAGCACGCCAACGTATACGCCGTGAATGCTCTCGTCGCGCAGGATCAGGTCGATGATTTCGCCGCTGCAGGTCATTTTGCCTTGACCAGCCAGATAAAGCGGATAGAAGAAGCCGCTATAGAACAGGTAGCTCTCCAGCAGCACGGAGGCCGCCATGGCGAGGTACAAGTCTTTTTTCGATTCGATAGCCTTGTAATATTGGGAGATGGTCTCTGCCTTGGTCTGGAGGCGGGGATTCTCTTCCACCCAGCGGAAGACGGAATCAATCTCTTCAGTGCTCGCCAGGGTTGTGAAAATGCTGCTGTACGACTTGGCGTGAATCTGCTCCATCATCCCCATGAAGCCCAGCACCGCTTTGCGTTGCAGGCCGTCCACATGCTCCATAATCTGCGGCATACCCACGCCGCCCTGTACGGTATCGAGCAGGGTCAGACCGCCGAGTACCTTCATGTAGGCATCCTTTTCCAGCTCGCTGAGAGTCAGCCAGGACATTTTATCATCGGATAGCGGAATTTCGTCATCGGTCCAGAATTGCATAATATTCTGATTCCAGAACATCAGGGTGAAATCATCGTCCGGTCGGTTCCAGTTTACGGCTTGGATAGCGCTCATATCTTGTAATCTCCTTTTCTGTTCAAAAAAGCCTACGGTTACACCGAGCAAGTGATACATTCCTCGACAGACAGCTTCTTGGTCCGGGTGTAATACAGCGACTTCAGCCCTTTGTGCGCCGCATAGAGATAGCACCGGGCCAACTCGCGGGTGGTAACATCGCTGTTCACGTGCAGGACAGTGGAAATCCCTTGGTCAATATGGGGCTGGATCTCGGCAATCAGGTCAATGACCTTGAACTGGTCCATCTGATAGGCGGATTTATAATAGAAGACATTGTCAGGCTGCAAATAGGGCATCGGATAGTACGTAGTGGAGTTGGCATAGGTCCGGGTCTCAATTTGCTCCACAATCGGCATCACACTGGAAGTAGCGTTCTGGATATAAGAAATACTGGCCGTTGGCGCGATCGCCAGACGGTAAGCATGGTACAGTCCGTTTTTGACGACAGAATCACGTAGTTGCGCCCAATCCTCTTGGGTAGGGATATAGATATCCTTGAATAGTTCCTGCACCTTAAGTGTCACCGGACGATAATCCGTAGTCAGATAGCGTTCGAAGTAGACGCCTGTGGCATAATCCGATTCTGCGAAGCCATGGAAGGTCTCACCGGTCTGGGCGGCAATCTCCATGCTCTTCTCCAGCGAGTGGAAGTTCATGGTCATGAAGAAGGTGCGGGCGAAATCCCGGGCCTGTTCACTCTCATAAGCAATCTTGTTCTTGGCAAAATAACCATGCAGGTTCATAACGCCCAGTCCGACGGAGTGCATCTCTTTGTTCGCCTTCGTCACACCTGGGGCATTGGAGACGGTGGTCATATCGCTGACAGCTGTCAGTGCCAGCATACCCTCATGAACGGATTCACGGATTTTGCCATGCTCCATAACGTTGACGATGTTGAGGGAAGCCAGGTTACAGCTGATGTCCCGGCGGATGGTGTCTGCCTGACCGTAATCAGTGATTTCCGAAGTCTCTTGTAATTGGAAAATCTCTGTGCAGAGATTCGACATCTTCACTTGGCCGATATTTTTCAGCGCATGTGCCTTGTTGGCATTGCTCTTGTTCATAATATATGGGTAGCCTGATTCCAACTGAATCATGGCGATCTTGGTCAGCATCTCACGTGCGCCCATCGCGACTTTCTTTTTAACGCGCGGGTCAGCAAGCAGTTTGTCGTACATTTCGTCCAAATCCATATCGTCCAGATGGGTGCCGTAGGCTTGGAACACACTATATGGTGCGAACACATGCAGCGGCTCATTATCCTGGGCCAGCTTATAGAAGCGGTTTGGCACGATCAGCCCGATGGACAGCGTTTTTAGGCGCAGTTTTTCGTCGGCATTGATTTTTTTGGAATCCAGGAACTCTAGTACATCCCAGCCAAAAATATTATAGTAAGCCGCTCCGGAGCCTTTACGCTGCCCCATCTGGTCGGCATAGGAGAATCCATCTTCCATGAGCTTCAGCACAGGCACGATACCTTTGGCCGCATCTTCCACGCCTTTGATCGTCTCGCCGCGCGAGCGCAGCTTCGAGAGGTTAACCGCCACCCCGCCGCCGATTTTAGAGAGCTGCATGCATGTATTCAGTACATAGTTGATCGAATTCAGAGAGTCATCCATTTCCAGCAGGAAGCAGGAGACCATCTCGCCCCGGCGGCTCTTGCCTGCGTTCAGGAAGGTTGGCGTAGCTGGTTGAAGACGTTGCTCCATCATCGAGCGGACCAGCACACGAGCGGTATCGGCATTGCCGCGGCCCAGATGCAGAGCCACCACGGCCACACGATCCGGGTAGTGCTCCAGGTATTGCTTCCGGTCATTGGTCTTCACCGCGTAGTCTGTATAGAACTTGGAAGCCGCCATGTAGGAAGGGAACTGGAAGCCATATTCATGTGCGATCCGGTAAACATCCTCAATCTCTGAAGCAGCGTAGCGTTCGTACAGGTTCTCATAGTAGTCATTCTCTATCATATAATCCACTTTGGATTTAGTGTCTGCAAAAGTAAGGCTGCGTCGCTCCACTTCTCCCATAAATTCCACAACCGCCTCGCGGTCCTTATCTAATTGGAAGAATCCTTCTTCGTCTCTCTTCAAAAGCATGTTGTTCAGCTCAATATGCCGCAACTCGGTTCACCTCCTGTTTAATCCGTTCTACATCGCCAAAAGTTCCCGACAACTCGAACTTGCCAATTACCGGCACATTGTACCGCTCTGCAATCAAATCTGCGCTATTCGCGAACAGTTGACCCCAGTTTTTGTTGCCGCTGGCGGCGATTCCTTTCAGACTTGTATGGTTGTTCTCCAAAAAAGAAGACACCTTCTCTGGAATTTGTCCAAATCCGGTGGTGTATGTAACAAGTACATAAGGCTCGTCTATCGTCATATGCTCTTCGATCTGTACGGCCGGAAGCTTCAGCTTGTTAATGAACCGTTTGACGTTGCCTGTTTTGGAATCATAAGCGATCAGCATGGTTGTTCCTCCTTAGTGGAAGCGATTGTTCCAGCTTATTAAAATTAGATTTTGGGATAAACCGCGCCCTGATAGGGTTTACCCTGTATATAAACCGTTTTCTTCGGAATAACACTATATTTAGAGACGCTTAATCATTTTAACACTAGATATGGAGAAGTCAATAGATCTCAAGGGGTAGGGAGAACGCGCAAATCACGAGATTTCATACTAGAAAAAGAGCTGAATTGAGAAGAATATTAGCGGGAGGGCAGGTGGAATAAGGGATTTGGAACAGATCCAGAATACGCAACTGCGAGAGCACTTCAGGGTAAAAAAAAAATTAAAATGATCCTTGTCTCTTTTGTGAATGTTGGAAAAGGTGCTGGCAGTAAACACCCCCCCTGAATGGCATTCAGGAGGGTGTCTGTACTGACTTGATTCGCTTAGTTCACTATACTCAAACTCCCGGCAGAAGTTACCACAAATACGGGGACGCTCTCCTCACCAGTTTCGGTCTGCAGTATACCGTAGTCGTTCTGGAACTGACCGCTTAGCAGCATGGGGCCTGTTATGGACCCTTGATAGCCCTGAAGCAGGATGTAGCGGCCATCGGCATAAGCGACAGCACTCCCTGAATTGTCGAGATAGATTTCACAGCTTATCGATACATTCTGCAAAGGATGAAGCTCCAGCTCCGACGCCTGAATTGGCGGGTAAGCCTGTACGATTTCGGAGAATTGGTAAGTTTCCCCCGATTTGCGATAAATGGCTGTCTGCCCCGCATTACCCTCTCCGGCACCAGCACCAACATTATGCACAAGGATGGAACCATCTGGCTGAAGTTCGTAGCTATCCCCGCTAAAGGAGAACAGTTGTGATATTCCTTGCATCTGAAGCGCATAACCTGTAAAAAGTGTCCTGCCGTTGTCATCTGTGCTATCGGCTTCAGCAACAACTACAGGTTCTCCGGTGGCTGCCTCAAGAGTCTCGTCAAAGAAGACCCGGTGCAGGGAGGGGAACCCGGGAATAACGCCCATGGAGAAAGATGATACAGCGTTATCCTTGTTCATTACGGCATAATGAAGGGACCCGCTGCTGTCAGTTGCCGCAACATAGACCTTGGCGCCGTACTTTCCTTTACCGGAAATCACATTATTGTAGCGCCCCTGCTCCCCGCCTCCGGGGAGCAACCGTACAGGATCAGCTATATTCCAGGCGAGGCGGACCGCTGCAATGTCCTCGGAATGGTCTTTTAATGGATATAGCTCGGTGTAGAGCTTGATTGCGTCCTCGTATGCTCCGTTTTTGGCTTTGCTCGCGGCACTTTTGAGCAGTTTGGCATTTTGAGCATCTATGTACTTCAGCACTTGGGTTGCCTTGAAGCCTGCGCTGCTTGCGAACTTGCGATAGGCGGCAGCATGTTCTGCGAAGGCGGATATGTTCTTGCCCTCCAGATCTTTCTTCAGGATGATACGTCCGCTGCTTTCCACTTGTTCCTTGAGCCAGGGCGCCGCATACTTATGGCTCTCGTACGCCTTATGCATGGACAAGGTGCTTTCGAGCAAGGGACCGAAGCTTCCGGCAGCGGCCAAGGCCTTTAACTGACCTGTATCGTGGCTGCGGAACGCAGCATTCAATTGCTCCTGCTTAGCAGATGAACCGCCAAAGAAAGCATCTGGTATCCGCAGCAGTTTCCATTTCACATCATCCCCGCCGTCGTTTCCGTTAGCGTTTTGGGCAAGGGTGTCCAAAAACTGCTTTTTGAAATGCTGAAAGAAGGTCGTCCATTCCTCTGAAAGGCCCGACGCGGCAGACAACTTGCGGTAATAGGCTTCGTAAGGGCCTCCGGGCTTCATATACTGGGCTTTCAGCTGGACAAGATCATCATAGCTCTTCATGAATCCTTCGAAGTCACCTGACAGGGCCTGCGAGCTGGCGTACCGGGCAACGTTGTCCAGACCCGCACGGATGGCTGTGATCGGGGCCAGTTTCTCCAATTGTGTTGCTATCTCTTCTTCTTTGTATGAAAAGGAGTGATTTTCCCTCGCCTCGCGGTACTTTTCTTCTGCGCCGATAAGGTCGCCTGCCGCATGCAGACGACTGCCTTCCTGCACCACATTCACCTTGTCAGACATGCGCTGGGCCTTCTGTCCCAGCAGTAAAACCATTAATATACACAAAATGATCATAAAATTTCGCAGGGATATTACTTCTTTGATCGTCATATATTATAGCCTCTTTTTTGCCATACGATGGTTTATTGAAATTCAGGGTCCCAACGGTACTTGAATTCACGAATTTCGGCTACAGTTTGGTCAAGCCCGTTCCATGGCTCATAAGGGTTGGCCTCGATCAGCCGGGCTAATCGTAAGAAGCGGTCCTTGGGCAGCTCATGCACGTATCTGCCGATGAAACGGGAGTGCAGCAGCGCATAACGTTTCATGCGAACGGCCGCCCCGGCCACGCCGGTCAGGATAGCGATCCCTCTATCCATTTGCCGGATCTGGGTCTCATAGGCTTGAACATAACGCAGTGTGCGGTCCTTGATCAGATCCCGGCGCACCTTGGCAATCTCTCCTATGTATTCGGCCAGCAGTGGCTCGAACTCTCTCAGCAGAAGCTGTTCCATTTCGAGATCCATATCCTTACGGAGCTGAAAGCCGTGCAGGAGGGCGACCCGTTGCCGGGCTACCCGGTCGCCACGCAGGAGAATGGCAATCTCGCGCAGCTTCTCATAGGCCAGCACATCATTTTCGCGAAGGACAGACACCGCTTCCTGGCGGTTAAGCTCCAGCCCCTCCTTGATGATTCCGATGTTGTAGGCCAGCAGATGCTCCAGAGCGCGCAAGTTTTCGTTCTGCCTGACTTTTCGCTGCGTATAGTAGAGAAGCCCGGTCAGCAGGAGTCCGCCTGCACCACACAGGGCCATTTGCAGCGTGCTGTCGCCAAAATAAACCGAAACCAGGGTAAGCAGTAAGACTAGCAGTAGCCGGGTGTGCATTTTGCGCCCTGCACGGGCGCTGGCATAGTTCTCCACCGAAACAAGTGAGGCTTTGCCGCATTTCGTGCAGCGCTCTTCGTTAAGAGCGGTATAGCGCCCACAGCGCCTGCAGATGCGAAGCTTGTCGAAGGAATAGCGGGGCGCCTTGAAGGGCCGGAACGTGACAGGCTTCTTCTTACTCATGACCCTTGTCACCTCCATTTAAGGTGGCAAGCAGCATCTCGTCCATATCATCCCGGGTTAGCGGGTTTCGCTGGCGAGAGGCATAGATAGCAATGTGAATTACGACATATAGGAACGCAACTCCAAGAATAACGTATGAAATCATGTGACTTTTCCTTTCTTCTGGAAGATAGTGCAGCGAAAAAAGTGAATTATAGCGTTCCTTCTTAACAGTTCATCAGTCCTAAAAGTTGAAGTTTACAAGGTTTAATTATATCATAATGGCATACTATTTACAGATTTTAGCTTTTTGGCTGATTTCCATATTTGCCTACTATAACACAAGAGGAGCCATCTTTATGCTTCATAATGACCACCGTAGAAAAACATCGAAGATTGTCTTTTGGCGCCTTATTCCGGCGCTGCTGCTGACCCTGTGTATCGCGGTTGCCCCGCTAGGTGCAGGGCTGGCTCATGCCGCAACCCCGGCGCCATCTCATATTGATGCCGTGCTGCTAATTGATGTCAGCAACTCCATGAACAAGAGTGACAAGAACAAGATTGCCAACGAAGCAATGAAGATGTTCATAGATATGCTGTCCGCGCAAGGGGATAAGGTCGGGATTGTAGCCTACACCGATAAAGTGCAGCGGGAAAAGGCACTGCTGCAGATCAATTCGGCGACCGACAAGCAGGATCTGAAGGACTTCATTGACGGGCTGGACCGCGGCGCGTATACGGATATTGCCGTAGGCGTGAAGGAGGCAGTAAAAGTGCTGCAGAATGGCAGCGATCCTTCCCATGAACCGCTCATCGTCATGCTCGCCGACGGTAACAACGATTTTAACAAAGCTACTGGACGGACTCAGAGCCAATCGGATCAGGAGCTGAATACAGCACTGGATGAGGCCAAGAAGAGCGGCTATCCCATTTATACCATTGGTCTGAATGCGGATGGCAAGCTGAACAAGCAATCTCTGGCTGACCTGTCCACGAAGACAGGAGGTAAGGCATTCTCTACAGATTCGGCAGATGATCTGCCGCAGATCCTCAGCGAAATTTTTGCCAGCCATCTTAAGCTCAAGATTGTACCGGTGCAGTCGATTACGGGGAACGGCAGCTTTCAGGAGGTGACGGTGAACGTCCCGAACGCCAGCGTGCTGGAGGCCAATATTTCCATTATGTCTTCACAGCCTGTAACTGCGAAGCTGAAGGACCCAACCGGGAAAGAAGTAGCTATACCTTCAGGCGATGTTCTGCTCTCGAAGTCGAAGACTTACAGCCTGATTAAGCTGTTGTCTCCGCAGCAGGGCGATTGGAGGCTCCAGATCAAAGGGGTGCCCAAGGATAAAATTGATATTAATCTCGTTTTCAACTATGACCTGGAACTTAAAATAGATGCGCTGCCTTCCGCATCCTATAAAAAAGGCGACAAGATCGATATTGCTTCCCACGTATTCAGCAACGGTACTCAGGTAACGCTCAGCAATTTGTATCAAAATATGAAGGCCGTTCTGCTGGCCAAGGACCTGGATACGGGCACTACTGAAGAAATCCCGCTGGATAACACCGGGGATGTCTTCAAAGGGACGTTTGAGGTGAAGGAGAGCCATGATTACGAGCTGAAGGTGCGTGCGGAGGAAAGAAGCTTTTACCGTGAGAGTGATCCTGTGACAGTCAGCGCCAAGAAAAGCACTGCTGGAACTGGCGGCGCTACAGCGGCCCCGGAGAGCAGTAACCCGCTCGCCGACAAGCCGAAATCTATGACTCTGTATTATATCATTGGCGGAATTGTGCTCCTGCTGGCGGCTGGAGTAGCCCTGTGGCTGCTGCGGAAGCAGGCGACACGCGGCTTTACCGGCCAGATCGTCATCGAGGTGCGGGACGAGAATACCGGAGAGAAGACGTATCCGCAGTATAAGAAGCTGGCTGCGTTCAGAGGCAAGTTCAACTTGCATCAACTGCTGCAGTTAGCACCTGAGCTTAAGGAAAGTGAGAAGCTCGTCTTCACTCCGGGCAAGAACGACAGACTGCTGCTCCGCAGCGGCGAAGGCATCACCGTGGAGAGATCCGGACGCGCCGCTGATGCGTCGCGTGGTCTGGAACTGAAAAGTGGTGACCGCGTTTCGGTATCACTGCATAGCGTGGACAAAACAATTTTACTGGAATACCTGGTGTAACCAGATTCTTTAGTACAGTTCAGGAGGAACGCTTATGAAACCGGTAGTACGAGAGCATATTCAGCAACTGGATGTATCGCTTGGCGGGGGAATTGTCAGCGATAAGATCAGAGTCGATACGATTGATAACCCTATACTCATTATCGGGCTGGGGGGCACGGGCATTGACGCCCTCCTCCGCCTGAAATACCAGATCAACCGCCGTTTCAAACTGCCAGAAGACCCGTTGTCCAAGAAGAAGCGGGACAAGCCGGATAATGTAGAGTTTTTAGCTTTTGAAACCAACGAACAAGATCGTAATAAAAAATATAAAGGCATTGGGCTCGATTCGCAGAATGAATTCGTGCTCTTGGCCAATGCCGAAATCGGGGGACTGCTGCAGAACCGCAGTATTCTGGACCCGTATATCACGGATTGGCTGTCACCTGAGCTGAGCATTACGGACGGTATGAACGGTGCTGCCGGCGTGCGTCAGGCGGGACGGCTGCTCTTGTTCACCAAGATTAACCAAGTGGTCGGTGCCATTGACAAGAAGATCAAGACACTGTCTGTAGGCACCAACAAGAAGCTGATGGTGTTTCTGCTGACAGGATTGTCGGGCGGAACGGGCAGCGGTGCTTTCCTGGATATCGCTTATATCGTGCGCGGAATTATTGAGCGCGACTTTGGCTCTGCGGGAATTGACCGGGTGAACACGCTTGGTTATCTGTTTACACCAGACGTGAATCTTTCGAACAAGAGCCTGAGCGAACATACCCGTGAATATATCCGCAAGAACGGATATGCGGCGCTGAAGGAACTGGATTACTGGATGAATGTGGACAGCCGGGGCGAAAGATTCCGTCAGCAGTACGGCAATATTTTGACCGTGAATTCGCCATTGCCTCCATTTAATCTGTGTCATCTCATCTCTGCGACCAATACCGAGGGCAAATTGCTGGAGAATGCTTATGATTACTGCATGAATGTCACGGCGGAGAATATCACGAACTTTATGGCCAGTGAAGAGAAGCAGTCCGGTGAAGAATTCGCTATTCATGACTATATTAGTAACATCCGCACCAATATTGCCCAGATGAACAAGGCTTATCCGGCCAACTATGAATACAATATTATTGGGGCTTCCTCTGCTGTGCTGCCGATCGAGGAAATGACGACCTATCTGGCTTACCGTCTGTTCGACAAAATGGAGAAAATGTTCGAGCAAGCACCGGGTCAGGAAGAGGTAGAGAAGTTCGCCCGCAAGCTGGGCATCGATCTCGATAGCATGGTCAAGACCTTTGAATCCCGTGTGCCTGAGCCGCTGCCGGGCTTCGAGAACAGCGAACGGCTGAGCCATGCCAATGTCATCAAGAACCAGGTCGTCAGCATGGATACGGAGCTGGAGCAGAACTTCCTGTCACGTGCGCGTGAGGAGTACATCAAGGCGAGAAAGCAGCTTCCGGGTGAAATTGTCGGCCGGTTTGGTGAGGAGCTGGAGCGGATTTTCCTCCATCCAGAGCAAGGACCATTCTATGTTTCGCGGCTGCTTTATACCGAAAAAGGCTTTTGTATCCTGAAGTCGATTCAGTCTTATATTGAGACGCTGCGTGAAAGTCTGCTGCGCCTGCCGCGTGATATTGAGACGGCGCAGGACAGTGCGGACGAGAAGCTGGGGGATGCCCGGAGCGCCTTTGTCTCCAAGGAGAAGAAGAAGAACGCTTATATTGAAGCGAAGATCAATGAGTACTGGCTGCATGCTGACGTAGAGCGTACCGAGCGAATGATTGAATTTTATGAGGATCTGTACGAGCTGCTGAACGAAGAGAACAGCCGGATTTATGGTGTGTTCACTGAGATTCTTAGCGCGCTCAGCTCGATTTTTGCCAAGAATGGGGACATCCTCATTAACGGTGAAGAGCAATCTGATCATAAAGGTAACAAAACTTATTATTGGAATATCGTCAATGTACCGGATATTTCCGCGACCATCTCCAAAATTATGGACCAGAAGGATGGCGACGATCTGATCCGTGACTTCACCCGGGAAATGCTCAAGCATTCGGGGCGCTGGGTCAGAGAGCAGGAGATTGATGTTGTTCGTTCCATTTCTGATTTCCTAAGTGATAAGTTCGGCGATTTGATCACCCGCTCAATGGAAGATTTCCTCGTGATGAAATACGGTCATGAGGAGCCGCTCGACAAATTCGTGGAGCGTATCATCGCTGGCAAGCTGGACGAGGAGGCCGTGCCGACTTTCCATCTTAGCAACAGTTCAGGCAATCTTCATTTTCCATCCTGGGGCTTCGTCTCGGTTCCGGTCAAAGCGCCGGGCATCCTGAAAGGTATTCGCAATTATCAGAATAATGCGCTGGGTAAATCGCACTTTACGATCAAGGAGAGCGAAGTCAAGAACCGTATCTTCTGGCTGAACACACGCAACGGGGTGCCGCTCTTCGTGTATACACCGCTGCGCGTATTTGAGGAGAACTATGAGCGGACCATTCTGGACAAGGAAGGCATTGGCCGTCATTTGGTGATGACAGACAAGAACAACTGGACTTATCTGCCGTCGCCAATTCCGGAAAAATCATGGGGCGACACCTATGTTAACGCCCGTGTTCGTGATTACAATGCCCGCGTTCGTGCCGATTTCGACAAGGCACTGGCGTCAGGTGTAATTGTCGAGAAGGGAACGGATGAAAACACAAGCAGCCGCTATTCGGTCATCTTCACGAAGCCGTTTGATATTGAAACCTTCTTGAAAGGCTTTGATTTGCAGCTGCAAGCGCCGCGCCCGAATCTTGGCGAGGTGAAGAAGGCTGCAGATGAGCTGCGCTTGCTGCGGGAGAAGGGGCTGGAACGCGAGCTAGTCAAGGATATCTTTGGCAGTGTCAACCAGGATTTGGCGAAGGAGAATCTGATTCGCACACCACAGCTGATTACCCGTGTTCGTGAAGAATTGGCGAAGGTTGCTGAGCTGGAGGCTAAGGCCGCAGAGCTGGATGCACTGCTGCATCAATATCTGGATGAAGAGAAGTGGATGGACCAGTTCCTTGAAGCTCTATATACAGACAGCATTATCAAGAAAGGTGCGCTGTACGTCTATGATCGTGATGAAGAAGAAGATGCCTGGGAGCCATTCGCCAATCTGATGAAGGAACGCAGTTATGTGGAGTATGCGGTGTATCGTCATTTCCGCAGCCTGGACGAGAAGAGCCGCAGTGTACTGCTGCGCAAGGCAGCGCGCCGTGCGGGTGAGATGACTGCAGCCGAAGATGTATCTCCGCTGCTGTATAAGCTGGAAGGTCTGTATGTCTCCTTCCTGGAGGCTCGCGACAGCTTGGAGTATGAGCGGGTAGAGCATGCCAATGGCGACGAAATGTACGGATTCTACAAGAGCATGACCGGCAAGCTTGGCAGTATCCGCAGAAAGCTGAAATAATCCTATGATTAAATCACTCGCATTATCTTATGGAGAACAATACGCGCAGCAGGAGGAAGCGCTGCGCAGCAAGGGGGATGGACGCAGCAGTATCCATTACCCCGCCCTGTTTTTGTTTGTAGGTGACAAGATTGCCCCGGCCATTGCTCCGGTGCTGGACAGCTGCGAACGCAAATGGGATAACGCCGGAGGCGTTATGGCTATGCACGCATTGCCTGAAGGTGTAAGCCCAGTGGAGTACGGAGCCGGTGGGAGCGCTCGGGTTATGCCCTTGACCCTGCCCTCGGCAGCAGGACATGATCCACGTACCGTCCGGGCAGATATTTACCGCGTCTTCCAGGAGGACAGCCGCTATTTGGCGGAGATGAACCGATCCTTGCGGCGGATCAGCAACAGCATAGCGGATTACGGGCGGCTGTATTCTTCGTTTGACGTTATCCATCTTTCTATCATTACGCGGGTCGATGACCCGCTTAATGTGTTCTTGCCGGAGATTATGCTGCTGGCCCGCGCGGTGCTGGGCCAATCGTTCAAATCGGTGCAGACCGACTTGTACGCCCTGATCAACGAACGGGAGCAGGGCGACAACTTCGGGTATTCCAGCTCGGTCGGGCTGGCCTTTATGCGGGAGCTGGATGGAATGCAGATGCCGGACTACACGTTCCGTGCGCCGCTGCTTGTGACTGAAGATGGGCTATCCATTCCGGTGAGCCACGGTCCTTCTCAACTGTTTGATCTGGTCTACCTGCTGTCCGACAAGAATGAGCGGGGCATGATGTCTACAGGCGGTATGCAGGACAATTACGAGATCATCTCCCACATCAGTCTGCTGAAGAACCGGGTTCGTCCTACATCCGACGAAGCCAGCGGACATGGCGGCTATAACAATATGACGTTTAAAAGCGGCATCCGGGGCAGCTCCGGCCGGCAGGGCTATGCTACGGCAGGTTTCTCTGGCGTAAGAAGGCCTAACATGCAGATTGCCCTGGCGGTCCTGTATCATGGCTTCCGGCGGCTGGCGGCGAATATGCGTGAAGGCAGTACACCTGGCGTTCGTGAGCGGCAGGCCCTGTTCGGACTTGGCGCCGATACCCTGCGTGAGCGCTCCTCGCTGCTTCTGCCGGATGAAGCAGGGCTGCAGGAGATGACGGGACTGATGAGTCACGGTCGTCCATCTTACAACGAATTGAAATATTTGTCGTTGCGGGAGGCTGAGGAGTTGTTGTTCGGCAGCGGCGGAAGCGACTATTTCCGCAGCAATTTCACTGCCGCTGCTGCAGGGCGGCTGGAGTCGATAGAACCGCTGCGGGAATGGCGGCCGCTTCTGGCTGCGCAGGAAGAGGCTGTTCCGGCGGTGACCTTCTATCAGCTGGCAGAGTGGACGGCCGACCGCGACGATGCTGGCAGCTTGCTGTACGGGCTGCGCCAACATATGGCCGGTCTCCGGTCAGTACTGGCGAATGCCAAGGCTGAACTTGAGCAGCTCTATAGTGACACTGTGGAGCGCCAGCCATTCCAACGTGTGCCGCTGTTCGACAAGCGTACGGTACGCAACTTTATCCAGTATCTTTTTACAGTCGTCTATGGCAAAAGATATGAACTGCTACAGCTTGAAACTGAGCTTGGTCTATGCCGGCGGTTGGAAGCTGCACTGGAACGGATTCATACGGAGAGTATCGCCCGCGTAAAAATCATGAAGACGCTTGAGGAAGAACTGCGTGGCATTGCCCAGGACAGCATCCAGCGGACACGCGATGACATCGGTCAGAACATCATGGAGTACTATGGTGTGGTTACCGAAGAGGTGATGAAGGAGATCGAGACCCGGCGTGGTCCCGGCGTCTTCTTCAGTGAACGGTATCTGGGCAGTCTGTCGCAGCTGCTGGACCAGGGTCAGGAGGCGGTTGTAGAACGCCTGATCGAGATCTGCCGGCGGGAGCTGCTGGCGGCTGAAGCCTTCGCACTTTCCTTTGAAGAGGAGCTGCTCCGGCGGGCTAATGTGGCTGTCGCTTATGACAACAAGCAGGTGTTGTCTAAGGAAGAGCTGTTCAAGCGGCTCTACCGCAGCCTGGAAGATGGGGCCATTGTCAATGTGCGGCTGTTCGAATATACGCAGGAGCATCGGCATGAGGAGAAATATTTCTTCGGCGACAGCACCTCCGAATTTCTGCGTTACGTCAATGGTGTGGATGAGACGACCCGGATCTACCGGCTGGGCTTCGTGCATGAGCAGCGCAGAAGCGGGGTGGAGAAGCTCAACCTTATGGGCGGCTTCCATCTGGAGGATCTGCTGTATTACCGGAATGGCCGCGTATACTACGAGACTTACGTTCAGAACGGCTACAAGCTGCATGCCATCGAAGAGGAACATCTTCCTGAGCTGCGTTAAGGATGCATGCGTTAGGCAAGGAAGAGAAAAGAACAGTTTCAAAACAGGTTTCACTTATGTTCCACCGGAAAGGATGAATGAACATGCAGCGTAAAATTAATATGCTCCTGCTCTTCTTCGCATTGATCGGGGGGGCCGTAGCTTTTCTGATCGGGGAATGGCTGCTGGGCCGCTGGCTCACAGACCTGCCATCCATCGTGCTTGTCGGCATTTACTTCGCGATCGTAGCGCTGGGAGTAGGCGTAGGCTGCCTGATCGCCGAGATTATCTCCCCGAGACTGAACGGCGCTTCTTGGAAGCAGCGGTACTTGGGATTATCCTGGAAGCTGTTGCCCCTGACACTGGTGCTGGCTTTTGGTGTCGGCGCAGTGACGGAGTTCGTGTATGAGCTAAACTTTGGCGGCATCAGACCGGTTAAAGATGTGGTCATGGCCATCGACGACTCCGGTAGTATGAATCAAAGCGACCCTGACAACCGCCGCTATTCGGCTGCTCAGAGTCTTGTCATGCGGATGGATAAGGATAATCAGGTGGCGGTGTTGACCTTCAATGGAGAGGTGTCCATTGCCCAACCGCTGACATCTCTTTCGAATTCGAAGAACCGGGAGAAGGTGTCGGCGGCTATCCTGAATCTCAAGACTACGGATGGCGGAACGAATATCAGTGGTGCGCTGCACGAGGCGCTGAATGTCATTAACAGCGACAGCAGAAGTGATCGTGGCTCCATGGTCATTCTACTGTCGGACGGCTTCAGCCAGATGGATACGGCCCGGGAGCTGCAGGATTATGTGGATCGGGGTATTGCAGTCAATACGATCGGGCTGGGCATAGAGGACCCGTCTGGTCCGGCGCTGTTGCAGGAGATCGCCCGCGTGACCGGAGGCCAGTATTATGATGTGACCGACGCCGGACGTCTCGGCGATGTATTCCAGCAGATCTATGACCGACTTGGCGACCGGACGCTTCTGACCGTGCGCAGCGACGCTACGGAGAACAGCCCTTATTATGCGGCGGTCCGGATCCTTGCACTGCTGCTAATCGGGGCTACACTTGGCTTGGGACTGGGTATCGTGTTCGACAACCGCCACCTGGCCAAAAGTTTCGGCATCGGCGGCGCCGTATCCGGTCTGCTAGCCGGGTTGATTCTGGAATACGGCCTTGGCGGCCACACCTTCAGCGATGCACTCATCCGGCTTCTGGCTGTGCTGGTTCTGGCTGCGATCATCGGGGTGTTCACCGGAGTCATTCCGGTTGGTGAAGGCCGATTGACTCGCAGAGGCACGAGAGCAGCTGCGGCGGGAACAGCATCGGGCAGTTTCGAGCGGCCGCGCAGGAATCGGGGAAGCAAAGGATTCTAGATGAAGCGGAAAGGAGCTATTGTCATGAGGTTTGCTGATGCAGATTCATCCACACCCCTGATCACAGAGATCACTACACAGGTGGAGGATCGGTTCTGCACGCTGAGATGGCGCTGGCCGGATGGTGTGCAGGCCGTATGCATTCATAAAGGCCCTGCAGATGAGCCTGTGGCCAGAGACATTCCGCCCAGCGGAATGAAGCTCTATACACGTGAAGAATACAAGTCAAACAACGGTTATCGTGACCGGCTTGATGATATCGGATTGGTCGCGTACACCGTCTACGTCCGTCATACGGAGAACGGCGGGACTGTGCTGGTGCAGCAGCGGGACGAAGCCAACCGCGTGCTTGTCAGTGCGGGCAAGGCGCGGATCTATTACTCTATTGTTCAGAAAAAAGGGTTGTTCGCCAAACAAAAGACCGTACATATGTCGATTACGGCAGAAGTCCCGGTAGCGAGAGATGTACTATGTTATGTTAAGAAACGCGGCGGCCCTCCTGCGGGCAAGGAGGATGGCATCCGGTTTCCGTTCGTCCAGGATTTTGCACCCGGACGTAACCAGCTTCCGCCGATTGAGATCGGCAAGGATGATTTTGTACGCATCTTTTTCACCGATGGACGGAAGTATGGGCTTGTCTATGAACTGGTGCCGGAGTAAGGCGCTCTGCGTCAGGAACAAGGGGATTTACAACACTTCACGCAGTCCAGGTGACCAGTGTGAACGAAACGGGCTTTACTGCGTAAAGCTTTAAGGAGGATAAAAGATGTCTTTTTTTAGCCGCTTTATGAAAAAGAATCAGTCGCAGCCGCGGCCGCTCTATTACGATATCGTATGTCCCTTCTGCTTCACCAAGTTTGCGCCGGAGGACGTGGTCTTTCGGGCTATGCATAGCCGGGAGGACGATGAGAATTACGCGCTTGGCGAGGATGATGCGCTGAATAAATACCGTGAACGCTTTGGACTGGACACCGTGGACGACATCGAGGCTATTATTCGTCCGGCCGATATCCCAGAGGAGTATCATCATTACACAGATAATGTACTTACCGGTCTGACGGACCGTTATGGAGTACTTACACGCAGACGGCTATGCCCGTCCTGCCATAATGAGCTTCCGGTCACAGCCGGCAAGGTGCCAAGCAATATCATCTCTATTATCGGCGCTTCCCAAGTAGGGAAGTCGGTGTACATGACGGCATTGATTCATACGCTCCAGCACACCACTGCCGGGCATTTTGATGCTGCCTGTATGCCGCTGAATGCCGAGATCAGCCGCAAGTTCCGTACGCTCTATGAAGAGCCGCTGTTTGAACGCGGGGATCTGCTGGCTTCGACACAGAAGGAAAAGATGCAGGAGCCTTTCATCTTCCAGTTTGTCTTCAAGGATGAGAACAAACCGCCGCTGACGCTGGTCTTCTTCGATGTCGCGGGTGAAGGTATGGTCGACCAGGATTATCTGGGTCTGCATGGCCAGCATATCAAGAATTCTGCGGGTATCCTGTTTATGGTTGATCCGCTGCAAATTCGATCGGTACGCGAGAAGATCCGCATCAACATAGGCGACCGTCCGGGCGAATGGGTCTCGCAATATGATGAGCCACGCGATGTTGTTCTGACCATGTTTGGCGATTTTATTGCTTATCAGGAGAAGAGCAAGACGGACATTCCTACCGCAATCGTTCTGGCGAAGAGCGACATGCTCCATTCCTTAAAAGATGAAGATGGCGATTACATCAAGTCGAACAGTAACGTATTCAATAACTATGTGCACCGCAAAACGCTGAATCTGGACGAATTCCATAACATCGACGGGGAAATTCGCCGGTTTATTGGCAAGGTGGACCGTCCGTTCAAGGATACGATGGATGTGTATTTCTCCAACACTGCTTATTTTGCCGTATCCGCACTCGGCAGCAATCCCGTGAATCAGAAGATTGAAGGGGTTGTCAGCCCGATTCGGGTGGACGAGCCGTTCATCTGGCTGCTCCACAAGCTGAATTACATTGAGGGGAGCGACGGCCCGTGAAGAATCATTCAGGGGCGATGATCACTCAGCAGATGTACACCCGGGAGCGGCGCGGGATTTTTCGCTCCACAGAAGGGTTCGATACGGTAGCGAAGTCGGAGGGGCTGGACGGCGGCTTTGTCAAAAAAATTCTTCATCCCTTCTGTCTCTATGATGCCCCATCGGAGCTGACGGCGCGCGGGGAGAAGGACGAGGCGTCCTACCCTTCAGCGCTGCACCTGTTCCATACAGAGAACGGGGAGACCGTCATCGGGAACAGCCGCTATCAGTCGGCAGATTTCACGGGTCAGCGGAGCGCTTTTTTCGCCCATAACTTTGTTGTTCCTGCTGCTCGTGCAGAAGAGATTGTGGAGCATTATGGGGATTGGCTGCATGCGGATTTTGCGGAGAGCTACACAGGTGAGCTTGGTGGTACGTTGCCAGAGCTGTCTACTATCCCGGTGGCGGGCAGAACTCAGGTTGACCCTGGGACAGTGCTGTCTTCCTTGAATATTGGGGAGAGCTTGTTCAAGTCACTGCTGCAGGCGGTAATGATTTCCGTGGCCGGCAAGAAGAAGATCTATATAGCGCTGGATGTGCCTATTGGAGAGTTGTCGGGACGGGCAGCAGAGCTGACCGAGGTTATTTTCGGCGCACTACCCCATGAGTTCCGTCGCAGACTGGGTGTTATTACGTATGCCAATGAGCCGAAGAGCCGCAAATATATTCATTTGACCTTTGTAGAAAAAGGTTCACTTCGTCCCGGCGATCGCAATGTGGAGAAGGATTTTACGTTCGATCTGGTCTCTGGGCGCAGTACTAATGCTGAATTCGGGGATTCGCGGCAGCAGTACGCCGATCTGGCCTGGAAGATTACGAGCAGCGGCGGCAGCATGAATGATTTCGGTCATTTTGCCGACCGGATGCTGGACGGGGAAAGCTTGGAACGCAAGCTATCGCTCGGGCTCTATAATGAACTGGCTGTATTTTACGAGATTGAACAAGGTAATGAAAGCTTGTATGAACAGAACAAGTACGCGGTTCTTGGCGGATTGCTGGATTACCTCAAAGGGTCTGGCGCACTGGAGTCACGAGTCCGGTTGAACGATATTTTTCTGGAACGATTTGACCGGGAATTTGATCAGATCAGACAAGGAGGTCTTCTGATCCCTGCGTTGATGGAGAGCTTCAAGGCTTACTATGTGCTGCCGGGACATAATTACAGGGGCCGTATCGTCGATTATTTCATTAACGGGATGCTGAACAACAGCAACCAAGGACGAGAGGACGACCTAAAGGCAGCGTATGCCATTATCGAGAGTGAAGAAGAACTGAGTGCGGCCTTTTTCAAAAAAGTGCTGGGTCAGCCGATCTTCCGCCGGAAGCTTTTGGAGCCGTATTTGGAGAACCGTCTGGCTGCCGCCGCATCAGCAGCGGATATTGCTGGCTTTGTACTCTATTGGGGACGCACGCTGCCTGAGGTGCTTCAGCAGACCTTTATTGAGGACAAGACAAAGGATTATTTATTGGAAAAGCTTCAGCGTGAAGCCAATCCTGTTGCCGCTGCAGCCGGGATTCATGAGCGTGTGGAGAAAGCTGAGAAGGACCGGCGGCGCAGCGGTGGTATCCAGCCTGAAGCGCTTGAACTTCTGCGCGGATTGGCTGCGGCCGCTGACCGTTTTGTGCTGAACCGTCTGTCTCTGGCAGAACTAACGAAGGAGCAGCTGCTGGATATTGCTTTCCTGCGTTATCCCAAGGGGGCTGCCAAATGGTATCCGCCGCTGGATCAAATCAGCAAGCAGAAGGAGAACGCCCTGCGGGCTGCCTACCGCTGGTTCGGGGAAGAGAAGCCGGATGAGGGAATCTTTGACGGACTGACTCCGAAGGAGCTGGATGATGTGCAGCTTCTTGGACGGCGCTGGCTGAAGGAGTCAAGGTCCGCTGAACCTTTCGACCGGCTGCCGCTGGGCTTTTATTATAGCAGTCACCGTGAGGGCGGACCGCTGGATTACGAAGTGCTGCTGGAAATGGTTAACGAGAAGGCAGGTTCGGATAAAGAAACCGTCTACCGCTTCCTGGCTTGGACACAAGGCAATCCATTGTTTGTAGTCTCGAACAAGAAGCTGCAGCCGGGGTACCGCCGGGCCATTCTGAAATATTTCAATAGCTATGACCGGGAAGCTTTCAAGAATCGCGAATTCCGCAAAACCTATCTTGCAGCCGCACGACCTGCTCTGCAAACTGTATATGATGAAGCCCGCTCCCAATTGGCTTCACCGCTGGCGCGGTGGGTCAGCCGCAGCCGATTTCAAATCCTGATCTCGGGGCTCGCAATCGGAATTGTCCTGGTTATTGCAATTATAGCGTTTAGCATGCTGCGGCCCGACGGGAAAGAGAGCACGCTGCCGGAGGCCAGTCCGCAGCCAAGTCCCAACCAAACGGCTGGTACCGGTCTGCCGCCGGTCATGGCCTATCTGCTGGCACCTGACGGAGAGCAGGTGGAGGGTAGCAAGCTGCAGTTTATTTTCCCTACTGCTGCTGATTGCGATAGTTTCAAGCCGGCTGAGATTAGTGTGCTCAATACCGATGAAACCAAGACTACGTATAAAGTAACAGCTACGACCAGTACGTGCGCATTACCATCATCGGATCTAGGAGATTCTTCCGAAGAAGAGAATTCTGATGGGGGCAATGTAGCCGGAAACGCTGCTGGAACGGCAACGGATGCTCCTTCGCATTCATCTGCCAATGCCAAGGATGCAGTGACTGATCAAGCTAATAATGCTGTGAATCAGAAAGATCAGGCATCTTCAACGATTGATCCTGCTGCTTCACCTTCGCCTGCGCCAGAGGATGGACAGATAGATCAGAAAGAGGGCCCATATCAGGTAACCCTTGAGCTAGAGTCTGGGGCTGTGCTGGTGCCGGGCGACACAATTGAGGCTGGGGACTATAAGCTGAAGTTGTCCGAGAAGGCTCCGGTACAAAGTTCTGGTGAGTCTCCGGCAAAGGACGACACAAGCCCTGATCCAACGGCTACAGCAAAACCGAAAAAGAAATAATAATTGCTACTCCTGAACAGCTGCAGAGTTATGACTTGGACAAGTTATGGCTCTGCAGCATTCAGGAGCTTTTTCGCTGTGAAAATGGGCCAATACCGATTCCGGCAGTTTTTCTATGGACATACCGGGGGATTATAGCTATCATTAGGAATATTAAAATTTAATAGTAGTATACTTAATGGAGAAGGTGCAGACTCAGATGGTCTGGGTTTGCTTAAAAGGGAAGTCCGGTTCAAAATCCGGCGCGGTCCCGCCACTGTAGATGCGGAGCGACTTTTCAAAGGCCACTGTTCCTATAAAGGAGTCGGGAAGGCGGAAAGAAGCGATGAGGCATGAGCCAGGAAACCTGCCTTTTTCAAGGTGTTCCCATGCCTTCGGGGGGTGAGGCCGGGAACCAGTTGCAGATGGATGTGCTCCGGGAAAGAAATTCCCGTACGTCTGCCCTCAAGCCAAGTTTGTTCTGACCGCCCTTTATGTAGGGCGGTTTTTATGTTGTTTGTTTTCCAGCATAAACCAAAATTATAAAGAAAAGAGGTTCATGATGAAAAGAATGTTATCATCCCGGGCGCTTGCGCTTGGACTGGCGTTAGTGCTGGTCATCTCCATTCTTGGCTCTTCGCTGATACCGGCAGGACAAGCCTTCGCCGAAGCACAGCAAAGCCTTACTGATCAAGGAGCTACAGAAACTAGCGTGACAGACGCCACCTACGGCGCAGCGACGTTTACTGCTGCTGCACAAGAACAAGAAACCGTAGATGTTCAACAGGCGATTACAGACGCTATAAAGTATGTTCAGACTAAAGGAGTTACAACGGATTGGATCGCAATTAGCTATGGGCGTCTCGGGTTAAAGATACCGGATAGTTATACTGCGAGTCTTGAGAAGAGCGTGAAGAGTGCTATGACTGCTTCTTCCCCTCCTTATGTAACTACGTATGCCCGGTTGGCTCTTGCTGTTACGGCAATCGGTCGTGATGCAACCAACTTCGGCGGCTATAATCTTATTGAGCCGATTTATAATAGCAAGGATGTAGCGGCTCAAGGTATAAATGGCCCTATATATGCATTGCTAGCTATAACAGCCGGACAATATAATGTGCCTGACGATGCAGTCTGGAGCAAGGAACGGATTGCGAATAATCTCATCTCGAAACAAGATCCGTCGGGTGTATTCTCGGCTTTTGGTTCCAATGCAGATATAACAGGGATGGCGTTACAGTCTCTCTACACTTACAATGGCTTTCCTGAAGTAGAGACCGCAGGCCAGCGTGCCGTAGATTGGCTGTCCAAGAATCAGAACAAGGACGGCGGCTATGACAGCCGTTGGGGTGTGAGCAGTGAGGCTAACTCACAGGCTATTCTTGGCTTGACTACTGCTGGTATTGACCCGACAGGGCCGGAGTTCACTAAGGGACAAAATAACCTTATCACCAACCTGTTAGCTTACCAAATGCCTGATGGCGGTTTCCGTCATGCTATGTCTGGAAAATCTGATAACCTTGCTACTGAACAGGCACTGCAAGCACTTATCTCGTATCAGTTATTCCTTAAAGGGGAAAAGTACTATAGCTTAAAGCAACCGGCTTCTCAGAAACCAGCCGTTCAGGCTTCAATTAGAATTGAAGGCCCTGAAGGAACGATCACTAGCGGGGCTGTGGAAGCACCAACGGCGCTTAAGGCCTTGGTAGAGATCACTAAGGCCAATAATATACCGCTGGATATACAAAACGGCAAACTTAATGGCATTAACGGAATTTCGCAGCAGCAGTACGGTGCCTCTGACGGCTGGAAATATGCTGTTCAACAAGACGGGCACTGGAGAGTGTCGGATGTAGATGCTGCTGATTATGCTCTTAATGCAGGACAACAAGTTCTATTTTTCTATGGCGATGCTGATACAGGTCTGAATAATCATGTAAATGTATTGCCGGCCATCCCTGCTCCAGGAGAAGGCTTTACGATTCAGGTCTATAATGATGTGGTAGATTGGAACACGACACCGTCCAAGACCGTTAGCAAGCCTGCCCCAGGGGTAAAGGTAACCATTGGGGATCATGCGGTTACAACAGATAGTGAGGGGAAAGCCAGTTTTGCTGGCCTGCCTGCAGGCACTTATGACGTGGAGCTTACAGGTTACCGTCAAGGTGCAGCACCGAGTGTGTTACCAACCCAATCACAGTTTAGCGTAGCAGCACAAGCTCATGCTTCTATAGCCATTGAAGGTCCGGAAGGTCCTTTGGCTTCTGGCACGGTAGATGCAACGAGTCCGCTTCAGGCTTTGAGAAAACTGGCGCAAACCAATAATATCTCTCTGGACGTTACGAACAGCTACATGGGAGAGTACGTCTCTGCGATTAAAGAAATAGAAGCGGGGAAATACGGTGGCTGGGATGGTTGGTTCTATGCTGTGAAGAAAGATGGAGGCTGGACCCTTCCGAATGTCGGGGCAGCGGATTACTTACTTCAGAGCGGAGAACAGATATTATTCTATTATGGTGATTTCGGAGTCACTTCCCTTATTGATTCCATCCAGGCGGAGCCAAAGCAGCCTGTTTCCGGACAGCCATTCACTATTTTGGTAAAGAAGATTGTCGATGACTGGAACACAGGAGGCAGTCTGATCCTGCCGGCTGAGGGTGTTCAGGTTACGATTAAAGGTGAAACAGTAACCACCAATAATGATGGCAAAGCGACCTTTGTTTCCGGTAAGACTGCCGGTGATTATGAAGTTGAAGTTACGGGTTACCAAAAAAATGCTGCTCCAACAGTGGTTAGAACGGTAAGCACAATATCCGTTGCTAAGGATAACGGCACTTCAACACCAACGCCTACACCTGCAAAATCGCAGGTCACCTTCTTGGTGGAAGGCGATGCCATTCGCGGTACGATTGTTCCGAGCACAACAGTCAATTTGAACCCGGGTGATACGCCTTATACCTTACTGGTTCGTCAGTTGGGAGGTAAGGTGGTTGCTACCGGTTCCGGCACGAGTTTATATGTTAGATCAATTGATGGCTTGGCAGAGTTCGACCGAGGTGAGAAAAGCGGTTGGATGTACTCGGTCAATGGGGTATTCCCGAACTACAGTGCAGGTGCCTATACTACGCTTGCAGATGGGGATACGGTTGCCTGGCGCTATACAACAAATCTTGGAGTCGATCTGGGTGAGCCATCCTTTGAAACCGATCCGAAGGGACCAACCACCGGTACTCCAGGAACGGGCACTGCGGTTGTCATCAGCCCGGATAATACTCTGCCGCTTAACAAGGTAGGACAGACCACAACCGTTAGCAATGCTAATGAAAAAATGACCGCTGCACAGGCAGCGGAACTGAAGCAGACTTTGGCAGCTAATACAGTATCCTTGTCGCAGGCGATTCCAGTCGGATCAGCAGCGACATTGAAGGACACTGCCGGAGAAGTGCAGTTAAGTATTCCGGCTGGCGCAGTGTCCAGTGGTGTTACGATTAATGTAAAAGAAATCTCCTCCAGCCGTTCCGAACTGGTATCCGGACTGTATGAATTTACACCGGACGGCACGAAGTTCGCGAAGCCGGTGGATCTGGCAATTAAAGTACCTATCACTACGGAACATCTGGATAATTTGACTATGGCTTGGCTGAACAAGACTACTAATGAATGGATTCCGGTTCCGACTACGGTAGATGCGAAGACTGGCATTGTTACAGGAAAAGTTAGTCACTTTACCGACTATGCAGTTATTGACCGCAGTCTATGGGAGCCACAGCAAGATCAGATTAAGAAAGATATCGCCGGGGCTGTAAAATACATTACATCCGCAGAAACAATCAGCGATTGGCAGGCCATCGGTTTGGCGCGTTCTGGCAACACTGTACCTGCTTCATACCTGAGCGGCCTGAAAGCTCAGCTGGCTGAGGCTAAAGGCGAGTTCCGCAAAGTGACCGATTATGAACGGATTGCGTTGGCTGCAGCGGCTGTGGGCAGCGATCCGCAAAGCATCAGCGGCTACAATCTTATCGAGAAAATCTACAATAATGCTAATATGATTGCTCAAGGCAGTAACGGTGTGATCTTTGCCTTGACTGCACTGGACAGTGGCGCTTACGCTGTACCTGCAAATGCGCAGTGGACACGTGAACGCTTGGTAGATTGGCTTCTGAAGCAACAAACGAAGGAAGGCGGCTTCCCGTTGTCGGTTGGCGGTGCTGCTGACATTGATATTACTGCTATGGCCGTAACGGCCCTGTCTAATTACAAGGATCAAGCGCTCGTAAAAGCGGCCATCGACAAAGCACTCGGCTGGCTCTCCTCTCAGCAGTTGGAGAACGGCGGTTACAAGTCGTACGGCGCTGAGAACAGCGAAAGCGTGTCACAGGTGATGATTGCCCTGACGTCTGTAGGCACAGGCCTTAACGATCCGCGCTTTGTGAAAGCTAAAGGTGGTCTGCTGAGCAATCTGGCGACGTTCAAACAAGGTGACGGCGGTTATGCACATGCTTTGAGTGACAAGACCAGCAATAGCATTGCGACAGAACAGGCGTTACTAGCACTGGCAGCTTACGACCGTTTCTTGAATGATAAGGACAAATTGTATAGCTTCTCCGCTGCACCGGTGGTTACGACTCCGGTTCCAGGCGTGACCTTTGCCGATGAAGGACAAATCTCAGCCTGGGCTCTGAAATCGGTGCATACTGCGTATGACAACAAATTGATGCAGGGAGTAAGTGCTGACAGTCTTGTATTTGCGCCAAAAGCAAAAATTACACGGGCGCAGTTTGCAGCATTGTTGCTCCGATTGACAGGCAACCAGCCTGCAAATGCTTCCTCAGTTTCGGTATTCAGCGATGTACAACCAGGGGCTTGGTACTACGGGGATGTTATCAAGGCGAAGGAGCTTGGCATCATTGATGGTGTCAGCAAGACAACATTCAATCCGAACGGCACTATAACCCGTCAGGATATGGCTGTGATGATTGCCAGAGCCTTCAAGCTTGAAGCTCCGGTGAATAAGCCAAGCTTCAAAGACGAAGTGAGCATCAGCATGTATGCACTAGGATCTGTGCAGTCTGTGTCTGAATTGGGATACATGACTGGCTTTGGCGGATCGTTTGACCCCTCCGCACCAGTAACCAGAGAAATGGCGGCGGTGGTTGCGGTAAGACTGCCTTAGGATCTTTCGGGTGTGTCTGAAAAAATATTTTGAATCATATAGTGAAAAGGATGGAACGGGGGAGAAGTTAGTGCCCTCGTTCTTTTCCCTTTTCTAATCCAATTTTGTACATCACTTGCAAGTAGCAGGTGCCGCTCTGATAGAGCGGCGAAACTGCGTTATTCTATGGAGGTGCTCAGGTTCATGTCCAACCATTCCAAGCGTTGGCTTGCTTTTGTAGCTGCGCTGCTGACCGCAGTGCTGCTGGTCGCTGGATGCTCATCCGGGGACCAGCAAGTCTCGGGGTCCAATCAAGCCTCACATGTAAATGACAAAGATAGCAAGAATAGTGAAGCTGCTAAGAGCGGCAACACCAGTGACAGTGCTAATGATAGTGACGCTGGAAGCAGTAATGCTGGCGGCGACGCGGCAAATACTGACGGCAGCAGTGCGGGTGACGCTGCGAATACTGGCGGCGCTGACGGCACCGGTGTGGGTAACGCCGCGAATACTAGCGGCGCTCCAAGCAGCGCTGCCGCAGGGGAGGCCGCCGGCTCCGCAGTCGCCGGCGAAGACAACGCTGCTGCGGCTGGTGGCCCGCAGCAGACCCCGCCGCCGGCAGCCGATGCTACGCCGGCTGGCGGCAAAGCGTCGCCGGCCCCTTCGGCGGCGACGTCAGAGCAAGGCGCTGCGCTTGCCGCAGCAGCGCCCGTAACCTCGCCGCCGGCGAAGGCCACGGCGGCTCCAACCAAACCCGCTGCAAGCGTAGCGCCAGCAGCGGGGTCCACAGCTTCGCCGAAGCCATCGGCGAAGCCTGCAGCGACCGCCGTAGCCACAGCGCCGGCGGCAACAGCCAAGCCGACCACTAAGCCGTCGGCTACGGCTAAACCGGCTACTGTAGCGCCGGTGGCGAAGTCGGATGCAGCAGCTACGGCCACGATTTCCATTGTGGGCGATAAGGAGCTGGGGACGATTTTATCCCCGGTAGCTATGGAAGTAGAGAAGGGCGATACCGTGCTGGACCTGTTGAAGCGGATTACGCGTAAGAACAAGGTACAGATGGAATACCGCGGAACGAAAGCTTTTGCCTACGTGGAAGGTATCGACAACCTGTATGAATTTGATCGAGGCTCAGAAAGTGGCTGGATGTACCGGGTGAACGGAGTGTTCCCGGATAAAAGCGCGGGAATCTATGATGTGAAGCCTGGCGATGTGATCGATTGGCTGTACACACTTAATCTGGGTAAGGACTTGGGAGCCCAGTTTCCATGAGTAGCGGCTTCCGCTCCATGCACCCTACTGTAGCGATTGTGTATTATGCCGGGTTAGTGCTGTTCGCAGCGCTGTTGTTTCATCCTGTATATTTGATGACAGAACTGATTGGTGTGCTAGGTTTATTGCTGCTGCAAGGGCAGGGGAAGACCCTGCTGCGCGGATTGCCTTTTTACCTGCTGATGGCCGGGTCGGTGTCCGTACTTAATCCTTTTTTCTCACATCGAGGTTCCAATATTCTGTTCTACTTCATGGACCAGCCAGTTACGCTGGAAGCGATTCTGTACGGACTGATGATGATGCTGGTGCTCCTGACGATCCTTATTGTGTTTGTGTCTTACAACTACACAGTAACGACGGACAAATTCATGTATCTATTCTCTTCCGTGGCTCCAAAAAGCGCCCTGCTGACCTTGATGTCGATCCGGTTTGTGCCTTTGTTTCAACGGCGGCTCCGCCAGATTACTGAGATTCAGCGAACAAGAGGGATTGACACTGGAAAAGGCAGTGTGCGCAAAAGAATGAAGGACGGGATGACGCTGCTG
This sequence comes from Paenibacillus sp. NPDC058177, assembly GCF_042883835.1. NCBI lineage: Bacteria > Bacillati > Bacillota > Bacilli > Caryophanales > Paenibacillaceae > Paenibacillus > Paenibacillus sp. NPDC058177. Next base: position 213,252 of record NZ_JBHVVB010000008.1, on the reverse strand, counting down.
AAGGTGCTTCTAACCTGGTCGCTGGAGGAAGCGCTGCAAACGGCTGATTCCATGAAAGCTCGCGGCTATGGGGTAAGCAAACGCAGCAGTTACGCTAATTATAAGATGGACCGGCAGGATATTTTCGTCCTGGTAATGCTAGTAGTTAGTGGCCTGATTCCACTGCTAGGCTGGCTGCAAGGTTATGGCACGATGCAGATTTATCCGCGGCTGAAGCCGCTGGAATACACCTGGCAGGAAGCGGTTGTATACGCAAGCTTTTGCCTGTTTGTACTGATCCCGTTAGGGCTGGAAGGAAAGGAGAAATGGATATGGAGATCATCACAGCGGAACGGCTATCCTTCCGCTATCCCGATGAAGCCCGGGACTCGCTTCATGAGCTTTCGTTCACGGTAAGGGAGGGCGAGTTCGTGGTGCTATGCGGTCCCTCAGGTTGTGGAAAGACCACGCTGCTACGCCACCTGAAGCGTGAATTGAATCCGGTGGGGACCGGCAGCGGTACCGTGTATTATCGGGGGCTACCGCTGGGGGAATGGTCACCAGAGATAGCTGCTGCCGAGATCGGGATGGTATTTCAGAACCCGGAGGCTCAGATCGTGATGGATACGGTCTGGCATGAGCTGGCCTTCTCTATGGAGAATCTGGGTTATCCGCTTCCGGTAATGCGCAGCAGACTGGCGGAAATCGCCGGGCTGTTCGGATTGGAGCCGCTGCTGTACAAGCCGGTGCATGAGCTTTCCGGTGGGCAAAAGCAGCTGCTGAATCTGGCCTCTGTTCTGGTTCTCCAGCCGAAGGTGCTGCTACTGGACGAGCCGACCTCACAGCTAGATCCGATTGCCGCCCGTGAGTTCATCCAAATGCTGCGTCGCCTGAACGAGGAGATGTCTGTGACAGTGATTATTAGCGAGCATCGTCTGGAGGAGGTTCTTCCACTGGCGGATCGTGTACTGATGCTGGAGGATGGCAAGCTTAAAGCCGAAGGTACAGCGCGTGAAATTTCTGTAAAGCTTGGCGGAGGAACTGCTTCCCCGTCTGATCTGGCGTATCTTCCTGCTGCGACAAGGGTATATCTCGGTTTGACTGCTGAAGCGGCCTTAGAAGGCGCTAATTCCATCCCTCTGACCGTTCGTGAGGGCAAGCAATGGCTGCAAAGAGAATGGCGTACTGATCGTGAAGGAGAAGGTGCCCGTCCGTCTGCAGAACATCATTCAGCGGCCATAGAGGCTGGTGGTAGCCAGCGTTCATCCATCCCATCAGGTAGACCTTCAGGGGAATCCGCCTTAGCGGAAGAGATATTAAAGGCCAGAGAGATCACCTTCCGCTATGAGAAGGAAGGACCGGAGGTGCTGAAGAAGCTGTCTTTGAGTCTTTTCCGGGGTGAGCTTCTGGCTATATTGGGCGGTAACGGTGCGGGTAAGTCTACACTGCTTCATCTCCTGAATGGGCTGGCGAAACCGCAACGGGGACGTATAGATCTGGCCAAAGGCAGTTCTACGGGATATCTCGCCCAGAACCCGCTGTTATACTTTAGCCAGGATACGGCGCGGGAGGAACTGCGGCAGATGGCTGAGTACGGCGGCCTAAGCGCTACGGAGGCCCAGGAGGAAATCGATGGGCTACTGGACATCTTTGAGCTTGGAGAGCTGCTGGAACGTCATCCCCATGATCTCAGCGGAGGTCAGCAGCAGAAGCTGGCTCTGGCGATGGTGCTGCTCTTGAGACCGGATATCCTGTTGCTGGATGAGCCGACCAAGGGACTGGATCCCGCGGCTAAAGAGAAGCTGGCGAGTCTGCTGCTTCACCTGCGGGAGCTGGGTAAGAGCATCATCGTCGTTACCCATGATGTGGAGTTTGCGGCTAGCTATGCGACCCGCTGTGCGCTGCTTTTTGATGGCGGGATTACGGCAGAAGGCCCGCCGGAGCGCTTTTTCAGCGCTAATTATTTCTATACGACGGCAGTGAATCGCATGGTGCGGGACTGGTTGCCGCAAGCCTTAACGGTAGAGGAGGTGACCCGGCAATGGCCCGCTTTCGTTTCCCGGTCCTGATCGCCCTGGCCGTATTTATTGTTGCCTTGGCCCTGACAGCAGCGCTCAAGGACAGTCATTATATTCTGCTAAGTCTGGTTCTGCTGGGGGCCGCGCTGTTCCCGCTTTTTGCAGGGTTGGAACGCCGGCCGATTGAATCACGGGAGCTGGTGCTGCTCGCTGTACTGTCAGCGGTAGCAGCGGTCAGCCGCATTCCCTTTGCCGCGTTGCCCAGTGTTAAGCCGGTATCGGCCATCGTAATACTTTCTGCCTATGTCTTCGGTGCAGAAGCGGGGTTTATCATCGGTGCTGTAGCAGCGCTGGTCTCCAATATCTACTTTGGCCAGGGTCCCTGGACACCTTGGCAGATGTTCTGTTGGGGGATGATCGGCCTGACGGCAGGCTGGCTGCGGGGAACCTGGTGGATGCGCAAAAGGACAGGGATGCTTATCTTCGGCTTTGTCTGGGGCTTCCTGTTTGGCTGGATTATGAACATTTGGTATTTGATCAGTCTGCCGGATGCGTTTAGCTGGAAGCTGGTCGTGTCGGCATATATCGCGAGCTTTTACTTTGACCTTGCCCATGCGGTGTCTAATGTAGTTTTCCTGTCGCTGCTCGCCGGGGGCTGGATCAAAGTGCTGGAGCGTTTTCGTAAAAAATATGGATTATTGCAAAAGGAGTGAACTACTATTAGTTCCTCCTTTTTTGCTGCAGACACCAACCGACAACTAATATTTAAATTCGACAAATTATTCAAATATAACATCAAGAATTTGACGGTTTTCGCCGATAATTAGGATAGTTAGTCACCAAGAAGGCGGGATGGGATAATGAGAAATTTGAAAGTGAAACAAAAAATGACATTGCTAATGATCCTTGTCATTGGCATGCAGATTGCCGTAGGTATTCTGGGGATCATTACCACGGATCGGATGGCAGAACGCTCCGAAGAAACCTATGATGAGAATTTGATACCGATCTCAATCGTCACCCAACTCCGTGGGAATTCACGGGCGATTGATTCCTTTCTTCTGGAGAATATGCTTACAGAAGTAAACGGAAAGAGTAAGGAACTGTCAGACAGTATCCAAGCTACGATGAAAACGAATAATGAGCTTTTTGCTGAACTCAAGACTGTAACTTTTAGCAATGAAGAAATCACAGCTAAAATGAATGAGTATTCTGCTCTGCTTCCAGACTACCGGAGTCAGCGGGAGAACATTCTTCATCTCGGCGACAATAACCTGAATGCCGAAGCCTACCGTTTGTTCAACGGGAAGGAGTTTAGTGAATCCCGGCAGCGAATGATTTCGATACTGAATGATATGGTAGATTTGCTGCTTAAAGAAGCCGAAGCTCACAAAACTTCTACATCAGTAAATGCAAGCAATTTTAAACTGCTGAATGGTATCCTAATTGCGAGTATTATGTTGATCAGCGTTGTGCTTAGTGTAATTATTACTCGCTTGATTACTGTGCCGCTCAAACAGCTTCAAGGGTTAATGAAGCGGGCGGAAGAAGGCGACCTGACAGCGACGGCTGTATATGATTCCAAAGACGAGATCGGTATTATCAGCCGCTCCTTCAACAGTATGGTGGGCAGCCTGAGAAGGATGATGCAATCCGTTTCGGAGAGTGCCGAGATGCTATCTGCTTCTTCCGAAGAGATGAGTGCCAGCGCCGCACAGACGGCTCATGCCTCACAGATGATTGCCGAAACTTCAAGTGAGATTGCCATCGGATTTGATGAGCAGGTTAGCAGTATTACCCGTACCGCGCAATCTGTGCAGTCCATGGCAGAGGATATTTCAGCGGTAGAGCGCAGCAGCTATGAGATGGCATCGCTCATGGATGTCGCTGCCGGCTCGACAGACCGCGGCGCGGAAGCAGTAGCTGAAATTATCGATCAGATGGTTCAGATTGATACCAGTGTGGCGGAGAGCCAGGAGATCGTTACCAATCTTGGACGTCTGTCCGAGGAAATCAGCACCATTATTACAACAATCAACGCTATTTCCAGTCAGACCAACCTGTTGTCACTCAATGCTTCTATCGAGGCAGCCAGAGCCGGCGAGCATGGCCGGGGCTTCGCAGTTGTCGCCGGAGAAATCCGGAAGTTGTCGGAAGCAACTGGTAGCAGTTCTCTTAGGATCACGGATATCATTACACACATTCAGCAACAGACCGAGCTGGCAATAAAGTCTATGGCGCAAGGGTCCTTGATTGTATCGCACGGTGTAAGCCAGAGCAAGCTGGTTTCCGGGGCCTTTGACGAGATTCAAAGCTCTATAAAGGATGCTGCTTCGCAGACGCAGGAGATCAGGGAATCGATTGGGCATATCTCTAGGGAGTCCCAAGGCGTTACGGAATCTATGGAGCAGGTGAATACCATCTCGCAAAAAGGGGCTGGGGGCATTCAGGAGACAAGCGCAGCCAGTCAGGAACAGCTGTCAGCGATGGAGGAGATGTCGGCCTCGGCCCAGTACCTGGCGACCTTGGCAGAGGATCTGCAGAAGAGTCTGGCGAGCTTTAAGTTATAAGTCAAAAGCCATAAAGGTTATAGAGTATAAGCTCATATAAGAATAATTGGTGCAAGAGATATTTAAAGCCGTGATTCTCCACAAAGGGGAATCACGGCTTTTTGTTTATCTTTATCCTATACCAAACAAAAGGAGTGTCCCAGAAGCCATTCACGGCCTGTGGGACACTCCTTGTTAACTATCAAACTATACCGCAATTCCTTCTGAAGGAATTAAGCGTACCAGCCCCATACGAAGATGAATAAGGTTCCGAAGATCGTTACCAGGCCGACAAACAAGGCATAGGCGATATTGAGATAAAGTTCTTTCTTGGTATCTGCCGACTCCCCAATGTGCATGAACAGGAAGAGCTGCAGGGATGCTTGAATGATCGCCGTAACGGCCAGAATTACCAAGTTTGCTGCTCTGGACAGATCCAGGTAAATCACAGCCAGCGCTGCGGCAGAAAGGACGAGAGAGGCGATATAACCCAGCACATGGCGAATTGGAAACAGTTGCTTCATCATGTCACATCAGTCCTTTCAGGTAGACGTAGCTGAAGATAAAGATCCAGACAACGTCCAGGAAGTGCCAGTACAGGGAGAAGATAAACGACTTGTTCGCTGTAGCTGGGTTGATGCCATGACGCTTTATTTGAATCAGGATGGCTGTTCCCCACAGGAACCCGAAGGTTACGTGAGCACCGTGCGTGCCGAGCAATACGAACAGACTGGACAGGAAGGCGCTGGTTTGCAGTGTTGCCCCTTCATGAACATAAGTGAAGAATTCCGTAATCTCAATAGCAAGGAAGCCTAGACCCATAAGCAGGGTAATCCCGAAAAAGAACATCATAGCCTTCTTGTATCCATGCCGCATGGCATGAATGGCAAGACCGATCGTAAATGAGCTTGTCAGGAGCAAGAATGTTTCGAGCAGTACGGGACCAATCTCAAAAAGCTCGCTGCCATTTGGACCGCTGGCAAAGCGATCCACAAGTACAAAGTAAACCGTGAACAATGTAGCGAAGAGGGCGATTTCCGCTCCCAGGAAGACCCAGAAGCCGAAAATCTTGTTACTGTTCTCTTCTGTTGAATATTCAAGCGGCTTGGACGCATCTATTTTCATACAGTCTCACCCCGCAGTTTCTTTTCAGTAGCGATAATTTCCTTCTCCGGAATATAGAATCCGTGGTCTCTGTCGAAGGACATCGCACAAAGCGTGATCAGAATGCCGACTCCGGAAACAATCGCCGGAACCCACATGCTGAATACCATGAAGAATCCGAAGAAGAAGAAGATTACACCGAGGATGAATGGTTTGCCAGTATTGCTAGGCATATGAATCTTCTTGATTTCGTCCTTAAACAAAGGAATGTTCTCCTGCTTGGATACCCAGAATGCATCACGGTCTGTTACCGTAGGTACAACCGCAAAGTTGTAAGCCGGGATCGGGCTGTTAGTCGCCCACTCAAGGGTACGTGCATCCCATGGGTCTCCAGTGGTATCCCGTGGCATGTAGCGAGTACTCCAGTAGATATTGTAGACCAGAATGACAAACCCGATGGCCAGACCAAGTGCTCCTGCAAAGGAGACCATATTAAGCGGACCGAAGCCCGTCTCTGCCGAGTAGGTGTACATCCGCCGGGTCATACCCATGAGTCCAAGAATGAACAGTGGGAAGAACGCGACGTTAAAGGAAATGATAATCCACCAGAAGGCGTGCTTGCCAAGACGTTCGTTGAGGCGGAAGCCGAATACTTTAGGGAACCAGTAATGGAAACCTGCGATAACGGCGAACACGGCACCCGGAATCAGAACGTAGTGGAAATGCGCTACCAGGAACATGGTGTTGTGGTACTGATAGTCGGCGCTGGCCATTGCCAGCATGACGCCTGTAACCCCACCGATTGTAAAGATCGGGATAAACGCTAAGGTGTAGAGCATCGGTGTGGTAAAGGTTATTCGCCCTTTTCGGAGCGTGAATAGCCAGTTGAATATTTTAACCCCTGTCGGTACAGCAATCGCCATCGTAGTGATGGAGAAGAAGCTGTTGACCATTACGCCTTGACCCATGGTATAGAAGTGGTGAGCCCATACCAGGAAGGACAGTAGCGAGATAACGACCATACTTGCAACCATGGATGTATATCCGTACAGGTTCTTTTTGGAGAAGGTAGAGATGATATCACTATAAATACCGAAGGCCGGCAAAATAACGATATATACCTCAGGGTGTCCCCATACCCAGAAGAGGTTGGCCCATAGCATATCCATACCGCCGTTGGCCATCGTAAAGAATTGAGAGCCGAACAAGCGGTCGAACATCATCAGCGCCAGTGCTATCGTAAGCACCGGGAAGGCGAATACGATGATAACGTTGGTGATCAGAACAGACCAGGTGAACATTGGCATGCGCATCAACTTCATGCCTGGTGCACGCATCTTCAGGATGGTTACGATGAAGTTAACCCCTGTTAACATTGTACCGATACCAGAGATCTGCAGCGCTAGAGAGTAGTAGTTGTTACCTACCGTTGGGCTGAATTCAATGCTTGCCAGCGGGAAGTATGCGGACCAGCCGGCATCCGGCGATCCCCCGATAACAAAGGAGATGTTCAGCAGCATCGCTCCGAAGAAGAAGAGCCAGAAGCTGACAGCGTTCAGACGCGGGAATGCCACGTCTCTTGCGCCGATTTGTAACGGCACGATAACGTTCATCAGACCGATGATAAATGGCATGGCCATGAAGAGAATCATGATCAGACCGTGCGTGGTAAAGACCTCGTTATAGTGCTGTGCGTCGAGAAATTTCATTTCTGGTGCTGCGGTCTGCAGACGCATCATAAGCGCGTCGATACCGCCGCGGAACAGCATCAGCAGGGCAGCCAGGATATACATAACCCCGATGCGTTTATGGTCAACTGTAGTCAACCATTCGCGCCAAAGGTAGCCCCACTTCTTGAAAACGGTGAGTCCAATGATAATCGCCAGCGTGGCCAGCGCAATACTGACCATAGCTCCGTAGATTAGGACCCCTCCGTGAACCTTAAACTTTTCCAAATCCATTAGGGATGACTCCTTTCAGGTATTCACACTGGCAATAGAGCCTAGTGGTGTCCTTCGTGTGTACTCTCGTCTACCGGCTGAACCTCTGTATCGGGTTTGCCGTCAAATATGGTCTCACTAGAAGGCGCCGGAGATGGGTGAATTTTTTTGTTCTCCTTATGCTCCATATTGCCGTTATCCATATCCATTTCCATGCCGTCATGGCTCATATGATCACCATGGTTGCCTGGAGGCGGACTGAAGGTTAAGTGGGTAGAGGAGTAGGTTTTGCGTCCAACAAAATCGGTCTTCAGCAATGTCTTGAATTCATCCTCTGTCAGCGGTTGTGCGGTTTCCTTAACATCCTTTACCCAACCATCATAATCTTTCTGTGGCATGACGAGTGTTTCAAATTCCATGTGGGCGAAGCCCTTACCGCTAAAGTTCGAGTTTCTGCCGAGATAGGAACCCACGGTGTCAGCTGAAAGATGAAGGGTTGTGAGCATGTCATTCATCGCATATTTTTGCCCTGCGAGCTGAGGAACCCAGAAGCTGGTGATACTGCTGAAAGAGTACAGTCTGAACTCTACAGCGCGGTGAACAGGAATGTTCACGTAGTTCACGGTTTCAATGCCTTCCTCCGGATAGCTGAAATGCCATTTCCAGTTCGAGGATGAGGCGTAAATCACAAGCGGTTTCTGGTTTTTATAATCTGCAGCAACGTTCTCTACAGCGCTTGTTGATTTTACAGTTACCACAGAAAGGAAAGATACAATGATGATTGGAATGGCAATCCAAATCGCCTCCAGCCATTTATTGCCCTCTTCATGTGGTGGAATGTACCCCTCGTTGCTCTTTTTCGCTCGGTACTTCACAATAACAAAGATGTATAAAATGTAGACAACAGCCAGAACGCCGAGCATCACCAGTATGGAGAGGATGATCGTGTCTGAGATCGTTCTTGCAGCCGGACCTTTCGGGTTCAATACAGTTATGGAACTGCAACCCGGCAGGAGGAGAATCAGGCTGAGGAACAAAGCGTATAACGGCCCTTTTTTGTTCATGTTGAACTCCTTCCTTCAATAATTCTTCATCTTTAGCCGAAATCATTAACCTCTATATATAGTAAGAAGTCCGAGGGTAGATTGCAAAAGACATATTTTATCATTTTTCCTATTTGCGTCCTTAAATATGGCGATCTCGTTAAATATTTGTGTTGGAATTGTTACAACTCTCTAATGATGTGATATAGATCACTGTAGTGACGCTGTTTTGTGGATATTTTTAATTGTTCGAAATTTGTTCAATAATTCACTAATGTTACTAATTTCGCCACAATTATTTTGCTCCAAATATGCGGTTTTTAACCGCTTTTTTATTGCTGTGACAGGATTCGACGAAAGTTGCGCTATTTTTTGAAAAAATACGCTGAACTTAATATAGTGTCTAATTGGTAACAACTTTTTATGCACTTGGTTACAATCTCTCAAATTTCATTCTATGTATCTATGGTAGAGTAATAGAAAATATACATAGATAGGGAGATCCTGCCGGTGTCTACTAAAAAGTTGTTGCTATTATTCATTGCATTTTTTGTAAGTTTAGGATGGGTTCATGAAAGTGAGGCTGCTGGCTTGCAAGCCCTGAAGCTAGGGGTTAATGATAAACTGACCGGAATCGAGGCTGTATCTGTAAAAGATACTTATTATGTTCCGCTGCGAGATTTGGCGCAGGAATTGGGCTGGACGCTGAACGGGCTGTCTGATGGAATCAGTGTGAATGCCGGAGGCTCTTCGCTCAAGCTGTTGAACGACCATGCCACAGCTACGCTGAATAATGGAAGCAAGGTCGCGATGGATACCTTTCTACGTGGTGGCAAGCTCATGGTTCCGGTACGAGTATCAGCACTCCTGGGGTATACTATTTCCTATGTTCCGGAGCAATATTTACTGAGAGTACAGAACAGTGCAGCCAAACTTAATGATGCGGCATTTGTTAACCAGTATAAGAAGGAATTGCAGCCGATGACTGGGACTGGCTCTCAGACCCCAACAACGTCGGGGACCACTACGCCTGTTAATTCAGGAAAGCCAGGAACAACGGTTTACATGACCTTTGATGATGGGCCGTCGGCTACCACTACGCAACTGCTCGATATCCTGGCAAAGTATAAGGTGAAGGCGACGTTCTTCATGCTGGGTCCGAAAATGAACACCTATCCTGAACAGGTTAAGCGTACTGCGAAGGAAGGCCATGGTCTTGGCCTGCATGGAATGACGCACCGTAAGGAGAAGTTCTACGCTTCCCCGGCCGCTGCTCTTGGTGAAATGAACAACGACAATGCCATCCTGAAGAAAATCACTGGGACGGGTACTTCCCTGATTCGTCCGCCATACGGCAGTAAGCCTTATTTCACCAATGCATTTAGAGACAAGGTTCTGACGCAAGGGTATCACCTCTGGGACTGGAATGTAGACTCGGACGACTGGAAGTACAAGGAGAACAGCGCCAAAATCTACAACACCGTTATGAGTCAGGTTCATAATCTGAAGAAGTCGCAGAGCAACCCGATCATTCTGATGCATGACCAGAAGGCCACACTGAAGGTGCTGCCGCAAATTCTGGAGACGCTGAAGAAGGAAGGGTATCACTTCGAGATTATCACTAAAGATATGCAGCCGCATAACTTCTGGAAAGACTATCGTTAAACAATAATTCGGAATAAATAAGGATGTTCCCGGCCATGAACGTAGGCTGCGGAGCATCCTTTTTTTCTATTCAATGACAACAATTAATCGTATAAATATTTCGCAATCATATTGACCAGCTCTGATTTTAAGCGTTCTGCGGCAATGCTTCGGCTGGAAAAGACGACGGTATCCACAACCGTGCTTACGGATTCGAACACCACTATGGCAGCCGCTTCTACATCCGCGACATTGACCTCTTCCTTGTCTAACTGTAAGTAACCGAGTGTAATCTGACGTCCCACACTATATTGCTCGTCCATTAATCGCTTGATTTCATCATCACTAAGCTGCATGATAGACAATTCTTTATGGAATCCTGTATAGACCTGGTGCGATAAAATAAGGCTATCGACAAGGTGGCTGATGACTGCCTTTTTGTCAGAATTGTCGAAGTTAATCTCCGCAAGGGAAGCATCGACACGACTCAGAAGTGCTTCGTTATAATACTTCAGCACTTCTATAAACACAGCCTTCTTATCTGTGAAATAAGAGTAGAAACTTCCTGTAGAAACGCCTGCAGCGGCGGCTATTTGCTTGGTATTAGTCTGATGGTACCCCTTATTTGAAAACAGCTCCATAGCTGCTGTAACAATGGCTTGTTTGGTTTTGATGCTCCGGTCCTGCTGGGGCGTTCTTGTTTTATCGTCTGTGTCCTTCATAGCGTATATTCCCTCCTGTTATAACGATTGTAGTAGAGGGAAATTAGCGTGTCAACGAAAGTTGAACTATGGTTCAATTTTCGTTGACAAACATGAACTTTAGTTCATATAATCTAAAATGTGAACTAAAGTTCAGTTATTTGGAGGGATGAGGATGATGAGTGTACGAACAAAAAGGATTTTTTCTTTTACAGCTATCGTATTGGGATTTTTTATGGCGTTGTTGGACACGACGATTATTAACGTTGCTTTGCCAGAGATGACGAAGCATTTCGGAGGGACTGTCTCGCAAATTTCATGGGTAATGAATGGATACAATCTGGCTTTTGCGGCGCTTATCCTCACAGCATCGCGCTTGGCCGATCAATTTGGCCGCAGAAGGTTGTTTTTGATTGGAATATTCGTCTTTACTGCAGCTTCATTGTTCGCTGGATTCTCTTCTTCGTTAGAGATGCTGATTGTGCTGAGAGTCATTCAGGGGTTGGCCGGAGCAATTATTGTGCCGGTTACGATTCCGCTGACGACGACAACCTTCCCCAAGGAGATGCATGGATTGATCATCGGGATTTGGGGTGCGGTAGGCGGTCTGGCGGCGGCGAGCGGCCCGGCCCTTGGCGGCATTCTTACAGAGAAATTGAACTGGGAATGGATATTCTGGGTGAATGTGCCGTTAGGCATTCTCAGTATCATTCTTGTTCTTATCTTTATCAAGGAATCCAGAGACAGCTCGGCTGGACGCACACTTGATTTTGCGGGAATGGCAGGGATTTCGGTAGGTATGTTTTTAATTACGTATGCGTTAATTAAAGTCCAGGATTATGGCTGGCAGTCGGGTGCATTCTATGGCCTTTTAACCTCAGGTGTTTTGGTACTGCTCTTCTTCTTTGTAACTCAATGGAAGGGAAAGGAATCGATGATGCCGTTGTCGCTGTTAAGAATACGTCCATTTAATGGAGCGGCGCTGACTTTATTGATTGTCGGGGCGGGACTTATGAATCTCTCTCTGCTTACTTCCTTTTTCCTGACTCGTATTATGGGGATGACAGAATTGAAGGCGGGTCTGGTCTTGTCTGTGATTGCGCTGGGGTCGATCTTGAGTTCAGGGGTTTCCGGACCACTGTCGAGTAAATATGGAAGCCGCTGGTTCGCAGCTGCAGGCGTAACCGTGATGGCCGGGGCTACGTATGCTTTGAGCGGTCTTCAGGGGGAGGCTTCACTGTCGCAAGTGCTAATTACGCTTGGCATCGCCGGGCTGGGAATGGGGCTAGTTATGGCTCCTGTCATGTCTTCCGCCATCCGCAATGTCCCCGAAGAGAAGGTGGGGATCTCATCGGGAATAACGAATATGACGAAAGCCCTTGGGAGTGTGTTGGGTGTAGCCATCATCGTGACGGTGTTGCAACAAAATTTCAATGATAGGATCGGGGCGGCTGCTGAGCATGCTGCGCAATCTATTCGTGAGAATGCTGTATTACAGCCGATCGTGAAGCAAAGGCTTGGGGAAGAGCTCGGCGCTATGGTTAAAGCAGGCAGTGTTGCAGCATCCAATAGAGCTGCGGGTGGTGAAATATCACAAAGGCTTAACAATGATCTGGAGGAGGCTGTCTTAGCATTGTCTGAGGAAGAACGATCTGCCTTCAAGGCTGACCAGCAGCGCCAGTTAAGTGAAATTCAAGTCCTGATGAAGCAGGCGGAAGGTGGGTTGCGAGATGCGTCAGTGGAGGCCTTCAGCCGTACCTATGCTTTTGCGAGTATTCTGCTGCTTCCAGGCATCGTCTTTGCCTTGTTCAGCGATCAACGGAGGAAGCGCAGCGTGCTGAATGAGGAGCCTCTTGGAAACGAACTTTAGGAGTTATACACACGGAAGCCCAAACATTCCACCGAAGTGAGGACCGAGCCTTACATCCAGATCTTAAGTTCATCTTATATATAAAAGCAGTGCACCCTTCCTCAGCGGATCGCGGCACTGCTTTTTCTTTTTTGACACAGATCGGGGGCCCAACTCTATCGACGACATTCATAGGCTATGTTATCATGATACTCTAATAACGTATTAACGAATTAAAGCGGAGAGATGCTTTCATTTACTAGGGGGAGAACAAAGATGAAGAAAATGGGATTATGGATGGTAACAGCGATGGCAGCGATTCTGCTCTTGGCGGGCTGCACCTCGTCGAATGGTAAAGCGGATAGCGGCAAGCTGGTGATCGGGATTGATGATAAATTCGCACCGATGGGCTTCCGGGATGATGCGAATGAAATTGTTGGTTTTGACATTGATTATGCAAGAGCGGCTGCTGAAAAAATGGGCAAGGAAGTCACCTTCCAGCCAATCGACTGGTCGGCCAAGGAATCGGAGCTGAACAGCGGACGCATTGATATGATCTGGAACGGTTATACGATCACGGATGAGCGTAAAGAGAAGGTATTATTCACAAAGCCATATCTGGAGAACAGTCAGGTTGTTGTAGTGCTGGCTTCTTCACCACTGTCTAAGCTGGAAGATCTGGCCGGCAAGGAAATCGGTCTGCAAAGCCTGTCCTCTGCAGCGGATGCCTTGGATGCCAACCCAATTAAGGATAAGGTTGCAGGCATTTCCGAATTTCCGGACAATGTCCTGGCCCTCACGGATCTCAAAACTTCGCGTCTGGCCGGCGTAGTCATTGACGAGGTTGTAGCCAGATATTATATGTCTAAAGAACCCGGCACCTTCAAGCTGCTGGATGAATCTTTAGCACCAGAGCAATATGGGGTAGGTATCAAGAAGGGGAATGAAGAGCTGCTAAACGAGCTGCAAAAGGCGCTTGATACGATGAACAGTGATGGAACAGCAGCTGAGATTTCCACCAAGTGGTTTGGAGAGAACAAGGTGCTAAACTAGGCAGGGAGCGGGTACAATGAGTCTCGATTATATAATTAAAATCGCCGGGCCTATGCTGGAGGGCGCGCGGACAACGATTCTGCTCTTTCTGATTGTAATTGTGCTGTCCATCCCGCTGGGATTTGTAGTAACGCTGATGGCGAAAAGCACGATGAAGCCGCTGGCCTGGATTGCTAACAGCTATATCTATGTCATGCGCGGAACACCGCTGCTGCTACAGTTGCTTTTCTTCTGCTTCGGTCTACCGCAGATTCCCGTCATCGGCGAGTATCTGGTCATGGATCGTTTTACGGCGGCGAGCCTCGGTTTTATCCTTAATTATGGCGCTTACTTTGCTGAGATATTCCGCGGTGGGCTATTGTCCATCGACAAGGGGCAGTATGAAGCTTCTAAAGTGCTGGGGCTCAGCAAATGGCAGACCCTGCGTAAGGTCATTCTTGCGCAGATGTTCCGGGTCGCACTGCCTGCGGTGGCGAATGAGTCCATCTCACTGGTCAAAGATACGGCGCTACTGTATGCCGTAGCGGTTCCGGAACTGCTGAACTATGCTAAGACAGCGGTGAACCGTGATTTTACGGTGACCCCGTTTGTGGTGGCAGGCGTGATTTATCTGCTGATGACGTTGGTATTAACGTTATTCTTTAAGACGCTGGAGAAGCGTTTCAAATTCGAGTAAAGGGAATGTCCATCTATGAGCAGTATGATCGAAGTAAAAGAACTGCAAAAATCATTTGGCAAGCTTGAAGTGCTGAAAAAGGTGACGTTCGCCGTAGATCAGGGAGAGACGGTGGCGGTGATCGGCCCGTCCGGCTCCGGGAAAAGCACGATGCTGCGCAGTTTAGTGCATCTGGAGGAGGTTAACGGCGGGAGCATCATCATTCAGGGCCAGGCGCTGGTAGACAACGGCAGCTACGCCGGGCATGCCCAGATCAAGGAAATTACGTCCAAGATGGGCATGGTGTTCCAGCATTTTAATCTGTTCCCGCATCTGACAGTGCGGGGGAATCTGGAGCTGGCTCCGCGGACGCTGAAGCGGGAGAGCAGTTCGGAGATCACAGCGAGAAGCAAGGATCTATTGTCCAAGGTGGGCCTTGCTGACAAGGCCGACGCCTTTCCTTCGATGCTGTCCGGCGGACAGAAGCAGCGGGTGGCGATTGCCAGGGCGCTGATGCTGGATCCGGACATCCTGCTTTTTGATGAGCCGACCTCGGCACTGGACCCGGAGCTGACGGGAGAGGTACTGCGGGTTATCCGCCAACTGGCCGAGGAGAAGATGACGATGATCATCGTTACCCATGAGATGAACTTTGCTCGCGATGTGGCCGACCGGATTATCTTTATGGACAAGGGAGAGATTGCCGAGTCGGGGACCCCGGAGCAGATTTTTGGCAGCCCGAAGCTTGCGCGGACCCGTTCTTTTCTCAAACTCTAGCATGAATAAACGGGTGTTATACATTTCTTCACAGCAAAAATTAAAAAGAATAGTGAACAATGGGAAAAAGTGCATAGACTTCTATGCGCTTTTTTCATTGACAGTTGTTAGGGCCGTAACAATAATTATAGTACAGTTCATACATGTGGATACAGATTAAAAGGCTGCTGGTGCAGCATTTAATTTTATACGACCGGGGCAGCAGGGGAATAATGAATGATGGACAATGGGCACAACAGAAGCTCGAAGGGAGACAGCGAAGTGCTAGAGATACGGGGAGTCAGAAAGTCTTTTCGCGGTGAAGTCGCCGTTGATGGCATTTCCCTGACTGTACATAAAGGCAAGATTTACGGGTTACTAGGTTCCAATGGCGCAGGTAAAACCACGTTGCTGAAGATACTTGCCGGTATCATTCAGCCGGAATCCGGAACCGTTAAGATGGACGGTGAACCTATCTTTGAGCGGCCAGAGGTCAAGCAGCGGATTATATTTATACCGGATAGCCCCGCCTTCTTTCCGCAGTCAACGATCAAAAGTATGGCCAATTTTTATCGTTCGGTGTATCCGCGCTGGAATCAGGCACAGTTTGAGCAGCTCGGTGATGTGTTTCGGCTGGACACGAGCCGCAAACTAAGCCGCTTCTCCAAGGGAATGCAGCGGCAGGCTGCATTCTGGCTGAGCCTCGCCTGCATGCCTGATGTGCTGGTGATGGATGAGCCGCATGACGGACTGGACCCCGTGATGCGGCGCCAAATCAAGAATCTGCTCTTTCAAGAAGTGGCCGAGCGGCAACTGACGGTCCTGATCTCCTCACATAATCTCCATGAAATCGAAGACATATGCGGGCCTGTTGGTATTATGCATGGCGGTAAGATGCGGGTCGAGATGGATCTCAATGATCTCAAGGAAGATACGCATAAGGTTCAGGTCGCCTTCCGAGACGAACGGCATGAACGAGCGATATCGTCCAAGCTGCAGGTACTGCACCGTGAAGTCAGAGGCAGTGTCAGCCTGCTTATTGTCCGAGGCGACCGTGAGCGGATTACGGCAGCCTTCGGGATTTATCAGCCTTATGTGTTTGATCTTCTACCGCTGACGCTGGAAGAAATCTTTATCTATGAAATGGGGGATGCCGGGTATGACACGCGCCCGCTGCTTCTTTAATCTTGCGCTGATCCGCCAGAATTTCCGGCAATACGGTTGGATCGGCATCATCTATACACTTGGCTTGATTTTTGCGGTACCGCTGCAAATGTTCATGACCGGTAACCCCAGTCTGTTCAATCAAAAGGTCACGAGTCTATTTCAGCTTGGTGACGGGATGCAAGGGATGCTGATTGTCCTTATTCCCTTGTCTGCGGGGCTTATGTTATTCCGTTATCTTCAGGTTAAGGCTCCTGCTGATCTAATGCATAGCTTACCACTGCGCAGGGAGCATCTTCTGACCTCTCATTTGGGAAGTGGGATCGTGCTGGTGCTTGTACCGGTTTGGCTCTGTGCAGCCATAACGGCGATCACCCGGCCGTGGACCGGAGATCTCTATGATTTTACAGGCAAGGATATCTGGACATGGGCTATTGCAGTCAGCGTTCTATCCATTTTCCTGTTTTGTTTTAGTGTCTTTGTAGGAATTTGTACAGGACAAACCGTTCTCCAGGGAATTGCAAGCTTTGTATTACTTATACTGCCCTACATGCTGATGCAACTGATCTCATATTATTTTTCTTTGTATCTGTATGGATATCCATACGGAATTTATACCAATAGCATCCGTAGTGATCTCTGGTCGCCCCTTGTGCATCTTTTCTCTGTAAGCAACCAGGCGTTCGAGGTCAGTGAATTATGTGTATATGTCGGACTGACTGTTGTCGTCGTGGCCTTGAGTTACTTGCTGTACCGGAAGCGTCATGTCGAGATGGCCGGTCAGGCGATCGCCTTTACTTATTTCAATCCGCTCTTCAAAGCGGGAGTGATGCTGTGCTGCATGCTGATCGCCGGAAACTATTTTTCCATTAATATGAGCGGCAGACTGGCCTGGACTTTCGGAGGTTATGCGATTGGAGCAGTAGTCGGCTATATTTTATCTGAGATGGTTATTCGTAAAACCTGGCATATCATGAACCGCAAAATTCCGCTCGACTTTGCGATCTATACTTTGCTGTTGAGTTTGCTGCTCTATATCCCTGTCTCCGGTTGGACGGGATATGAAGCTAGAGTGCCGGATGAAGGGGAAATAACTCAGGTGTATGCCGGAAGTTTGTATAATCTGTACACTCAGAAGGAGAGCTCAACGAATCCCTACGAGGCGTATAGTCCGTTCAGTAAAGTCGATCCGTTCTCAGGTGACAAGGATTATATCAGGGCTGTTCAAAAACTACACAGTACACTCTCCGTAATCCGTCCTGCAGTGCCCACCGGGAAGTCTTTCTATAAGGATTCCAGAGTGCGCAGCATGAGCATTGTATACCGAATGACGAACGGACACACTTTGACCAGGCAATATCAGGTGCCTGTTGCCGGCTTCGAGCCGGAGCTGAGAGCAATCATGGAGACAGCAGGCTACAAGAAGTCGGAGTATGTCTTGTCACAGCTTGAGCATGACGTGAAGACTATGAATATTAGCACAAGGGAGGGCGTAGTCGTCCTTACCCATTCTGCGGAGATCAACGAATTCAAGGCACTTTTACGTCAAGAAATTTTGGATATGTCGTATGCCGATCAGATTGGGGATGATGTTCCGCTTGCGGATGTCGATATTCCGATAACGATGGAAGACAGGAACGTGATCTCTTTTTACAGCTATAGCATACTACCCTCCTATCACAGGCTGCTGAACTGGCTGGCGGACAAAGGGTATTCCGACAAAATTATGATAACGGCCAAAAATATTGCCTCTGTAGAGATCGCTGCCTTTGAACCAAAAATCCTTCAGGGTGACCGTTCGTACTATTACGACCCTGAGCAATACTTGGGAATTGCCCGCAAGCAAAATCGCTCCGTGGTAACCCAAGACAAGGACCAAATTACCGACGTTCTGAAATACCAGAAGAAGTATGTGATCCGCAAGGGCACTTATCTGGTTAAAAAGAATTATGAAGATGGTTCACCGGAATATGTACTGATAGAAGCGGACGATCTGTCGCCAGAATTAAAGAAACTGCTTCGATAAAATCATAGCTCGCTGATCAAGGAGGAGTGCTTGATGAATGAAATTGCCGATCATCTGGATGATGGACTGCAGATCCTGTTTATCGGGTTCAACCCGAGTCTGCGATCGGGAGAGGTGGGTCATCACTATGCCAATCCCCGCAACAATTTCTGGCGGATTTTGCATCAGTCGGGACTGACACCAAGATTATATGATGCCTCCCAGGACGGGGAGCTATTGAAGCTTGGATACGGTTTTACGAATATTGTTGCCCGGCCTACGCGTGGAGTCGAGGACATTGCCCGCGAGGAATACGTTGCAGGCCGGAAGCTGCTGCGGGCCAAACTGGAGAAGTACAGGCCGAAGGTTGCCTGCTTTGTCGGCAAAGGTGTGTACACGGAGTTTACCCGTAGAAGTAAAGTGGATTGGGGCTTCCAGGATACTGTGGAGCCGGTTGTCGATGGGGTGCGGGAATTCGTGGCCCCGTCTTCCAGTGGTCTGGTGCGGATGCCGATGCATGAGATCGTTGGCATCTACCGGGAGTTGTCCCAGTTCACGGAAGAGAACGAAGACTGAATGTTAAAGGTCAGCCAATCAATGTTAAAAAAGCAGCCCATCTCCGAAATTGGAGATGGGCTGCTTTGTCTTGGATCTAATGTTCTTCCCTGGGTACCAGGGAAGGCAACTGCGGCCTTAAGTCTGGATCAGCAGCAGAATGATGGATGACAGCGACAGGCAGATGCTGATCAGGCACAGCACAGCAACAACCTGCTTCTGGTTCAGCCCTGCCCGGAGCAGGCGGTAGTGAACCTGGGTGGCATCCGCTTCATAAATGGCCTTGCCCTGGATGAGACGGCGAATGACAACAAAAATGTTGTCGAAGATGGGTACGCCCAGCGCCAGGATCGGGATAAAGATCGAGAGCACAGTCGCCTGCTTGAAGGCACCGTCCAGCGCAATCACGGCCAGTATGAAACCGAGGAAGGTGGCCCCGGCATCGCCCATAAAGATTTTGGCTGGCGGCTTGTTATAGCGCAGATAAGCCAGTGTAACGCCCACCAGTGCGATGGCCATGATGGCAGAAGATGATTGACCTTTAGCCAGGGCCACTACGAATAGGGTGATGGCCGAGATGGTTGTCAGCGCACCGGCCAGTCCATCCATACCGTCCGAGAAGTTAATTACGGTCGTCACGCCGAAGATCCAAAGGATCGTCAGCAGGAACTGCAGGATCACCGGCAGAACGATATAATCGCCGGAGAATGGATTGTAGAAGCCGGTAAAGGCATTACCGGACAGGTAGACCAGAATGGCTGCGGTGACCTGAACCAACAGCTTAGGCAGTGCAGGGAAATCCTTGCCTTTGGTCTTGTACCAGTCGTCTATTGTTCCTATGGTCAGAAGCAGAACGCCTCCTGCGAACAAGGCGACGGTCTCCATGTTGAATTCACGGGCAAATGCTAAGTAAGTAATGAAGAATCCAAGGAAAATAGCGTAGCTGGCAGTAAGTGGAATAGGCTCTCTATGTATTTTGCGTTCAACATCTTTTCTTGGCTTGTCCACAAAATCAAGCCTGAAAGCCAGCCTGCCCAGCGGAGGAATCAAAAAATAGACGATGAGAAACGACACCAGAAACGAAAAAACGTATAAAATAACGCTCACCACCGTTGATTATTTTGAAAACACCCATCTTTTCGAAGTATACCGTAAAAAGGGACAGGTTGTCGATTATATGCTTCATTTGACATTTTTTGTTACGTTAGAATTTTGTCCAGGACCCCCGTCATTGACTTGCCCAGAACCCTATAGTACCTTTGGGAAAAGACGTTTTCGGGAGGACTTTATGAACTACGAGGTTATTTTATTCGATGCGGATGATACGTTATATGACTACGGGATGGCAGAAAGCCATGCGCTGAGTCATACCTTTGCTCATTTCGGTCTGCCGACCGGAGCACAGGATTATGCGGCTAGCTACCAGGAGATCAATCATGCGCTGTGGAAGGATCTGGAGCGGGGAGAAATCAGCGCTGCGGCGCTGCGGGTAGAGCGTTTCAATCGGCTGTTCACTGCTCATAGCCTGGCCCTTGACCCGGAGGCGTTCAGTGAAGCGTACCTGCGCTATCTGGGAGAAGGGACTTTTCTGATCCAGGGAGCGGTGGAACTGTGCGAGGCACTTGGAGACTGCCGTCTGGCGATTATCACGAACGGTTATAAAGAGGTGCAGACGTCCAGAATTCAGGGTTCGCCGCTCAACAATGTTTTTGAGCAGATCATTATCTCCGAAGAGGCCGGATGTCAGAAGCCGGAGACTGGTATTTTCGATTACGCTTTTACCAAGCTTGGCATTACAGATAAGGCATCGGTACTGATTGTTGGGGATTCTCTGACCTCCGACATCCAGGGCGGCATTAATTACGGTATTGATACCTGTTGGTTCAACCCGCTGAATAAGCCTAATACTCTAGGCATCAAGCCCAAATTCGAAATCAGCGATCTATCGGAGCTGCTGGCGATTGTCGGGCATGGCGAGACGCCTGCGATCCTCTAGCGGACGGTTCATGACTGAGGCTTAGGCCCGGAAGACAAGGAGGGAAGCGAATTGCATACGAAAGAAAGTTTGATGAAGCAGCTGCAGATGCTCGGAATTGACCCGCGGGGAACCGTTCTGGTGCATTCATCCTTGAAAAGCATCGGGCAGGTTGAGGGCGGTGCCGACACCGTCCTGGATGCCTTGAGTGAATATATGTCGGATGGGCTGCTAGTATTGCCCACCCATACATGGGCATATATTAACGCTGAGAATCCGCATTTCTCTGTTGCAGATTCGCCGTCCTGCGTCGGTGTATTGCCGGAATTGTTCCGCAAGCGTCCCGGCGTAATTCGTTCCTGGCATCCGACCCACTCCGTTGCGGCGCTGGGTACGGACTCGGCTGAGTTCACCGCCGGGGATGAGCGGTGGGATACGCCTTGCGCCCGCGGCTCTGTCTGGGGCAGGCTGCTGGACCGTGAGGCGGATATTATGCTGCTGGGCGTAGACCTGCGGCGCAACACATTCATTCACGGTATCGAGGAATGGCTGGATATTCCGGGCCGGATGACTGATGATCATGAGGATCTAATCACTGTGACGCCCGGCGGTGAGAGAATCGCCGTACCTTCCCGCAGGCACTGTGGCCTATCCTGGTCGGAGCATTTCTGGAAGGTGGAGGGGGTGCTCGAAGACGGAGGGGCCCTGCGTAGAGGAAGTTTTGGTGATGCCGCGGTGATGGTGTGTGGAGCCGTGGAGACTACGGAACTGCTGAGCCGAATGCTGCGTGAGGAGCCGGACCTCTTCTCGGACAACGAGCCGCTGAACGGGGAGGACAAGCCCTTGCCCCTGCCTAAGACCAAACGTACACAACCAGTGTACCGTTAGATCCCGTGAAAAAATATTGCTCGCCCGTTTCGGTCAGGGAAACCAACTGGCTAGTCCCTACCATTGTATGGTATATTAATCTCACATAAACCAAAGTAAGGAGATTGGAAATGGAAAAAACATTGGTCTTTGGACACAAAAATCCGGACACGGATACAATCTGTTCGGCAATTGCCTATGCTGCACTGAAGAAAGAACTGGGCTGGGATGCTGAGCCGGTTCGTCTTGGAGAGGTTAATGGCGAAACTCAGTTTGCGCTGGATCATTTCGGAGTGCAGGCTCCTCGTCTGGTGGAGAATGTTGCTACCGAAGCTAAACAGGTTATTCTGGTTGACCACAACGAACGTCAGCAAAGCGCGAACGATATCGATCAAGTGCGCGTTGTCGAAGTTATCGACCACCACCGGATCGCCAACTTTGAGACTGCACATCCGCTCTACTACCGTGCAGAGCCAGTGGGTTGTACAGCGACCATCCTCAACAAGCTGTACAAAGAAAACGGTGTTGCCATTCCAAAGGAAATTGCTGGTCTGATGCTGTCTGCCATTATTTCCGATTCTCTGTTGTTCAAATCTCCTACTTGCACGGCTGAAGATGTAGCTGCAGCCCGTGAGCTGGCTGAAATCGCCGGTGTGGATGCAGAAAGCTACGGCCTCGACATGTTGAAGGCTGGCGCAGACCTTAGTGACAAGAGCATTGCCCAACTGATCTCTCTGGATGCCAAGGAATTTAAGATGGGTGAATACAAAGTCGAAATCGCACAAGTGAATGCGGTTGACACCAATGATGTCCTTTCCCGTCAAGCTGAGCTGGAAACTGCACTGACCGCTATTATTGACGAAAAGGGGCTCGATCTGTTCCTGTTCGTGGTTACGGATATCCTGAACAACGATTCCATTGGGCTGGCTCTAGGCCGCGTAGCTGGTGCTGTAGAACAGGCTTACAATGTGAAGCTGGATGACAATAAAGCTGTTCTGAAGGGCGTTGTTTCCCGCAAATCGCAAATCGTACCTGTGCTGACAGAGGCGATTGCCAAGCTGTAGGAAGCTTTAGCCATACAAGAACAATGTGCATGGATATAGAGCTCTGCCGTACCCTTTTGGGTAGCGGCAGAGCTTTTATTTTGCCAAAATAGTGATTGAAGCCTATACTTAGAGCATAAATAGAGATCACATCAGAAAGAGGGGCCATCATGACAAAGACGAGAAATACAGGATCTCTGCAGTACAAGTCGTTCGGATTGGCGCTACAGGCCATGGTTATTCTCGCCCGCAAAGCTACGACCTGCTCCAGTTGTGAAATGGCGGAGCTATTAGATTCGGAAGCTACCGCGTTAAGACGCATTCTAGCCAGTCTGGTCCGCGATCAATTGCTTGTGACAAGAGAAGGCCGGGACGGCGGATATATATTGAACAAGGCTCCGGAAGATATTACGCTGGCAGAGATTTACCGGGCATTAGAAGTAGGCGAATCACGCAATAAGGCTGTGAGTGAAACCATATGCGACTCTAAATTCGGCAACCGAATGAAGGAGGCATGCGATGATATTCTGGATGAAATGGACCAGAGTGTAGTGTCTGTGCTGGAGCAACATACACTTGCAGATTTGACAGCCAGAACCGTTTGTTGACAAAGTTGTTTTTTCTGAATTATACTGTGCATATAAAATTACAGTTAAATCTGATGACATAGATTCAAGCGCAGCAGGGGAAGACACAGGGATAAATTTTTTTTGCAACTAACTGTGCATTTAAACACACAGAAATAGGATAGGAAGAGGAGGCGTTATTATGACAACAGAATTAAAGGTAGAGCAGGAATTTAAGAAGGTGATTTCCGAGCGGCGCTCCGTGCGTAAATACGACCCATCCTGGAAAATTTCCAAGGAGGAAATCGAGGAGCTTCTCAATGAGGCCATTTTGGCCCCTTCATCCTCCAATCTTCAGCCATGGCGCTTCATCGTGATTAACGACCAGTCGTTGCAAGAAAAATTGCTGCCGATCGCCTATAATCAACAGCAGACTGTGGACGCATCGGCTATAATCGCTGTTTTGGGCGATACCGAGGCTTATCGCAATGTGCATACAATCTATGATAAGGCGCAGGCTGAGGGATTCATCACGCCAGAGATCAAGGAAACGATGGTCAACAACACCTGGAATAATTATTCCAGCTTCAGTCCGGAACGGCGCAGAAATATCGCCCTAATCGACGGCGGTCTGATCTCCATGCAGCTTATGCTGGCAGCAAAAGCTAAAGGCTATGACACTGTTCCTATGGGTGGCTATGATCCTGTTGCTTTCCGTGAACTGTTCCAGATTCCGGAGCGTTATGTTCCCGTAATGCTGATCGCGCTAGGTAAAGCCGCTGCTGAAGGACGGCCAACCACAAGATTGCCGCTCGAACAAGTGACATTTTGGAATGAATTCCAAGGGGAGAAATAATTCTGCTTGTGTAATCATAAATAATAGCCGACCGGTGAAAGCCGGCCGGCTTTTTTGAGTTTTTTAATTTGACTACGGCTCGGTGAAAGGCAGTCATGTTTTTTCATTCGGAAAATCCTATGATCCTGACAATACAGGGTTTGGTCCCATCACCACTATTGGGTATGATCGCCGTGTTGTATCACATTGACATTTTTCTCCGCTTATACTAGCTTTGTTAGGGTAGCTTGGAACAACTAGATCAAGAGACAGGAGACTTGAAGACATGGAATGGTTTGCAGCAATGGAACGGGATGACTACGAGGAGTTGTTATTCTGTCAAGATAGGGCATCAGGCCTGAAAGCGATAATTGCGATTCATGATACTACCCTGGGGCCAGCACTAGGGGGTACACGGATGTGGACGTATGCTTCTGAAGAGGAAGCCGTCATAGACGCCCTTCGCCTTGCCAAAGGGATGACCTACAAGAATGCCGTATCTGGATTGAATCTGGGCGGAGGTAAGACTGTAATTATCGGCGATCCGAAAAAAGATAAAAGTGAAGCCATGTTCCGCGCTTTCGGGCGATACATACAAGGATTGAACGGCCGTTACATCACGGCTGAGGATGTAGGTACAACGGAAGAAGACATGAACATCATCTATCAGGAGACGGATTATGTCACCGGTACCTCTCCAACCTTCGGTTCCTCGGGCAACCCTTCGCCTGCCACAGCATTTGGCGTTTATCAGGGAATGAAGGCAGCAGCCAAGGCGGCTTTCGGTAAGGATTCACTGGATGGCAAGACGATTGCCGTTCAAGGTGTTGGCAATGTCGCTTTCAATCTGTGCAAGCATCTGCATGAGGAAGGCGCTCAGTTGATCGTGACGGATATCAACAAGGAGGCAGTCAGACGTGCTGTTGAAGCTTACGGTGCGAAGGCGGTTGATCCTGATGAGATTATCGGTGTAGCGTGTGATATTTATGCACCGTGCGCACTGGGGGCAACTCTGAATGACGAGACCCTGCCACTGATCAAGGCCAGCGTTATTGCTGGTGCGGCGAATAATCAGTTGAAGGAAGCGCGGCATGGTGAGGCTCTGCATGAGATGGGCATTGTGTATGCACCGGATTATGTGATCAATGCTGGCGGTGTAATTAACATTGCTGATGAATTGAACGGGTATAACCGGGAACGTGCCTATCAGCAGGTTGCGAAGATCTATGATAACATCACCAAAGTGCTGGAGATTTCGCGCAACCACGGAATTCCGACTTACGCCGCAGCCGACCGGCTTGCAGAGGAGCGGATAGCGTCTCTCAAAAATACCCGCAGCACATTCCTGCAGAACGGGCATCACACCCTCAGCAGAAGAAATCTGTCGGTAAGGTAATCATGGTCTTGTAGATAATCGAATGACCGTTTTAAAGCAGAGGGGTATCTCAAAAGCCATGACATGGCTGCTGGGATACCCTTTATGTTTGGAGCGGGGATCGACGTGAGAGCTTAGAATGGATGCTGTGCGAAGGAGCGTCGTTATTCCAATTGCTAACGAATCCAGATTTTATTTATTTTCTCTGTGTCCACCACAAAATCACGGATTGCTTCGTGTTGCCGCCAAGTAACGGACCCCAGAGGCCTTATTGTCTATCTATTCAATCTTTCAGGAAGATAACGGACTCCAGAGACCCTATGGGCAGAAATCCTGTCCAAGATCCGCTACTTGGGAGGAAATAACGTCACCTGAGTCCGCTAGCTGCTTAAAAAGAAGCTTTATGCGGAAATAACGACGATAAGGTCCGTTAGCTCCTATATGGGAGCTCCCCAACCGCGAGCACTCCAATGTTAGGTCACAACCGCGAGCACTCCAATGGTAGGCCTCATCCGCGAGCACTCAATGTTAGGTCACAACCGCGAGCACTCAATGCTAGGTCACATCCGCGAGCATTCCAATGTTAGGTCTCATCCGCGAGCACTCAATGTTAGCTCCATACGATATCTTGAACCGATTGGGTCGGTTGTGTTGATGAAGTTGTTTTGTGGAGAAACTTTCAATCCAAAAATCAGGCTTTAACAGTGGTTGGAAGACCTCCCGATCCGTGGCGGCACAATCCAGTCATATCCCTAACTGTCCTCTGAATTCCACATCTTTAGAAAGCATAACCATAATATTTCTCGGCATTCCTAAGGCTCGTCCAAATATCTGGACTTTCTCCGCCAATGTACCAATAGGCGACACCAGCTAATTTTTTATTAGCAACAACGTTGTATTTTGCAATTAAAGACCGCCCGTCTTCCAACCAAATTGTGTGTTTAATAGCATTTTTCGTGTAGCTAGCAACATATTGACCCAAGGTATCATTCCACACCGGTCGCATGGAATAGGTGCTGATCCGCTGGTTCTGTTCAGGAAACGTTATATATTGTGATGAGGACACTGTTCCATTTGGCAGGAGCGTCCAGTCCCGATTATAGAATGGCATAGCTAAGATGACCTTTTTACTGGAGACGACCTTCAGAAGAGTATCTATTGCATTTGAAATATAGAGAAGCGAAGCATTAGAGCCAGGATAGAGACTGCTTTCGTAATGCTCATCGTACCCCATGATGACAACATAATCGGCTTGTTTGCCAAGCGCAGCATAATCGAATGCCGCAGTCCAATCAGTTCCAAGATCTGGTGATACATCTATAGACAGTGTAGCCCCCACGGCATGCAGCTTCACCGCCAATAATGTAATGAAATCAGTGAAAGACCGCCGATCAGCACCATCTACATTTTCAAAATCAATATTAAGCCCATCAAGGCCATATTTACTCACCATAGCTACTAATTGCGTAATGGCTGTATTTCTGGAAGTAGTGCTGGATAACAGTTGATGCGTAGCTTCTTGATCGGATCGATTGCCGGCCATTGCCCAAATCTTTTTATGGTTACCCTTTGCCCATGAAATCAGTGAGGTTTCCGTTAAATCTGATACGACGCCATCCTTCCCTACAAAATACCAACGCGGTGACAAGGTGTTCACATCGGATTTCAAGATATCACGCTCATATTCTGCGGTGGATCCATACTGCCAACCGATAACGATTTCTTCATTTGGTGCATGCTCAAGTGCAGCAGCCCAGTTTTTATTTTGCAACACCCGATACATCAGTACAGCGGCTTCCTGCCGGGTTATGGCTTCCGTAGGCCGGAAATATCCGGTTTCATCGCCTTTCATTAATCCTAGCTTACTAACGGCAGCAACAGAACCGCCAGCCCAAGCAGCGATATGATTACTATCCTTGTAGGTTGTCAGATTAGTAAAATTTCCACTCGCTTGTTTCAAGGCTCTTGCCATCCAGACAGCAGCCTCTTGTCTTGTCACGGCTTGTTTAGGAGCAAAAGTAGTCGGTGAGGTTCCAGTTGCCAAGTTCAACTGCACAGCGGTTTGAATAGAGCCGTAATACCATGCGTTTTTCGCTACATCTCTAAAGGATGTTACTGGACTGGCTACGGGATCAAGCTTTAGCAAACGTTCCAGTATCGTTATAAATTCGGCTCTAGTAATAGACTCTGTTGGTGAAAAACTCGTTAATGAGGTTCCTGTAATAATCTTTTTATTATATAAATCGATAATTTCGTCTTTAGCATAGCTGGTGCTTATATCTTCAAAAGGCGGCAGTTTATCCGCCAACATAGGCTGACTCCAGGAGCTTATTGCGTAAATGATAACGATGGCTGCAAATATGAATCTACTGAATATGCTCTTCACGAGATTCCTCCTATTGATATCAATTATAAAATTGTATCAAAGATTGAATCGTTATTCATTGATGAGATATTGGTAGATTACATGCCTCATAACTTAAGAAACCCGGCAGCGCTCACGGTAATCTCACCGCTAACGTTCTGCCGGGTTTTTGTTGATTTAATGGTGCTACTGTACTTTTTGTGGTTCCGGATACGTGACGCCAAGGGTATCGACAGTTACCTTCTTCATGACCGGTGGATGTTCTGGCCGATCAGAGCTGTCGCGGGGCAAATTCACGATGGCGTCTACTACTTCAAGACCTTCTGTGACCTTGCCGAATGCAGCGTAGCTTCCATCAAGATGTGGAGCATCAGCTGTCATGATGAAGAACTGGGAGCCTGCGGAATTGGGATCTTGCGATCTGGCCATCGACAGGACACCTTCCGTATGTAGCAGGTTGTTGTTGAACCCATTGCCGGAGAATTCGCCAGCGATGCTGTAACCCGGTCCACCCATGCCGGTGCCGTCAGGGTCGCCACCTTGAATCATAAAGCCTGGAATGACCCGGTGGAAGATGGTTCCGTCATAAAAGCCCTTTTGGATCAGGGAGATAAAATTGTTGACGGTGTTAGGAGCAACCTCAGGGTACAGCTCGGCCTTGATGATTCCGCCATCAGCCATTTCGATGGTTACTACAGGATGGCTTGCAGTGTCAGAGGGAAGCCCGCTGCCCTCGGCATTGTTCTGCGGTGTGCTGGTTTCCTGTGGTGCTGCCGTTTCCTGTGCGGTATTGCTGGATTGATTCCCCGTCTGATTGCCTGCAGCGCTACTGCTATTATTGGCTGCTGGCTTCGCACCACAACCGGACACTACAATCAGCAGCAAGGATAGCATTACCAGAAGGATGGCAGGATTCTTTCTTGTCAACTTCACCTTTTTATTCGCTCCTTTAGCTTGAAAAATCATTGTCTTAGCCTATAATAACCTCTTTGTCCCGCTGCATGCAAAAAAATGCTTGTCCCGTACTGGGGATTGGCACCTGTTGCAAAGAGGTTTACAATAGTAGGATGCTTCCAAGGAAAACGCTGAAAGGACGTGTACTTGATGAACTTTTCGTGGAAGCGGAACCTGATCGTGCTTTGGGTAGGAGTTTTCTTTTGCAGTACGGCATATTCGATCTCGATTCCGTTCCTCTCTATTTTTCTCTCCGATGAGCTTGGGGTAACGAACCATTTGGAGATCTGGTCCGGTATCAGTTTCGGCATTACATTTCTGGCCAGTGCTCTGATCGCACCGTACTGGGGTTCTTTGGCTGACAAATACGGTCGCAAGCCGATGCTGATTCGTTCAGGATTCAGCCTGGCCGCGCTGTATCTGATTAATTATTTTGTGCATGATCCATACGTTTTTCTGCTTGTGCGTATTCTCCAGGGGCTGCTGGCGGGATTCATTCCTGCGGCGATTGCCATGGTAGCGACCAATACGCCTGAAGAGCGGACTGGTTATGCCCTTAGCATTATGTCTACGGCAGGGGCAACCGGAAGTATCATTGGGCCGCTGATCGGTGGTGTGGTGAGCTATTATTCCGGGAACCGGAGCGCGTTCCTGTTCTCTGCAGTGATGGTTTTGGTCTCAGCACTGACCGCCACCTTTTTTGCCCATGAGCAGAGCATTGACCGCTCTGCCCCGAGATCCCATGTGCGGGATGATATCAGGGAAGCGGCGAGCAACCGGGTATTCATCACCCTTCTTATTTTGGGAGGAATCAGTACGTTCTCCGTGATGATTCTGGAACCGCTCATCCCGATCTATCTGCTCAGTATGGGTGTAGCTAAGAGTCATGCCTCTCTCAGCTCCGGAATTGTCTTCTCCGCAGTCGGCATTGCTACCGTGTTGATGGCGCCGCAGTGGGGGCGCATTGGTAGCCGCAAGGGCTTCGGAGTCATTTTGTTCATCGGCTTGATCGGCGGGGGGATCGGCAACATCCTGCAGTTTTTCGTCTCGGGTTATGTGGAATTTGCCCTGTTGCGCTTTGCCTATGGCTTGTTCTACGCCGGAGTCCTGCCATCCATTAACGCCATGATTGTACAGGTGACCGAGTCGTCCTTCCGTGGCCGGGCGTTCGGACTGAACCAATCTGCTTCCCAGCTTGCGACAATGGCAGGCCCGATTGTTGGCGGCCTGTTGGGTGGACTTATTCCAATCCGCTGGGTATTTGTTATTAACGGGCTGATGCTGCTGGGCGCAGCGCTGCTGGTGAAATCGCGCAGACTGGAGGCTAGGCTATCGGAGGTTCGTCATCCAGGCACTTCCGCTTCATCGCAATAATTGGCTGAAGCACCCTGGATTAGGTTGCTTACCCTATAAACGCCGCCAAGACGGTTAGTCTGGCGGCGTTTAACTTTCATGGAGATTCTGATGGTTAGTCTTCTTCTCCCTGTGAACCATTCAATACATCGATGCCCGGCATGGCATCGATTGGGGGAGAGACAGGGTCGACGGGTGTTCCCGCTTCCAGATCATCTGCATCCGGGATGTCCTCCAGCGGTTCCTCTTCGTCGTAGTCGATCTCTGCTGAAGTTTCGTTCTCATCTGCAAAATCAATAGTTGTGCCGGTCAGGCCCGCTGCGTCGGCCGCCAACACAGCGTCGGATTCAAGTAGATCATCCCGTTTTGGTGCGGGAGAGGCTAGAATCGGACGCTCCCGTCTTTCTTGTTGGTGAAGGCCCCGTTCCGGAACGTTCAGACCAATATCTGCGGCCAAATATTCATCCCCGACCAATACTGGATCTGATCCTTCATCGATAACCCCGTCAAAATCTACAGGGATGGCTCCGACAGGCCTGTGGATGGCAAGCGCTGATTCCAGCGGGACCCGGTCTTTAGGGGTAGGGTCTTCGCTGCTGCCCCGCGTGGTTATTGTTCCAACGGGACGAATAACATCTGTAGGAATCTCCTCTTCAGGCGAGGTATCGCGGCTTGAACGATATCGTTCGTAAGCGAAATCGGCTTCTGTCTTATTGAATTCATTGCCCATGCATCTCAGCTCCCTAAATATGGTGTAAAATACCAATGTATATTCTTTACCCTTCTATGCGGGTGCGAATCGTCTGACAGGTGGACAGGCCCCATCCATAATATATTCATTCCGGCCCGGCATTAACCAGATTAGGGGTGAAATCGTCTAATTTCGAGGTTATTTGCAGATAGAGGGAGGGATAGCTCGAAGGCTGTCGAAATTAAGAAGCGTACATACTATACATACAACTATCGACTTACTGAGGTGCCGAGATGAAGTTGCCACTACAAAAAACAGCGGCGGTAGTTCTTGTGCTATTACTACTGACGGCCATCGTTCCTATAGGGGTAGCCTTGGAATGGGGCGGACCATCAGGCAGAGCATTGCCCGGTTGGGAACTGAAATGGGAGAATACAACTGCACCCGATGCCATGAAAGCGGCGGCATCCAGGGGTGATGAATGGATAGAAGTAATCGAACAAACACCAATGCCAGCGGCCCCGGAGGGAGCCCATGCAGCATGGTTGCGGGTGACAGTCCCGCGGCTGACAGAGAATTCAGCACTGCTAATTGATAAAGTATTCGGAGAGGATATTAAGGCCTTCCTGAATAATAAGCTTGTGTATGATTTGCAAGGAAAGAACAGTTTCAGCGGGAATAAAATTCTGATTCCTCTAAGTGAAGAAACTTCCGGAGGGCAGCTATATTTGTGGAGTAGCGGAGGCGGCAGCAAAGGACCCGGCATTGAGGGCCGCATTCTGGTGGGGAATTATGGGAAACTGCTGGATTACTATATCAAACAGGACTTTATGGATATTGTCATTGGTACGGCGCTTATTTTTATGGCGTCCATCTTGATCGTGTGTTCCCTGTTTCTCAAGAAGGAGCCGTTCTCCAGTGCTTTATTGCTGATGCTGATTATTTTATCATGCGGAATTTTGGTCGTGGTGTACTCACCGCTCCTGCCACTTGTATTAAGAAGTCAGGGCCGGCTGACAGAGCTGCTGTTTGATCTGGCATTGTTTACGTTGCTTCCGACTTTTACTCTTTACTTTGAGCGGATATTCGACAGCAGTAAGAACAGGTTTATTGTTCCCTTTCGGAAATTCCAGATAGGCTATTCCTTATTCAGTCTGTCGCTCTGGATATTGAATGCGGCCGCATCTTATCGCTTGGACGATATATATCGGTTCATGACGGTCAGTGTTGTCGGGATCTTGATGATGATCCAGTTTGTCTTTTTACTAACCCTGGCGGCTATCTATGCCTATCGCGGCAATTCGGATGCCATTATTTTCACTGCAGGCTTTGCCGTCTTTGCGCTACTGTCGTTGACAGAGTTATCTCTATTCTTTGCCACCAATGAGAGGTATCACTTCTACTGGTGGAAATGGGGTCTGGTAGTATTCATCATCTCACTGATTGTGATCCTGGGCAGAGGGTTCGCCAGAAACCATGAGCAAGTGGTGGAATATTCACGTGAGCTCGAGATGTTCAATAACGATCTTCAGCGTTCTGAGAAAATGGAGATTATCAGCGAATTGGCTGCATCGGTGGCACATGAAGTTCGCAACCCGCTACAGGTGACTAGAGGTTTTCTACAGATTCTAGGGGAACGTTCCGGTAAGAAGGAAAAGGAATATCTGCAAATGGCGGTGGCAGAGCTGGACCGTGCCTCGCTAATTATTACGGACTTCCTCACCTTCGCAAAGCCAGGTATGGAGACGGTAGTCCAGCTTGATGTTTCCGCAGAGCTCAGACATGTGTCGGGTATTCTGCTTCCGCTGGCCCACATGCAGGGAGGGGAAATTGAGCTGAAGTTGCAGCCTTGTCTCTATGTGCTCGGCAGTTCCTCCAAATTCAAGCAGGCTTTTATCAACATCATCAAGAACAGCATCGAAGCTTTGCGCGAAGAGGGGATGATCGTCATCACCTCATGGAGATCAGGGGATCAGATTCTGATTAGTGTGAAGGACAATGGAGAAGGTATGAAGGTCAGTGAGCTGTCTCGCCTGGGCGAGCCGTACTATTCAAACAAGACCAAAGGGACGGGACTTGGGCTTATGGTAACGTTCCGTATCGTTGAGGCGATGCAGGGCACTTTGGAGTTCCAGAGCAAGAAGGGCGAGGGCACAGAGGTGATTATCAAATTTCCGGCGGTCGACCCGGAATAGATTTTATTCCGTATTTAAAGGATTGGGCGGCCGCTTGCGCGAAATAGAAGGTAAGAACATAAATGAGTCTCTCAATATTCCCCGCGAGGTGCTTGAATGCGAGTCTTTGTGAAAAGTCTTCATATAACAGCGGCACTTTGCCTTCTTCTGATGATCAGTAGCTCACTGCTGGCATCTGCGGCGAATTCCGGAACAACGTATGAGCTGACCAAGTGGCAGATGGAATGGGAAAGTCGTCCGCAAGCTCCGGTCCCGGGGACAGAAATGCCTTCGGGAATCACGGACGGGCAAGCCTGGACAACCGTGGATGGTAGTCAGGGCCGTATGGATCTGCCCCCAGGTATTTCTGCTGCCTGGAGCCGTATGATTATCCCAGAATTACATTTCACCTCTCCTTCGCTGTACATTAAGACTCTGTATGCGTTGCATGTCAAAGTGTTCGTGGATAACCGGCTAATTTTTGAAGGGGACCGCTCGTTTATCAAGGATAACTATTCTCTGCTTCTACCGCTAGGTAGCGGGGACAGCGGGAAAATGTTATATATATGGACGGAAACACTGCAGGACCGAATCGGTATCAAGGATAAAGTGGTCATTGGCGAGCACAGCGAATTGATCAACTCTTATGTCAAGAGCGGGCTGATGGATGTTATTTTGGGCAGCGCCTTTATTTTTGTAGCTTTAGTTTTGTTTGTATGTGTGTTTTATCTGAACCAGGCATATTTCTCCAGTATCGTGGCCCTGGCCATCGTTATCTTCTCCACAGGTGTGCTATCCATTACCTATTCTCCGTTTATCTATACCTTTTACAGCTATCTTGGCAATGTAAGTATCGTCATGCTGGATATAGCGCTCCTATCATTGCTCCCTTCCTTGACCTTCCTGTTCGAGAGAATCTTCGGAAGCGGCAAGTATGCGGTAATTCGGCGGTTTCGCAAGTTCCAGGTCGCCTACTCTCTATTCTGCCTAGCCTGGCTAGTGATTAACGGATTATCCGGGAATCGCTTTGTGGAGTTCTATTATTTTATTTCCACGGATATTGTGGGACTTATCCTCATCGTTCAGTTCATCCTGCTTATTGCCTGTGTCATCATTTATTCGGTCAAGGGCAATAAGGAAGCTATTATTTTTGCCATCGGCTTCGGTACAGCTGCGCTTACCGGGGTAGTGGAGCTGATTTGGTACTATGTCCGCAAGGGAGACTATGACTTAGTTTATTGGAAATGGGCGTTAGTCGTATTCATCATGTCTCTCATTGTTATTTTAGGTCGCCGCTTGATGCTGAACCACCAGATGGTAATCAAGTATTCGCGGGAGCTTGAATTGTTCAACAATGAACTGCAGCGGTCAGAGAAACTAGAGATCATCAGTGAACTGGCGGCTTCTGTGGCACATGAGGTGCGCAACCCACTTCAGGTAACAAGAGGATTTCTGCAGCTTCTTGGCGGGAAATCACATGGGGCAGAGAAGAAATATTTGAACATGGCCATCAGTGAGCTGGACCGGGCCTCTAATATCATTACGGACTTCCTGACCTTTGCCAAGCCGGAATTCGAACAGATCAGTGTACTGAATATGAACGAGGAATTTCATCATATCGAGAGTATTATGCTGCCGCTATGCCATTTGAGTAATGGGAAGATGGATCTGAATGTAAAAGGTGAGCTGTGGGTCAAGGGGAATTCCTCTAAATTCAAGCAGGCTTTTATCAATATTATCAAGAACAGCATCGAGGCCATGGGGGAGGACGGTCATATTGAGATCATGGCATACGGTGAAGGCAACAAGGTACACATTCGTATAAGAGATAACGGAGAAGGGATGGAGCCTGAGGTGCTGAACCGGCTGGGGGAGCCGTATTTCTCCAATAAGACGAAGGGGACCGGGCTTGGGCTGATGGTGACCTTCCGTATTATTGAGGCCATGCAGGGGGAAATTGTGTTCTCCAGCAAAAAAGGAGCAGGAACCGAATCCATTACGACACTGCCGCTGGCAGAACGTCCGGATGCTTCCCGCTCCTTATGAAGTTGATCTTGGTGTATTACCAGGAACCCAGTGGTTTAACGTCGGTTTTCAAGGCGCCGGAAGCCGGACTTGGAGGAATGACAAGATAGAATTCATTGGAGTCTTCCTCGACTGCCTTTAATGTAACGCTGTCGGGAATGATGATGCCCAGAGCTTCTTGGATGGCTGACTTCGGATCGCTGAGCAGTCTTTGTTTGAAACTCGGATCTTCCCATGCCTTTTGAATCACTTGATTTCTAAGAATCGCTTCTGACAAAATAATCACCCTCCCAAAATGGTTATATTTTCCTCATTAGTATAGCATAAGGCCTATTCTGATTCTATTACTATTTATGCATATCTGTCATATTTTTGGAGAGCCAGTAAGAGAGTCCTCCGCTCTGCAAAAGACGTTTTTCCTCCTCGATTGAAGCAGAAATATGCGTTAAATTTTCAGATAACAACTGATGAAAAGTATACAAATGAGGGGCGTTTAGAGCATGTTCTGAAAGTCCGTCGTTGGTGGCTCTTGCAATGTCAGCGAAGTGTTCTATTCCCCCTGTCGTAAAAATGAAGTCCCTAATCTCCCCGAGGGTAAGTTCGCTTTGCGCCTCTGGCCGATGGCTATTCGCGAGGGAGAGCAACGTGTTGTAGCTGCCCGATTTCCAATCTTCTTCCCAATCTTCGTAGTCATCCAGCATCTGCAAGGTGAGCAACACATCATCCATCATCGCCTCGGCAGAGGGCACGGCTTCTTCATGGCCGGTCAGAAGCAAGACGGCGGTGCTACTGAGCTTAAGTGGGCTTGCTTTATGGGAGATTTTCACCCGGTTATTGTTGAAGTAATCGCCTGTGTGTTCATTGCTGACACTGTCGGCCCATTCGGTAATATAGCGACTGAAGAACGACCAGAAGGGGGAATCTGAAGGGAACAGCTGCCGGTAAATCTTGAGGAATTCGACATAGAATAAATTAGCCAGTGGCAAATGTGAATGAGCGAAGGATTCGTGACTGTCCATTAGATCATCCTGAATAAAGAAGTAGAGCATGAGGAACACATTGCCCCGTGACATCTGACGGGTGACCTCAGCCGGCAGGCCGTATCCGTCCCGCAGCCAGAATGGGAGCAGATAACAGATATAGTTCTTGTGACTCCCAGCCGTAAATACGTTAAAATGGTCAAGGTAGGACATGCCCTGACCTTGCAGTGGCTCTGGAAATGCAGAGATGGTACGCCTGCTATCTTCAAACACCAAGCGAAGCTCTTCCTCATAAGCATAAAGCCAGTCCATAGGTACATCTCCTGTCATAAATTTAAATATTATGTAATAAAATGGGACGTTTGTCCTGATTATAGCGTTCTGCTGTGACGATTTCAATCTTAATTTAGGGAGACATAGGACCATGGAATGGTATACTTTCGGGCAAATGCTAATGGCCATCCGGATCGGCCAGAAAGCCGTGACGCCAGATGGACGAACTCTACGGCGTTCCTCTGCAGGATTGTTCTGGAAGGGTGGACGCCAGGAGGGTAAAATTGTAGAGATTAGGGACTATCTTTTCACCGATCTCTGGAGAATTGAGGAAGATGAAGAGAGTGGAGAAGAGGCCGGGAAGCGCGAAGCAGTGGAGCGTAAGGGAAGGGAAATGCTTGAAAATCAATACGAAGAGCTGCGCTGGGAATATCTGATTGAGCGGCGTGGTGGAGCGGACACTACAGGAAGAGGTGGAGAACATGGATAAGGTTGTATTTGGATTGGTTGGCGGCGGCTGGCGGGCCGAGTTTTTCTTGCGGATTGCGAAAGCGCTACCGGAACATTTCTCGGTTGGCGCGATGTACGTGCGGAATCCGGACAAGGCTGAAGACTTGAGCAGAGCTTGGGGCGTGACTGTATATACGGATTTGGAGCAGTTCATCGCGGCGGGAGGTTACTCCTTTGCGGTAGTTTCCCTGAGCCGGGAGGTCAGTCCGTCATTTATAGCAAAACTTGCTGCAGCACAGATTCCTGTGTTGACGGAAACACCGCCAGCCTCAGATTTGGAAGGACTGATCTCACTTTGGGAGACAGTAGGCGGGGCTGCGGCCAAAATCCAGGTTGCTGAGCAATATCTGTTCCAGCCGATGCATGCCGCCAGAATTGCACTGACCCGATCCGGCCGGCTGGGAGAGATCAGTCAAGCTCAGATCTCGGCGGCACATGGCTACCATGGGATCAGCCTGATGCGGCAGTTACTCGGTATCGATTTTCAGAATGTGACCATCAGCGGTCGGGAATTCCTGTCCCCGATTATCAACGGACCGCAACGTAGTGGCCCGCCGGCAGCCGAAGAGACGGTGGAAGCGGATCAGAAGATTGCTTTCTTCGATTTCGGGGACAAGCTGGGACTGTTCGATTTCACGGGTGAGCAATATTTCTCCTGGATCCGCAGCAACCGGATTCTTGTCCGGGGTGACCGCGGGGAGATTGTCAATCATGACGTCGCTTGGCTAGAGAGCTTTGACAATCCGGTGTACACAAACTTGCGCCGCATGGATGCCGGACATGGCGGAAACCTGGAAGGCTTCTATCTTAAAGGAATTATCGCGGACGGAGAATGGCTATACCGCAATCCCTTTATTCCGGCCCGCCTGACGGATGATGAAATCGCAATTGCGGAGAGTCTGGCCCGGATGGCCCACTATGTGCGGGGCGGCCCGTCCTTCTACAGCCTGGCCGAAGGCAGCCAGGATCATTATTTGTCCCTGCTGCTGGATCAGGCTGTCGCCACAGGCACAGCTGTGACTTCAGAGACTCAGCCTTGGGCCTTGTAAGGCTGAGTTACGATCTCACTGCCGCGCTGTGGCAGTGAGGCGGACCTGCTGCAAGCGATCTGCTGCAAGTTGAAGCAGATGGCACGGTGCAGCAGGAAGAAAGCGTATCAGCGCAGCAAGATATAGCGGTCACAAGCGCATCTGCGCAGCAATATATAGCGGTCACAAGCGTATCAGCGCAGCAAGATATGGTGGTATAAAAGCGTAGCTGCGCAGCAAGATAAGCGATACACAAGCGCAGCTGCGCAGCAAGATAGCTTTGCAGCTGCACAAGCAGGCCAGCCTCCGAACGCGGGAGGCTGGCCTGCTGTGTTGTATGTCTGTGCCGATGCATCAGGCACAGCTTGTGGCGTGCGGCACGGGCACGGTTATACGCGTGCCGGCTCCGCAAGGTCTGCGGCCAGCGCTGCGTACTGGCCGCGCAGGCGGACCAGCTTGGCGGTGCTTAGCGCCAAGCCGCCCGGCCGGTTGCGCTCCGTCCAGAGCAACCGGTACTCGTGGAGCAGCAGATCCAGATCATGGATCTGCGCGGCGAGCAGGCCGCGGTCCACTTGATCCCGGCCCGCTGCCAGTTGGAGCTTCAGTCTGCCAAGCTGCACCGCATGGCTTATGAAGTGCACCCCACTGCGCAGTTCCCGCAGCACGAGTTCTGCATCCTCGCACTGTAGAGCTAGCCCTTCGATCCGTTCAGCGATATTTCTAGCGTAGTTTTCCAGTTTGTCGAAATGTTCTGCGGTCAACTTCCCGATAATCCGTAGATTATCCAGGTCGCTGCGCAGCAGCATGGACAACTCGGAGTCGTTGCCGTGATAGGTGGCTTCTAGTGTATAGTAGTTGCCGAGATCTAGCAGCAGCTGCCCGATGTTTGAAGAATGGTCCGCAAAAAGGAATTGATTCAGATATTCTGGAACATTGACCTCCAGATTATCGTTAACACTCCAGGCAAGTGCAGCACCGTAGACAAATCCGGCATAGCTGACCGGAAGCTGCTGCCAATGTCCATGGTCGCCCCAATCTGTAATGAGGTAGCCGATGGCACCATTGGTTTTGCCGTGAACAGCAGCACTGCGTAAGTTGGCCAGCATGTTGTCAGTACGTCCGGTCAGGGAGTTCCAGGAGCTGGTTCCGGGACAGACATAGAATGGAATGCCTGCCTCGCGGAATTTCAGTGTGTCCGCTTCAAATGGATGCTCGGCACTATAGCCCCATTCCATCGCGATGATATTCTTGGGGAGCTGAGGGATTAACTCGGGATGCTGGATAATAATATCGCCCCAGAACTGCATGGTTTTACCGCGGGCTTCCACCAGTTCTTGAATCTTTTGCAGAAAGGACAGGTACAGTGAGCCCTTGCCTTGCTCCTCTGCCAGCGCCTTACTTTTGCCAAGCCCAAGCTCGTAGGTTTCGTCGCAGCCTACATTGAATTTGGAAGAGCTGAAGTAGGGCAATAGATCATCGTACATTTTCTCCAGCAGCTTAAGTACCTCAGGGTCTTCCGTATCAAAGGTGCCGGGATGCATAGGCAGTCCATCTGGATAAAATTCGCTGTAGTACATGCTTTCCGGTAGTGAGAAGCCTTCCGGGATCTCAGCCAGGTGATTGAATTCCGGCCGGGTCAGCCAACCCTCCATATGTCCGAAGCTGTTCTGATTAGGCACTAGCTCGATGTAGCGCTCCTTGCAGTAGGCATCCAGCTGAAGGATTTCTTCACCGCTGATTGGAGTTTCCAGTTCCCACACCTGAGGGAAAGACTCGTAGGCAAAAGGTGCGCCTTCTATATATAGCTGCAATTCATTGAGCTTTAGATCCGCCATTAGATCCACGATTTTGAACAGGGTGCCGAGTTTCGGAACTTTGTTCCGGCTAATATCAATCATCAGGCCCCGTGCGCCGAAGTCTGGTTCATCCCGGATCGTAAGGAATGGGAAGCTTCTTCCGGTCTGCTTCAGAATCTGCTTCAGTGTTGCTACTGCCAAGAAAGCTCCCTGCGGAGAGCTGTAAGTCACGTTGACACCAGTCACGCCGGAATGAATCTCATACGCCTGTGGAGGTAGAGCGGAATCTTGATTGAATACGAAGGCCGGTTGAACCGTTGACCGGGTACCAATGGACAAGGCTAACTCAAAGTTCAAGGTTTGCGTAATGAACTGCTGAAGTCTGCGTGCAGCCGGCAAGATCCCGGTTGGTGTAGAACTGGCAATAACAATTCGGCCGTTGGCCGGGATAACATAGGCACCTTCGGCCACGTCCAATGACTTGGGATGGGGAAGAAGCTGTAAGGAGACAAATTCAGGCATAGCATAGCCACCTCTTATTCATGTAGAATATGATCATCTTCCCTTTAACGATAACACCAGAAAACCAAGGAAGGAATGCATATGATGCCCAAGCTCATGGATTATACGATCAGCCCTTATCCGATTGTCATCATAGATCCCAAGGTGGATGCCTCCCGGTTGAAACTGAAGCCTATTCGAGTCGGGCAGGTGGGTCATTTGCCGGGAAGAACACTATTTCGATCAGAAGTTGTGTTCGAGCAGTGGGCGATTGTGTATATCGTCTCCGGCAGCGGTACTTATATGGAGAATGGCGGCAAGATGCAGCAGGTACGCGAAGGCAGCCTGTTCTTCTTTAGGCCGGGATTTACCTACAACTTTGGCCCCGCTCCGGGCGGGAGCTGGGATGAATACTATATCAACTTTAGCGGAACGCGTATTGCTGAATGGCTGGAGTCAGGTCTTATTGCTGGGGGCATCGTATTTCAGGCGGAGGGTGTCAAGGGACTGCAGGAGGTTTTCGAAGCTGTACTCGGCCAGATGGAAGGGGGCGCTCCGGAAGATGCCGACCGGGCAGCGTTGTGTCTCGAACGAATGCTTTTGGAGTGTTCATTTATAATAGAAGAAAAAAATCGGCCATCTCAGGTTGATCCCATGCCTCAGATCAGGGAGGACCTAAATTTTTGTGTCTATGGCACGATGGACTTGCACCAGATTGCCGCGAAGCACCACATCTCCATGTCCACCTTGCGCCGCCTGGTTCGCCGCAGTAGCGGGTATCCCTTGCAGGAATATATTCACCGGTTGAAGATGGCTGAAGCGAAGCATTTGCTGCTCAATACCTCACTTCAGGTGAAGGAAATTTCGGGACTGCTGCATTACAGTGATCCTTTTTATTTTTCCCGGTTGTTTAAGAAGTATATGGGCATTTCACCACTGTTATGTCGCAATAACATATGATTAAACGACATTAAATCCGCTTATTCCCCTTTACTTTGTCGTAATTTGCAGTTTCTTGTTGACTTTTTTTATAGAACAATGATACTGTTTAGTTTATATAAGTGAGTTCACTTTAGTGCTTACGTACTATTAGCGGAGATGAAGGTCATGAGGGAATTTTACTGCATCCGTTGTCACAATCTCCATAGTGTAGACACCAGAGCATCATCACTGCGCATCCTGACCACGGGGTATCATATTGTGGAGGGACAACGTTATCAGATTTGTATATGTGAATCCTCGAATTTGTATGATGCTGTTGCCAAGCAATCGGAATAACCGTCGGATACCAAGAGGTTTTCTTGGGGAATTATTGAAAATAAACTTAAAACAGCCTGTCCGAAAATCGGATAGGCTGTTTGTGATGAAGATCTGACATATATCTCACATTGAATTCGCTTTCTTTTCGATATTTGGATACAAATAGCTTATCCACCAGAAAAAAAGGGCGTTTTCGCGTTATTTATTTGTAATGTAAACGCTCACAACAATGCCGTCAACTTGTTATTGTGATTTTTCTCATGTATGATGCTTTTATCAAAGCACAAATATAGCTGGCATTTTCCACAAAACTGGGGAACAGGGTGGTGGGAATGAATATTAAATCAACTGCGGAAGACAAAATGATTGCCTTTTACCGATGCTTTTCATTGTCCCTTACGTCATTAATGTTTCTTTTTAAACCGGCGGGACCTTCCGTATTATACAAATCCCTTATCATCATTCTGTTATTTATTTTGGCTCAAGGCTTCGTTATGGGTTACCGAAGGCTTCGAAGCAGACCGCGCATCCTAATGATGGCTGTGAGCACAGAGATGGCACTGATTATTCTGCTTACTTTACTTACCGGGGGCTATGACAGCCCATTTAGGCTTTATGTACTTAATCCCGTCCTCATTGCTGCAGGATCATTGTCCTTGTACTTTGGTTGGAGCCTGCTTCTTAGTTATATCGGCATAGTTATTGCTTTTTGTTACCTTTTTCTCAATTCTGCGAATAAGTCTTTCGCCGCAGCTGTTCTTGAGAATGGGAACTTGTTTCTAGCACTAGTACTTACTCTTATCGTAATGCAGATGGTGGCCAGAATCAAACGTCAGCGGGAGGAAGCCAACGCTAGGACCAAAGAAACGCTCGAACAGATCAAATCGCTATACCATATCGTTGAAACATCCAGCCAGCATGATTTCATGAATATTGGCCAAGTGATTACGG
This sequence comes from Paenibacillus sp. NPDC058177, assembly GCF_042883835.1. Lineage (NCBI taxonomy): Bacteria > Bacillati > Bacillota > Bacilli > Caryophanales > Paenibacillaceae > Paenibacillus > Paenibacillus sp. NPDC058177. The sequence goes on along the minus strand of NZ_JBHVVB010000008.1, from coordinate 170,715 downwards.
ACTATGTGGTGAAGCTTACGAAGCTGGATAAGGCGTTGTTCTGGTTCGCCAAAAAAAGCGGGGAGCCTGCACCGGAGAGCCGGCAGACCGGATGGCATCAGGAAGATGAGCTATTTCTCTTCTCCGAACTAGAGAAGCATGAACATGAGTGGCGACTACAACGCGATCCCGTATTCAAGAGTCTGCCCGGACTCGGTGATTTTCTGCTGATGCCTGTCCGTATGAGTACCCGGTTTGTAGGCATGATTGGCGTGAAGCTGGAATACGCGGAGGGTCTGGAAGGGCGAAGATGGTACATTCAGCAGTTGATGTTCCTGTCGGAGCTGAGTGCGATCATTATGGAGCGCCATGAGCTGGGTGTTATCGAGAACCGGCTGATCATCACGAATGAGCAGAATCGGATTGCCGACGAAATGCATGACAGTGTGTCGCAAAGCCTATTCGGCATCGTCTACGCAACGCATTCTCTGAAGCAAACCTGGAGGAAGCTGCCTGATTATCAGCTCGAGGAGCAGATAGACCTGATTCATGAATCAGCCACCAAGGTTGCCAAGGAGCTGCGAATTACCATCTACAGTCTCAGTTCCAAGAAAAGCGGTGGGCCTACTTGGCTGGGTATGGTTCGTTCGCACCTAAAAAGCTTATCCAGGTTGAATGATGTGGAGATTGAACTTAAAATAACGGGGGACGACTTCAGTCTTCCTTACCCTTACCATAAGGCGTTGTTCCGAATTATCTCGGAAGCTACAGGCAATGCCATCCGCCATGGGGCGGCGAGTCGAGTGGAAGTTGAACTGTCTCTGAAGCCCAAGTGGATCAGATTGTCCATTTCTGATGATGGGACCGGATTTGATGCAGCTCTGCTACACACCGAATCTGAAGAAAGCACTGGCGGACTCGGTATGAAGAATATGCAGTATCTCACCCAGTCGTTGGGCGGCGATTTTCAATTATCAAGCAGTAGGAATGCAGGTACCAAAATATTGATCCTGATACCTGTCGGCACGGCGGAACTGAAAAATGCATAAATTTTAGGCAGGAGGTCGTTTGAGTGAAAATCGTCATTGTAGATGATCACCCGTTGGTGAGAAGAGGATTGGCAGCGGTCATTTCGATGCAGCCTAATGTGCAGTTTGCAGGCGAGGCTACAAATGGCCAGGAAGCGTTGTTTGTGATTGAGGAGACGCAGCCGGATCTTGTGCTGATTGATCTGAAGCTGGCCGATGAGTCGGGACTGGATGTAATCAAGGCGGCACGTACACGCGGGATATCCAGCAAATTTATTTTATTAACTTCGTCTGCTAGTAGGGAAGACTTCCTTAAGGCGGAGGAGGTGCTCGTCGACGGGTATGTGCTTAAGGAGGCACTACCTGAGGAATTGCTGTTCGCCATCCAGTTGGTACACAAGGGGAGGAAATATTATGACCCCGGACTGATGGAGGACAAGATGCGGATGACGGGCAGCAGCCCGACCGACGAGCTGACGCCGAAGGAGAAGGAAGTGCTGATCGAGCTTGGGCAGGGGGCCTGCAACCGGGAGATTGCCTCAAGACTCTTTATCAGTGAATTTACGGTGAAGAAGCACGTCAGCCAAATCCTGGCGAAGCTGCAGGTTGCCGACCGTACACAGGCGGCGCTGTATGCCAATGCGGTTGGACTGACGAAATTCGAAATGTCATATGATTAAGGCGACCCGCCTTAGGCGGGATCGCCAGAAGAACACGGACTATTGTCCGTGTTCTTTTTTTTATGCCTACACAGCTTAGCACCTTAACCTGAACAATTTCTGAACACTACTTGATGTTATCGATATGGCACTAAAGTATACCGTACCCCCCTCTAAAGGCGTATGCCCCCTTATCCCAAAGTGAAAAGGAAAGTAAAGATATGGCCCATGTGGGGACATGATGTGATCGGTAGAATAAAAGTAAGATAACTGAAAATTTCATGGATGCTTTCAAAGCATTTTATGCGGAAGGAGGGTTACTGTGGAAAAGACGATTCTGGACTATATTCACTTGATCAAGAAAAGGCTATGGCTGATTACGGTATTTGTACTGATCTCCTGTGCTACAACCCTCTACGTCAGCAAAAACTTCGTTGTACCCGTCTACTCCGCCTCCGGACAGTTGCTTGTTAACAACATTGCAAATGTGCCCGCAGGTAGCAACCTCAACGAGTTGAACTTCAGCCTCAATCTCATCGAGAGCTACAAGGAGATCCTTAAATCTCCAACGATCTTGAAGGAGGTTGTAGCTGAGCATCCTGAGTTCGGCCTGACGCAAGAGAAGCTGAGAAAGAAGCTGGACATCAAGTCTTCGGACAAAAGCCAGGTGATTAACCTCAGTGTGGAGGATGAGAACTACACCAAAGCAGCCGGCATTGTAAATGCCGTGTCGCAGACCTTCATCCGCAGCCTGCCGTCACTGATGAAGCTGGACAATGTGACGCTTCTAACACCGGCTGATCCGGCCAACAAGCCAGTTGCAGCAAATGCAGGTATCCTGATGAATATTGTCATCAGCTTTGTCGTTTCACTCATGGCGGCGCTCGGCATTATTCTCCTGATGGAGACGTTGAACAGCACGCTCCGCTCGGAGAAGGAAGCAGAGATCGAGATTGGTCTTCCGGTCATCGCCAGCATCCCGGCCATTCGCAAGCGCGATCTGAGCAAGGGTGCAGGTCTCAATGAGAGAGTAGGGGAGGGCACCTATGCTGCCGCTAAATAGCAGTTTGATTACAGATTTTAATCCTTCTTCACATATTTCGGAATCGTTCCGTTCGCTACGTACCTATATCCGGCAGCTTGGCTTGCTGCACAAAGACGGTGGCCAAGTGCTGCTCTTTACTTCAGCAGAGAGGGGCGAAGGCAAGACAACGATTTTGTCGAATCTGGCGGTGTCCTTTGTGCAGGATGGCAAGAAAGTGGCAGTGGTCGACTGTAATCTGCGAAATCCGGGACTTCACACTGTATTCGGGGTCGACGGCGGCGAAGGGCTGGCAGCTTATCTTGACGGGCTGAAAGAAGCGGATGAGATTCCTGTTCAGGGGAAGCTCGACAATCTTACCGTGATTCCGGCAGGGCACGCCGTAGTTAGTCCGCCGGATCTACTGGGCAGTGATAAGATGGCCGCCTTGCTGAAGGCACTCAAAGACAGTCATGATCTCATCCTGGTTGATTCGCCTCCAGCCGTTGCTTACAGTGATGCCCGAATTCTGGCACCTCAGGCGGACGGAGTGATCCTTGTCGCTAAATACGGGAGAACCAAGCGTGACTCATTGCGCAAGGTGAAAGTGCTGCTGGAGCAGACCGGCTCCAAGATTCTTGGTATTACTATGAACCAGAGTAAATAACGATACATTCAGGCTATCGAAACTTTTAGGAGGTAGAGTGCGATGAAAAAGGTGAAAAAAGTAATTATCCCTGCAGCAGGTCTGGGTACGCGCTTTCTTCCTGCCACAAAGGCCATGCCTAAGGAGATGCTTCCCATTATCAACAAGCCCACGATTCAGTACATCGTGGAGGAAGCTATTGCCTCCGGCATTGAGGACATCATCATTGTTACCGGTAAAGGGAAGAGAGCCATTGAAGATCATTTTGACAACGCATTTGAACTGGAGTCCCGCCTGCTTGAAGACGGTAAGCTGGAGCTGCTAAAGGAGGTTCAGCGTTCTTCCAAGGTGGAGATTCATTACATTCGCCAGAAGGAACCGAAGGGTCTCGGTCATGCCGTTTGGTGTGCCAGACGTTTCATTGGTGATGAGCCCTTTGGCGTTATGCTTGGCGACGATATTGTCACTGGAAGAACTCCATGCTTGAAGCAACTGATTGATCAGTATGAAGAGACGCAGAATTCGGTAATCGGCGTGCAGGAAATTCCGGAAGAATTAACGAGCCGCTACGGGATTATTGAGCCTGATTTCCAGGATGGACAGCTGTATCGGGTGAACAACTTTGTAGAGAAGCCGCCGCTGGGCACAGCCCCTTCTAACCTGGCGATCATGGGTCGTTACGTATTTACACCGAAGATTTTTAAATACCTGGATCTGCAGGAAACGGGTGCGGGTGGCGAGATTCAATTGACGGATGCCATTCAGAAGCTGAACCAGAGTGAGCGAGTGTACGCGTATAACTTCGACGGTACAAGGTATGATGTTGGCGAACGGCTCGGGTATATCTTGACTACCTTGGAATTCGCGCTGCAAAACGAGGATTTGCGTTACCCCGTGATGGATGCTATGGCGGAATGGCTAAGCAAAGCCGGACAAACTACCCTGACAGGATAAGCTTAAACCCGCCGGAATGATCCGGTAAGCTAACAAAATTTGTGAACATGAGGAGAGTTGAGCATGCAAAAACTGCCGGAAGACTATGAGTACGTCCTGCCGAAACTTTACATGCTGCATGCCAAGGAGGAGGCGAAAGATTCCGATTCCTATCTGGTAATGAAACGGATGATCGATGTCTTCTGTTCTGCCCTTGGCCTTCTCGTCTTGCTGCCGCTGTTCCTGGTAGTGGCTGCTATGATCAAGCTGGAAGATCCCAAGGGGAAAGTATTCTTCCGGCAGAACCGTGTAGGCAAGCACGAAAAGCAGTTTCCGATGTACAAATTCAGATCCATGGTATCTAATGCCGAGGAGCTGAAGGAACAACTGCTGGCCTATAACGAAGTAAGCGGAGCGATGTTCAAGATCAAGAACGATCCGCGGATCACACGGACAGGAAGATTCCTGCGCAAGACGAGCATCGATGAACTGCCGCAGCTTTGGAACGTGCTGCTGGGCCATATGAGTCTGGTAGGTCCGCGTCCGCCGCTACCGGAAGAAGTAGCACAGTACACAGAATATGACAAACAGCGCCTTACCGTCACACCGGGCTGCACGGGTTACTGGCAAGTCAATGCCCGTAACAGTGTCGGTTTCGACGAGATGGTGCAGCTCGACTTGACTTATATTCATATCCGCAGCACGATGCTGGATTTGAAAATTATCTTGAAGACCGGCCTCATGCTTCTGGGGTCCAAAGACGCTTATTAATCTTGTGGAAATTAGGTGAATGCCGATGCGTGAACACGGAGTCGCTCCCAAGATTTCCATCATCATTTGCACATATAACCGGGCAGCTCTACTGATCAAGACCCTCCATTCTCTGGTACCGCTGGAGAATTTGGAGCAAGCAGAGATCATCGTGGTGGATAACCGCTCGAAGGATGATACGGCGTCCCTGGTCAGGACGTTTATCGAAGATTACAGGACAGAGATGGATATTCGCTACATTTTCGAACCTATGCAAGGATTGTCGGCTGCCCGAAATACAGGGATACTGGCCTCCAAATCCTCGCTAATTGCTTTTCTGGACGATGATGCGATACCTTGCCGGACCTGGATTACAACCATTGTATCCACCTTTGAGGAACGGCCGGAAGTGATGGCTATGGGAGGTAAAATTGCCCCGATCTTCGAGACAGGCCGGCCGGAATGGCTGATCAAGCCATTCGAGCTGCCTTACACCATTGTCGATCTTGGCAACAGGGTTAAGGAGTATCCGGGTCGTCTGCATCCCTGCGGAGCCAATATGGCGATGCGCAAGCCAGTCTTTGATATCAGCCTGTTTCCACTGGATCTGGGCCGGAAGGGGGAATCCCTTTTGTCTGGCGAAGAGACCTGGTTGTTCGGGCAAATCAAGCGTCAAGGGCATGCGATCCTGTACCATCCGGACATGGCAGTGGATCATTTTGTTCCGAAGAGCCGTCTGTCCGAGGACTGGATTCTGAAACGGTATTACAGCCAGGGCATTTCCAATGCCATGAAAAGCGAAAGCTTGAAGGACCGGGTGGTCCTGCTGGGAACAACAGCTGCGAAAGTGCTGTACATCATGGCGGATTCGGTGCTTTCCCGGAGCCGGGGAAAACGGCTTTTGAACAAGTGCAGACTGGAAAGCATCCGGGGAACCCTGCACATGATCTGGAACCGGAAGAGAGAATCCGCAGCGGGGTGAGGGGAAGGACATGACTAATTTTGGATGGAGCTTCAAAGCAGGCGCTGTTCCGTATGGGGTGCTCTATCTCATCTCCGCCCTGCTTCTGGGAACAGCGGTGATCTACCAGCCGTTGCTTGCAGCCGCTGTCGTACTACTGATTATTCTGCTGGGAATCTCGATCGCGCGTCCGGAATGGATCAGCTATTTTGTTCTGCTGACGACAGCAATCTCCGTCAACTTTCTGTATGAGGGCAGCCTCTTCGGGATAGAGATTCTATCGCTCTACAAGCTGGCTATTCTGGCCCTGCTGGTGCCGTGTATCCTGGTAAATGGTCTGCGGTTCAAGCTGAGTCAGCCCTTATGGGCCTTACTCGTGCTGGTGTTCATCACCTTCGGGTTCTCGATCTGGCTACCACAGATGACTTCATCCATCGCTGTTAAGGCGTTTATCGGTCTGTCGCTTCCCTTTGTATTTCTCCTGATCAACTGGAAAAAAGAAGTCGCTGAGCAGCAGATTCGTATCATTTGCCTGCTGCCGCTGGTCAGCTTACTGGCTGGAGCACTGCTGCAAGCTGCACATCTCCATTCTTTCTTTGATGTTGAATTCACAGGGGCGGTGCGGGTGCAGGGGGCTAACATCCCTTCGCATCTGGCGATGCTGGCTTTTCTGGGAGTCGCCATCCCGTTCATTGAGATTAAGCGCTACCCTCAGCGCGCCAAGTTCTTTTACACCCTGCTCGGTCTGAATTTCTTCATTCTGATTGGAACAGGAACACGGGGGCCGATTCTAGCCCTGGGCCTTATGGTCCTCTACTACTTCTACGATATTCTGAAGCAATATCTGAAAGGGAAGACCCTGTACCTGATTCCGCTGCTCTGCTCGTTTCTCCTGATCTTTGCCGCGGTATATATGCAGCTCGACAACCTCAAGAAGCGTTCTTTTGAACGGACGACGGAAACGGGAGTGGATCTGTCAGGGCGGACGGAGGCCTGGGCGTATTTTCTGAACAAGGCGGAGGATTCCCCTTGGGCAGGAAGAGGCCTGGGAGCAGTAACAGTGGCGAATGACGGCTCTTTATACAAAGGCTTTGTCGTTCCTCATAACGAGTACATCCGGTTTTATTTTGATAGCGGGTATATTGGCGCCAGCCTGTTGATGCTCTCCTTATTGGCTGTATTTCTTCTGGTTTACAGAGCTTTGGCACCGCCGGTCAAACCGTATTATGTGTTTTTTATTGCAGCGTTTCTGATCTATTCGTTCTCCGACAACACGCTGTCGACGGTCCAATTTATTATCCCGTTCTGTTGGTACCTGAACTGCCTGTATCGATCTTCACGGTAGGCCGATCCCCACAAAAAGAAGTGATACGATGAATCAAGTAAATATGTTCGATGTCAAATTTGATAACTATGATTTCATGGATTTGCTCGATTACATTGACAAGACAATCCGGGAACGGAGCCAATCCTACATCCTGACCTGCAATGTCGATCATGTGATCAAGCTGCGCAAGGACAAGGAATTTCAGAATGTGTACTCAGAGGCGGGTGCGGTGGTGGCAGACGGAATGCCGCTCATCTGGGCTTCGAAAATGCTCGGCAAGCCGCTCAAGCAGAAGGTATCCGGCGCGGATCTGTTCAATCGGCTGGGCAATGCCTTTGAGCAGCGGAAATACCGGCTGTTCCTGCTTGGCTCAGCTGAAGGGGTGCCGGAGAAAGCGATCCTTAACCTGAAGGCGGCATATCCCGGAATGAATATCGTCGGTTCTTACTCTCCCTCCTATGGCTTTGAGCATAACGAGGAAGAGAACGAGCGAATTGTGAGAATGTTGACTGAGAGCCGGCCGGACATTGTGTTCGTCGGGGTAGGCGCACCCAAGCAGGAAAAATGGATCTATCGCCATTACACCTCTTATCAGGCACCGATCTCAATAGGTGTGGGTGCAACCTTCGATTTCCTCTCCGGTTCGGTGAAGCGGGCCCCCGACTTTATGCAGCGAACCGGTCTTGAATGGTTCTGGCGTCTGAGTCAGGAGCCGAGGCGATTGTGGAAAAGATATCTGGTCGATGACGCGCAGTTTTTGGTCCTGCTCCTTAAGGAGTTGCGGAAGCGGGATAAAGCGAAGGGAGGCAGGGGGAGACAATCATGATGAGCCGGAATGAGAACAGCCTGACCCTGCCTTCACTGGCAACCTTAAAGACGGCAGGGAACACTTGGGCACTGGCAGCTATCTGCCTAGTGCTTCCGCTAGCCATTGGCTTTGCCAGCGCTAAGCTAAGTCCCGCCAACAGTTTACAGGGGGCGATTCTGGCGGGTGTATTATTCCCGGCCTTCCTCCTGGCACTGTTGAAGCCGCGTCTGCTGTTAGCCTACACGCTGCTGATCTGGGCCATTGCCCCGGAGCTGCGGCGGATCTCCGACTGGTCGGAGGGCGTGTACCATTCCGTATCCATGCTCAGTCTGGCACCTCTGCTGACCGGGGCGACCTTGGCTATTCCAGTGCTGCGGGAGATTCATAAGATCAAGAAGCCTTCTGCCCGCATCATTCTTCTGTTCGGAACTGCACTTATCTACGGTGCCCTGATTGGGCTGGCGAAGAACGGTATGAGCTCCGTCTATGATCTGGCTAACTATTTGGTCCCGCTGATGCTGATTCCGTACTTTGCGGTCATGCGTTTCACGGCCAAGGACATCGACCGGCTGCTTTACGACTACGCGAATATAGCTGTCCTGGTCTCGATTTACGGGATCGTGCAATATTTGGTTGTTCCGCCATGGGATGCCTTCTGGATGAACCACGCAGAGATGATCTCGATTGGTTTTCCGGTCCCGCTGGAAATTCGGGTCTTCTCCACGTTGAACTCTCCCGGTCCGGCCGCAGCTTTTCTTGTCTTCGCGCTGGTGCCGATGATTCTGGAGAAGCGCTGGCAGGGAACACTCCGCTGGGTCGGCGTTATGCTCGTTGTAGTCTGCCTGCTGACGACTTTGGTCCGCGCAGCCTGGCTGGTTCTGCTGGTCATGCTACTTGTCTACATTGCGTCTTCCCCCTCCAAGGGGAAGTGGAAGACATTGCTCCAGCTCATATTCGTCGCCGCAGTGCTTTTCTGGATTGTTCCGAAGCTGCCAGGTGCCGAAGGGCTGGTGGCGAGAATGGAGACCCTGGGCTCCGTTCAGGAAGACCACTCTTATAACGAACGCCTTGATCTGTGGCAGCGGATGGTGCCGATGGTCGCTTCCAATCCGGTAGGGCAGGGAATCGGCAGCGTCGGCCAAGGGACGAAGATTGGCAATGGTGGCGAGCTTGGGGAGTACGGCAACATGGACAACGGCTTCATTGCCTTGTTGCTGACCTTTGGTGCCTTGGGCGGACTGTTTTTCTTCTGGGCACTGGGAGCGGTGCTGAAGCAGATTGTGACCAGAGTGACCAGCAGGGATAGCCTGCAGCCGTATGCCCGGTTGTCCCTGGCGGCCTGGATGGGAGCAATCGCCTCGCTGATGTCCGATAACGGGTTCCCGGGACTCAAGGGATACCTGATCTGGATGCTGATTGGCCTTGGTCTCAGCGGCAAAGAGATTATAGAGAGCAGAAAGAAGGGAGCACCACATGCAGCAATTGAACGCAAAATCACTTCCGGCTAGCTCGATATGGTCCTCCCTCCGGCAGTTCACCAAGAGCAATGATAATAGCTCGGCTGCAGTGAAAACCATGTTCGTTAGTGTACTGATCCTGGTACTGAACATGCTGACGGGCGTACTGACCGCCCGCTATCTTGGTCCATCAGGTCGCGGTGAGCAGACAGCGATGGTGAACTGGTCGCAATTCCTGGCGTTCAGCATGAGCTTCGGCATTCCGTCGGCGCTGATCTATAACGCCAAGAAGAACCCGGAGGATGCCGGCATCCTGTACCGGATGTCGCTGCTGATCGGTCTTTGCTTCGGCGCAGCCGCTACGGTGGTTGGTGTTGTGGTGTTGCCCTACTGGCTGAAATCCTTCAGTCCGGAAGTCGTCCGTTTCGCACAGTGGTCGATGCTTCTGTGTCCACTGATTGTGATCTCACAGGTCAACAATGCCGCGTTCCAATTCAGAGGCGATTACAAGCGATTTAACTGGATGCGGTATCTGGTTCCACTGCTCACCCTGGTGATGATCGGGATTCTGATATTTACGAAAACCATCAGTCCCTTTACTACAGCAATGGCTTATCTGCTGCCGGCTGTACCGATCTACATCTATATTACAATCTCGCTGCTTCGTGCCTACAAGGTGAAGATGAGAGATGCCTACCTGAACTTCAAGCGATTGTTCACCTATGGGATGGGCTCTTATGGTAATGACCTGCTGGGGCAGTTCTCGTACTATATTGACCAAATTATCATTGCAGGTCTGCTGCGGCCTGCGGATCTCGGACTGTATGCGGTGGCGGTCAGCCTGTCGAGAATGGTTAATTTCTTCTCGACCTCGATTACGATTGTGCTGTTCCCCAAAGCATCCGAGCTGCCCAAGGATGAGGCGATCGCACTGACGTTCAGGGCCTTTCGTATCAGTACAACGTTCACCCTGTTAGGATCGTTGTTCCTGATGGTTGTAGCACCGTTCGTGATTCCTTTGTTGTACGGTAAGGATTTCAATACGGCACTGACCGTGTTCCGCTTGCTGCTGCTGGAAGTTACGATCAGCGGAGGCACACTGATCCTCGCGCAGGCGTTCATGGCGCTTGGCAAACCGAAATTCGTATCCATTCTTCAAGGCGTAGGTTTGGCACTGGTAATTCCACTGCTGTTTATCCTGGTACCGCGGTTCGGATTGTTCGGTGCCGGTGCGGCGATGCTCTCGTCGGCTGTTCTGCGGTTTGGTTTTATCATTCTGAATATTCGCTACAGCCTGAAGGTCAAGATTCCGCGGCTGCTGATTAACGCGCAGGATATCCGCTGGATGAAGACGACGATGAATTCCTACATTCGCAAGAAACCTGCGGATGCCCAAGGTTAAGGGCAAGAGAACTTAAGTAATAGAAGGAGGAACCCCTCATGGATTCAGTGACAAGCGTGCTTGGCAGTCCGGGTAGTTATCCGATCTCGGCTGTCATTATCGCTCAGGACGACGAAACTCGCATTTCCAAGGCCATTCTGTCCTGCAGACTTTTTGCCGACGAGGTTGTAGTCATCGACGGAGGCAGCAAAGACGGAACGGTAGGGCTCGCCGAGAGCTTGAATTGCCGGGTGTTCGTTAATCCATGGCCCGGATACGCGAAGCAAAGGGAATTCGGAGTGGAACGCGCCGTCCATGATTGGGTCTTTCTTATTGATACCGATGAAGTGGTCAGCGACGAACTGGCTGCCGATATTCTTGAACGCAAGCCCGGGCTGTCCGATCCCGGCGTGGCCTATTCGTTATACCGGATCGGAGATTTCCTGGGCCGATGGCTGGATCGTGGAGAGCGTCTGGTGCGGCTGTACAATCGCACCCAATATGGCATCCGCAACAGTCTGGTCCATGAAATGCCGGATGTGTCAGAGAAGGATACCGTCCGCTTGCAAGGAACCTTGTGGCATCAGGGCTTCCGCAGCATTAATGACCATGTGGCCCGGTTCAACAAGTATACCGACCTTGAGGCGCAAAGCGCCCATGACAGCGGCAAGCCGTTTCGGATCAGCCATCTACTGCTGAGACCCCCGGCGCGTTTTCTGCAGAAGTATTTTATACATGGATTGTTCAGGAAGGGGATGGCGGGTTTCGCCGTATCCGTATTTTGGGTGATGTATGAATTCATGGTTGCCTTCAAGCACTACGAGTTAAAAAGCGCAAAAAAGCTGGCGAAGCACAATGAGCTGGCACACAATCAAACACTGGCTGAGGTCCAGGCGCAAATTCAGGCCCAGACCCAGGCGGAGAAGGATAAGAAGGGGGAGAGAAGTTATGCCGTACAATGACGGATTGAACATTATGACAACAGGCCTTAGCTGGCCGTCATTACAGCCGGGTGGACTTAATACGTATTTCAAATCCATCTGTGAGCAGCTCTCCTCACGCAACCGGGTGCATGCCCTGATATGCAGTCAGGAAACGCCGCAGGTTCAGGGCCAGCTCATTATTCACAACGCCGGTGATCCCAAGGAATCCATATGGAAACGCAGAGATGCATTCCAACGTAAAGCGGCGGAGCTGATGGGAAGTGGCAGCGGAAGAGTGGATGTGCTGTACTCTCATTTTGCACCCTATGGTCTTGGTCCGGCGATTGAGGCCAAAAAACGCGGCATTCCGGTAATCATGACCTTTCACGGTCCGTGGAATGAAGAGATGAAGATCGAAGGCCGGGGCATCAAGCACCGGGTCAAAACGACGCTCGCCAAATCCATTGAACGCAAAGCCTATAAGCTCGCAGATAAATTCATCGTACTCAGCGAGACCTTCCGTGACATTCTGCATGAACTGCACGGGGTTCCGCTTCATAAGATCATCGTCATTCCCGGAGCCGCTAATGTGGATCGATTCCATCCGGCGACCAACAAGCTGGCGATCCGCCGGGCGCTGAATCTGCCGGAGGGTGCCACGACGGTGCTTACCGTGCGCAGGCTGGTGAACCGGATGGGGCTGCTGCAGCTGCTGGATGCCTGGAAGCAGGTCTCGGAGCGCTTCCCGAATGCGATTCTGCTAATCGGCGGCAAGGGACCGCTGCGCGGAGAGCTGGAGGAGAAAATAGCCGACTATGGACTGAACAATAAGGTTCGTCTGCTTGGCTATATTCCTGACCAGGATCTGGCTGGCTATTATCAGGCTGCTGATATGTTCGTGGTGCCTTCACAGGCACTGGAGGGCTTCGGTCTGATTACAGTCGAGGCACTAGCCACTGGACTTCCGGTTATGGCGACTCCGATCGGTGGCAACCGGGAGATCCTGCAGGGCTTCCGGCCAGAGCTGCTGTTCAAGAGCCCGTCCAGCGAGCATATAGCGGACGGCATTATCCACATGCTTGGCAACCGCAAGCTACTCCCGAGCCGGGAAGAATGCCGGGAACATGCCCTGGAGAAATATACTTGGGAGCATGTGGCGGATGACGTTGAATCCGTCTTCCATCAAGCGCTCGAAAAGGATGTGGCAGCAGGATGCTAAAAGTTGCTTACATCGATCATACCGCCAAGTGGAGCGGCGGGGAAGTCGCGCTGTTCAACATCCTTACGAATATTGGCGGACAAATTGAGCCGCTAGTTATTTTAGCCGAAGAGGGAACCTTGGCCGACCGATTGCGGGAAAAGGGTATCGACGTGCGGGTTATCCCGCTCGATGAGAGCATCCGTAGCCGGGGCCGCAATGCAGTGAATCTGGGTGCTCCAGCAGCTGCGTTAGGCCTGCTGACTTATGGCCGCAAGCTGGCACCGATCCTGAAGCAGGAGAAGGTGGACTGCGTGCATACCAACTCGCTGAAGTCGGCATTGTACGGAGCAATCGCTGCTAAGAAAGCGAAAATCCCGTTGATCTGGCATATCCGTGACCATATTGGTGTTCCGTATTTGAAGCCAATTGTTGCTAAAGCCATCCGGCTATTGTCACGTTTGCTCCCGAACGGCGTCATCGCGAATTCCCACTCCACGCTCAGCGCTTTGGAGCTGCCGAAGTCGAAGAAGACGCTGGTGGTCTACTCAGCCTTTGCCAAAGCCATCGGCAGCGGGATTGGAATCGGCCGCAAGGATCGTAAGGACTTTAACGTTCTGCTGGTAGGTCGGCTGGCACACTGGAAGGGCCAGCATATTGTACTGGAAGCTGCGAAGACGTTCAAACACGACGAGCGGGTGAAGTTCTGGCTGGCAGGTGATGCGTTATTCGGTGAAGCAGAATACAAGAATGAGCTGATCACGACCATCGAGCGCGAGAAGCTGTCCAATGTGAGCCTGCTAGGTCATGTGGAGGATATTCAGGGCCTCATGGCCAAAGCGGATTTATTGATTCACACCTCGGTGACCCCTGAGCCATTCGGCCAGGTGATTGTCGAAGGCATGGCAGCGGGCCTGCCGGTTATTGCCTCCAATGAAGGCGGTCCGGTGGAGATCGTAGTTCCAGGTCAGACTGGGTTGTTGATTCAGCCCGGAGATCCGGTTGTTCTGGCCGAGGCCATTACCTGGATGCTGAATCATCCGGAAGAAAGACGCGTGATGGCGGAACACGGCATGAAGCGTGTGAAGGAGCATTTTGTGATCGAGAACACGGTGAAGGATATTGTAGATTACTACAAAGGTCTAGTCGCAGGCACCTGACACCCCTGATCAATCTTCGGCTTTGACCGGAGCGAACCCATGAAGCTGACAATTTGACGATGAAATGACTTTCTGATCATGATGCTCCATAAAACTTTGAGGATGATTCACATGAAAATTGCGATAGCGCACGATTACCTGATTCAGATGGGGGGAGCGGAACGCGTGGTGGAGGTGTTCCACCAGATGTATCCGCAAGCTCCGATATACACCACGGTTTTTAATGGAAGCCGTCTGACCGATAACCTCAAAGATGCCGACATCCGAGCTTCCTGGCTGCAGAAAATCCCGGGCGTGAAAAGCAATTTCAAAAATGTGCTGCCGCTGTATCCGATGGCTGTCCGCGATCTGGATTTCAGCGAATTCGATATCGTTGTAAGCTCCAGCAGTGCTTTTATGAAAAGCATTGAGGTGCCAAAAGCGACATTCCACCTGTGCTACTGCCACACGCCTATGCGGTTCGCCTGGGATTACGATACTTACATGGAGCGGGAGTCCAATTCCAATCTGTTCAAAAAGCTGCTGAAGGTGTACATGGAACAGCTTAAGAGCTGGGATCAGCGGACCTCCAAAAATGTAAACCAGTTCGTCGCCAATTCCTCTGTCGTGAAGACGCGGATTCAGAACTATTATCACCGCGATGCGGATGTGATTTTTCCACCGATTAATACGTCCCGCTTCTCAAGCTCGGACTCTATCGGAGATTATTACCTGATCGTCTCCCGGCTGGTCTCCTACAAGCGGATTGATCTGGCGGTGGAAGCCTTCAACCGGAACGGACTGAAGCTGTATATCGTTGGCGACGGGCCGGACCGCAAGCGTCTGGAAGGCATGGCGAAGGACAATGTGTCCTTCCTGGGCCGGCTGGCCGATGACGAGGTTACCGGGCTGATGTCACAGTGCCGCGCGTTTGTTTTTCCAGGGGAAGAAGATTTCGGAATCACGCCGCTGGAAGCGAATGCTGCAGGACGTCCGGTTATCGCCTATCAGGCAGGGGGCGCGCTGGACACAATTGTCCCTTATGTCAACGGTGTGTTCTTCCGCCATCAAGAGGTTGAGGATCTGCTGGAAGCCATAGGCGAGGTGGAGGCTCATGCCTGGAACATCGACGGGATTATCGGTCATGCCCAGAAATTCGACGAGCAGGCGTTTATGACCCGGTTTAAGCAGTATGTGGAACAGGCATATGTGAATTTTCTAAAAGGAGGATGATTGTATGAAGCTGGCAGTAATCGGCACCGGTTATGTAGGCCTCGTGTCTGGCGTTTGTTTTGCGCTCAATGGAAATCAAGTCATCTGCGTGGATAAGGATGCGGAGAAAATAGCAAAGCTGAACCAACTGGAATCCCCTATCTACGAGCCGGGCATCGAAGCGCTGATCGAGATGAACACTCAGGAGGGCAGACTGTCCTTCTCCGCAGATCTCCGGGATTCGGTGCGCCGCTCCGATATTGTCATCCTTGCTGTAGGAACACCTTCGTTACCAGGTGGAGAGGCCGACCTTCGTTATATTGAAGGGGCTGCCGCAGAAATTGGTCAGGCGATGGAAGGCTATAAAATCATCATGACCAAATCGACTGTACCGGTGGGGACGAATGAGAAAATCCGCCAGATCATCTCTACACATACGCGGCATCCATTCGATGTTGTATCTGCACCTGAATTTCTGCGCGAAGGTTCAGCGATCCAGGATACCCTGCATCCGGACCGGATCATTGTCGGCCTGGATAATCCTGTGCTGGAGCCGCTCATGCGCGAGCTTCACCAGGGCTTTACGGACAACATTTTCGTGACGGATATCCGCAGTGCGGAAATGATCAAATATGCATCCAACGCTTTTCTGGCGACGAAAATCTCCTTTATTAATGAGATCGCTAATATTTGCGAAAAGGTGGGCGCCGACGTCACTGAAGTGGCGCAAGGCATGGGTATGGACCGCCGTATCGGCTCCTCCTTCCTGCAAGCGGGTATCGGCTATGGCGGCTCCTGCTTCCCTAAGGATACCAATGCCCTGATTCAAATCGCCGGCAACGTCGATTATGAATTCAAGCTGCTAGAATCCGTTGTTGAAGTCAACAAAGGGCAGCGTTTCATGATCATCTCCAAGCTGCATGAATCACTCGGCAGCTTGCGCGGGGCCGTCATCGGCGTGTGGGGTCTTGCCTTTAAGCCTAACACCGATGATGTCCGCGAGGCTCCGGCGCGTGAAATTGTAGAAGCACTGGTAGCCGAGGGGGCTACTGTGAAGCTGTATGACCCGATTGCCGCCGACAACTTCCGGCAGCAATACGACCATCCGCAGCTCCGCTGGTGCGGACTGCCGGAGGAAGCTGCCGCAGGCAGCGATGCGATCTGCCTCCTGACAGACTGGAGCGTGTTCAAGGATATCGATCTGCACGGGCTAGCGGAAAGCATGCGCCGCCAGGTCCTGATCGATGGCCGCAACGTCTACTCCAAGGAGCAAATCGAAGGCACCGGCCTGGAGTACCATTCCGTGGGCCGTCCACAGATGGGCGGCTTGAGCGGCTACTCGCCAAGCGTAGCCGGCGCGGTATAAAACTGAGGCTGCGCCAGTTTGGCCGGTTTGGTAAGGCAGGGGACTGCACTAGCTATGCTAGTGCAGTCCTAGAGTCGATGTGGCTGACGCATAGGGGGAACTCTAGTGGGCGCTCGTATCGGCAGATGCAGGGTAACACTGGTGAGGCTCATACTAGCTGAATTACAGGAGAACCGATAGTGGCTGCTCGTATTAGCTGAAGTAGGAGAACCGGTAGTGGGAGCTCGTATTAGCTGATATAGGAGAACCGCTAGTGGGAGCTCGAATTAGCTGATATAGGAGTAACCACTGGTGGAGAGCTCATACTAGCTAACATAGTGAGAACTTTCCTGTGCACCTGTGCTCGCCAGTCCAGCCAACAGAACTGACTCCGTGGCCCTACGGGACAGTTACTTTCGCCCCAAACTGACCAGAAAAAGAGTGACGGAAGTACAGGCAATTTCTAATTAGAATTCCCGAAGTGTAATTAACGGCATTTTTGTACTCTAAATATTCTGTAGCTAAGGTTTAGAGGTAATTAAGGGCAATTTTGTATCTTAATTATTCCATAATGCCCCTTTTAGAGTGGTTTTTTAAAAAATAAGGTACAATAATGCGCTTAATTCTCTTATTTACCTATTTTTGAGAAATATAAGATACAAAAATGCACTTATTTGGGAGAACCTTTTTTCACGGTTAAGAAGACGGAGAAAGGGAGGGGGCAGGTAGAGTTGTGCTCTAAAGCCCTAACTTCACCAAAATCACACCTGCTCTTTTGTTTGAATTTTAATAGTGAGAGTAACTGATCAGCATGATCCACTTTTGTTAATATCAACAATCCACCCGACGAGAGTTGGCCTGAAACTTTGTTTGAATAGAGCTAGCCAGAACGTCCAAATGACAACTGGTCTGATAACGTTAGTAAGTACGACCAAATGACAACTGGTCTGATAACGTTAGTAAGTACGACCAAATGACAACTGGTCCGAATAAAGATAGCAAGTACGTCCCAACGACACTTTGTTCGATTAGAGAAAGTACGTCCAAATGACAAGTTGTCCGAATAGCGCCAGCAAGTGGTTCCAAAAGACACTTGATCCGAATAGCGCCAGCAAGAACATCCGAGTTATCACTATCTACCTATCTATTTATTTTACCCGCCAATACGTTTATCCTAACACTTCTTGTGAACTTTCTCTGTTTATTCGCTTATGAAATATAGATGACAGGAAAGGAAGGACTAGGCCGATCTTGGCGTTAAGGGATTCATCATGCAGACTCGCCATAAGTGATTAATGTGCTGGAGTCTGTTTTACCGGGATTACTTTATAGAGGCCCAATTGGCCCTTCTATATCGCATATACAGCAAGCATGGGATTGGTTTCGGTTTACCATACGAATGAGGAGGGTTCACTTATGAAACTGGTACTTTTATCAGGCGGTTCAGGTAAGAGGCTCTGGCCATTGTCTAATGATTCACGTTCGAAGCAATTTCTGAAGGTACTGGAAAGCCCGCAGGGTGAGCCGGAATCCATGGTGCAGCGGGTGTGGAGACAGCTCGAAGAGACTGGACTCGCAGATTCATCTTATCTGGCTACAGGCCGTGGGCAGGTAGAAATGATCCAGAGCCAATTGGGAGGCCATGTGCCGATTATTGTTGAGCCTGAGCGCCGCGATACCTTCCCGGCTATTGCGCTGACGGCGGCTTATTTATATACAGTAGCTGGCGTATCGCCTGCTGAGACGGTGGCTATTTTGCCAGTGGACCCTTATGTTGAGGCTTCTTTCTTTGAAACTGTAGCCCAGCTTGAACAAACGATAGAGGAGAGCGGCGCAAATTTGGCGCTCATGGGTGTGGTGCCTGAGCATGCTTCGGAGAAATACGGGTATATCATCCCGACCTCCGATGAGCCTGCGGTGAGCGGCTTTATGCAGGTAAGCCATTTCCAGGAGAAGCCGGATCGCGTTCAGGCCGAGGAGCTAATCAGCCGCAATGCGCTGTGGAACTGTGGTGTGTTTGCTTTCCGTCTCGGGTATCTGCTGGATATTCTGCAACGCAAGGGGCTGCCTCTCAACTATGAGGAACTGCAGAAGCAGTATAAGCTACTGTCTTCTATTAGCTTTGACTACGAAGTGGTAGAAAAGGAAGAGCGAATTGTTGTTCAGCCGTATGACGGCTTCTGGAAGGACCTCGGCACGTGGAATACATTGACGGAAGAGATGAGCAGTAATCATGTTGGCAAAGGCGTTGTCACAGCTGATTCGGAAGGCACCTGCCTCGTGAATGAACTGGATATTCCTATAACAGTCATTGGGGCGAAAGATCTAATTATCGCTGCCAGTCCTGACGGTATTCTCGTAACCCATAAGGCGGAAAGCCCACGGATCAAGGAGGTGCTGAAGTCGTTTGATCAGCGCCCGATGTACGAGGAGCGTCGCTGGGGCCATTATCGTGTCATTGATTATGTGAAATATGAAGAGGGCAATGAGGTGCTGACCAAACGGATTTGCATCTCACAGGGCAAGAATATCAGCTACCAGTTGCACCGCAAACGCAGTGAGATCTGGACCATTATCAGTGGGGAAGCCAGCATTGTGCTGAATGAGAAAATGCACAACGTGAAGGCTGGCGATGTGGTCCGTATTCCGGAGGGCACCAAGCATGCCATCCTGGCTTTGACGGATGTGGAGTTTATTGAAGTGCAGACAGGCTCTGAACTGGTGGAGGAAGATAATATCCGTATCACCCTGAATTGGGAAGATATTGGGCTGCATCAGTTTATCTCCTAGGACCGGATTCCAATGTCAGGAAATTTAATAGAACAAACTATCTATTTAACCAAATGCGAAACTTACAAAACAGGTATAAAGACTCAAAAATGATATTTTTTTCATAAATGCACTAAAAAATAATTAAATAGCGTCGATATTTACGGTAAGAGGAATAAACCCTCTAATTCGACAAAAGGCAAACCTATCGAAAGGTAGGGACGCAAAGCCACAGGGCCTTTCGCAAGAATGGCAGCCTGGCTACCGAAAGGGAGATGTATGTTGAAAGCTTACCGTAAGTATCGTTTGTTGCGCGCCCTCCTGTCCCTTGTTCTGTTTCTGACAGCCCTTCCCCTTGGAATGGGAATCGTCCCGTCTGCGGCAGGAGCTGCAAGCTCCGGTACTCCGGTTAATCCCGCTGCCTCGCCTGAAGCTGTAAAGTTGCTTAATTATATGTACTCTTTATCTGGAAAAGGAATTATTGCAGGGCAGCATGACTACCTGGAGAGTCCCGACGAGTTCAATCTTAAGCTGCAAGACACCAGCGGTAAATATGCCGCACTGCACGGTTACGAGATGGGGGCCATCAGTGGCCAGAATGAGAGTCAGGTTGCCTGGTATCGCCAGAATGTAGTGAACAGCGCCATCAACTGGCACAAAAGCGGCGGAGTAGTCGCCATGACCTTCCATGCCAACCTGCCGGGAACCAGCTATGATTGGTCCAATGTCTCCAGAAGTCTCAGCCAAGAGGAGTTTAACAAGTACGTTACTCCAGGGACAGTACAGTACAACAACCTGATTGCCGAACTGGATAAGGTGGCTGTACCTTTGAAAAGCCTGCGTGATGCAGGGGTGCCCGTATTATGGCGGCCGTATCACGAAATGAACGGAGACTGGTTCTGGTGGGGAAAGAAAAATAATTTCGCCGCACTTTGGAATATTATGTATGACCGTTTTGTTAACGTTCATAAATTAAATAATCTGCTGTGGGTATGGAGTCCGAATGCCCCGAATGCTTGGGCTGATCCGTATGCCCTGACCTATCCGGGGGCGGATAAAGTAGACATTCTCGCCGCGGATATATATGAGAACGATTATAAACAAAGCCATTATGACAGTCTGCTGGCGCTGGCAGCCGGGAAGCCGATCGGTATCGGAGAGAACGGGGAAATGCCAGACGTAGCCAAGCTGAGAGAGACCCAGAGCAAATGGACCTTTATGATGACCTGGGGAAAAATGCTGTACGATAATAACCACACTGATAATATTAAAGGTTTTATGAACAACAGCTACACGATAACCAGAGACAAGTTTGCGGCTGGAGCGTTGCCAGCACCTACGCCTACGCCACCACCGGCACCTCCAACACCAACTGTTACGCCATCGAACACACCGAAACCTCCTGCTCCAGCTAACCCTACAGGGAATGCTGGAACGGGGGGGACGCATAAGTCGGCTAATGGGTTAACGGGAGAATACTTCAATAATATGCAGCTTTCCGGTGCACCAGTTCTTACCCGGGATGATGCAGTAATTGATAATAATTGGCGGCAGGGTTCACCAGATACAGCCCTGCTCGGTGTTGATAATTTCTCTATCCGCTGGACAGGGAAGATCAAACCGCTGTATAGCGAAGATTACCAGATCTACACCGAATCCGATGATGGCATTCGGGTATGGATCAACGGGCAAGCGGTCATTGACAGCTGGAATAATCAGAGCGGAGCTGAGCATCAGGGCAACATCGCCTTGAACGCCGGGCAGCTGTACGATATTAAAGTGGAGTATTACGAGAATCTGGGCGATGCTCGGGTTCGCCTGATGTGGGGGAGTCCTAGTCAGGTGAAAGAAACGGTTCCGGCTAGCGCATTGTTCATAGGCGCGTGAGGAACTGAGAATTACGTTATCTAGACATTACGCGTTTAAAGGGTAACAGCAATGAGGATTATTTTCAGCCGATCGGTAGCCCTGCTCTTTGGCAGGGCTACTGAACTATAGGCCTCCGGGAGAAGAGAGCGGGTTGACCTGGATGAAGGTCAGCTTAGTTACGACCGGACTGATATCCCGGCTACCGAAAGGAAGATGACACATGAAGCCATCCCGTAATTTTCGGCTGCTTACGACCTTGTTTCCGGTTCTTCTGTTTCTGTCTCTCCTGCCCTCCTGGGGCGATGTTCCCGATTCGGGTGCCTCTCCCGAGGACAAAGCGGCGATAGCCCCGGTCAATCCTTCGGCTTCGCCGGAGGCACGCCGATTGCTACAATATTTGACAGATCTTAGCGGTCAGGGAATCATCTCCGGGCAACATGATTATCTGGAAAGTCCTGATGAATTCAACAATAAATTAAAGTCAGCCAGCGGGAAATATGCTCTGCTGCATGGCTATGAACTTGGGGCCTTGAACCATCAGTCCGCTAAGACAATTGCTATGCAGCGCCAGGCTGTGGTGAACAGCGCCATCAAGTGGTATGAAGGGGGCGGAATTGTCGCTATGACCTTTCATCAGAACTTGCCGGGAACTTCCCCGGTATGGTCCAATGTTTCCATGAAGCTGAGCCAGGAGCAATTTAATGCCTACGTTACCCCAGGTACTCCACAATACAATAGTCTGATTGCAGAACTAGACGATATCGCTGGGTATCTGGGCGAATTGAGGGACGCAGGGGTACCGGTCCTTTGGCGGCCTTATCACGAGATGAACGGAGACTGGTTCTGGTGGGGGAACAAAAGCAATTTTGCCGCCCTCTGGAATCTGGTTTATGACCGCTTTACCCATATCCACAAGCTGAATAATCTATTATGGGTATGGAATCCGAACGCGCCGGGACCAACCGCGGGCCCTTACCGTGATTATTATCCAGGCCCCGGGACCGTCGATGTGCTGGCGGCCGATATTTATAATAATGATTATCAGCAAGCCTACTACGACGACCTGCTGAAGCTGGCTGGAAGCAAGCCGATCGGTATCGGCGAAAGCGGTGAGCTGCCGGACCCGAAGATACTGTCCAAGACCCAAAGCCGCTGGGTATATATGATGACCTGGGGGAAGATGCTGACCGGGAACAACAGTGCCGGACGGATTCAAAGCTTTATGGGCAGTCCGTATACGATATCAAGAGATGATTATATACGCACAGTAGGCATAGCCTCGTTATCTGAGAAGCTCACTGCCGCAAATGGTCTGACCGGAGCATATTTTAACAATGCAGAGCTGATGGGAAAGCCGGTGCTGCTTCGCCAAGACAGCGTGATTGATTTTAATTGGCATGGAGGCTCTCCGGCGGCAGGTATTGGCGCCGATACCTTTTCTGTGCGTTGGAAAGGGAAGATCAAACCACCATCCAGTGGAGACTACACCTTCTCGGTGTCCGCAGATGATGGGGTCAGACTCTGGGTTGGCGGCAAGCTGATCATTGACAGCTGGGAGAACCGGAGCGGAATGGATCGGACCGGCAGCATGAAGCTGCGCAAAGATAGTTTATATGATATTAAGGTGGAGTATTATGAAAATCGTGGAGATGCCAGCATCTCTCTGAAGTGGGCAGGACCGCACCTGAAAGAAGCCGTTGTACCGCAGAATGTATTGTTCTTACCATAATGGAAGCAGAGCTTTCAGGGCACATCACCTAAAGAAAGCGAGGACAAGGGAATGAGCGTAACGAGATCAACCCGCAAACCTTTACTTGCCATACTAAAATTTATTGCCTTGACGGTCTTATTTCTATTGTCTGTCTCTGTGTTTGGAAAGGACGGCACGCGTAGCGGTGAGGTGGAGGTCGATATGTCGAAGCTTACCGCCGCCAATGATACTGGTCCTGTAATTCCCCATGGCACCTTAATTTGGAGGTTGGGTCAGCATGACGGTTCGGCGCGTGAATTCGCCGTCAGTGGTTCATCCGGTGCCAAAGCGGAGTTCCAGGTAGCTTCTTCCGGAGTGAGGGCGACGTCGCTGAAGAGCATTCCCTCCGGTCTGGACGGGACGACAGAGCCCGAACTGAGTATCGACTACCAACTGGACAAGATCCCGGTGAACGGGGTCTTGTTTCGCGTTAGTATCCTGGATGCCTACAAAGCCGTACCGCAGATGAGTGTCTTTTCCAATCGACAGCTGTCGGGCATTATCCAGATTGCCGGTGTCGCAGGAGCAGAAGACCAATACAATTTCCGCAAAACCTATGAGCTGTACATTCCGAAGGAACAGCTACAGGTCGGGAGCAATGAACTGAAGCTTCAGGTGACCCGCGGTCTGTATTCTTCTAGTGCAGAGGATAAGTTCAACTGGTGGACATGGGATGACCTTAGTCTGGAATCACTGAATGAGCCGATTAAGGAACCGATTCATGGCAGCTACACGCTTACCGGAACGATGGTGAACAACAAGCAGTTTTATTTTGACGAAGGTGCGGTTGCGCATCTGCCTTATGTTATGAAGTGGCTGGGAGTGGCCTATAGCGGTAACATCATGCGTGCCAGCTGCGCCAGCGACGTGGGCCGGTCCTGCTCCAACATGGAGGAGTATTATAAGGTGCTGAAGGATTACAATATGCAGGCAGTTGCGCTCTATTTATACACCGGCGACATCAAGCTGAAGGACGATGGTTCTCTATCTGATGAAGCGGCCAAGAAATTGACCGATTATTTCCGCCAGTACAGCCCGTATTTTCAATACTATGAAGTCGATAACGAGCCGGGGCTGTTCAACCGTTCCAAGGCGGTTAACCTGGCTGTGGCTCATTGGCTGAATACTAAAGGGAAAGAGATTGCGCCGTACCTGAAGACGGTAGCTCCGGGCTGGGCGTATTGGCCGGAATACCAGCAGAATTCCTGCGGTAACCAGAAGGGGGGAGTACGTGAGTGCGGAGACCCGGATGGGTGGGAACGGGATCCCAAGCAGCGGCTGGAGCTGGAACAAGTAACGGATCTGACAAATGGACATTCCTATGGGGATTCTTATATTTTCAGCAACGGAGGAAGCTTCACGGAAAATTTGAAGACCTTTGGCGGAGCTGCGGACGGTCTGGCCAAAAAAATGCTGACCACCGAATTTGGTACCTCGGATAGTCATGTGGACGCCTACCAATATGGTGCGACCGAGCGGACGGCTGCCGTATTCGACCGGATAATGCGGGCGCATATCGGTTATGCGGATATGTTCATCCAGCACGCTGCATTTTTCAAGGATTTCAGCCTGTTCAAATACGGATTTAATCTGGAAGAGCATGACCCCGCCAAGACGGAGATTTACTATACGAAAAATAATGAGGATTCCCGGGTCAGCATTATGCGCCGTTTGAGTCTGGCCTATGCTACACAAGGGGCTCCGCTGACCTATGAGGTTACGAATAAAGCAGCCCTGGATGATAAACTCGTCTACGTCCGTGCTGTAGATACCTCCACGCTGGACCCGCTTGCCGGTAGTGGCGCGACCTCGAACAAGGTGCTGGTGAATCTCGTGAATTTCGAGAATACGGTGCAGACGGTGTCCGTGAATGTGACTATGCCGAAGGCCGTAATCTATGAGGGAGAGCGGTTCGGCAACGGGAATACCTATGAAGAAGCACGGAGTTATGTAACGGGGAAAAAAGCATCTCCTGTACTGACCTTTAAGGAGACGCTGGCGCCTGGGGAGGGTGTGCAATATATTTTGCAGCCTTCAGCTGAGATGAAACCGTCAGCGCCACAGAAGCTGAAGGCCGTTGCCCTCAAAGGCCCAGCCGTCCAGCTGAACTGGCTGGAAGCGCCGGGTGCAAGTTATGAAGTGCTACGGGGCGAAGGTTCTGGCGGTGCGCTGCAAGTCATCGCTTCCGGTGTGCCGAGCACGCAGTATACGGATATTAAATTACGTGAGGGCACCCTCTATACTTATAGGGTACGTGTCACTGGCTCCACAGTAATGTCGGAACCTGTACAGATCACAGCTACTGGACTGGTACCGCTGGACCGTAGCGGATGGCAGGCCTCCTCCAACGCAAGCGGCGGGACCTCTAATCCGCGAAGCGCTTTTGACGGTGATCGCCGGACCCGCTGGGATACCGGCAAACACCAAGTCTCGGGAGAGTATTATCAGGTGGATTTGGGTGAGGCCCACAGGATTGAAAGACTGGATCTTGATAACACCCTTTCCCCTTATGATTACCCTAGAGGTTATGAAGTCTATGTCTCGGAAGATGGAGCGGACTGGAGCAGGATTGCTTCAGGCAAAGGCAGAACAGAAGCAACGACCATTACCTTTACTCCGACCCAGGCACGCTATGTGAAGATCTTGCAGACAGGCAGCGGTGGAAACTACTGGTCGATTCACGAGCTGCAAATTTACTCGAGAGATTAAAGCAACGTGAAATTATTCTATTTAGTACGAACTTAACAGTCTAACATCATGGATAGGGAGAAACTCTTGGTATACAAAGGTGTAACTTGAGGCATCACGTTCGAGAATAAGAGGGGTTTTGGGCTTTGATAACAGGAAAATATACCTTTAATTATTTTCTTACACCTTATTTGTGAAAAATAAAGGGAATTTCTCCAGTTAAAAAGCCTCTTATCACCGTTATTGCATAGTTACAGAGGATTTAACGGGAGTTTTTCCAGTTATTTTAAAAAAAAGAAGAGGATTTAATCAAAATAACAGGAATAATTCCCGTTATTCCCATGCCCTATGGAGTAAAGTCGGGCTTTTCCGTGCAATTGTCACCTGAAAGAAAGGAATTCTTGTAAATCAAGGTCTCTTTTTATACCTTAGGACAAAAGAGCGTGTTATCTAGATGTCGATGTCTATTTTCGAAATGACGTTGTGTTTTTAAATGCGTTTTAAATATCATTATAATAAAACAAATAAGCCTCCATCCGCAGATTGCGGATCGGAGGCTTGTTCGTTTTTGGTATCACGCCCGTGCTGTATTTAGCACGCTGAGTTGAATGAAGGGACAACGTGGCCTGTGGCCTTGTCTCTGGTTAAATAAAGTTCAAACCTTCCATATAAGGTAGGGGCAGCGTAGCGTCCCCTTCCGGAGTTCCAGCCGGGAGAAGCGGGCTGGCGGGATCGAAGAGCAATGAGATCAGCCCGCGGTCATCTGTTGCGGCGGAGAGGCCGATGTTCCGGCTTGTCCGGAACGCCTCGGTCTGCCGCAGCAAGGCTCCACGGTCAGCGATGCAGACCGTGCCGCTGTTCGCGCCGCCCGTCATAGCGGCGCGGGCATCGCGCAGCAGCGACAGCAGGCTGCGCTCCTGCCATGGCACGGGCACCTGCAGTTTGCTGGTGCCCGTGCACAGGGCGGCCTTGGCCAGTAGCGCAGCTACCGCTTCCGGCCGCCCGGCCCATTCCAGCGCCGTCCCTTGGTTCGGCGCGTCACTCTCTGCCGCCGTCAGCGCAGCCCCGGCGCCATCCCCCGCCGCCAGCAGCGCAGCCCCGGCGCGATCTCCCGCCGCCGTCAGCGCAGCCCTGGCGCGATCTCCCGCCGCCAGCAGCGCAGCCCCGGCGCGATCTCCCGCCGCCGGTAGCGCAGCCCCGGCGCGATCTCCCGCCGCCGGCTCCACCGCAACGGCGACAAAGCCCTCGATGCTGCCGTCCCGCTCGGCGACGAGGGTGCGCTGGGGCAAGCCCAGCACACCCGCATACGCCGCGGCCCCCAGCAGCACACCCAGCTCGGCCGGACTGTGGACATGTCCGGCCTGCCGGGACAGGAGCAGCCGGTTGACCGCGGGCAGGTCGCCCGGCTGCATCGGCCGCAGCGTCCAAGCGTCCCCGGACGCAGCGGCAAGGGCCTGTGCCGAGTCCTGCGTAAGCTCGGCATGCACGGCTGCTCCGAAGGGTACGCAGCCCGCACGTTCATACAGGGAGCGGTCGCCGGACACGAAGATCAGCGACGCTCCGGCTCTGGCCGCATGGGCCTGGCACAGCTTGAGCAGCTGGCCGGCCAAGCCGACTCCCCGATAAGCCGGGGCAGTGCACACCGCCCCGATGGAGAAGACCTCCAAAAGCATTTCCTCAGCCTGAATGACAGAGGGGACAAGCCCCATGAACGCCGCCAGTGTCCCGTCACTGGTAAAAGCACCATAAGAATGGCTGATTCCCGGCTGGAAGATCGCCGGGAATAACTGCTTCATGGAGAGATCACCGTCTTTTCGAAAAATGGCATCTGCCAGTGCCGCGGCTTGATCCAGCTCGTTGTTTCTGATTAATCTTAGTTGCATTTATAGTCTGCCCCCTGGTATGGAATGAAGTAATCGGTGCAATTTAATAATTAAAGTATAAGGACAGTGAGATTTAATATCCAGTCTTGTCCATACTACCAAGTGTCTCAAGTAGACGGATATGCGGGTAATAATGGAAGGATACAGCCGCAGCCGTGCGGCCTGCCTAATACAGGAGGGGTGTGAAGATCTCGATGAGTCATCTGGCGGATCAAGTTATTATGTTGCTGGCGGCGCTGCTATTGATTGGGGTGCTGTCTACCAAGTTCTCCACACGCTTTGGCATGCCAGCGCTTGTGCTTTTTATTGCTGCTGGAATGGTCCTGAGCCATTTCATTTATTTTAACAATGCATCACTGACACAGATTGCCGGTATTTTTGCCCTAGTTGTCATACTATTCGAGGGCGGCATGCAGACGAGTCTAAAGGATATCCGGCCTGTGATCTGGCCTGCCTTGTCGTTATCTACAATTGGTGTGCTGGTGACTACTGGCGTAGTTGGCGTATTTGCCAGACTTGTCCTTAATGTTCCCTGGACGGAAAGCCTGCTGTTCGGGGCCATCGTAGGTTCCACGGATGCAGCCGCTGTTTTTTCGGTACTTGGCGGGAAAAACATCGACAAGCGCCTTACCTCTACGCTGGAAGCAGAGTCAGGCAGCAATGATCCTATGGCCGTATTTCTGACGGTGACACTGATTGAATGGATTCAGCATCCGAATGCGGCGTGGTGGAGTCTGATATTTTCTTTTATATGGGAAATGGGGCTGGGCCTGCTGCTGGGAATTCTGCTCGGCAAGCTGGCTGTCTATCTCATTAATCGGATTAATCTGGAATCCTCCGGACTCTATCCGGTGCTGGCCATTGGCTTTGCCGTGCTTACCTATGGCGTAGCGGCGTTGACGCATAGCAGTGGTTTGCTGGCTGTTTATGTCATGGGCCTTACTTTAGGCAACTCTGATCTGGTGTATCACCGGACCATTATGAATTTCAATCACGGGTTTGCCTGGATGATGCAGATTGCCATGTTTATTCTGCTGGGGCTGCTCGTTTTCCCGGAGGAGCTGTCGTCTATCGCCTGGCAGGGTATTCTGCTGTCCGTCATTCTGATGGTCGTCGCGAGGCCCATTGGGGTCTTCCTGAGCCTGATGTTCGCCAAGTTTTCCCTGAGGGAAAAGACGCTGATTTCCTGGGCAGGTCTCCGCGGGGCTGTCCCTATCGTGCTCGCCACCTATCCGCTGCTGGCTGGCCTTGATCATGGCCGTTTGTTCTTTAATGTCGTCTTTTTCGTTGTGCTGACCTCAGCAGTTATACAGGGGACGACGATTTCTCCACTGGCTTCAAGGTTGAAGCTGATCGGGCAGGACGATAACACACAGCCTTCGCTTATGGAACTGGTGGCTTTAGGAAGAACGGATTGCGAGTTCAATCACATCGGGATCGACTCACTGATGCCTATTGCCGGCAAGCAGATCGCCGATATGGGACTGCCGGAGGATATTCTGTTTACGGCGATTATTCGTGACAAGAACATCGTGACCCCGCATGGCAACACGACGATCCAACCCGGTGATACGGTATATGTGCTCAGTCCGAAGGCCAAGCGGGAGGAGATGCGGGCTCTTTTCCGGTGTGGTCCGAGAAAGGCAGCAAGGGAGCATACGGTATAGCTTGGACTGCTGTCCCCGGCTTTCATCCACGATGAGGGGATCAATCGGTGGAGTGCCAATTTGCTTTGAAAATGGAAGAATTTTTCTTTAGTGTGACGCAAATAATATGCGATGAATAAGTGGTTATGCTACGTTTGGTACTAGCTAGGAGAATAGATTGCAAAAGCATTAAAGATGTGTTAAATTAAATATAGATTTAGAACGAGTCTAAATATAATAATTAACTTTAGGAGGTTTTACTAATAATGAGCACACAATTGAAGAATCAAACGGAACTGCAAGCTGCGTTGAACCGCCAGACCGCCAACTGGACCCTGCTTGGTGTGAAGCTGCATCATTATCATTGGTATGTGAGCGGACCGCATTTCTTCACTCTGCATGAGAAGTTTGAGGAGTTCTACAATGAGGCAGCCGGATATGTGGATGAATTGGCGGAACGCTTATTAGCCATTGGTGGACAACCTGCCTCGACGATGAAGCAATATCTGTCCCTCTCCGGATTGGATGAAGCACGAGGCGGAGAGAATGCCCATGATATGGTAGCAGAGCTGGTTAAGGACTTTGCTTCCATCGCCGAAGAGACCAAGGAAGCGATTAGTGCTGCGGAAGAACTTGGCGACCAGCCTACAGCGGACCTGCTTATTGGTATCAGAAGCAGTGTAGAGAAGCATGCATGGATGCTGAACGCTTATCTTGGCTAAGACTGTTGCTGTAATTCCTATGTGAACAAGTAAGCGCCCTGCGGAGGTTTATGCGCATGGGCGCCTTTTTGTTGTGTACAAGTAAGTAAAGAACCTATTCTGAATAGCGCTTCGAGAGCGTTGGCAGTATATTATGGCGCAGTCTGTTAATGAACAGGCTCTTTATTTGTGTTACGATACTTTCATAAGTACGCAAACATACGATAAATATATTTTACTAGATGGGGTTAGCCTATTGAGTCGTGCAAAATATAGATGGTTTATAGTGGGTGTTGTTGCGTTGTTTTTTGGGTTGATTATTTTATCTTGTCTCCAGCCCACAGATCAGCTGGTGGCCCGAAAGGGCGTATTGGATTTGCGGTCAGGGAAAGGTCTGAACAGTGCAAGTACTGCCCTGTTGGGAGAGTGGATGTTCTACCCTGGACAGCTCTTAACCGGAGCAGAGAAAGAGACGACAGACTCTAATATGCACTTCATTCAGGTACCTGGAAACTGGAGGAAAGCCGTCGACCCTATTTTTCATAAGAAAGCACTGGGATATGGCACGTACCGGCTGCAGGTACTGCTGGAAGATGGCGAGAATGAGATTGGTTTTCGGGTTCCGCTTATCCGTGCATCCCATCGTTTGTTCATAGATGGACGGGAGATTGGCTCGCAGGGAATTGTTTCTTCAGAGATAAAAGGCTACAAGTCCGGTGTCAAACCTTACATAACACATACTGAATTTAAAGGTGGCATTCTGGATTTGTACGTCCAGGTGGCTAACTATGATTTTTCATTCAGTGGGGGAATTATTCTGCCCTTTCAGATGGGGACGCTAGATTCCTTGTATAAGGGAGAGCAGCGAGACGCCGCTTTGGAATTCGGTATAGTCGTTATCTTTGGTTTTCTAAGTTTTTTCTTCGGATTTATGCACTTTCAAGCCCCGCGGAATGGATGGATCTATATTTCTCTGTTTTTCCTGAGTCTAATATTCCCAATCGTGTTCCAAGGGACGAGATGGATATTTACGATCTGGCCGGGAATTTCATTCCGCATGATATTGATACTCTATTGGCTGTCTATCTTTAGCATCACCTTCTGGATGTTTATGTTCGTGTACAGTCAGGAAAGCATGCGGACAAGCCAGTGGGTTAAACGTGGGATTATTATCTTTAATGTCCTGTTTATTGGTCTGATGCTGGGGCTTCCGCTATCGGTGTTAACCCGGCTTATTCCGGTGCTAATTTTGGAAACGATAGCCGTTTTTGGTTATGTTCTATTTATCCTTTTGCGCGGAATGAAGAATGAAGATCGATATAGTATGTATAAATTCTTGTCGTTTTTTCTATTTGCTGCGCATTGTTTTTCCAACATGCTGGTGCAGATTGGTGTTAATCATATTGGTGTCTGGTATTTCCTGCAGATTCTCCTGTTCACAAGCTTTTTCATTCTGATGTTTATGCATCAATTTCTGCTGGCCTATCGCAAGCTAAAGGTGCTGACCTCCGGGATCAAGCGGGTGGAACGGTTAAAGAATGAATTCACTGCGAGTGTATCAGAACAGATGATGATACCGCTGAATGCGGTCATCAGTATCGCCGATGCCAGATTGCATTCCGATGAACGGCTGACCCCGGAACAACGGGCGGATTTGCAGCTTGTAACATCAGTTGGGTGGACGATGCGGCGGCTGGTTGACGATCTACTGGATTTCTCCCGCCTGCAGGAGCAGGAGATCAGACTACATCTTCGTCCAGTGGATTTGTACGCAGTGATGGATGAGGTTATGGAACGCACCCGCTACATGATCTATAACGATTCAATTACGATGAACAATCGTATTGAGAAGACGATGTCTCCGCTGATTGCCGATGAACAGCGGCTGTATCAGATTTTGACGGGATTTCTTCAGCAGGGAATCAAGCTTATTATGGAGGGTTCCATTACCGTTGATGGGACTTCCCGCGAGGAATTTACCGAAATGCGTATACATCTGCACGGCAAAGGCATCACCTCTGTAGAACAATCCTTGGTTAGGGAGATATGGAGCCAGGCGGCGGATGCTAATTTCATGCAGAGTAATGACGGCCTCGGTCTGTTTCTGATTAAAAGACTTGTTGACTTACATAAGGGGACGTCAAGGATTGTTACAGAATTTGACCAGGAGATCACGTTCATCGTCACGTTCCCGTTGGTGGGGAGGAATGAGGTTGATATGTTAATCACTGGCCTGCCTACGCTTCAATCTAAGGACGACGCCGTTATGATGGACAGTCCTTGGGACGTTCATAAGAAGGATCGGGATAGCGAGATGGATTTCTCTGAAGGCAGCATTTTTGTGATCGATGATGATGTGCTGAATTTGAGACTTGTACGTGCTATCCTTGCACAGGATCAACACCGGATTACCGTAATAAGAGACCCCGAGCAGTTGAGGGCCCGGTTCCACGAGTTGTCCAAGGCAGATTTAGTAATCGTTAACCGTACTTTACCGGGCACCTCGGGATCTATGATCTGTCGTGCCATTCGTGAGCAATACACATTGTTCGAACTACCGATTCTCCTGTTGACTTCGCCGGGGCATGCGGACCAAGCAATAGAAGCGGGCCTGGCCGGAGCTAACGATTTTTTGAAAAAACCGCTTGAGGCCTCCGAGCTGCGTGTCCGTGTCCGCACTCTTGTACAGATGAAACGCTCGGTGACTGAACGGATCCGGATGGAGCTGGGTTTCCTGCAGGCGCAGATCAAGCCGCATTTTCTGTTTAACACCCTAAACTCTATCGCTGCGCTGAGCAAGCGCAGACCGGAGCAGATGAATCAGCTGCTGGCCGAATTAGGACATTATTTGCGGGAAAGTTTCCGGTTTGACAGTTCTCAGCCGCTGACGCCCTTTGAGCGTGAATTGAAGCTTGTTCAATCTTATCTTCATATTGAGAAGGTCCGCTTTGAGGATTGGCTAAATTTCGAGATCGAGCTGTTCACATCCACCCAATTCCGGATTCCGCCGCTGACGATTCAGCCGCTTGTGGAGAACGCAGTGCGGCATGGGATCATGCGCCGGTCTAAGGGAGGGACCCTTTGGATTGTAGTCAGTCGTGACATCGAGTACATTTGGATCTCCATCAAGGATGATGGGATAGGAATGACCCCGGAAACGGTAGCTAGTTTGCTTGATACAGCCTCCAGAGAAGGGGGCATAGGCATCCGCAATATTGATCGCAGGCTCAAGCAGCTATTCGGATATGGACTTCTCATCCATAGCGAGCTTGATAAGGGAACAGAAATTCAAATCCGACTTCCGGTCGAAAAGGTGGGTATCCATGAGAGCCATATTGATAGATGATGAACCCCTTGCTCTGACACATCTGGCGGAGGAGCTGCAGCGTTTAAGTGAAATTGAGATTATCGGAACGTTCAGAAGCCCGAAGCAGGCCTTGAAACATATTCTCCAGGAACAGCCGGAGGTTGTTTTTCTGGATATCGAGATGCCCGAGATGAGCGGAATTGATCTAGCCGAGCATATTTTGCAGCACCTTCCCCATACGCACATTGTTTTTGTCACGGTCTTTGATGAATATGCAGTGAAAGCATTCGAGCTGAATTCTTTGGATTATCTCCTGAAGCCGCTCCAGACTGAACGGTTGGCCAAGACGATTTCGCGGCTGGCCGCGACCGCAACCGGTACAGCTCCTGTAACCGACCCGGTATTTAAAATTCATTGCTT
Organism: Paenibacillus sp. NPDC058177; assembly: GCF_042883835.1. Classification (NCBI taxonomy): domain Bacteria; kingdom Bacillati; phylum Bacillota; class Bacilli; order Caryophanales; family Paenibacillaceae; genus Paenibacillus; species Paenibacillus sp. NPDC058177. The sequence goes on along the minus strand of NZ_JBHVVB010000008.1, from coordinate 136,915 downwards.
CGGTCCCTTGAAGTTTGAACGGGCCGGTCAGCCTCCGGCAGCCGTACGCTGGAAAACCTTCAGGGCTCAGGAACTGTTCTGCTTTTTGCTTCAAAACAGGGGCAAACCTGTCCGTAAGGAAGTGTTACTGGAACGGTTGTGGCCGGGTGTCGATTGGAAGCGTGGTGTAACGCAGCTCTACACAGCCATTTACCAGATTCGCAAGCAACTGCAGGCCGAGCATATCAATATTCAGATATCCAATCTAGAGGAAGGATACATGCTGGAACTGAATGGCGCCGTGGTGGATATTGAGATTTGGGAAAAGCAGATGGCTATGGCGCCAGCTCTGAATGAATCTACATTGCCTGCTCATTTACAGATTGCCTCGCTGTATAAGGGAGACTACTTTGGCGATTATGCTTATGAATGGGCCGAGATGGAGCAGACAAGACTGCGTGTCCTCTGGGTAAGGCATATTCGTCAGCTAGCAGGTTATTATATGGACGCACAGCAGCATGAGGAAGCAGTGTCCCTGTATCTTAAAGTCCAACGGGTGCTGCCGAATGAAGAGAGCATTTACTTCGAATTGATGCATCTATACAACTTCATTGGGGAGCGGCGTTCGGTTGAATACCAGTACGGACTGCTGGCCGGGATGCTGCGCAGGGATATGGATATGGTGCCGCATCCGAAGGTGCAGCGGTGGTTTGAGGCGTGGAAACGGGAAGGGCCGGGAGATGCTGACACGGAATAGTGTATGCATTAGGTTTTAGACCCACTTGTTTGGCAAGCGGGTCTATTTGGCATGGGAATACAATTTCAGAAATCTTTCAAGTCGATCCCTTATAATGTTGATAATTATTAAGAAAACAAGAGGCCTAACGATGAATCATATTCACAGTTCACACGATTACATGCTGGTGACCATTTCTTATCTGATTGCGGTTGCCGCTTCATTCAACGTCTTGGATTTGGCGGAGGGGATTAACAACACCAAGGGAAGAAGGCGCTGGCTATGGCACTTTTTTGGCTCCATTGTCATGGGGATGGGGATTTGGTCCATGCATTTTGTTGGAATGATGTCCATGACCCTGCCGTTTCCTGTCTATTATGACCTGTCGGTTGTACTTCTCTCGGTAGCAGTGGGAGTTGTAGCATCCTTCGTGGCTTTGTTAATTCTGGGGAGGAAAAAGCTGTCTATGGGCCAATTGCTCGGGGGAGCCTCGTTATTCGCATTCGGGATTTCAGCCATGCATTACATCGGCATGTATGCCATGCAAGTCAATATCTCGTATAACATCGGCTATGTGGCGTTGTCTATATTGGTTGCGTTTGTGGCATCCATTACTGCGTTATGGCTTTCCCTTTATTTTGTCCAGCAGGGTAGACGGAGTAGTTTTATAAAGAAGTTCGGCAGTGCTTTGATCATGGGGGCAGCAATTGCTGGTATGCATTATACCGGGATGCTGGCAGCCCATTTTGAGACAGAGGCATCTGCGGATCGAATGCTATCGCCCCTCAGTCAGATCCTGGACCAGACAAAATTAGGTTATATCATTGCTGCCGGCACTTTGTTTACGCTGGGCTTGTCGCTGATCGGATTGTACATCTCCAGGCTCTTTTCCAAACAGGCGCTAGAGAAGCAGGAGAATGAAAAGTGGTACAGGTCGCTCTATGAACACAATCAGGACGGCATTGTCTCCATCGATCTGCACCGAAAGATTATTGGTATCAATCCTGCAGCTGCGCGGATAACCGGCGTCCGGGAGAAGGAATTCAGGCACAGGCCTGCATCATCGCTCCTGACTTTGGTCGTCGAAGAAGAACAGGAGCGTATCCGGGAGCTCTTCCTGCGAACGATTGATGGTGAAGCTGTGCGTTACGAGACTGTACTGAGGCATGGTAGTCATGACAGAATCCATGTCAGTGTCGTACTGGCGCCTGTCATTGTAGATGAGCAGGTAGTGGGGAGCTACATTATCCTGCGCGATATTACTGAAGAGAAGCGGGCTGAGGAGAAACATCTTTATCTCGCATTTCATGATGAATTGACGGGTCTGCCTAACCGGCGCAAGTTCAATCAGACCATATCGGAAATGATAGAAGTCCGAAGTCAGGATCAGAAGCCCTTCGCCGTGATGGTTATGGATATCGACCGGTTCAAGATAATCAATGATTCACTGGGGCATATCTATGGGGATCTTTTCTTACAGGAAGTCAGCAGCCGGATTCTGCGAATTGTAAATAGTGATCAGGCGATGCTGGCGCGCATGGGAGGAGACGAGTTCGCAGTATTGTTTTATCCAGATACGGACGTGGAGAACTCCGCAGTTTTGGCGGATAAGATTATTCAGGAGATTGGACAACCGTACTACCTGAAGGATAATGAATTTTACGTCACGGCTAGCATTGGGATCGCGCTCTTCCCGGAGCATGGTCAAGATGCCGTACAGCTGTTGAAGAATGCTGATACGGCGATGTATGAAGTCAAAAAGAATGGGAAAAACGGCCATCAATTTTATTCCGTGGAGTTGTACGCTGTTCTCCAGGAACGAATGGAGCTCGAAGCCGATCTGAGAAAAGCGCTGGAGCGCAAGGAACTTGTACTGTACTACCAGCCGCAGATTCGGACAGGTGATATCAATATGGTCGGCGTTGAGGCATTGGTGAGGTGGAATCATCCCGTACGCGGATTATTGTCGCCCGATGTATTCATTTCGCTGGCAGAAGAGACAGGGCTGATTATGGAGCTGGGGAATCAGGTGCTGTATGAAGCCTGCCGCCAAATGCATGAATGGCACCAAGCTGGAGGGCCCGTTGTTCCGGTAGCGGTAAACCTGTCCTCCCAGCAGTTTCATCAGCCCAATTTGGTAGAACAGATCAAGCAAATACTGTCAGAGACAGGGCTTTCCCCGCAATATCTGGAACTTGAGATTACGGAGAGCATGATGATGGATGCGAAGCTATCCTTTGATATTCTGAATCAGTTGACCGAACATGGCATTCGGATCAGCCTGGATGATTTTGGAACAGGCTACAGTTCATTTAGCTACCTTAAAATGTTCCCGATTCATAAGGTGAAGATCGACCGTTCCTTCATTCAGGATTTGGCCGTGAATTCAAATGACAAAGCGATTGTCTCCACGATCATTACGATGGCAAAGCAGCTAAATATGGACGTTATTGCGGAAGGAATTGAGACCAGAGCACAACTGGACATCCTGGCCGAACAGGATTGCAATGAAGTTCAGGGGTATTTTTACAGCCGTCCTTTATCCGCTATCGATGTGGAGCAGCAGTTTTTTGTCCCGAGCCGGGCAGGGTCTGAATTAATGGAGCAGCGCAGAGGCTAACAAATCATTCGGATTTGAGGTATGGAGGAAGAGATTGAAAATGAGCATTGAACATCTGAAGGATTCAATCAAGGAAGAAAATGTAATCAGGGCATTGGAGCTTAATTTGGCGATAATCCGGTTCGATTTGCAGCGCCGGGTGACGTATGTAAATGAAATCTTCGCCAAGACCATGGGATATACACCAGTGGAAATGCAAGGAATGCTGCACCGGGAATTGTGCTTTTCCGAATTCAGTGACAGTCCTGCTTATGAACAATTCTGGGATAGCATCATTGGGGGCACAAGCTTCCAAGATAAGATTGAACGTAGAGATGCCAAAGGTCATCCTATTTGGCTGGAGGCTACGTACATGCCAATCTATGATGATGCTGGCGAACACATGCTGGGAGTATGCAAGATTGCGACTAATATTACGAACCGTCAAAATCATATCTCCACTGTTGTGGAAGAGCTGAAGCAGATGTCCAGCAGCCTGAATACTCGGGCCGAGCAGGGAATTGAGCGTAGCCAGGAACTGCTGGATAGTATCTCTGTTATTGCTGGCGTATCCTCCAATAATACAGCAACACTGGCAGGGTTACAGGAACAAGCACATTCCATACAGAGAGTGGTGCAGACGATTCGTGACATCGCCTCCCAGACCCAGTTGCTGTCACTGAATGCCGCTATTGAAGCTGCACATGCCGGAGAATATGGCCGGGGCTTCGATGTAGTCGCCAAGGAAGTGAGGAAACTGTCGAATATGGCCCATGAGTCCATCATTGAGATCAGAGACAGTGTTGAGGGAATTGCGCGGGAAATAACGAAGATCTCCAAAGGGACGACGGAGGTGCAGCATTACGTGAGTCTGAGCCAGCAGCAGATTGAAGTTGCCATGAATGAGTTCAGTAACATTCTGTCCTCTGCGCAGCAGTTGGATTCCAAGGCGGGTGATGTGACCCATATCGTCTAAGAGCTCATGGCCGGCTCTGCACAATTGCATATGAATAGCCCCAACTTCCTGACTACTTAATGAAGACACCGCCGAATGGCAAGGCTTCCCGCAAGAAACGCTTAAGAATCCCGTCATCGTTGTTGTCACGTTCAAAACGCCGGTTTTGGACTCCAGCCTGAAATAGCACGGGTCCATGACCCGTCATTTTCCAGTGATAGCTCATATGCTGGCTGGCGAGATGATTACCGTAGACGGTAAGCTCCAGCTTGGCGTTTTCAGGATAAGCAATAATGCTGCCGGCGTCTACATACAGAGGGTCATAAGGGTGCAGCTCAGCTTCACATACTGTGCCTTCCGTTAGAATGCCGATGCTTCCTATGCCAGAGAATTTGATTTTAACGATGTCGCGCGTGATAAACATATTCTTCATGCTGAGCACACGTGTCTGCATAGTTATGCCTTCGCTGTAATAGAAGAGGTGTCTGAAATCGTAGAGCAGATCATTATTACCTTCCAGTTCGAGCGTCTTAACCCGGTAGCCTGGGGGCAGTGCCGCTACGAAGCGGCAGGGGCCGGTCATATCGGAACGGATCAACTTGCGCTTGCGATAGATCCCTTTCACATCCATTAGCCGGTCCGCACGGCCTGACGAGGGCCCTTGATAAGCTATGATCTGCTGTGGATGCAGCACATGTACCGTTTCATTCTCACCGACGGAGAAGGACAGGGCTTGTCCGCTGGTGTTGTTGCCTTCATCCTGAACATCAATATTCAACGGGTCTTCCCCCTTGCTTCTGAGTCATTATTCACATACTCTTCATTTCTGCTTTACCTGAGGCGGTCATTTCTTCTGGAACGGCTCCGCATCCCTAGGCGAACCATCCGAATTAGCAGGAAATAGCCCAGGATCAGGCACAGTCCTGTAATGATAGTAACCTTAATTCGGTTAAAGTTGTTGTCGCGTGCCTGGCGGTCATCCCTTAACTCATTGACCATTTGGCTTAGCTGACGGTTCTGCTCCTGGAGGGCGGCATTCTGTGATACGGTTGCCCCCAGTTGATCCTTGGCTTCGCCGAGTTCGTTCTTGGTTCGTTCGAGCTCTTCCACCGTCTGACGGTAGCTTTCCTGCAGCTTATTGACCTCTCCGGGAAGCTCGGAGAACTTCTGGAATCCATTATATAGATCGCTGAAATAATTAGCCTGTGCTGAAGGAGCCGGAAGAGAGATGAGAATTCCGAGCAGCAGCAGAGCTGAGCATAACAGTCTAAATCTTTGGGATGTTATCTTTTTTCTCATTATTGCATCACCACCTGAATAGGCTTATTCTTCTTTTATTTTACCATAGCATTACAGTGTTCGACAGTTTACAGCAGGGAGCGGCAGGCGTTTTAAACGATAATACGTACAGAGAAGACAAGCGTTTCCTGGCTGAGCATCCTTCATTGAGAACAGCAGGGGTTTATCGTATACTGTGGACGGGAAGAGGAGGTGCATGATGAATAAATGGGTGAAAACACTGCTAATCTTGGCCGGATCGGCATTCTTGACACGGTTCATTCCGTTCTCGTCTCTGTTCCGTAACCTGGACACGATGATTCACGAATTCGGCCATGCGCTGGTCACGCTGCTCTTATCGGGCAAGGTGCTACGCATTGAGTTGTATGCCGATCATAGTGGAGTAACCTATTCTGCAATCCAGGCGGGAGGACGGGCGATTGGAGTGGCATTGGCGGGGTACCCGCTGGCGTCTTTGTTTGCGCTGCTGCTGTTCTTTCTCTATGGAAAAGGAAAGATACGCTTCGGTCTGGGCTTGACCACCGGTATAGCGATAATTATGCTGCTGCTGTACGTCCGGAGCAGCTTCGGAATGGTGTGGCTGGGCGGATTTATCGCCTTGAACATCGTTATGCTATTCTTCTGGGACAGAGTCAGCAAGTATTACTATCTGCTGCTGGCGTTCCTTACTCTGGAGGAGTCCGTGACGGGGACTCTTTATCTGGTAACCGCTTCGGTGACTTCACCGTCCCGCGCTGGTGATGCTGGCAATCTGGCAAGGCTAACGGGAGTTCCGTCGCTTTTCTGGGCGGCGCTGTTCTTTCTGTTCTCCCTGCTGTGCGCGAAGTGGGCCTTGGAATTTTTCTTTAAAGCCCAGCGGATGCGTACAGGCAGAAAAGGTTAGCGGTAGGGATGGATATTTTTCTACATATATCGACATTTGAATTTTCACTTTTAAGGGGCAACCTGGTCTATTTGACGGAGTTGGCTCTTTTTTTGTCGATTTTATAACCCCGAACATATATTCCATGACAAGGAGTTGTCCGCCATTATTGGTACATTAATAGAAGAACCAAAAAAAGAAAGAGGTGGAAATATGCAAGCAAGTATTCAGCCGATATTTACTTGGAGTCAAGAACATATTTTTGCAGGTGGGACCCATAATATTGTTTTGCTGGTGGAATGGAGAGGTATTGTAAAAGTAGATCAACTTCGTAAACGAAGCCATAAAATAGCCGCACGTGACATCGAACTGCGAATATGGCTTGAACCCCACCTGAACCTCACCGCATGCCATGGCTGCAGGGCAGAAGCAGGAGAAGGACGTTCACTGCTGCTAAACCTGGGAAATATTCTTTGCGGACAGCACAAGTATCTGGCGCTGGAATTTTCAACCATCTCTATGCCAGCCGGTAAACATGATGCCTTATGGGTGCAGTGGCTTTACAAACAGCCGCCAGGAGGGCGAATACGCGAACTGCCCTTGCAGAAATTAAGCCTGGAATATAGCCGTCATACAGCTGTTGCCAGAGACACCGTCTGCTTTCATGTAGAGAAGCACCTGGAATTGTTGAAAATCCCTATCATGCTTGACGAAATCGCGCTACTAAAGGACAAGGGGCAGTACATCGAGGCTGCAGAGCGCCTTCGCCGTCATGCTGATAATTTGCTGCTATTGTCCGCAAGATCCGGTGATTTGTCTCTGCTGAGGGAAGCGGAAGCGTTGTACAAACAGAGTGACAGAGAGCTGCAGGCGAAGGAAAAAGCGGCCGGTACTGAACATAGATAATGCATATTTGCGAAAAATACTTTATACATAAATAGCTTTATTTTTCATATTTTCAAGAACAAGAAACCGGGAATGTGATATATAATTGCGGTAAAATAGTAAAATAGTTCTATTATATTTTCCTAATCTCGGTTATTGCTTCCTTGGTTTCTAGATGTATATGACTAATTAACTTAAAAATAATGGGTCTATTTTACCATGAATCAAGGAGAACTGAATATGACAGACCGATTAATCCGGCTGATGCGCATTATTACGCTGGTTCAGGCCAAACCGGGTATTCTGGCCCGGGAACTAGCCGAGCGATGCGGCAACAGTGAAAGGACGATTTACCGGGATATGGATGCCCTTAGTGCTATGCATATTCCGATCACCCATTTGGGTCATGGGAAAGGTTATGCCTTTATCGGGAATTTTGCGTTGTACCCCTTGGACTGGTCAGATGAAGAAGCGATGGCATTTGCCCAGCTTCGCAACCTAATGGATGACATTAAACCGTTATTGCCTTCGGGCTTTGAGAGTGCCTATGAGAAGGTAATGGCGGCTGAATATAAGCATAGAGCTGACAAAGAAGAGAAGATGGAGATCGTGGGAAGAGAGGCGGGCACCGCCTGGATGGAAAGAGGTAGCATGCAACCGGAACATCCTGCATTTTTGATCGAGGTGTTCGTCGCCATGTTGAAGCAGAAAAGCATCCAAGTCGATTATAGCGAGAATTCGCATGAAGAGAAGGGGATCGCTATTGATCCCTATTATCTTATACCGCTGGAGAATAGATTTTATTTAATCGGTTATTGTCACCGCTTCGGTGTAATGCGTACTTTTCATACGAATGGACTCTCTAATGTTAAACCCCTCAAGTACGGATTCTCCAAAGATAATTTTGATCTGCAGGCTTTTATGAAACATAAATGGGAGCTGGATAAGGATAGTCTGCAGGTCGAATTTAAAATTAAGTTCTCTGAATGGTCCATGGAGCGGATCAGGAAAGAGGGGATGTTGATGAAGCCGGCCAGGATGGATCGTGAGAATCGTTTTTTCCAGTTTAAAGTGTCTGTGGATCAGGAAATCACATTCGTACGCTGGATCCTCGAATTTGGAGAAGAAGCTGAACTTGTGGAGCCATCATATTACCGTGAAGTCATGCGGCATCAATTAGAGAAAGGACTGTCGCTGTATAAATAGCGCAGTCTTTTTTTTGCACAAAATGTATTCTGACTAACCTTATAAGGTAATTTTATATAACAAATTTTTCTTGTATACCTTGGATTTATATAGTAATGTTATACATTAATTAGATATAATTACTTCTTAAGGCCTTATTCTCCCACGATATGTTAACTACAGGTTACTTAAACTTCCCAATTCTCCGTTATTTTGTTCACCCTTATTTGACCTTTGTTCAATTTTTAAACAGAAGAGAGGTATCATTCTTTGTCTGAACCCATTTTAAAAATTGAGAATTTGCATACCCATTTTTTTACTGATCGCGGAGAAATTCCGGCTGTTGATGGTGTTGATCTTTACATTAATCCTGGCGAGGTGCTGGGTGTAGTTGGAGAATCCGGCTGTGGCAAAAGCGTAACCTCGCTGTCCGTGCTGAGGCTGGTTCCCAGTCCCCCTGGCCGGATTGTAGAAGGCCGGATCTTTCTGAAAGGCCAGGATCTTGTAACGCTCAAGGAAAAGGAGATGCGCAAGATTCGCGGAGATGCGGTTTCGATGATCTTTCAGGAGCCGATGACCTCGCTTAATCCACTGTTTACCGTCGGGCAGCAAATCATTGAGACTGTGCGCCTGCACCGGGGTATGTCCAAAAGACAAGCACGGGATCACGCCGTGGATATGCTGCGCAAAGTCGGTATTCCAAGACCGGAGTCCATTATTGATGAATACCCCCATCAATTGTCGGGCGGTATGCGCCAAAGAGTCATGATCGCAATGTCAATCTCCTGCAATCCGGAGCTGCTGATTGCTGATGAGCCTACCACCGCGCTTGATGTGACGATCCAGGCCCAGATTCTGGACTTGATCCGCAGGCTGAATGAAGAGCAGGGAACGGCTGTCATGATGATCACCCATGATTTGGGTGTAGTTGCGGAGATGTGCCATCGTGTGGCCGTTATGTATGCAGGCAAAGTAGTAGAGGAGGGCAGTGTGCATGATATCTTTAAACACCCACTGCATCCCTATACACGTGGCTTGATTCAATCCGTACCGAGAATGGACGAGACCCGTGAGCGTCTGTACTCCATTCCGGGCAATGTGCCTGTACTTAGCACAGAAATGCAGGGCTGCCGGTTCGCACCGCGATGTGCGGAGGCCATGGAGATATGTCATGAATCGCTTCCGCAGCTCACTCTACAGGAAGAACAGCACAGCTGCCGCTGTTGGCTGCATGAAAGAAGTCAGGAGGATGCGGTATGAGCGGAAATCTGCTGGAGGTCAAAGGACTGAAGAAATACTATCCGGTGCAAAAAGGATTTCTTAATTCTACAGCGGGGTTCGTGAAGGCGGTCGATGATATTTCTTTTGCGATCCGAAGAGGAGAGACCTTCGGGCTCGTGGGGGAAAGTGGCTGCGGCAAATCGACTGCAGGCCGGTCGCTGCTGCGGTTAATGGAGCCGACGGCGGGGGAGGTTCTTTTTGAAGGCCGGGACATTACAAAGCTCTCTGCTGGAGGACTGCGCAAGCAGCGCCGTGAGATGCAGATGGTGTTCCAAGACCCGTTCTCGTCACTTGATCCCCGGCACACCGTAGAGCGGATTCTAGAGGAGCCCATGATAGTGCACCGTACCGGCAATGCCAGGGAACGCCGGGCCGCCGTGGACAAGCTCGCTGATGTGGTGGGACTGGCGAAAAGTCAATTGCAACGGTATCCACATCAGTTCTCTGGCGGGCAACGACAGCGGATTGGTATTGCCCGGGCGCTTGCCCTTCAGCCCAAGCTGATTGTGGCCGATGAGCCGGTCTCTGCGCTGGATGTATCCATACAGTCTCAGGTCATTAATCTCATGCAGGATTTACAGCACGAATTTGGATTGACATATCTTTTTATTGCCCATGACCTTAGTGTCGTCAAGCATATCTGCGACCGGGTTGCCGTTATGTATCTGGGTAGAATCATTGAAATCACGGACAAACACTCGTTATACGCCCACCCTCAGCACCCCTACACCAAGGCTTTGTTATCTGCTGTTCCCGAACCTGATCCTGATATCCGCAAGCAGCGAATCATTCTCCAGGGCGAGGTGCCAAGCCCGGCTAATGCGCCGGTTGGCTGCTCTTTTCATACCCGTTGTCCACAGGCGATGGAGGTATGCCGCAAGGAAAGACCACCGCTGCTGGAGACGGACTCTGCCCATTTCACCGCTTGTCACTTGTATGACGGAACAATCCACTCACAGCTCGCTTAATCCGACAGCTTAGAAAGCATAGATACCGGTTTATGGCTGTGCTTTGGCACAGCTCTATATAAACACTTTAATACTTTCAATAGCAGAAGGGAGTTTTCGATGAGATGAAGAAATGGGGTAGTCTTGTACTGGTTTTAACGCTTAGTCTGGCGTTCACGCTGAGCGGCTGCGGAGGCAGCAACAATGCGGGTAAGGACGGCAATACTGGAGGCAACGCAGCAGCAACCAATGCTCCGGTTGAGGCCACGGACAAGCCCAAAGAGGTTCAGGATACGTTAGTTCTGGGACGAGGTGGAGATTCTGCTTCGCTCGATCCGGCGATTGTCACTGATGGCGAGTCCCTGAAGATCTCCCATCAAGTATTCGACTCTTTGCTGGAATATAAGCCGGGTACTTCCGAAGTTCAGGCTTCCCTCGCTGACAGCTGGGAAGTGACTCAGGGCGGCTTGACCTATACATTCAAGCTTCACCCTGGGGTGAAGTTCCATGACGGCACCGATCTTAACGCCGAGGCTGTCGTGTTTAACTTCGAACGCTGGAATGATCCGAAGAGTGAGTTCAAATTCGAGGGTGACTCGTTCGATTATTATGATTCCATGTTCGGTCCAGACGGCAGCCGTGTCATTAAAGAAGTTAAGGCAGTGGATGAAGGTACGGTACAAATTATTTTGAACCAGCCGCAGGCGCCTTTCCTGCAGAACATCGCGATGACCTCCTTTGGGATTGCCAGCCCTACAGCGATCAAGGAGAAGAAGGCGAACTTCAAGAATGAGCCGGTCGGTACGGGGCCGTTTGTTTTCAAGGAATGGAAACGAAATGATTCCATCACCCTGGAGAAGAATGCCGCCTACTGGAAATCGGGATTGCCGAAGCTGAACAAAGTCATCGTGCGTTCCATACCGGACAATTCGGCCCGGTTCACGGCCTTGCAGAACGGCGAGATTGATCTGATGGAAGACTTAAGTCCAGATGATCTGTCTACGCTGGAGAGCAACAGTAATCTGCAAAAAATTGAGCGTCCGCCGTTTAACGTTTCTTATCTAGGCTTTAACTTCAAGAAGAAGCCGTTTGACAATGTAAAAGTTAGACAAGCGTTGAATCATGCGGTGAACAAACAAGCCATTATTGATGCTTTCTTCTCTGGCCAGGCCAAGCCGGCCGTTAATCCAATGCCGCCTTCACTGTGGGGCTACAATGACAGCGTGAAGGATTATGAATTTGATCTGGACAAAGCCAAGTCACTGCTTGCAGAAGCAGGGTATCCGAATGGACTGCCCGACCCTGTAACCTTGTACGCTATGCCTGTACCTCGTCCTTATATGCCTGATGGCAAGAAGGTGGCAGAGGCCATTCAGGCGGATTGGGAGAAGATCGGTGTGAAAACGGTGATTGAATCACCAGAATGGGCTACGTATCTGGATGATACCAAGGCGGGCGAGAAAGACGATATCTATATGCTTGGCTGGACCGGAGACAACGGCGATCCGGATAATTTTATCTACACTCTGCTCGACAAAGATGCCATTCCAAGCAATAACCGGACCTTCTATGTCAATGAAGAACTGCATACCCTGCTAGTTGGCGCTCAGAAGGAAACAGATCAGGGCAAGCGCTCCGATTTATATAAGAAGGCACAGGAAATAATCAAAGCTGATGCTCCGTGGGTTCCATTGGTGCACACGACGCCGCTTCTGGCCGGCAAAGCTAATCTGAAGGGATTTGTACCGGGTCCGACAGGCACGGAATATTACAGCGAAGTGTACTTCGAATAGCTGTGTTAAGCTGTGCATGGTTTTAACCGTCGTTAGAGTACCATTACACCTTTGGAAGGTGAGCCGACTTTGAATGCCTACCTATTAAAAAGAGTCATGGTTTTAATTCCTGTATTGATTGGCATGACGATTATTGTATTCTCTATTATTCATGCTATTCCCGGTGATCCGGCCGAGACGATTCTCGGTCAAAAGGCTACGGAACAGTCCAAGCAGGCGCTGCGTGATCAACTCGGTCTCGATAAGCCCTGGTTTCAGCAGTATTTGAATTACATGGGAGATTTGGTGAAGGGAGATTTCGGTACCTCGATCCGCACAAAAATGCCGATTGCGAAGGAGATTCTGCCCTATCTGGCCGCAACGCTGGAATTAACGGTAGCCAGTATGCTGTTTGCTACCCTGGTGGGTGTGAATGCGGGGATCCTTAGTGCCTGGCGACAGAACTCGTGGTTTGATTATAGCGCCATGATTATTGCGCTCATCGGGGTCTCCATGCCCATCTTCTGGCTAGGACTCATGGAACAATTAATATTCGCCCTGAAACTCCAATGGCTTCCTTCGATTGGGCGGATGGACCAGCGTAATCCGGTGGATAGCATCACCAATCTCTATGTCATCGATACGATCCTGGCAGGACGCTGGGACCAGCTATGGACAGTCATCAAGCATTTGATTCTGCCAAGTATGGCACTCGGAACGATTCCGATGGCAATTATTGCCCGGATGACCCGTTCCAGCATGCTTGAGGTTATGAATTCCGATTATATCCGCACAGCCAAGGCGAAAGGCATGTCGCAGTTTCTGGTCGTGTACAAGCATGCACTGAAGAATGCACTTATTCCTGTGCTGACCGTAATCGGCTTGCAGACAGGCGCACTGCTGGGCGGTGCGGTGCTCACCGAGACCATTTTTGCCTGGCCGGGTGTAGGGCGCTACATCTTTGAAGCCATCAGTTCACGCGACTATCCTGTCATCCAGACGGGGATTCTGGTGATTGCTTTTATTTTCGTAATCATTAATCTGCTGGTCGATCTGCTATACGCCGTTATTGATCCGCGCATTAATTACAAGTGAGGGTGAATCTATGTCACAGCCAACAATCCATGCAACGTCTCCCAGTAATGTTCCCGCTAAGGAGGCATCCGGCCCCTGGCGCGATGCGTGGCGGGCCTTCCGTAAGAACAAGACGGCGATGCTGGGACTGGGGATCATCCTATTCTTCGTAATGATTGCGCTCTTGGCGCCGTGGATTGCACCCTATGACTACAAGGAGCAGGAACTGGTGAACCGTCTGAAGCCACCTTCGGCCCAGCATTGGCTTGGTACCGACGATCTCGGCCGGGATCTGTTCAGCCGATTGATCTATGGAGCGCGGATTTCCTTATGGGTTGGTTTTTTTTCCGTCATCGGCTCTATGATTGCCGGAACCATCCTGGGAGTGCTCGCAGGTTTTTACGGGAAATGGATCGATATGTTGATTTCCCGTATGTTTGATATTCTGCTGGCGTTTCCGAGCATTCTGCTCGCTATTGCCATTGTGGCGATTCTGGGCCCTTCCTTGCAAAATGCGTTATATGCCATCGCCATCGTCAACATTCCAACCTATGGGAGATTGGTGAGAGCCAAAGTGCTCAGTCTGAGAACGGAAGAGTATATCACCGCAGCTCGGGCGATAGGCATGAAGGATAGCCGCATTCTGATCACCCATATCTTGCCAAATAGTCTAACACCGATTATCGTGCAGGGTACCCTAGGTATCGCACATGCGATTATTGAAGCCGCCGCACTTGGCTTTCTGGGTCTAGGTGCCCAACCACCTGATCCGGAGTGGGGGAAGATACTTTCCGACTCTCGGCAGTTTATTCAGAAAGCGCCGTGGACAGTCATTTTTCCGGGTCTGTCCATTATGCTGACTGTGCTGGGCTTCAACCTTATAGGTGACGGCCTGCGTGATGTGCTGGACCCCAGAATGAAAAAATAAACCATGAAGCAAGCCCTTTCGGTGCGCATTACCGAAAGGGCTATTTTATACTTCAAATTGAGCTTCCTATATAATAGAAGATTTTTATTATCTATCAGGGGTTTCGTCCGACCTGCTGCTTGCCTGCCCGCTGTGTGTCGGAGAGCTTGATTAGTTCCGAGACGGTGACGAACCGGTACCCCTGCTTTTTCAACTCTGGCAGAATGATCTTCAGTGCCTGTCTTGTTTGCGATTTTCCATGTACATGGTCGTGAAAAAGCACAATATCGCCGTTATGGGCATTCCGAATCACCTTGTTCGAGATGGCATAGACCCCCGGTCTGTTCCAGTCACGGGTATCCTGATGCCAGGACCAGAGGATGGGCTTCAGCCCCATTTGATTGGACACATTAATCAGAGTCTCATCGTACATTCCTCCAGGCGGACGGAACAGGTTGCTTCGCTTGCCCGAGACCTTGATAATTTCTTTCTCCGTTAGATCCAGTTCCTCGTGCACTTGCTTTTCGGAGATAGGCCGCTTGAAATACACGTGATTATAAGTATGGTTAGCCAGTTCATGACCCTCGGCAACCACCCGCCGGGCGATATCGGGATAAGCAGCAATCCGTTTTCCAATTGCAAAAAATGTACTCTTGGCATTGTACTGCTGCAGCAAATCCAGAATTAGCTCGGTTTCCGCTGGATCCGGACCGTCATCGAAGGTGAGGGCAATCACCTTTTGACTGGTATGTACCTCCCAGATCATGTCGCCCCGTTTCTCAAAATAGTAGCGGTTCTTGACTATCGGGCTGGCCAGTGTATATGGCGTACAGCAGAGCAGCAGGGCTAATGCAGCCGAAATGACCCTATACGCTCTTTTCATGGATGCCCCCCCTTTTTTCTTAGGTTCAGTTATATAGAATGCACCTTTGGCAGGAGGAAATATGCAGAGGGAGGGCGAGATGGGAAAAACTGTGCTGGATCAGGATCTTCTGAACTTGCCGCCGTAAAAACAGCGCAGATAAAAATATAAACTCGTAACGAGAAAGAATAAGATGCTCTCCAGCATAAAGATCCATAGTTCGGAAAATAGACCTTGTAACAGCTGCCGACATCGTGAAGCCCCCGCCACAGCCAGGAGTAGAATTCCGATGTCACAGAGCATCAAAAGCAGGATCCCGTGAAGCTTCCGCTTATGAATATGTAGAGCTTTCAGGTTCCAGAGTGAAGACACCAGCTCCATGGATATAATGGCTATTGCCGCTCCGGCATACCCAAAACCGGGAATGCCTACGAGCATATATTGCGCAAAAGTGGAGCAGGCCAGTCCTGAAAGCAGACCCCAGAAGGGAGCCTTCTTGACATCTTGTGCCCAGAGAATGCTGGTGGTCAGTTCGCGGAAGCCTACCAGAAGCGGGATAGAGGCCAGGTATTTGATCGGTGCAGTCGCTGCCGTCGTATTAAAGATGAGGATGGAAAGAATGTCAGCATGAACAAACAGAAACAGCCCGGAGGCGATTCCCCACAACCAGGAAATCTTCAAGGCCAGGTTTGCCAGATGATTGAATTTTTCCAAAGTGCCCTGCTGCCATTCAGCTGCGATACGGACCGATAGCGTATGGCTGAGTGCGCCTGTTACGAGCGTAGGGGCATAAACGACAATAGCGGCCATCCCGTAAATAACGCCGTACATGGCGGTTGCTTCGGAAGTGCTGTGGCCTGCTGCGAGCAGACGGCTGGGAACTAGCAAAGCGTCAATAAATTCCGAAGCCGGGATGAACATACGCGTCATGGAGATGACGAGCGAAGTTTTAAAGAATATCGTAACTGGCAATACTTTGGAGCGGCCCTGCGGGCGCGGCGAATGGGTGTCCAATGAAAGGTATATGGTTAACAGGGAAAAAGAGATAAATGCACCAAGAAAGGTGCCGTATAACCCTCCTCCCACAGCCTGATTCATGCCGAGCGGCAGGAGCTGTGCTGTGATTAGCACCATGCAGGTTACGCGAACAGCTTGCTCAGTGACTTCTGATAAAGCAATGATGCCAATACGTCCCAGTCCCTGCAAATAACCTCGCAGTAATCCGAGCAATGGAGCAGCAAACAGGGCAGGGGCCAGGCTGTGCAGCGCATGCTCCAGACCGGGATTACCAAGCAAAGTGGAGAGGGATGGTGAGTACCGGAAAACGACCAGACTAGCGGCTCCGCCTCCAAACATCAGAAGCACAGCAACAATCTTTAGAAACTGCCAGCCCTGTGCGGGTTTTCTGGCGGTTTCCAGAGCGAGCGCGGTGGGCAGCCCTCCGGCCAGCATCAATATAAAGCCGTAGAAGGAGTAGGCAATCTGATACAGCCCGATTCCTTCCGCGCCAGCAATTCTGGTGAGGATGATTCGTCCCGCCAGCCCGAACAGCTTGACCGCAACCATGGCGGCTGCCCGGATGGCAGATTGCTTGAATAGATGGGGCACAGCGCTACCTCCAGCGTAACGTATTCAATGTCGTGATCTTTAATTGTATGACATTGAAATGGCGTTATGCTGACAAGCTTAATCTCTGATATGGATCAACTCATATTTGGTGTACTTGTCCCATCCAAGGTCGAAAGGAACGCGGTAACGGTCTGCCGTATGAGAGTTGACCAGTGGATACCCGTATTCATCAAAGCCTGTGATAACTGAAAAATGATCCGTATCATTATGCTGCAGAATATAGCCGATCAGATCACCGGCCTGCAGCTGGGAGATGGCGCCATGAGCATGTTTTCTGGAAGGGGCTACTACTTCCTTATAGGTACCCTTGGCGACCATGGTGCCATAGCCGGAGCGTAGCAGGAAGTTGCGGAAGGCATCAGTCTGCACCCAAGTTTGAGTCCCCCCGGTCTGATAGAAGTATCGCCAGCCCGACTTCATCGGCAATCCTCCACCTTCCTCAGGATCACCAACCGCCTGAGAGGCAAAGTTAGTGCAATCGCCGCCTTTACCTGTATAGTCGAGATATTTGCGGTTATACCGATGATGATTGCCGGCCCCCCATGCGGTTCCTGCATATTTATCCGCATAAGCTACGGCACGAGAACGATTATAGCGACTTTTACCCGATGCGGCAGACGCAGGTTTTACAGAAGGGGCCAACCCGTCTGGACTGTCGGCAATCGTATCTGGATTCTCGTCCAGCGGGTCCAAATACCATTCGCGGGCGATTTTCCAGCTCCCATTGATTTTCTTCAGAGTCATAAAATGACGTGTGCCGATGCCAAAGGACTGTGGCGGAATCACTTCATTTAAATACACATAACTGAGCTTGAGTGATTGCACCAGGGACACCTTGGCCGTATCTCCGTTTACATTCCGGCGTATGATTCGAATGCTGCTATTGGCTTTGATGAGTTTGACAGACCTTTTCGCGGCCCATGCATTAACGTAAGCGGTTCGTTTGCTCTCGATATGGTAGGCATTTTTGCTTAATGTCTGTTGAATCAGATAAACGTCCTTTAACCGTTCCGTTTGCTGGTCGATCAGCGTCTGTGCGCGATCTGCGAAGATTTGCTTTAATGCGGCATCTACCTCTTGATTTTCTTTGCTTTCCTCTGCATTTACCATAGCAGCGGGCAAAGAAAAGGAGGTCAGAAGAATAAGGATGAGGGACAGGATACTGGTTTTTTTAAGCACAATCATAACTCACCTTTCTGCTTCGTGAAAACGACCAGCCTTTTCTCATGTTCTTTTTTCTTTCTGCTATATTTCCCTGTACAGGTGATAAGGGTTAACCGGTGTTCTGCGGTATCCCCGAATATTCGTTCTAATGGGGCCTGTTCGGTTGGGTAAATCTCAACAGATTCGACTGTGTAAGTAAGCCTGTGTGTGTTGTTTGAGACAATAATGCTATCGCCTGGCTTTAATTTTTTTAATTTAAAAAAAACGGCAGGACCGGTATAGCTGTCCACATGTCCGTCCAATACCACATTGCCCTTTGATCCCGGAAGGACGCCTGGATAAGAAATCCCAACCAGATCGGTTGATTCTGGCACGCCCATTTGCCCGCTTGGTAAAACAGACACCGGTTCAATTTCTGCAGCGACTTCTATAACGGGAATGGAAAGCCGGGTCGGCATAAACGGTTTTTCAGGTAGTGGAGGAGCGGAATGGACCGGTATGGGTTCTTTGGTTGGTTCAACTGTAATGTCATTTGCGGTTGTATTCGTCTGTGATTTTGTATGAAGATTATCTTTAGGTGTAGGTGCGGGCGTTGTTGCTGCGCAACCACAGCCATAGAAGGCGATACTGGTGAGTAGCAAGACAAGGATCCAATTTTTCATAATTATAAGAGAAAGAGGGAGTTATCCTCCCCCTTTCGTCCTCCTTACTCCGTTTGTTCGCTCGCGCCGCCGAAGCCTGTTTTCGGCAATTTAGTGGCTTTGGTGCTAATGCCTTTTGTTTTGATGCTCTTAGCTTTCAAGCTCTTGGCTTTTAAAGTTTTGTGTCCCAAGCTTTTGGCTTTTAGGCTCTTCGCATGTGTTCCTTTGGCATGAGCTTTATGGTGTGCCTTAGCTTTGTGTTTAGTTTGAGCATGTGCTTTCTTCTCATGTTTCGTAGGCTCAACCGGAGCCGCACTAGCAGCTGATACGGCGGACATCAACAAGCAGGCAGAAATGGCGGCAACAGCTAATTTCTTCATAAATGTATTTCCTCCTCAAAATGTGTTTTTCCCCTGCACAGTAATATCTCCAGACCGCATAGTAATTAGATTGATAAATTGTTTCCAGTTGTTAATTACTAACCTGCTCGCTTTTTGTTACTTTCTTTTGTTTGGCTTATATAGGTGAAAGTTCGGGGTAATATGTTCTATAATAAATTACTAAATAAAGATTTCAGGATAGGGTGGGGAACATGACACTGATTGACAAAAGAGAACACCGGCAGTATCCGGAGATTACACGCCTGGAGACGTCGCGTGCTGCTTATGAACGAGATTATTCCCGCCTGATTCACTCGCCGACGTTTCGAAGGCTTCAGGGGAAATCCCAGGTCTTCGGCGCAGGCACTGGTGATTACTACCGCACACGCTTGACTCATTCGCTGGAAGTCGCCCAGATCGCCCGCGAGGCCGCTAAAAGCCTGCTGCGATCCTATCCGGAAGTGGAGACCGGACAGGCTGACAATCCTGGTCTGGTGATTGATCCGGAGGTGGTGGAGTGTGCGGCTATTGCTCATGATTTCGGCCATCCGCCCTTTGGACATAAAGGAGAAGAGGTCCTGGACAGCATTTTGCAGCAGTTGATTGAGAATAAAACGAATGAAGCAGCCCGCCTGGCAGGTGCTGATCCTGCAGAGAAGCTGTTTATCCAGGATGAGATGAAGCAGCGCTACGAGCATTTTGAAGGGAATGCTCATAATTTCCGTCTGATTATGTTCCTGGAGAAGCGGGAGAACATTGACGGTTTAAACTTGTCCGATGCTGTACTGCTGGGCATTAATAAATATCCTTTTCCAGGTACAGTGTTGAAGAAAGGCTTGTATTTGCATGAATGGGAATACATCTCTGAAATCCGCAGCGATTGGGGAATTCCTGCCGGTAAGAAAACACTGGAGGCCCAGCTCATGGATCTCTGTGACGACATAGCCTACTCAGCACATGATCTTGAGGATGGTATTAAGGCTGGTAAGATCGAAGTACATGAACACTTCATGCATGATGACTATATCCAGCGTCTGATTGTCGAGAAGATCACTACGCTGGAGGATTTCTTCTGGCAGGGCTGGGAGACCGAGAGCATTCGGGCTAAGGTGGAGGAGGTTCTCAGTGCATTCCTTCGTGTCTGGAAGGAGAAGCTGCCGACCTGTGAAAATGATTATTCCAGAACCCGCCGGGAAGTGAAGGCCTACTGGGTCAGCACCTTTGTGGCCAGTCTTGGCGTGATCACGGATGGGGACTGGAAGAAGGTTACCTTCATTAAAGAGGGGCAGGAGGATACGGATATGCTGCGTACAGTCAGTGTCCTGAAAAGCTTCGCATGGGTCACCATGATTCGCGATTTACGGGTACAGCGGCTTCAGAAAAGAAGTGAATGGATTCTTCGTCGGCTCTGGGGAGCCTTCCTGGACCCGGATACCTCTAAAGCCATTATTCCGTCCGACTGGCTGCAGCGCTTTGAGAAGGACCAGCGGCAGGCAAAGCCGATCTGGACCTGGGAGCATATGGTTATTGATTATATCGCTGGCATGACAGATGCCTTCGCTGAGAAAATATACAATGAACTGTACGGTCTTAAGGTTGGTTCAATTTACGATCTCGATTAGGGTGACGGTACATCACATTTGAAAGGAGAGGCAGTTATGGAACCACTGCGGCTGGGCGTGCTGGATTTGGCTCCGCGTTTGTCTGGGATTAGCGCGGAAACAGCATTGCGAGAGGCGTTGCTGCTGGCTCAGTCAGCAGAAGCCTGGGGCTATCATCGCTATTGGGTAGCGGAGCATCATGATATTCAGGGATTGGCCTGTCCATCGCCTGAAGTGCTGCTGGGGCATATTGGCGCATTGACCTCCCGGATTCAGCTTGGCTCCGGCGCGCTGCTCCTGCCCCATTACAGCCCGCTGAAGGTCGTGGAATCGTTCCACCTGTTATCAGCGCTGTGCCCGGGCAGAATCGAGCTTGGTCTCGGTCGGGCGCCGGGTGGGCCGCCGCATGCATCGATGGCGCTGAGCGGCAATTTCCTGAAAGCAGTAGCTGAGCTGCCCGAGACGATCAGGGCGGTGATGGAATTGCTTCAGGACGGCTACGCTTATGAGGGGCAGCCCGTTACCGCCCGGCCGCTGCCAGCCGTGCCGCCTGTGCCATGGTTACTCGGCACAGGCGTGCGCAGCGCGGAATATGCTGCCCGGTTTGGGACGGGCTATGTTTTTGGCAGCTACATGAGCGACAAAGAAGCTGAGCCGGTTCTGAAACAGTACCGGCGTAATTTTGAGCCTTCGCTGCTGATGCCGGAGCCGCGTAGCATGGTTGCGGTGGCTGTGATATGTGCAAGTAGCGCGGAGGAAGCTGCGCT
This sequence comes from Paenibacillus sp. NPDC058177, assembly GCF_042883835.1. NCBI lineage: Bacteria > Bacillati > Bacillota > Bacilli > Caryophanales > Paenibacillaceae > Paenibacillus > Paenibacillus sp. NPDC058177. The sequence continues at coordinate 115,390 of NZ_JBHVVB010000008.1, read as the reverse complement.
GCTGGCTGAAGAGAGCAGATGGCCAGATCATGTAGAGCAGGGTGAGAGAGGCGCTGGCACTGGCACTGGCACTGGCGAAGATAAATCGGGACCGCCATTGCTATGCGGTACACCGCAGCAGCTTAAGGAGAATCTGGAGCAGATGGCCCATCGGTGTGGCACTGGTGAGCTGCTGATTTTTACACCACTCAAGGACTATGAGAAGCGGCGGGCTTCTTATCGCCTGCTTGCAGAAAGTGTACTATCCCCGGGCAAAACCATATAAATTAATGCACGCCACTTGCCGAAAATATAGGAAGGGGCGTTTTTTTTCGTCATTTTTGAAATGAAAAGAAAGATTTGTAAACTCAATGTAAAATGTTGAAAAAAGATGAGGGGGCTCAAGGATATGGACAAAGCTTCAGGATTCAAGAATAAAAGTAAAAACCCGGCTTCCCGCTTGCCGGCAGGCAGACTCAAGAAAATCATATCCAACGGCAAACGAAGCATCAGCTTTAAATTCACCTCGGCTTATGTGGCTTTGGCACTGCTAGTGGTGATCAGTGGGGTACTCTCTCTTTTTCAAATGAACCGGATGCAGTCAAACAGCAGTGAAATCATTAGAGGGCTGATCCCCGAATTGAACGAGATTCACAGCATCAATTATTATACGGAGCATATTATGTCGCTTACTTTGCAGCATATCCAAAGCTCTGACAAGACAGAGATGAGCAAGCTGGAGGAGGAACGCGACGCTTATATCCGTAATGTAGCTACTGCCATGAAGAGCTATCAGAGCAAGCTTCAAGGTGAGGAGCAGACCAAACGCTTCGAGTCCCTGCGCAGCAAATGGACGGAATACATGATGATGAATGACCAGGTACTGAAACTAAGTCAGGGGAACGATGACCAGTTAGCGCTGGAAGTGTCCCGGAAGGGTATCTCTGCTTTTAATAACATGCAGGAGGACATGGAAGCCCTTGTGAAACACAGCGTGGAAGAAGGCAACAGCAAGGATAAGATTTCGGCAAACATTTTCCAAGGCTCCGTTATCGTGACGGTCATAACCATGCTGCTTGTGCTTGTAGTGATCGGGATCATCAATCTGGTCATCAACCGGGCGATGATTGTTCCTCTGAAGAAAGTGACGGTCCATTTGAAACGAATTGCTACCGGAGATTTGCAGGCCGAGGACACTCTGATTGGCAACGAGGATGAAATCGGCGTGCTGGCGAATACCGTGAATGAAATGAATCATGCGTTGTTGGATATTGTTAAAAGAATCCGTAGTGTATCCCAGATCATTGGTGATCAGAGTGAAACGCTGGTTCGTTCCATCACCGAGACTAAAGAGGGCGGCATGCAGATTGCCGTTACGATGGAGGAACTTGCAACGGCTTCCGGAAGTCAGGCTGAGGCCGCAGTGGATGCGTCCAAAGCGATTGAGAATCTGAACAAGCTGATTGAAGATTTTACGGGAAAAAGTCATGAACTGGGACTATATTCACTGGAAGTACTACATAAAGGCGAACGAGGCAAAGTTCTGATGGACAGCTCTGTTACATATATGAAGCAGATCACAGAGGCAGTATTGCAGTCTATGGCTACCCTGGAACAACTCAATAAGAAAAATGAGGGGATTTTTCGGCTTGTGGGTTCGATCCGTGGTATCGCCGAGCAGACCCATCTGCTGGCCATTAATGCAGCCATTGAAGCAGCAAGAGCTGGTGAGAGTGGACGCGGCTTTGCAGTGGTTGCGACAGAGGTGCGTAAGCTGTCTGAGGATGTACAGCGGACGGTAACGGAGATTACCGGCATTACGAAAGGGATTCAGCATGACTCCAAGGAAGTAGTGAGATATTTGCAGGACGGGGTAGTGAAGACCGAGGAAGGCAATGTGCAGATTGTGGAGACCGGGGCTGCGTTGTCAGACATTAATCAATCGGTTCAGGTGATGGTTGAAACAATGGAAGAGGTAGGAAACGATTTGAGACAGATGAAACAGTCCAGTGAGACGATGAATGAATTTAGCCAGCATATTTCGGCACTGTCACAGGAATCGGCCGCTTCGGTGGAAGAGACTTCGGCTTCAGCCCAGCAGCAGGTAAGCGCCACAAGCGAGGTCGCTGCCGGTGTTGAATATCTCAAATCCTTGTCCAGTGAGTTGAAGGAGTCTGTCTCCAGATTTCAAGTGTAATTAGCATTAAAAAAGCCTCCGCACCCTTTACGAGATTTGTAAGGAGTAGTGCGGAGGCTTATTGAGCATGCAGACCTAGTATTGTTGACTATAGTCAACTTTATTGAGAGACGGGGAACCTGTAGCAATATAGGATTTCAGATTCTCGGTAATAATATCAACAATGCGGTCGGTATAGCGATCCGTATTGCCGGCAGAATGCGGTGTAATGATCACCTGCTCCATTCCCCACAGCGGATGATCCTGCGGCAGCGGTTCGGTCTCGAATACATCCAGGCCGGCACCGCGGATATGACCCGATTGCAGGGCTTCAATCAGATCGCCGGTATGTGTGGTGCCTCCGCGGCCGATATTGATATAATAGGAACCTTCCTTGAACACCGAGAAGACGGCAGCGTTGAATAAATGATGTGTATCGTCTGTAAGCGGCAATGTGTTGATCACAAAATCGCCTTGGCTAACCGCATCCTGCCATTGGCTGATCTGGAAGACCTCATCAAACTCCGCTGCCGGCTTGCCTGTACGGCTGACACCGATGGTCTTCATACGGAAAGCTTTAGCGATTCGCGCCGTTTCGCCCCCGATGGCTCCGGTGCCGAAGATGACAGCTGTCTTGCCGGACAATTCGGTTTCATTTCCATAGGAATGCCACTCACGCTTGCTCTGGTTAAGCACAGCCTTGTGCAGGTTTCGGGTGAAGCTCAAGATGAAGCCGAAGATCACGGCTGCGATAGGTTCGGCATGTACGCCACTAGCTGTGGTTAGAAGGACACCACGTTCCTGCAGGCGTTGTAGCGGCATTTTATCGATGCCGGCAGACCAGCTTTGTACCCAGCGCAGCTGCGATTCTCCGTCAAGCAGAGCCGCTCCGATTCCCTTAGCCCAGCCAATAACGATTTCGGCGCTCGCGAGCTGCTGAAGATCTGGTTCCTTGGCGCTTCCCAATTCAAGTGTATAGCCCGGGGCGGCCTCTCTGATTTTTGCCTGCTGGCTCGGTGTCAGGGGTTGAAGACATACAATGGATTTAGTCATGTTGGTTCCCTCCCGTTATGCTCTATGGTTGAACGAATAGATATGTTTAAGGATAACAAATCTACCACGAAAGGTGAAATGACCATGAAGAATGAAAAAGAAAGCCACGACAAAGAGCGCCTGTTCGTTGCAGTTCCTGTGCCCCCGGCGATTCGCGAATCTCTTGGGAGTCTGTGTCAGTCGCTTGCTACAGAAGTGTCATTTGCTAAATGGACACACCCCGAAGATTATCATATTACGTTGCAATTTCTGGGAGATACAGCAAAGCAGGACATCCCGGGTTTGATTGCAGCTCTTAAAAAAGTTGCCGCCGCAGGGACCCCGTTTGAACTTTCTCTGGAGGGCTTTGATACTTTTGGCCTTCCGGCTTCACCACGTGTATTATGGGCCGGCCTCAGCGGTGAATTGGAGAAACTTGATGCTCTGCAGAGCGCGGTAACTAACGCTACAGTACCTTTAGGCTTTGTAGCAGAGGACAGATCTTATAAGCCGCATTTGACGCTAGCCCGGAAATATCGCGGTGACATCCCTTATAAGGCCGAATTTGTCGAATTTTCGGAGGTTTTACGGCAAAAACGGGAACATTTGTCCTCTATTCGACACTGGACGGTAGATAGCCTTGTGTTGTATGCTACCAGAATGTGTGCCATTCCTATGTATGAAAATGTTGAAAACATGACATTCATCTAAAAAATTCGACAAAGGACAGTTTTCAAATCTTCCATTTTCGGTTACATAGAATAGGAATGTGCCGTGATATAGGAGGAGAATTATGGTTATTTATAAACAAAACCGCTATATTGCGCTGCTTATTGGCGTGATACTGGTGAGTTTCTCAGCGATAAACTTGCTGCATCCCGAACCAACGACAGAAGGGAAGTTAACTAAAGTCCAGGGTAAACTGAGTGCGCCCCCAGTGACCTCGGCGCTGGAGCTGGCACCAAAGACAACAGCTTCTAATCATACGAGGATACAGATACAAAGTACGATACATCCGGTGATCAGCAGTGCTGTGATACAACCCAAGCCGGACTGGAGCCTTCAGCAGAAGGCTGAGTGGTTGAGCCGCCAAACCATTGCCGCCGCAGACACGGTTAAACCTGCTGTGGTCAAGGGAGCCGCCGTCAAAACAAAGGCTGCAGCTATACCAGTCACACCAGCGGTACAACAGACGCTGCAAAAAACGGCAACGGCATCAAAGGGGAGTCAGACCGAAGCAAAGAAGGTCGCGGCAACTCAGCAACATCCCCCCATCATATTGTACTTCTCCCGGACGGAGCTACTAAGCCAGGAACAGAAAGATAAAGCAACCTGGCGCTACGCAGTTTCCGGAGAAGACCTGCTTCTGCTGCAGAAAATTGTCATGGCAGAGGCGGAAGGCGAACCGTACAAGGGCAAAGTGGCAGTTGCCAACGTTGTTCTGAATCGGCTACGGTCAGCCAATTTCCCCGACACGATGCATAAAGTAATCTATCAGAAGCGACAGTTCAGTCCAGTGGCGAACGGTCGTCTTAATCGCGTGAAGCCTAATGAGGATTGTATCAAGGCTGTTAACGCCGCACTATCGGGAATCAAGGAGGTTACAGACGACACCTATTTCTTTTTGTCGCTAAAACTTGCGCAGGATTTGACGGTACATCATACCCAGAAGTATGCCAAAACAATCGGCAATCATACTTTTTATAAATAATTTGATTTTTTGGGGAACCTCAGCTCATTATAGGGTAAGTATTCTATTATGAACCTGGAGGTAGAACTGTTGTCATGAAAATCACTTATTATGGACATTCAGCCTTGCTGGTAGAGTCCGAAAGCTGCAAAGTCATCTTTGATCCCTTTCTGTCAGGGAATCCAAACTCCGGTATCTCTCCCGATGAAATTACGGTAGACGCGGTTTTACTTACCCATGCCCATTCCGACCATTTTGGCGATGCGCTCGCTATTGCTGCGCGTAATCAATGCCCTATCTTTGCTGTATATGAGCTGGCGGAGTATTGCCGTTCTAAGGGAGCAGAGGTTAGGCATATGAACATTGGCGGCAGCCATACGTACGGCGGGTTTACCGTCAAGTACACCCAGGCCATTCATTCTTCCTCGATCGCAGAGGGGGATTCATGGATATACGGAGGTGAAGCGGCAGGAATCCTGCTGACCACTGACGGCAAGACGCTGTTTCATTCCGGGGACACATCGCTTTTTGGCGATATGCGCCTGATTGGGGAGCGGAACGATATTGATCTGGCTGCACTGCCGATTGGGGACATGCTAACTATGGGACCTGACGATGCACTGCTAGCTGCACGTTGGCTGCGGGCAGATAAGGTTATTCCTCTTCATTACAATACGTTTCCTGCCATTGCCCAGGACGGCGACAATTTCTGCAATAGGCTGCGCCAAGAAGGGATCACAGGCTTTCCGCTTAAACCTGGAGAGAGTGTCGATATATAATTTCAGCTTCTGCACAACAATAAGAGGGTGCCGGCAGCCAATGGCTTGCCGGACACCCTCTTATTGTTTCGTTTCTATAATATGCAAGACAACCAAGTCGAGCAGGCAGTAGCTGCTTCCGCTCAAGGCGTCAGCAGAACAGCCTCCTCGCTTCGAGGCTGCGATCTGGATCCCCGGCTCTCAGACAGGCCGCTTGCAGGCTTGCCGAGCATCTCCAGGACCGTGGCCGCACAGTGGCGCGGCTGATGCCGGTCAGGAGCCAGCCGGCGCTTCCGCTGCTCCTCCAGCGAGCCTCTCTCCCGGATCATTCGGGTGAACCATTTGTCCACGACTGCGGCGTCCAGGACCTCCGCTAGCCCCAGCTCCACGAAGTATTGGCAGTTCTTTTCCTCCTGACCAGGAATCGCTTTGTAGAACAGCATTGGGATGCCTTTGGCCTGGCCTTCCGTACAGGTCATGCCGCCGGGCTTAGTGATCAGCAGGTCGGACGCGTCCATCAGCTTGTTGATCTCCTTGCTGTAGCCGATAATCTTGACATTGGGGTGACTAAGCAGCGGGTTGCTCTGCATTTTGGACACGAGCTTGTCATTGCTGCCCATACAAAAGATAAGCTGAATCTCGTTCATCTGTGAGGTGAGCGAGGTCATGACATCTTTGCCGAACATTAGACCCCAGCCGCCGCCCATAATTAGCACGGTGGGGATGTCAGCGAGGCCGAGTTCTTTGCGAAGCTGGGTCTTATTCGATCTTTCCCAGAACTTGGGATGCACCGGAATGCCAGTCACGGTCACATACTCGGCAGGAATGCCGCGGCCGGTAAGAATGGCCTTAACGCGGGCAGTGGACACCAGATAGCGGTCTACCTCGTCGTTCACCCAGCTTCCATGCGCGTCATAATCCGTAATCAACGTATACAGTGGCACATTAAGGCCCTGTCGCTTCAGGCGGGAGATGACGGCAGCCGGAATGGGGTGGGTACAGATAATCAGGTCAGGCTTGAGCTGCTCAATGACCTGTGCAGCGTGAGTATAAAAAATCCGGTGAAGGGCTAGTTTGGTCAACCGGTTCAGTGATTTGTTGTATTGGGTCTTATACATCATGCCGACCAGTTTGGGCTGGCTGCTGACGGTTCTTCGGTAAGCGGAAAGAATCCAAGGAGCGACCGTTGGGTTAAGAAATCTGCCCAGCTCGATTACCCGGCATTGCACATCCGGATTCAGCAGCTTTATTCCTTCGGCCAGAGCATAGGCTGCCCCTGTATGGCCTGTTCCAAAGCCTTCCGAAAACAGCAGTACTCTTTTCTTTCGCATAAGTTCACCTGCTACTTTCCTTCATGAGTAGAATTGCGGCAATCTATCTATACTATATACGTGGCAAATCCTCACTCTTCTCACATTATACAAATAAGACGTAAATAGAAAGTTAAAACACTGCAATAAAATAAAAAAATAAAATGTTTAGCCTCAAGGTATTGCAAATATATAGGCAAAGTGCTAAAGTAATAAATGACCGATTGACCGGATTAGTAAAGTGGTCAGAAGTTCAATGGTAACCATTATTTCTTGAGAAGGGATGTGTACGGGTGGCTGTGGTAGATCGAAGGCAGCAGGTGCTTCAGGCCGCGACCAAATCATTTTCATTATTCGGCTATAAAGCGACCACGATGGATCAGGTGGCCAAGATAGCTAATGTCGGCAAAGGAACCATCTACACCTTTTTTACGAACAAGGAACAGCTGTTTGATGAAATCCTGCGTGACATGATGACTGAGATGAAAATGATTGCCGAGCGGGAGATCAGGCGCGACAAGCCCTTCTATGATAACCTGCACCGCGTGCTGGATGCCTTGTTGGAATTTCGAAGTGAACACGAGCTATTCATCAAGCTTTCCCAGGAAAATCGCGAATTCGGAACGCCGCAGGCTCAAGAAGGACTCGATAAGATCGAGAGCGTAGTATTGGAATATATCGAACGGGAGGTGGAACTCGCAATTCGACAGGGTGAGATCAAGCCCTGCGACCCTAAAATTGTATCGGTGGTAATGTTCAGGCTGTACATTGTGCTGACTGCCGAGCTGAACAAAACGCACACGCCTTTGGACAAAGAGCAAATTAAGGACTACTTTCGTTTGTTTCTCGCTGAAGGGCTGGCACAGTAATGTTTAGAATCGGCGTAGGGATGGCGCTCCTCATATCTGCTTTCCCTATCATTTATTTCTTCATACCTTGTTTGGCCATAATTTATGCAAAAAGGTTTCCTGCTTCGTCGCAAGCACACCGAGATGGTGCTTTTTTTATGGCTTTGATTGACTGAATGGGGAAAACGGTCACTTGGTGTTACAGTAATATTTCATACGTACAGCATTAAAGAAACACAACAAACACATTTAAAAAGAGCATATGTTCAAAAGGAGAGAACCAGAATGAAATCATTATCCGTGTTTATCAAGGACCTTGGTGCGGCTCTTAGAAATCCTAAGTTGCTGATCCCGATCATAGTTGTCCTCTTCATTCCGGTGATGTATAGCGGATTGTTCCTGAAGGCATTCTGGGACCCGTACGGCAAAATGAATGAACTGCCGGTCGCCGTGGTGAACCAAGATAAGGGCGCCAATTATGAAGGAAAAGAATTGACAGCCGGCAGTGACATGATAGAAGTACTTAAGGAGACGGATGGCTTTCAGTGGAATTTTGTAAGTCGTGAAGAAGCTGACGCCGGTCTTAAGAGCAACAAGTACTACATGTCCATTATCGTACCTGAGGATTTCTCCGAAAAGGCAACAACGCTGCTGGATAAAGATCCGCAGCCGGCCAAAATTATTTTTGAACCGAATGAAGGCTACAACTTCCTGGCTGGACAAATCGGGGGAACGGCCGTGAAGGAAATCAAGGCGAAAGTATCTGCTAAGATCACCGAAGCTTATACTGAATCCGTCTTTGATAAAATCACTGAAATCTCCAGCGGTCTTGGCGACGCAGGAGAGGGCGCGGGCAAGATTGCCGACGGCGCAGGCAAGCTGGATGACGGTGCGCTGAAATTGAAAGAGAACCTGCTGGTGCTGACCGATGGCACAGGCAAATTGAAAGATGGCGTAGAGCCACTGACTAAAGGCGTTACTGATCTGAACACTGGTGCAGCTGCCCTGGAATCAGGCACCAGCACATTGGCTGGTGGATTGCAGCAGTTGTCTGCTGCACAGAAGCAGCTTCAAGACGGCTTGAACCAAAGCTCGTCCGGTAGCAAGCAGCTCAGCACTGGTCTCCAGCAGGCCGTTACGGGTACAACGAAGCTGCAAGAAGGAACAAAGGCCGCTGTAGACGGCACAAGCAAGCTGCAAGCAGGCGCACAATCCCTGGTTGACGGCAGCAGCAAGCTGCAGGCGGGATTGAACTCCTCTACAGAAGGCAGCGCGCAGTTGGAAGCCGGTCTGAAGGCTTCCGCAGAAGGCAGCGCCAAAGTCACTGAAGGTGCAAAAGCAGTATCTGACGGCCTGCAGCAGCTGGCTCAGTCGAATCCGCAGCTTGCGGAGAATCCGGCAGTGCAAAAGCTGCTCGCCGCGAGCAAAGCGGTCGCTGACGGCAACGCACAGCTTCAGCAAAGCCAGCAGCAGCTGGCACAGGGCGCAAGCGCCCTGCACAGCGGCCAAGAACAGCTTGCCCAAGGTGCGGCGCAGCTGAACGCGGGCTCACAGCAGCTTGCAGGCGGCGTAAGCCAACTGCATGACGGTGCCAAGCAGCTGAACGCAGGCAGCACACAGCTGCTGCAAGGACAGCAGAAGCTGGCGCAAGGCGCTTCTGCGCTGGCAGCGGGCGGCGATAAGCTGACCGCTGGTATGAAGCAGTTCGGCGAGAAGCTGAGTGAAGCAGCAGCCGGCGGCAGCAAGCTGGCCGATGGCGGCAAAGCGCTGGGCGCAGGTACTTCGAAGCTTCTGAACGGAGTTGGCGAGCTGGGCAACGGTATCAACGCTGTAGCAGATGGCTCCAAGAAGCTGGCGGACGGTGCCGGAGAACTGAAGAACGGGATGGCTGATCTGAAATCCGGTTCCAATGAACTGGCTACCAAACTCGATGATGCTGCCGAGAAGACAAGTGCTGTAAGCAAAACAGATGCTATGGTTCAAATGTTTGCTGAGCCTGTTGTTATCGAAGATCATGCAATCAACAAAGTACCTAACTACGGTACAGGTTTTGCACCATACTTCCTGTCGCTGGGCCTTTTCGTAGGGGCACTTATCTGCACGCTGGTTATTCCTACGCGTGAATCAGAGGTTGCAGAAGCAACCCGGTTCAACCGCTTTATCAGCCGTACACTGACATTCTCGATGATGAGTCTGCTTCAATCGTTGATGGCGGCTATGATTGTCCTGTATGGTCTGGGTCTGGAAGTACAGAGTGTACCTCTGTTCTATCTGTTCACTTTCATCACAAGTCTTGCCTACATGATGATCATCCAGGCGCTTGTAACCTGGCTTGCTAACCCGGGCCGCTTCATTGTCATTGTCATTTTGATCTTCCAATTGACAACAAGCGCCGGTACCTTCCCGCTGGAACTGATTCCAGACTGGATGCAGTTCTTTAACCCGATACTGCCAATGACATACAGTGTTGCTGGATTAAAGGCAGTGATCTCTACCGGAGATTACAGCGCAATGTGGGGCGATATGGGAAGACTTGCTATCTATGGCGTGGTCTTCATGATGCTTACCCTCGCTTACTTCATGACACGCAGTCAGGATAATGAAATGGCTTTGAAGAATGAAAAAGTATTAACTGTATAATCGGTAAGCTGTTTTGGTTTGGACTATACAACAAGAAGCGCTCCCATGTGGAGCGCTTCTTGCGCATTTAGAAGTGACATTTTTCGTTAAAAAAGACGCTAGGTTAGGAAAATTTATGAAACATTTTTCAGTGCAAAAAAAATAATGCAAAGAATATGTATTACTCTACATGGAAATGCAAATAAATCTTTGGTTAAGTAAAGCTGTACAGCAAAAACTATAGTTATCAACATCATAAAAAACTATAATTTGCCCAGCATAAACCCCGGTGATACACTAGTAAAACCAAATCACCGCGGAATAATTATTTAGATTTTAATATGTCAAATTTTCTCGAGATACCGCCCCACTTTATTATAGAAAGGTTGCGTAAGATGAGACACACTGAACTGCCCCGCAAACAGGGCCTGTATGATCCCCAGTTCGAAAAAGATGCTTGCGGCATGGGATTTGTTGCCCATATTAAAGGCGTACCGTCCCATGAAATCGTAAGTAATGCTCTGACCATGCTCATTAACATGGAGCATCGGGGAGGCCAGGGAAGCGAGCCGAACTCCGGTGACGGAGCCGGCATTATGCTGCAAATCCCGCATCGTTTCTTTGCCTTAGAAGCCAAGAAGCTTGGCTTTGAACTGCCTGAGCAAGGCCATTATGGCGTGGGTATGATCTTTCTGTCTCATAACGAGGAGATCAGAGCCCGCCATGAGGCTCTCTTGAGCGAGATTATTGCCGAAGAAGGCCAAGAGGTGCTCGGCTACCGCGACGTACCTACTTTTGACGAGATGCTGGGTAAGACGGCTAAAGCCGCCAAGCCTTATGTGCGTCAGGTCTTTATCGGCCGTTCCGCAGCGGTATCCGATGAGCTGGCCTTCGAGCGGAAACTATACGTCATCCGCAGACGGGCTGAGCTGGCTATCCGTTACAGCGGTGCAGAAGAGGGAGAATCCTTCTATCTGCCAAGCTTATCTTGTCGCAAAATCGTTTATAAAGGAATGTTGACCACAGAGCAGGTGGGACAATTCTATCTTGATCTGCAGGATGAGAATCTGGAATCGGCAATTGCGCTGCTTCACTCTCGTTTCAGTACCAATACGTTCCCGAGCTGGGAACGCGCTCACCCGTACCGCTTCATGATTCATAACGGTGAGATTAATACGCTGCGCGGAAATGTGAACTGGATGCATGCCCGCCAATCACTGTTCAAGAGTGATGTGTTCGGCGAATCCCTCGATAAGATCAAGCCAGTCATCAATCCGGATGGTTCCGATACTGGGATGTTCGATAACACATTTGAGTTCCTGTACCTGAGCGGCCGCTCGTTGCCGCAGGTAGCCATGATGATGGTACCTGAGCCTTGGAACAACCATGACACCATGGATGAGCAGAAGAAAGCATTCTATCAATACCATAGCACCCTGATGGAGCCTTGGGACGGACCGGCTGCAATGGGCTTCACTGACGGTGTGCAGATCGGTGCTATGCTCGACCGTAACGGATTGCGTCCTGCGCGTTACTACGTTACAAAAGACGATAAGATTATCCTGTCTTCTGAAGCCGGCGTACTGGATATCCCGGCAGAGAACGTGCTGTACAAGGATCGTCTGAAGCCAGGCCGCATGCTGCTCGTGGATACGAAGGAAGGCCGCATCATTTCCGATGAGGAAGTGAAGGCAGCCATCGTCTCTGAACGCCCTTATCGTGAATGGCTGGATGAGCATCTGATTAGCCTCGATGAGCTTCCGGATGCGCCGGAGCTTCCTAATCCGAAGCATGACAATGTACTCCAATTGCAGCAGTCGTTCGGTTATACATTCGAGGATCTGCGCAAGGTGCTTGAGCCAATGGCATCCACCGGCGCAGAAGCTGTTACCTCTATGGGTTACGATGCTCCGCTTGCGGTGCTGTCTGACCGACCACAGCGTCTGTACAATTACTTCAAGCAGATGTTTGCCCAAGTAACGAATCCGCCAATTGATGCAATTCGTGAAGAGCTGGTCACTTCCACGACGACTACGATCGGTCCTGAGCGCAACTTGCTGAAGCCGGAACCGGAAAGCTGTCGGCAAATCTCCTTGGAGACACCGATCTTGTCTAATGAAGACTTCGCCAAGGTTCGCCATGTTCGCCGTGCAGGCTTCAAGTCGATGACCATTCCGATTCTGTTCCCGGCTGAGCTGGGCGCCGAAGGCATGCGTATCGCGATTGACCGGCTGGCTGAGGCGGCAGACCGCGTTATCGCCAAGGGCCACAACATTCTGATTCTGTCCGACCGCGGTGTGGACCGTGAGAATGCAGCGATTCCGGCCCTGCTGGCCGTAGCAAGTCTGCATCACCATCTGATCCGCCAAGGCACCCGGACCAAGGTTAGCATCCTGCTGGAATCCGGCGAGCCGCGCGAAGTGCACCATTATGCACTGTTGCTCGGCTATGGCGTCAGTGCGGTGAACCCTTATCTGGCGTTCGAGAGTCTGGACGATATGATCAGCCAAGGCTTGCTGCGGGGTATCTCGCATGCTAAGGCCGTGAAGAACTATATCAAAGCTGCGACGAAGAGCGTAGTTAAAATACTATCCAAGATGGGGATTTCGACCATCCAATCTTACCGCGGCGCACAAATCTTTGAAGCTGTCGGTCTGAATTCCGATTTCGTGGATCGTTACTTCACCTGGACGCCTTCCCGCATCGGCGGTATTGGCCTTGAGGAAGTGGCCGCGGAAGCACTGGCTCATCATAACCGGGCCTTTACCGAGAAGGACGGGAATGACAAGGTGCTGGATTCCGGCGGCGACTACCAATGGCGCAGTGACGGGGAAGAGCATTTGTTCAACCCGCAGACCATTCACCTTCTCCAGCACTCTGTGCGCAGTGGTGACTATAAGATGTACAAGAAATATGCTGCGCTTGTTCAAGGCGAGAGTGAGAAGCACTTGACCCTCCGGTCTCTGCTGGAATTCAACTCCCCTTATGAGCCGGTTCCGCTGGAAGAGGTCGAATCCGTAGAATCAATCATGAAACGCTTTAAGACGGGTGCGATGTCCTTCGGTTCGATCAGTAAGGAAGCGCATGAGACTTTGGCTATCGCGATGAACCGCATTGGCGGCAAGAGCAACACCGGTGAGGGCGGTGAAGACCCGGCACGTTACATTCCTGACAGCAACGGCGATTCCCGCCGTAGTGCGATTAAGCAGGTCGCTTCAGGACGCTTCGGGGTTACCTCGAACTATCTGGTGAATGCCGATGAGATTCAGATCAAAATGGCGCAAGGCGCGAAGCCAGGTGAAGGCGGACAGCTTCCGGGGCGCAAGGTATATCCTTGGGTTGCCGAGGTCCGTGGCTCCACAGCAGGCGTAGGTTTGATCTCGCCGCCGCCTCACCATGACATTTACTCTATCGAGGATTTGGCGGAGCTGATCTACGATCTGAAGAATGCCAATCCACGTGCAAATATCAACGTGAAGCTGGTCTCCGAAGTGGGCGTAGGAACGATTGCGGCTGGAGTAGCCAAAGGCCGGGCCGATATCATTCTGGTCAGCGGTTATGATGGCGGTACAGGCGCTTCGCCGATGAACTCGATCCGTCATGCCGGTCTCCCATGGGAGCTTGGTCTTGCGGAAACGCATCAGACGCTGATTCTCAACAATCTCCGTGACCGTGTAGTGCTCGAGACTGACGGCAAAATGCTTAGCGGACGTGACCTTGCTGTAGCGGTACTGCTCGGAGCAGAAGAGTACGGCTTCTCGACAGCGCCACTGGTGGCTGTTGGTTGTATCATGATGCGTGTATGCCAAATGGATACCTGTCCGGTGGGTGTAGCTACCCAGAACCCTGATCTGCGTAAAAATTTCACAGGTGATCCACATCATGTGGTTAACTTCATGAATTTCGTAGCACAGGATCTGCGTGAAATCATGGCTGAGCTCGGCTTCCGTACCATTGAAGAGATGGTTGGGCGTACCGATTGTCTCGATGCTGTGAAGGCTTCTTACCACTGGAAGAAGAAGGGCGTTGACCTTAGCAGTCTGCTGCATACGCCAGAGCTTCCAGAAGGCAGCACGCGCTTCCGCAGCCAGTATCAGAACCATGGCCTGGATGAGACACTCGATGTCTCCAAGCTGCTTGAACTGGCAGCTCCGGCACTCGAGAATGGTACTGTAGTTGAAGCCTCCTTGCCGATTACGAACGTGAACCGTGCAGTAGGTACGATCCTGGGTAGTGAGCTGACCCGTAAATACGGAGCGGCGGGTCTGCCGGAAGATACGATTCGTCTTCACTTCTCCGGTTCTGCCGGTCAAAGTTTGGGAGCGTTCGTGCCGAAGGGGATCACGATTACTGTTGAAGGGGACTCCAATGACTATGTCGGTAAAGGATTGTCCGGTGGTAAGCTGATCATCAAGCCATCACCGCAAGCTACCTTTGCAGCTGAGGATAATATCATCATCGGAAATACGGCATTGTACGGAGCTACTAGCGGGGAAGCCTATATCAACGGAATCGCCGGTGAACGCTTCGCGGTCCGTAACTCCGGAGCGAATGTAGTGGTTGAAGGCGTAGGTGACCATGGTTGTGAATACATGACCGGCGGGCGTGTAGTTGTCCTGGGTGAGACTGGACGCAACTTCGCGGCTGGAATGTCGGGCGGTATCGCCTATGTCTACGATCCGGACAATAGCTTCATCCAGCGCTGCAACCTCGAAATGGTTCTGCTGGAACGGGTAGAAGAGCCTGAGGAAGCTGAGGAGCTGTTCAATCTGATCTCCCGTCACAATGAGCTGACAGGTAGTGCGATTGGCGCGCGGGTTCTTGAGCAATGGAATGACAATCTGCCGCAGTTTGTTCGTGTTATTCCTAAGGATTACAAACGGATGATGCAACAGATTCGCAAGGTGGAGCAGACCGGCTTGTCCGGGGAAGCTGCCTTGATGGCCGCTTTTGAAGCCAATATGCGTGAGCTTGCCCGTGTAGGCGGTTAAGCGGAACGCAGTTCACTGTAATGATGAATTAAAGAATAGAGGGATTTGGTCCTGCTCCGCAGTGCGGGAGGGGCCAAATCCCTTTTTTATGATATGATATAATATTACATTTTTAGGGAAAATAAGATATGTGGTACACTGGAATGGTTAATTAGAAAAGAAAAGGTATTTCTATACGAGAGAGGAAGTGAGACTATGCTGACGACAGAACTTGCCGAACCGGTTGCCAGGCTACAGGGTGTGACCAAAAAAATCGGCTCTAAGACGCTGGTAAGCGATCTGACACTGGATATCCCGGCAGGCCAAATCTTCGGTTTTCTGGGGCCGAATGGCGCTGGTAAAACGACTACGATTCGGATGATGGTAGGCTTAATCTCGATCAGCCGAGGGGATATTTTGATCTGCGGCCGAAGCATTAAAGATCATTTTGAAGAAGCGGTGTCCCATGTCGGTGCTATCGTTGAGAATCCGGAGATGTACAAATTCCTGACTGGATATCAGAATCTCCGCCAATACGCGAGAATGGTAAGCGGCGTAACGAAGCAGCGGATCGATGAGGTCATAAAGCTGGTAGGGCTTGATAACCGAATCCATGATAAGGTGAAAACCTATTCCCTGGGAATGCGGCAACGGCTGGGTGTGGCCCAGGCACTGCTGCATCGGCCGAAGCTGTTGATTTTGGACGAGCCGACTAATGGACTGGATCCTCAGGGCATTCGCGAGTTGCGGGATTACTTGCGCCGGTTATGTCAGCAGGAGGGGACGACGGTTTTCGTATCCAGCCATTTGCTCTCCGAGATGGAATTAATGTGTGATAGTGTAGCCATTATTCAAAATGGCCGGCTGGTGGATGTTAGACAGCTGAAGAACGTAGGCGATACAGTGGTAGCGGCGGCAGAAACCTTGTTCGAAGTGGATCAAGCGGAAACTGCGATGGCCTTGGTTGGCCGGGGGATTGTAAAGGATGGAGGCCTTGTGCTGGAAGTGACACGCGAGGAAATTCCGGCTTTGAATGAGCTGCTGGTCAAGGGTGGGGTTAAGGTGTACGGAATTAGGGCCTTGTCCCGTTCGCTGGAAGATCAATTCTTGGAAATGACCGGAGGTGAAGGCATTGGGTAAATTCACGGGACTCATACATAATGAGAATATCAAAATTTACAGCAGAGCGCGTACCTGGGTGATGCTGTTGATTCTGGCAGTTATGAGTGCACTGATGCCAGTGTTGTTCTACTTCTCAGCTAGTGACAAGAGTCATCTCATGGGGCTTTGGGAGACCTTCCAAATGACTGTGAGTGTGGCCTTTTTCCTGAATACAATATTTACAGTTGTTGTGGCCTCAGACTCCATAGCGGGCGAATTCTCCTGGGGGACCATCAAGCTGTTATTGATTCGCCCGTGGAGCCGTTCTAAAATACTGCTATCCAAATACATTTCCATGGTGTTATTCAGTCTGCTAAGTACAGTGGTGCTGATTGCGTTTGGTCTGGGCTCTGCATACCTGTTCTCTTCTCAAACGGGAGACGTTATGACTTCCCTGACGGGCTGGAGTCCTTCAGCCTATTCCTTTATGGATTTGTTGTTCCGTTATGTTGAGTTGTTCTTGACCGCGACGCTGGCCTTTATGGTATCCAGTGTATTCCGGGCCAGCGGCCTGGCTATCGGTCTATCGTTGTTTATTATATTTGCCAAAAATCTGATTGTGATCATCTTCAACCCAGACCGATATGAGTGGGCGAAGTATCTGCTGTTTACCCACATGGACCTGCGGGTATATCTGTCTTCGGATGTTGGTCCCGGAGGAGTCACACTAGGCTTCTCGATTGCCGTGCTGGCTGCGTATTATTTGCTGTTCCTGCTGATCTCCTGGATTGTGTTCCGCAAGCGGGATGTAGCGGCTTAGGCCCAAGCGATCATCCAGCTTCACGTGCATTCTGCGCTTTGGCAGCACGTGCGGCGGTCTTGTCCGGCTTTGCCTGCTGTTCTTGCCCGCCCGCTGATTCCGGGGCGGGCTGTTTCATGTCTACCGAACCGTTCAAGAGGCTGCCTTCCATAATGTTAAGCGTGGCGGCTGAAATATTGCCATGCAGCTGGCCACTGCCCGTCATGATGAGCCTGCGGTTCGCGGTGACATCACCGTATACTTTTCCGGCAATAATAACCTCCTCCGCAGTAATGCTGGAGCGAACAGTTCCCTGTTCGCCCACAGTGACTGTACCGCTGCACTCAATCTCTCCGCTGAAGGTCCCTTCAATCCGTAAATTGGTGTCGCAATGTACCTTTCCTTCCAGGGTGCCTCCGTGCCCGATCAATGAATCTGTAGACTTGATGGGTGTAGCTTTTCCTCGTTTGTTCCACATTTTATTTCCTCCCATTCCATATGGCCTGAATACACAGTTTTAAGGTTTTACATAGGTCAGCGGGTTCACCGGGCTGTTCTGTTTGACTACTTGAAAGTGAAGGTGGGGACCGGTGCTGCGACCGGTACTGCCTACCAGTCCGATTTTTTGTCCCTTGGCTACTTTCTCTCCAGGAGAGACGTTCATTCCGCTAAGATGCATATACCATGTTTCCAATCCGTTCGGGTGTTTGACGACAATATATTTACCTCTGGCGCTCTGCTGATCCACTGCGACAACTTCGCCAGAGAGGGCAGCAAAGACGGGATCTCCGGTTTTAGCCGCGATGTCGATCCCGGAATGGAAGGCAGATACACTTTTGAAAGGATCAGAGCGGTAGCCGAAATTCGAAGAGATGACTTTGGAGAGCGTCGGCCACGTTACCCCAGAATCCAGTTTTTGCTTCTGGGCCTCCACTTGTTTGGCTTGTTTCTGGGCTGCTTGGGTGCTGGCTTCTTTAGCCTGATGAATGGTATTGGAGATCCGGCCCAGCATTTCATCCAGGATACTGTGAATTTCCTCGAAATCATCCTTGGTATCCTCTATCAGCTGAAAAGGATCATTCTGGTGCACGGCGATATATTCACCGCCTACCTGTGGAGTTACCGTATCGCCAATGATGCCGCTCATGGCTCCGATCCGGAAACGGATAGCGGTGGAAGCGGGAGAGTTAGCAGGCTCCGGTACGAAAATTACAGAGGATGCTGTAGTAGTGGATGAATCCTCTTGACGAATGCCCGCTGTCTTACTGACCGAGTTGACAGTAGCCTTGGAGGCGGAGGTGAGTTCCACTGCAGCTGAGGCAGAGCTTCCTTTGCTCGCAATAGCAGCAGAGGAAGAATTCGCATTGGAAGCAACAGAATTATCGTTATTCATTCCAGAACGACTCCCTGAGGCTGCTGCGGACGGTGCACCAGCTGGCGTAGTTTTCTCTTTGTCCAGAAGAGACTGCAGTTGCTTCTCCAGTTCACTTACATTCTTTAACCGGTCCCTGATATTCTCAGCTTCCTCCGACAATTCCGAGACCTGACTGCGCAGGTGGATTAATGTCTGGTCTTTGTCCGCGACCTGCATTTCCATACGAAGATTATTCAAGGACAGCGCAGCAGCTTCTGCTTCCAGTTCGGCAATCGACTTCGATGCATGAAAATGCATGGAGGTGACCAGACTGGAGATAGATAGAGCGGCTGCAGCCGGCAGGGCCAACGCCATCGGCCTGGATAGCTGAAGCTGTCGGACCGGACGCCCGGCATCCCGGACAACGAGCAGTGTAATCCCGCTCTTATCTGGCTGACTTTTCATAGCGTCTCCTTCCTGCGGCTTTAGGCAGCCGCTCCTGTTTTGCTGCGGGCAGGCAGTGGATCGTTCCGCAGTTCTATCCGATTTGTCCTATTACTCTATGTATTCCATATCTTTCGGGAACATGACAATGGTTTGTTGAAAAAAAGAAGAGCTTTGGCCGCAGTGGCTGTGCTCTAATTACTGAGGGGGAGTCGGCTGTATGAAGGTACTTGCCATAATTCTAGTTCTCTTTATTGTTCAGCTGGCTGTAATTCTGCTGCTTGAATTTAGGCGCCCGCAGCGGGCAGTAGCCTGGATGTTCCTCACTTTTTGCTGCCCCCCGCTAGGGTTGCTTTTCTATTATGCGCTAGGGCGCGATTTTCGGAGAAAACGTTCATTGAGCCGGAAGTGCATTACCCGGCAGCCTGAAATACACGCTCATGTCTCCGGCAAAAGCCGTGTAGTCAAAAAGCTGGAGGAGTGCGGGAACCCGGAGTTCGCCCAGCAAAGAGAGCTGTTATCTCTGCTTTCTGGACTGTCCAAAAGCCCGATTACCGGCTGTAATACCACTCGGCTACTTTCCAGCACGGAAGAAGCTTACACCTCCATGCTGGAAGCGATGGAAGACGCCCGTGAGCATATTCATATGGAATTCTATATCTTTCGGGACGATGAGATTGGAGATCGGTTCCAGGATGTGATGATTCGCAAAGCCCGGCAAGGGGTTAAGGTACGCCTGTTGTGTGATGGGATGGGCAGTCATGCCCTAAGCCGCAGATATATCCAGACGCTGCGCAGAGCCGGTGTCGAGGTACATTTCTTTTTGCCGCCACTGCTCTCGCTGCTGGAAGGGCGTTTCAATTACCGCAATCACCGTAAACTCTTGATCATAGATGGATTAGTGGGGTTTACCGGCGGGATGAATGTGGGGGACGAGTATCTCGGCCGGGATCCCAAAATAGGCTACTGGCGCGACACACAGCTGCGTCTGGAGGGGGACGCCGTTTATTTTATACAATACGTCTTCTTAAAGGACTGGAAGCTGGCCTCCGGTGAAGGAGTAAGCCATCCCCGTCTGTTTCCGGTTCATGCCTGCGTGGGGGAAGAGGCAGTGAAGATTGTGCCGAGTGGACCGGATGGTCAAATGGATGCCTCGCAAGAGATGTATTTTGGAGCCCTGTGCGCTGCGAAGAGTCGGATTTGGATTTCCACGCCATACTTTATTCCTGATCCCGCCATTTGCCGGGCGCTGAAGAGTGCAGTGCTCAAAGGGGTTGATGTCAGGATTGTTATCCCGGCGAAGCCAGACAACTGGGTAGTTTATTATGCATCTTTGTCTTATTTGGAGAATCTGCAAGATGCAGGCGTGAAATTCTACCGCTATACCAAGGGGTTCATGCATGCCAAAATCATGGTAGCCGACGAATTGCTGGCTGCGGTGGGCAGCGTAAACCTTGATATGCGGAGCTTCTACTCCAATTTTGAGCTGACAGCAGTGCTGCTGGACCTTAAAGCTATATCAGCGGTTGCAGATGGATTTCAGCGGGATTTGAAGCACAGTGAGTTCATAAATCCGGAGCAATTTAGAGAGAGAGGCCGGCTTGTCAAGCTGGGCGAGGGTATTTGTCAGTTGTTATCACCACTTCTATGACAGGAAAAGTGACAAACAACAAAATTCTTGAACGTTTTTTACAGGAAGCATTCATTATGGAACGTTTATTTATGATATAATAAAGTGTACAAATCAGAAATGTAAGAGATGAACCTCATAACTTATGTTTCAAAATTATACTGTAATTGTAGGGGGAGTTCTATGAATGTGAGTCAAGAACTGTTTGCGAAAGAAGGCAGACCACAAAAGTCCGGAGCAATCAAAACGGCGAAGCTCGCGCAACGAGTTGTTATGCTGGCCATAGGGGCAGCGATGATGTCGGTTGCACTGGAGATATTCCTTGTCCCGAATCAGATGATTGACGGTGGTATTACAGGGATCTCGATCATGCTGTCGCATATCTTTGATATTCCCCTCGGTATTCTGTTGACGCTGCTTAACCTTCCATTTCTGTTGATCGGCTATAAGCAAATCGGTAAAACGTTCGCTTTGTCCACTTTATTTGCCGTAGTCCTGATGTCCATAGGAACCCAGTTGCTGCATCCTGTGAAACCTTTCACCTCGGATCCACTGCTGGCTGCCGTCTTTGGCGGTATCATTCTGGGCGTAGGCGTCGGGCTGGTTGTCCGTTATGGTGGATCGCTGGATGGTACGGAAATTGTGGCGATTCTGGTTGCCAAGAGACTACCGTTTTCTGTAGGCGAAGTTGTAATGTTCTTTAACTTGTTTATTCTATCGGGTGCAGGCTTTGTGTTCGGCTGGAATAATGCAATGTTCTCACTTATTGCCTATTATATAGCGTTCAAATTGATTGATATTACACTTGAAGGTTTGGATCAGTCGAAGTCGGTATGGATTATCAGCGAGAAATTCCGTGATATCGGAGAAGCGCTGACAGAGCGCCTTGGGCGTGGTGTTACTTATTTGGATGGAGAAGGCGGTTTCTCCGGCGAGAACAAGAAAGTGATCTTTGTTGTTATTACTCGTCTGGAAGAAGCTAAGCTGAAAGCCATTGTAGAGGATTGGGATTCTGACGCATTCGTTGCGATCGGTAATATCCATGATGTCAAGGGTGGACGCTTTAAGAAAAAATCCATCCATTAGCGAAGCTCGGGTGCGGGCTTTAACTCACTGAAAGAAGGTATATTTACGAACGATCGCTCAATAAATACGGCGGAACCATCTATATGTGCCGTATTCTTATATAGAATACCTTCTAGATTTTTTATTAAAGGCATGAGAAAAAGCGCAAGCTGAAAGGGATACTGCATCCTGGGGCTTGCGCTTTTTTGTGTTGTTATAGTGTTATTATGACGGTTGCACGGATCTCAGTGTGATTTGTTGTTCTTCGGAAAAGGACTTTTGGGTTCCAATGCCATCGGCATCTGCTCTAAAGCGAATAAGGTAATCCCCGGTAGACGGAACTCGTTTATTATGGAGTTCGAAGGCGATGTCCTGCGAAGGACCTGTTATGTTTTTAATAGTGAGGGTGTGCCCATCATTACTTAATTGATCCGAGGTTATATTTCTCCACCCGTTCACGAATATAAGATCATTTGTGTTGAATGTCAGACCTTCCATTGAAACTTCCAGGATTCCATTCGAATAAGCTTCTCCCGTAACATAGTCAAAGCGGATCAAGAATGGAAGAGATCCTGCTAAAAATGACTTGGAGGGTACGAACGCGGCTGGGTCAGGAAACCCATAATAAGTTGAAGGCAGTGTTGGTACGGCTGGACGAGCTCCTTTTTGCAAAGTAAATGTAAAGGCATGTTCAGCATCGAGTGGAGACTCTTTACCATCATCATTCGTGGAGGTAAGGATATAGCTGTATCCACTTGCATCCAGATCTCCGATATTGGCGGCAGGGAGTGATCCGTCTTCTTGGCTTAGGCCGAGAGTAACAGGAGCGCCTACATGGTCCTCTTCATCCACGATGCCGTTCTCGTTAAGATCCTCCCAGCGATAAGCCTTTACTACAGCGTCCGGTTCACTAACTGCGCCAGTCAAGCCTCTAATTTGATCCTGTTCACCCTTGTAGTTATCAATCACTTCAAATTGTGAGATATCGACCGTTGGCACATTTGATTTGATGATCTGATTCAATGTTTTGGTAGCAGTGGTTCCTGTCATCGTTCCCGTTTTGGCTATAGGCGTAACCTCAAGTGTGATATAGCTTCCAAGATCTTCATCGGTCAATTGATAATATTGATTGGTGGCTCCAGAGATAGCTGTCTTGTTAGCTTCCATGGATTCAGAACGATACCATTGATAATTCAAGGAATCAACCTCATCGTTCTCTACGTCAATATAGTCAAAATCAGCAAGGAGTCGATCTCCCACAGTAGGCTCATCTCGTGAAATAATCTGCAAATCCTGAATGGTCGGAGCTTCGTTTATGCCGGATAGATTTGATCCGCGATACTCCTCTTTCCTAAACGCATATGACGCATCTTCGCCTCCGAAATAAAGAACAGCATCTGGTCCCGTCACATCTGAGACAATTTTAAAGCTAAATAAATCAACGACCGATGCCTTGGCGTTCACATGACCTTCTGCCAAAGCCGCATTTAAGACGCGCACAAAATCTCTCATATCCTCATAGTTTTGATCTGCTGTGATCGTAGCTGTATTAACACCATCGCTAACTGTAAATGTTTTTGGCTGTTCCGTGAAGTTGCTATTGTAGATTCTTTTACTAAGTGCAAACGCAGACGATGTCTCGTAGACCGGAGTCGGCGTTGGAGTCGGTGTCGGCGTTGGAGTCGATGTCGGTGTCGGCGTTGGAGTCGGTGTTGGTGTTGGTGTTGGTGTTGGTATTGGTGTCGGCGTTGGTGTTGGCGCCGGTGTTGGAGTCGGAGTCGATGTTGGAGTTGGCGTCAGCGTCGGCTCAGGTGCCGCCGGCGTTGGCGAAGTCCAATTGCTGCTGTTAGTGCTTGTGGTAGTAGGTGTAGATTGTGGAACGACCACCCCTAATACCGGTTCCGGTGTTGCTGGCTGGCTCGGGTTCTCGGCATCCTGTTTAGATTTTTCGACCAGGAATTTAGAAGCCACTAGAGCAACTTCCTGACGAAGTGCGCTGCTCTTCGGCCGGAAGGAACCGTCAGGGTTACCTCTCATTAAGTTTAATTCCAGTGCAGCGGCGACGGAATCCTTAGCCCAAGCAGAGATGGAAGATGTGTCACTGAAGGTTAAGTCTTTGCCTTTTCCCGTGATGTCAACAGCTAAGGCATTCATAAAAATAACAGCCATTTGTTCACGGGTCAGCGTATTCGCTGCCCCAAATAGTTCCCCACCTATGCCTTTCACGAGTCCTGCCTTTACAGCAGCTTCCACAGCATTGAAAGCGTATGAATTATTTGGTACATCACTAAACGTAGCTAAGGCAGGTGGGGAAGTCAGATCAAGATTCAGCGTTTTCGCCAGAATAATGGCGAAGTCTTGTCTGGAAATCAAGCCAGCCGGGTTAAATTTGCTATCCGTTGTTCCATTTATAATCCCTTTGTCCACTAATTCTAAGATGGCATCTTTCGCGTAAGAATTAGAGATATCAGTAAACGATGCCGAAGCAAATGCGTGAGGTACTAAAGTACCAAGCAGCACAGTGGTAGATAACATAGCTATTGATTTCTTCTTTAACGATTGTTTCTTACTCATAGCCTTCTTTCCCCCTTAAAATTGCTACATGCGACAATTCCCTCGAAAAGTCGACAATATTTGCACGGCTAATTGTACAACTCGCTGCTGAACGTATTCTGGACAATCCCTAGTAGGAAACTTATTTTTGCCCTGAAAATGAAATGCAAAAAAGCCCCCATTTTTAAGGAGGGCTTCTTGATTTTTATGCTTTTTAGGAAAGCTGCCGTACAATGACTTCAACCGGCTGTGGGGGCACGCTGGCAATCAAGTCACCCGTCTGGGTAAGGCGTTCTTCAATGTTGAGCAGATGATAATCGGTAACAGAAACGTCTCGTTCAACTTCTTCCCAGGTCAGAGGTGTTGAGACGGTTGCGAGCGGACGAGCTCTGGGGGTATAGGGCGCTGATAGGGTTTTTCCGCTGTAATGTTGAAGATAGTCAAAATAAATCCGATCTCCACGATGCTTTTTCAGCCGTTCCAGTGTGAACAGCTCCGGGTGCTTTTCGGTCACAAAACGTCCGACAAAATGGCCTACCGTTCGAAGATCGTCAAAGGTCACGCCCGGGTTAATCGGAACGATAATCTGAACGCCGGTTGCCCCGGAAGTTTTGGGAACTGAGGTGAGGCCAAGGGATTTCAGCACCTTACCTACAATCGAAGCTGCTTCCATAATGCGCGGCTCCTCTTCGCGGGAAGGGTCCAAATCAATCATCCATTCACAGGGCAACGTGCTGCCCGCAAGGTGTAAGGACGGATGAAACTCCAGCGCTGCGAGATTGCCGAGCCAGAGCAGTTCAGGCAAGCCCTGCAAGGTAATATAAGTAATGTCGTCGTGGTTGAAGGTCCGGACGAATGGCGGGAGTGGCTCAGGCGCGTTCTTTTGATAAAAAGACATGCCGGTTACGCCATGCGGATAGCGGATAACGGTCAGCAGCCGGTCCCGGCAGTAACGGAGCAGATAGGGAGAGAGCGCGGCAAGCTTTTGCAGATACTGCTTCTTGGTGATGCCGACCTCAGGCCACAGCGGCTTGTCGGGATTAGTGATGATGATCTCCTGCCCGTCTACTGTGATGGAGCCTTTGACTGCAGTGGGCATGCTGGACCCTCCTTAGGCTTTATTTCCCCGCTGACTTAACAGGCAATCCTGTGGTGGAATATCCACCTGGGCCTGAATGACAGGCTGGCGGAGTGTTCCTGACGTATTCCACTCTAGAAAATGGATCTTGAAGCAAAGCTGCGGCATGATCCAGAAGGCAGTTTTGCTCCGCTGGGGCAGCGCGGCAAAAGGCATGGTTGGAGCTGCCGATTCATGGGCATACCGGGTAAGCTCCCGCCAATCCTGTACGGTCAGCTTGCCTGCACCAGCATGGCCAATATAATGCAGTTTGCTCTCATCGTCATACAGGCCGAGCAGCAGCGCGTTGACCATCCCGTCACGGAAGGTCACACCTCCGGCAACCGCAACAAGATCCTGAATGATTTTGCGCTTTTGCCAGCGCTTGTCCTTGCCACTCAAGGCGTAGGTACTGTCGATGTCCTTACAGACTATGCCCTCCAGCCCGCCCTTTTGGGCAGCACTGAACAGTTCTGCCGGATTGGTATAACTGGGAACACTCTGTACATGTGGATGAGGCAGCAGCATGTCAGCCAAAAGCTGCTGCCTCTTATGCAACGGCTGGTCGAGCAGCCACAAGCCATTGCAGTACAGGATGTCAAAGACCATATACATGATTGGCACCTGCCGTTTTACAGCTTGGATTGTGCCTTCTGTCCGCAGACTGTCCCGCCGCATGACCTCGTGAAAAGAAGGCTTGCCGCCGCTGAGGGCGATAATCTCGCCATCCAGAATGACTGAATTTGCTTTACAATAAGCAGCAGCATCCGCAAGCTCGGGATACTGGAGCGTGCGGCGGTTCCCACGCCTGTTAACCAGTTCGGTGCTATTCCCGTCATAATAGGACAGCATGCGAACGCCATCCCATTTGATTTGGGCAATCCACTGGTTACCCTGCGGAAGCTGATCGGCTAGTATGGGCTCGAAGGGGATCACAGGCTTCAGCTTCATCTGCCGGTCCTCTAAGAAATCGTTTCTTTAGACTTAGCGCTGCGGCGCTTAGTCTTAGTCGGTGCGATGACCGGGATGGGGCCGACCTTCGGAGCTCCGGCCGTTGCGGCTGTTGCAGAAGGAGAATTTTCAACAGATGGTGTGGCACCGGCTGGAGGCGTAGCCATAGGGGAAGTCCCGACGGATGAAGCAGCTCCGGCCAGAGGCGTAACCGCAGGTTCCGCCGCTGAGGTCTTTGCCGTTTTTCTTTTACCCGTACCGGCAGTCTTCGTTTTCTTGGTGCCGGACAAGGAGGGTCCAGGATCTGTAGGAACATGCTGAACAGCCTCGATACTGGCCTGGAGTGCGGCCATCAGGTCGATTACATTGCTCTCTTGCTTGGTAGGTGCAATATGAAACTCCTCACCCGCAATCTTGTGCGAGATGAGATCCTGCATTCGCTGGCGATAATCGTCCGTATATTTGGACGGGTCGAACGGCGTGGACAGCTGGGAGATCAGCAGCTTGGCCATTTCCAGTTCCTTGTCGTTCACGGCACCGGCACCCGGCAAATTGGGAACTTGAGAAGCCGGACGTACCTCGTCAGGGTAAAAAATCGTCTCAATAGCAATGCATTCCTCCAGCACCCGAATCGCTGCCAAGCTGCTCTTGGAGCGAATGGAGATTTTGGCGATGCCGATTTTGCCCGTCTGCCGCATAGCTTCCATCAATAGCCGGTAAGCGTTGCCTCCAGCCTGATCGGGAGAGAGGTAGTATGTTTTTTGAAAATAAATCGGGTCAATCTCCGTCAAATCGACGAAATCGAGAATGGTAATGTTCTTACTGCTTTCTTCGTTCAATTGCTCAAGCTCTTCCTTATCGAAGGTGACAAACTTACCTTTCTCATATTCGTAACCCTTGCCGATCTCCTCCCAGGCGACCTCCTTGTCGCAGACCGGGCATTTGCGCACATATGACAGCGGGCTGCCGCATTCTTTATGAATGTAACGCAGCGAGATGTCTTTATCCTCCGTAGCGGAGAACATTTTGACCGGAACATGTACAAGTCCGAAGCTGATGGCTCCTTTCCAAACGGTATGCATGATATCGCCTCCTGAACAATTATCTTGCTGCTTTTAATGTTATAAGAGCATAAGGGCATGGATTTGCTTTGGCTTAGTATTAGGCTGGATGCGTTTTTCTAGCCGGATGCATTTTTTGTGAACCATGGGAAAAAATAAGGTCAGGCAAGCGGCTGTAATTCAGCAATTAGCGTGCTGATATGACGTACGGCGGAGGGGAAAAGATGGGCAAATCTTGGAACGAGTGGAGCGACAGCTTGAGTGAGCAGGACATTCCTGCAGAGGTAGTCGACTGGAATGCCGTCACGTCGAACACGCCAGAGAATGAGGATAGCGCGGATGCGGACAAGTTGGATGCAGAGCAGACCATTGGCGAAGTCCCGCCGACCACGAAACAAAAGGATAAAGCGTAAATGATCCAATTTCACAAGGGAGGAGGACATGACATGGATGTACAACGGGCTAAGGATATTTATGCTTCGAAGGAAATGATTTCGGTTCATCTGGACGGCGAGCCGGTCTGGATTGAGCATGTGGATGCCGAGAACGGCATGGCTACCGTGCAGGTGGGGTCACGTCCGACCAATACGCATACCGTTGGCGTGGAACGACTGGAAGAGAAGCGTTAAGGAATTAGTTATACAAGGAACGTCGTAATAATGAGAGCGGGATAAAGAACTTTGTAATAAAGAACTTTGTAATAAAGAACTGCGTTGTAAAGAACTACATGGTGAAGAATTACGTGGTGAAGAACTACCCAGTAAAGAACAGTATCTTGCTGTCTAACGGCTTGATCTGCTCCAGGCCTTTTGCCCCTTTTGTGGGCAAGGGCCTTTTTGTAAATATATGAATTTATATGTTTTACGCTTTAAATTATCCTTATATTTCTCGCTGAAACGGATACCGTCCCTTAAAGGACGGCAAAGCCGTTTCTACTTACGAATCTCAAAAATGACACCGTTGTTGCGGTAAAACAATCATACCGATATAATTAATTGTATTGTACTTCGACAGATTTCTTGGGTAATCTGACGATTACGGACTTATTCAAAGGTGGTATTGAAGTTGGACAATAATGTCGAATCGGTGCTCAAATACCATTCCTGCAGCCTGGAGGATACAGAGAGGCTTGCTGCTGCTCTGGCGGCTGCATCGGTACCTGGTACCGTAATCGGACTGGACGGCGATCTGGGAGCTGGAAAGACCGCTTTTTCCCAACGCTTTGCCCGTCATCTGGGCGTAGAGGGCATCGTCAACAGCCCTACATTTACAATCATCAAGGAGTATGCGGGGCGTTTGCCGCTGTACCACATGGATGTATACCGGATTTCGGTTCAGGAAGCGGACGAGCTGGGTCTGGATGAATATTTCTACGGGCAGGGAGTTTGCCTCGTGGAGTGGAGCAGTATCATCGCCGAGCTGATGCCTCCGCGGCATTTGCATATATACATGGAGACGGTTGGCCCGGACGAACGTATCATCACGGTAACGGGAACCGGCGCGCCTTATGATGAATGGTGCCGGACTCTGGAACAGAACGGGGTTAAGAAGAATGACGAATGAAAATGTAAAGCCGCGCAAGCGGTTTTTGGCGCTTGATACATCGACGGCCACACTGGGGGTTGCCGTCACAGAAGGAGGTGCCGTGCTGCATGAGATTAACGCATCCGGCGAACGGAATCATTCCGTTCACCTGCTGCCGATTATTCAGCAGGCGCTGGCGGCATCGGGAACGGACCCTGCCAGCCTGGCTGGTATATCGGTTGGCATTGGGCCGGGTTCCTATACCGGAACGCGTATAGCCGTGACCGCTGCCAAGACACTGGCCTGGGCTTGGAAACTGCCCGTGGCCGGTGTGTCCAGCCTGCATGCCTTGGCATGGGGCGGCTGGAAGGCCGGTCTCGCCGGGGAGGCTGCGGCGAACCGGCAGGATAACGCCGGCAGCGATGCCGATGCCGGCGTTCCAGCGGAGTCCGGGGCCGGTACCTATGGCCCGGACTGGATCATCCCGCTGCTGGATGCCCGTCGCGGGCAAGCCTATACGGCGCTGTTCGCAGCTGCTGACAGCGGTGCGCCGGTTCGCCTGGAGCCGGACGCCATCCGCCTGATGGCGGATTGGGTGCAGCAACTCGGCGAACGGCTGGAAGAGGCTGCTGCGTCAGGCACCAAACCGCGCAGGCTCTGGTTTGTCGGCGAGACGGCGCTGCATGCCAGCGAAGAATCGCTGCGGCCGCTGCAAGGGGCCGCGGGCTTAGAGGCGGTGCCTTATGAATTGGAAGGACGCTGGGCAGGACTGCTCGGCGAAGCAAGACTGATGCAGGGAGAGAGCGACGACCTGCACAGCATCATACCTAACTATACCCAGCTTTCGGAAGCGGAAGCCAATCTGCGGTTAAGCAGAGAAGGGAGCATAAATAAACGATGACGGAAGCGGAGTCAGTAAGAGGGCAGGGAGACGGTCTTGTTTTTCGCCTGATGAAGGTGGAGGATATTCCCGATATTCTGGTTATCGAACGGGAAGCCTTCACTATGCCGTGGACGGAGGAAGCCTTCCGCAACGAGCTGACACACAATCATTTTGCCAAATATATGGTGATGGAGCTGGCCGGTCATATTATCGGTTATGCTGGAATGTGGGCAATCGTGGATGAGGCCCATGTGACGAACATCGCCCTGCTGGAGGCCTATAGGGGCCGCAAATGGGGAGAACGCCTGCTGGACGAGCTGATGAGAACGGCAGCTTTTTTAGGCATGCAGTCCATCACGCTTGAGGTCAGGGTAACCAATGAAATTGCCCAGAATTTGTACCGCAAAAAAGGCTTCCGCTCGGCGGGTACCCGTAAAGGTTATTACTCCGATAACCGTGAGGATGCGCTCATTATGTGGGCCGACTTGCCGGCTTACGAGGAGCGAAGCATTTTGGAAGGAAGCGTGGACCATAAATGAAGACTGAAACGGGTGCAATTCAGCCTGTGATTATATTGGCAATTGAGACAAGCTGTGATGAAACCTCAGTGGCTGTGGTTAAGGACGGCAATGAGGTGTTGTCCAACATCATCTCTAGCCAGATCGAGACGCACCGTGCCTTCGGCGGGGTAGTCCCTGAAGTTGCTTCGCGCAAACATGTGGAAGTAATGACGCTCGTCATTGAAGAGGCAATGTCGGCTGCTAACGTAACACCTGAGGACTTAACAGCCATCGCTGTAACGCAAGGCCCGGGTCTGGTGGGGGCGCTTCTGGTAGGTGTAGTAGCTGCCAAAAGCCTGACGCTTGCCTGGAACAAGCCGCTGATCGGCACACATCATATCGCTGGGCATATCTATGCCAACCGCCTCGTTGCTGAACTGCAGTATCCCTGCATGACACTGGTGGTTTCTGGCGGACATACTGAGCTGGTCCATATGGAGCAGGAAGGTCGCTTTAACATTATTGGCCGCACTCGTGATGATGCGGTGGGCGAAGCCTACGACAAAGTCGCACGTGCACTAGGGTTCCCGTATCCAGGGGGGCCTCATGTGGATCGTTTGGCTCGGGAAGCCGAAGAAGTCGTGCCGCTGCCTAGAGTGTGGCTGGAGCCGGATTCTTATGATTTCAGCTTCAGCGGATTGAAATCTGCTGTGCTGAATGTAGTCAACCAGAGCAAGATGAAAGGTCTGACACCGAATGTGGCCGGAATTGCTCGGGGCTTTCAGGAGTCGGTTGTAGAGGTGCTGGTCGAGAAAGCCGTTCGGGCTGTCCGGGCACACAGTGCCAAACAATTGCTGCTCTGTGGTGGTGTGGCTGCCAATAAAGGCTTGCGTGAAGCGCTGACGGCCCGCTGCGAGAAAGAAGGCATCGAGCTAATTGTGCCTCCGCCGGTTTATTGCACGGACAATGCGGCCATGATCGGTGCGGCTGCCTATGTAAAATGGAAACATGAGGGTGGCATTCCTCTCGATATGGTGGCTGACCCTGGATTTTCGCTGGAAAAATGGTCCGTTCCCGCCTATTGACTTCAGTTCCTTGTCTGGGTATAATCAGTTCAATTATAAATTGACGCAAACGCAATGAATGGAAGCAGTAAGGTAACTCCGGGTTAAGAGAGCTGCGGGATGGTGCAACGCAGTCGAAGGAGACCTGAACTCGTCCGGGAGCGGAGCGGTGGAACAAAGGAAACCCTAGAATAGGGATTGACTGGCAGTGCACGCCAGGCCTTTCATACATCGTTACGGTTAACCTCCGTGAGAGGGTGGTCAAACAAAGGAAAGGACAGCATGTCCGGTTGATTTGTTTGGCTGTTAAGCGGATATTCCAGTGTCGGTGCAGATCAGCCGGTATCAGGAGTATCAACAAGAGTGGTACCGCGAAGGTGAACAGCCTGTCGTCTCTTGAATGAGATGGCAGGCTTTTTTGTATGGTTTTTTCTAAAAAATATACGCTGTGAACGGGAGTAGTAAAAGAGGATGGTGTTCAGAGAGCTGCGGTAAGGTGCGACGCAGTCACCAGAATCTTTGAAGCTCGCCCGGGAGCGGAACGGCTGAACAACAGTAGGCCGTTACGGTTCGTCCCCGTTACCGGACCTTCCCGCAGGATGAGGACGAACTTCAGCGTCTTGCCGGGAAGAGGAGCTGGACGCATACAGCGAGCAGATGATGTTATACTGTTCGACTGTGCGTCAACAAGAGTGGTACCGCGGAGGGGAAACCCGCCGTCTCTTATAAGAGACGGCGGGTTTTTGCGTTCCTGCGGACCGGATGGAGCGTGGCTGCATCCGAATCCACAGGGCGCGAAGAGTGGAAGTTCCGCTGCATAAACAGCGGAATCCCTGCTGTCATCTAGCTGCCGGCAGCAGTGGGTGGGAATAAGCATAACCGCAAGTCGACGTGCGGCTGTGCGTAATGAACATAACGAATATACACAAAGAAGGATGTCCAGTGAGTCCAAAGCAAGTCCAAAGCAAGTTCGCACGCAGTGAGTAAACAGTGGGTACACAGTGCACAAAACGACTTCATAGTTGGATACGAAGTGAGTGCCAAGTAAGTTTGGTGAGTACACAGAGCGTTCACAGAGGGGTACGCTGAGGGTGTACAGAGTGGGGCGTAAGGGGAGATGGGGCTAATGATGGGCTAACGGACCCTAACGTCGTTATTTGCCCGTTTAGTCGCTTCTGGAACATGTAACGGACTCAGGGTACCCTATTTCCGCCCAAACCATGGATTTTACACAGGATTTCTACTCATAGCGTCTCTGGAGTCCGTTATTTTTTCTGGAACGGTCGATGGTCAGGAAATAACGTCTCTGTGGTCCGTTACCAGACAAAACAAGAAGCAATCCAAAACAAATCTAAACGAGCCAAAACAAACCCAAAACAAATCTAAAGCGAGCCGAAAACAAATCTAAAGCGAATCCAAAGAGAGCCCAAAGCAAAACAAATAAACCCAAATCTAACACATAAACAGGAGGGATTTACCATGATTATTCCAGTCAAGAAACGAATTCAGATTTTTGATACCACGCTGCGTGACGGCGAGCAAGCACCGGGTGCGAGCCTGACGCCGGAGCAAAAGATACTGTTGGCTTACAAGCTTGCAGAGTTGGGCGTAGATGTGATGGAACCGGGATTTCCCGTGTCCAGCCCTGGTGATTTTAACGCAGTGGAGACCATTTCGCGCAAGATACGGAACGTGGAAATTTGCGGATTTGCCCGCGCGGTCAAGGGTGACATTGATGCTGCTGTAAAAGCAACCCGTGATGCCGAGCGGCGGCGGATTCACTTGTTCATTTCCTCCTCGGACATTCATCTTCAGCATCAACTGCGGATGAGCAGACCCGAAGTGGTGGCAAAAGCCCGTGAGATGACGGCATACGCCCGTCAATTCACAGATGTTGTAGAGTTCACGGCGATGGACGCCGCTCGGACCAATATTGATGACCTGATTGAGATGGTGGAGGCTGTCATCGAGGAAGGCGCTACTATTATTAACTTGCCAGATACGGTTGGTTACGCGCTGCCACATGAATACGGTGAAATGTTCCGGCGGGTGCGGCTGGGGGCCAGAGGCGGAGATAAAGTCATCTACAGTGCCCACTGTCACAACGATCTGGGGCTTGCCGTGGCTAACAGCCTGGCGGCCATTGAGGGAGGCGCCACACAAATCGAGGTCACCGTTAACGGTGTCGGTGAGCGAACAGGCAACTGTGCATTAGAAGAACTGGTCATGGCGCTGGAGACCCGTGGCGACGTTTTGGGTGCAGAGACGGGCATTGCACTGGATCAGCTCTATGAGTCTTCACGACTGATCAGTAGCGCGATGCATTTTCCCATTGCTTACAATAAACCGGTCGTCGGCAGAAATGCATTTCAGCATGAGTCGGGTATTCACCAGGATGGCTTGCTGAAGGATCGCAGCACCTATGAGATCATGGACCCGGAACGCCTTGGTATTCCGCGCAGTATGATTATCCTGGGCAAACACTCCGGCCGACATGCACTGAAAGACAGAGCCGCAAAATACGGCATTGCACTGGAACCGGCGGAACTGGATGCCCTGTACGAGTCGTTCAAAGAAACAGCTGACCG
The DNA here is from genome assembly GCF_042883835.1 of Paenibacillus sp. NPDC058177. Classification (NCBI taxonomy): domain Bacteria; kingdom Bacillati; phylum Bacillota; class Bacilli; order Caryophanales; family Paenibacillaceae; genus Paenibacillus; species Paenibacillus sp. NPDC058177. The sequence continues at coordinate 81,374 of NZ_JBHVVB010000008.1, read as the reverse complement.
GCAAAAGGTTGTCAGTGACGAGCAGCTTCTGCAGATGGTGAGCAGTACCACTGGACAGCAAGCCCAGGTCTATGAACTGGGTGAGGTACAGGTACTGGCGGGAAGCGCAGCACGGCGTGTAGCTGCTGTGACCGTGCGCCATTTACAGAGCGGCAGCGAGACCTCTCATACCAGCACAGGTGATGGTCCTCTCGGAGCGATTATTGCTGCGATTGGGCAAGGAATTGCGGAAGATATTGATTTTGCCGGGCTGGAACTGCACTCGCTGAGCAGCGGAGAGAATGCCCAGGCTGAGGCTGCTGTGATGGTGGAATGGGGCGGCGCCAAATTCAGGGGTACGGCAATTCACCAGGATATTGTAATGGCTGCCGGATTGGCCTACATTGCAGCCTGCAACGCGGCGCTGCTCTCCACACGGAGTGTAGAAGCGGAGTAGCCAAAAGATGTGCGCTGGCCAACCTGTTCGGCAGATCGCCGCTAGAAATCGGCTTTACGATTGCGCCGGCGGCCGTTTTATCCGCGATTCTCAGCTCCATAGTTCTTCAGGTTTCGGCGAAAGGGAAGGCATGGCCCCCACTTAGCTGTCTTATATTGACTATACCCGCTGTCTGAACTGGAGATGGCGGGTTCTTTTTTGCCATAAAATCACGGGAAATATTAAGGGGAATTGCCTTTGTCAAGGTGTGGACAACGTTATCCACATATTCCGGCCGAATTGTGTAAAAAGTGCGTAAAATCAGCAATACCAGCTCTTTTTTTAAGGGCTTTGATTAGATGGGGGGATGTGAGGTTATTCTGTGGAAATTGTGGATAATGTGGATAGTATAGTGGATAATATTTCCTTGACAACAGAAAGGGCGATTTAATCCATAAAAAAAGCCCCGAAGGGCTGTGTTTAACAAAGAGTTATGCACGAAAACTGGGGATAGAGTTGTGGATAAGTATATTTGAACAAATTGGGAACTGTAAAAATATTTTTTCGAAGCAGATTTACATTATTCGTCAGCAAGGATTTCCCATTCGCTAAAAAATTGACTCAATCGTTCCTTCTTGTCCTTCAATTCTTCTTCATGCTGCTGAAGCGCCAAATAATCCTGGTAGACTTCCGGTTTGGTCATCTCATTCTCTATAACAGCAATCTCTTCTTCCACTGTCGCGATGCTCTCTTCCAGTTCAGTGATCCGGCGCTGACGGTTACGTTCCTCCCGCTTGGCCTGTTTGTCTGCTTCAAAGGAAGAGGCCGTGCCTTTCTCGGCGGGAGGTGGCTCTTTGTCGATGTTTTTAGCAGCAGACTTGAGCGCAGCTTGTTCGGCGGCCTCCTTGGCGATGTCCTCTAGCTCCCGCTTTTTCTCAATATAGTCGTCGTAGTTACCGAGATACGGATCGATGCCGTCCGGGTGCAATTCCAGCACACGCTCTGCCATTTTATTGAGGAAATAACGGTCATGGGAAATGAACAGCAGTGTGCCTTCAAAATCAATCAGGGCTGATTCCAGTACTTCACGGCTGACGAGATCCAGATGGTTCGTCGGCTCATCCAGGATGAGCATGTTAGCGCCGCGCAGCATCAGCTTGGAGAGCGCCACCCGCGCTTTTTCCCCACCGCTCAGTGCAGAGACTTTCTTTAGAACATCTTCACCACTGAACAGGAAGTTGCCGAGGATCGTACGAATTCTGGCTTCCTCCAGCATCGGGTATTCGCTCCACAGCTCTTCCAGAACCGTATTTCGCGGATTTAGGCGTGTCTGTTCCTGATCATAGTACCCGATTTTAACCTTGGTGCCCCAGTTTACGGTTCCAGCAGAAGGCTCGCGTGTGTCCATCATGCATTGCAGCATCGTGGACTTGCCGATCCCGTTCGGTCCAATTAACGCGGCGGTCTCACCCCGGCGTAGTTCGAAAGAGGCATTGCGGAACAGAGGCGGCTGTCCTTCACCGAAGGCAACGGCGACATCACGCACCTGCAGCACTTCTTTGCCTGAGATGAAGTCTGGCTCAAAAGCGAAGTTGGCCTTTTTCAGGTCGCCCAGCGGTTTGTCGATCCGGTCCATCTTCTCCAGTGCCTTGCGACGGCTCTGTGCCCGTTTGGTTGTGGAGGCCCGGACGATGTTGCGCTGTACGAACTCCTCCATCTTGGCGATCTCGCCCTGTTGTTTCTCATACTGCTTGAGCCGTGCTTCATACTCGGCTGCTTTGATATCTACATAACGGCTATAATTGCCCGTATACCGCCGGGACTGGTGCCGTTCAATCTCTACAATCGTTGTCACCAGCCGGTCGAGGAAATACCGGTCATGGGAAACCACGAGAATGCCGCCGGAATATCCGCGCAGGTAATCCTCCAGCCAGGTCAAAGTCTCGATGTCTAAATGGTTGGTCGGCTCATCCAGCATGAGCAGGTCCGGGGCCTGAAGCAGAATCCGGGCTAATGCAAGCCGTGTCTTCTGCCCGCCGCTCAAGGTAGAGATGCGGGTATCCGGTGCGAAGTCGCCGAAGCCCATACCATGCAGGACGCTGCGAATCCGGGTATTCATCTCATAGCCGCCGTGGTCCTTGAACCAGTCGGACTGACGGGCATAACGCTCCAGCAGATCCTCGTACCGTTTGGGGTCTTCAGCGAGTGCGGGATCGGCGATTTGTTCCTCCAGCCGCCGAAGTTCAGATTCAGCTTCTATTAACGGAGCGAAGACCGCGAGCATTTCTTCTTCTATGGTCTTGTCCGATTGTAGTCCGCTGTTCTGGGCCAGATAGCCAATTGTTGTTTCTTTGGATTTATGAATTTGCCCGCTGTCAAAAGACAGTTCACCCGCCAGAATTTGCAGAAAAGTGGATTTCCCGGCTCCGTTAACGCCGACTAGGCCTACCCGCTCTTTTTCATTAACCTGAAGGTTGATACCGTCCAGCACGCTTTGTATTCCATATAATTTCGTAATTCCTGTTGCTTGAAGAAGCATAATGATGAAACCTCCACCCTTGCATATTACGCCTTGGCGCTGTCGCCTCAGCCGCTATAATCACGTATTCCCTTTAGTTTACATGAAAAGCGTTTCCGGTGCGAGAGCCTGCTGGAGGGAAGAAGACCGGAACGTTTCACGAACAGGGCCCGGGACACGGGGAACGCCCGTGCGCAAAACCATGTCTTCGGGCTATCTTGGCGAACCGGGGAGAAGAGTGGTAAACTAATCTTACAAACTAGGAGAAACGACGGACAGAAGAGGGAGGCGGCTGCTTATGACGGGCTTGCATGAAGAGCTCGCGCGAAGAAAGCGTGAGCTGCGGGTGCAGCAGGCTACCGCTCGGGACAGTCTGTCCCTGGGGCAGCGCAGCGAGTTGTCCGCGAAGGTCTGCCGCAAAGCTTGGGCGTGGAGTGAGTCTGAGACTCTGTCTTCAATTATGGCCTATGTATCCTTCCGTTCAGAACTAAACACCAGGCCGTTAATCACACGCGCTTGGGAAGCTGGGTGCGAGGTGCTACTGCCCCGGGTTGTTCCCGGCAGCGGAGCAATGACACTGCATATTGTCACTTCCTGGGAGGAGTTGTCCGTCGGTACGTATGGCATCATGGAGCCGACAGCGGCCGGAGAGAATGCGGGGACCATAGTCTCCCGCAAACTTCCGGCCGCAGTATTCGTACCGGGACTGGCATTTGATATCCGGGGCGGACGCCTCGGATATGGACGGGGTTACTATGACCGTCTCCGTGCATCTTGGGAGACTAGCGGTCTTTATGAAGGAGTGAGCCCCCCGCTTTGGATCGGGCTGGCCTACGACATGCAGATCGTAGAAGAAGTACCGATGGATGATCATGATGCTGTTATGGACATGCTGATTACGGAGCATGGCGTGCTGGATTGCCATAACGGAGAGTTTTTCAAGGGATAACCCCTGACAGCAAGAAGTGCAGAAGCTCTAGAAGCGCGCTGCGCTGCATAACGATACATAGCATATAAGAGAGGGAGGGCGAACCTATGGCGTGGAAAACAGCAATCCTGACGGCCAGCGATAAAGGGGCCAGGGGCGAACGGGAAGACACGAGCGCCCAGGTGATCCGGGAGCTGGTAGAGGAAGAACTTGGAGGGGAGATTGTTGAATATCGAATTGTCCCCGACGAGCAAGATGAGATTATTGCGGCTTTAATAGAATTGACTGATTACTTTCAGGCGGACCTGGTGCTTACTACCGGGGGGACAGATCTTGCCATCCGCGATGTAACGCCAGAAGCCACTCGGCGTGTTATTGAGCGGGAGGTGCCAGGGCTTTCCGAGGCGATGCGTAGCACGGTTATGCAGAAGAACCGTGCAGTGATGCTGTTTCGCGGCATTTGCGGGATCCGCGGGCGCACGCTGATTGTGAATCTGCCCGGCACGCCGAAGGGTGTTCACGAGAATCTGGCGGCCATCATGGACCAGCTTCCTGAGGCATTATTGATGGTGACTGGACAGTACCGCCAGTAACACTGTCTATCCGGGTCATTTTCTAGTCATGTCACCCTATCACTCGAAGAAAATCGATGGATGTGTGATATAAGTTATGGTATTATTAAATCGTCGTAAACGGTATCATGAACGGACAGAATGACAAGGAGGATAAACAATGTTAAGTGGAATTGGTACTCCGGGAATTATCTTGCTGGTGATACTGGCGCTGTTGCTCTTTGGTCCGAATAAGCTTCCCGAACTGGGCCGGGCGGTTGGACGAACCTTCCGCGAGTTCAAGGAAGGCGCACGTGATATCGTCGGTGATTCTGAGCCGGCCAAGAAGAGCGAAGCTCCACCAGCGCCGGAAGCCCCGCAGAATGCAGCGGCCAATGTTCCGCAGGACAGACGTCTACCGGAATAATAGAACAATTAAGGCGGGGGTTCTCTTAAGTCGACTAGTGACTATGGAGAGTGCCCTCTTTTTTTAAATTGGTATCAGAAAACCCCACAAAGTATGGTGACAGAGCAGCGAGCTCCCTGCTGTACTTTGTGGGGTTATTTTGTGTCATGGGTGGTGTCTGCATGTCTGTGAAGGGTGATGAGATGTCGTTGGTAGATCATCTCACCGAATTACGCAAACGGATTATTTATGTGCTGATTGTCTTTGTTCTGGGCTTGGTGGGCGGATTGTTCTGCGCTAAGCCGATCTACGAATATCTGATCCGTTCCGATCTGGCAAAAGGCTTCGTGCTGCACGCCTTCTCCTTCTGGGACGGGATTGGCATGTACATGAAGATTGCCATGGCCGTATCTCTGGCCATTTCCGTTCCTTTTATCATCTATCAGCTATGGGCATTCGTTAGCCCAGGGCTGCGTCAGGTGGAGCGGAACGCGGCGCTGCGTTATGTGCCGTACGTATTCATCCTTTTTATCCTCGGGGTATTATTCGCTTATTACATTGTGTTTCCAATGGCGCTTTCTTTTACGATCTCTATCACAAGAGATATGGGACTAGAAGAGACCTATGGCATTGCTCAATATTTTGACTTTATGTTCAGCTTGGTCCTGCCGATGGCACTGCTGTTTGAGCTTCCGCTGGTGGTTATGTTCCTGACTAAAATCAGAATTCTTAACCCGTTGCGCTTGCGCAAGCTGCGGCGTTATGCGTATTTCGTCCTGGTCTTTATCGGGATTGTGATTACTCCGCCGGATTTCATCTCTGACTTTCTGGTAGCGATTCCACTGCTGGTTCTGTATGAATTCAGCGTGTTTCTCTCTGCCTTTGTATACCGCAAGCAGCTTGCTGCGGATAAGGAGCTGGAGGATCGTTACGTTAAGCGACAGGAGGATTAATGGAAGTGCTTGCAGGGTAATGCTTTCCTGAAGCAGCATTGCGTAACAAGCGTGACTGAATTCTCTCCATGCTCAGGGTGAAAAGGGCAATCAGTACGAACAACGCGGTGCCGTTCCAGAGATCCAGGACTATACCGCCCAGAAGTGGTCCAAGCGCCCTGGAGACTTGAGGACCCATGCCATAGATGGCAAAGGCGTACCCTCGCTGATCGGCCGCAGCCATCTCGGCCACGGCTTTCTGCGCATGAGGTCCATGCAGCATCTCACCGACAGAGAAAATAAACTCTGCGGTTAGCAGCAGGACAAGCGTAGGGGCGAATCCGTAGCCCAGTGCGACCACAGCGAAGAGCAGGTAGGCGATGCTGAGCATGCGGCGTGCTGTGAAGCGTGACGTCACTTTGGCAACCCACAACTGGAGCAGGATGACCGTCACACCGTTGAAGGTCAGCATCGTGGCAAGTACGGCTTTATAGTTATCGAAATGCGTCTGGAGCTGGAAAGGTAATGTAGAGTCCACTTGGGCATATAGAAAGCCAACAGGCAGGTAGCAGAATGTCAGCCAGAGAATCATCCGGTTCTCTCGCTGTTTTGCTGCCGTTAGCCAAGGTACGGCTGGCCCAGCAGTTTGTCTGCTTCCCTGCAGCCTGGACGGTGCCGATTCTTTCAAGCGGAGCCAGAGCAGCCCTGAATAGGCAGCCAGCAGCAGTGCGGCGATCCAGAAGACGAAATGCACGTTCCAGGAGAACAGCATGAGTCCGAGGGCGGGACCGAAGGCAGCGCCGAAATTAAGCGCCATGTGCAGCAGTGCATAGACCTCTGCCCGCTTCTCCTGCAGGACAATGTCGGAGATCTGAGCGCTGGCCGCTGGCTGGAACAGGGCAGAGCCGATCCCGTTCAGGCTGGAGGCGGCTGCAAAGAGGATGATTCCATCCGCCAGGGCATAGCCGGCGAAGGATAGGGTTTGTAACAGTAGCGAAGCAACCATAACCGGCTTGCGTCCATACCGGTCACTGAGGCTTCCGCCGCCGACTCCGGCGAAGATGCCGAATAAAGGCTGCAGGCCGACGATCAGGATCGGCAGCAGCACAGAGCCGTTCATTTGGTCATGCAAGTATAAGACCAGAAAAGGCCGGATCATGAACATTGTTAATGAACTGAGAATAGTACCAGTGAACTGGAGCCAAACGGCCCCGTCGTAGGACCGAAAGAATGATAATAGGTTGATTTTTTTGGCTGACATGAAGTGTTTTCCCCGCTTTCTTTCACTTGGCTAGTGCATTCCCCGATCTGCACAACTGGAGTATACATGCCGCTATTTTGTTAGTAAAATTAAGGTTGATGATGTTGATATTAGTTTTTACTAATGGCTGATTTGGGCTTGATGAACAGATGTGTCACAGAGGGGAGGATTCTTCTGCCGGCTTCCGGCAGGGAGGAAGATGACTATACTCCAGTTGCAAGTGTTTGCGGCCGCAGCGGAAGCAAAGAGCTTCACCCGTGCTGCCGAAGATCTTGGTTTTACCCAATCTGCCGTATCGCAGATGATTCAAAGTCTTGAGAAAGAATTGGGCATTTTATTGTTTCACCGCAGCCGCCAAGGCATTGTTCTGACCGGGAACGGAGAGGCGATGCTGAAGCATGCCCGTCTTATTTTGCATACAACCCAGGTTATGAAGGAAGAAGCCGCTCTTGCGGTGCAAATGCAGGCCGGTTCGCTGCGGATTGGTGCCACGCCGGATATTGCCTGCCGGTTCGTGCCGGAATTGTCCGAGGTATTCAAGCAGTCTTTCCCTGGCGCGGAGCTTGTGATCTTCGAAGGAGAATCCGAGGAGATTAATGAATGGATCGCCAGTAGTGTTATTGATGTCGGCATAACGATGTTCCCGGACCCACAGTGGCATAGTGTGCCTCTGATCCGCGATGAGATGGTGGTGCTTTTGCCGGAGAATCATTTGCTGGGGCAGGAACCCTTTTTGAATTTTGAGCAAATCAAGGAACAGTGCTTCCTAATGCCGAAGGACGAGGATCTGCGCAAGCTGCTGCTGTCCCGTCATCCCGGTTTCAATGTTGTGATGGAAGTGAAGGATTTCAATACGATTCAGGCGATGGTACAGGAAGGCTTGGGTCTGTCTATACTACCCCGGTTCTATATTTCCAGACTCGGCGCCAAGCTACCGGCTGTTTCTTTCGCACCTGCACTCATGCAGGAAGTCGTGATGGCGGTCAAGAATGAGAGTGATATTCCGCCGCTGGCAGCCGAATTCATGCGACTCGGCCTCGCCTATATCCGCAAGCACAGACAAGATGCTGTTACGGGTGAATGATAGAGAGGAAAGGCATATTTTTCCGATGGCTGGATAGAATGTAAAGGGGCATGTGTCGGACAACCCTCCAAAACCATTTTTTCCCGAAAACAAAATACGAATTTGTGTAAAAGGACTTGAAATCCGCTCTCAAGTTGAGTATCATAAAAATTGTTGTTAGCACTACGGAGTGTCGAGTGCTAATGATGCTGAAAAATATGGAATGACGGGCATTTCCTATGCCAGATTCATATTTTTCAAAATATCGCAGTCTGTAGACTACAGCGATATTCCTAATCTCTGTTTTCAAGATCAATCACATAATTTTAAAGGAGGCTATTTTTCATGATCAAACCTTTAGGTGAACGCGTATTGGTAGAACCGAGCGAGCAGGAGGAAACTACTTCTTTCGGAATCGTGCTTCCGGACTCCTCCAAGGAGAAGCCACAAGAAGGCAAGGTTATCGCAGTAGGCAGCGGCGCATTGAAAGATGGCGTGCGTGTGGCACTGGAAGTTAAAGAAGGCGACCGTGTAATCTTCTCGAAGTATGCCGGAACCGAAATCAAATACGAAGGCAAAGAATATTTGATTATGAAAGAAAGCGACATTCACGCGATTCTTGACTAAGAATCGTTTATAAGATTGAACTCAATTACTTATGAATAGTGCACGAAGAAGTGTACGCTAACAAAACTAGGACGATGCTTTCGAAGCCAGTTTTGACGGAGAAGATCGAGGAAGTATATTCACAAAACTTTTGGGAGGTATATTACACAATGGCAAAAGAAATCAAGTTCAGTGAAGATGCTCGCCGCGCAATGCTGCGCGGGGTTGATGCTTTGGCAAACGCGGTAAAAGTAACACTTGGACCGAAAGGCCGCAACGTGGTACTGGAGAAGAAATTCGGTAGCCCGCTGATCACTAACGATGGTGTAACCATCGCCAAAGAAATCGAACTCGAAGATGCTTTCGAGAACATGGGTGCTCAACTGGTTAAAGAAGTAGCTACTAAAACCAACGATGTTGCTGGTGACGGTACTACAACTGCAACTGTTCTGGCTCAAGCCATGATCCGTGAAGGTCTGAAGAACGTAACTGCAGGCGCTAACCCTATGGTTATCCGCAAAGGGATCGACAAAGCAGTTCGTGCAGCAGTAGAAGAACTGCAAAAGATCGCTAAGCCAATCGAAGGTCAACAATCCATCGCTCAAGTAGCGGCAATCTCCGCTGCTGACGATGAAGTAGGCCAACTGATTGCTGAAGCTATGGAAAAAGTGGGTAAAGACGGCGTAATCACCGTTGAAGAATCCCGTGGATTCCTGACTGAGCTTGAAGTGGTTGAAGGTATGCAGTTCGACCGTGGTTACATTTCTCCGTATATGATCACTGACACGGATAAAATGGAAGCCGTTCTGGAGAACCCGTACATCCTGATCACTGACAAGAAAATCAGCAGCACGCAAGAAATCTTGCCGCTGCTTGAAAAAATCGTTCAACAAGCTAGACCGCTTGTAATCATCGCTGAAGATATCGAAGGCGAAGCACAAGCTATGCTGATCGTGAACAAACTGCGTGGAACTTTCAACGCTGTTGCTGTTAAAGCTCCTGGCTTTGGCGACCGTCGTGAAGCTATGCTGCAAGATATCGCTGCCCTGACTGGCGGCCAAGTGATCACTGAGAAGCTCGGTCTGGACCTGAAGAGCACTTCCATCGAGCAACTGGGTAACGCACGTCAAGTGCGCGTAACCAAAGAGAACACTACAATCGTTGACGGAAGCGGCGACAAAGCAGACATCACTGCTCGCGTGAACCAAATCCGTGCTCAACTGGAAGAAACGACTTCCGAGTTCGACAAAGAGAAATTGCAAGAGCGTCTGGCTAAATTGGCTGGCGGCGTAGCCGTTGTCAAAGTTGGCGCTGCAACTGAAACTGAATTGAAAGAGCGTAAACTGCGCATCGAAGACGCCCTGAACGCAACCCGCGCTGCGGTTGAAGAAGGTATCGTATCCGGTGGGGGTACAGCTCTTGTGAACGTATATAACGCTGTTGCGGCAGTGAATGTATCCGGCGACGAGAAAACCGGCGTAAACATCGTGCTTCGCGCGTTGGAAGAGCCAGTTCGCACAATCGCAGCGAACGCTGGTCAAGAAGGTTCCGTTATCGTGGACCGCTTGAAAAAAGAAGCTATCGGCATCGGCTACAACGCTGCTACCGGTGAGTGGGTGAACATGTTCGAAGCAGGGATCGTTGACCCTGCCAAAGTAACTCGTTCCGCACTGCAAAACGCTGCTTCTGTAGCGTCCATGTTCCTGACTACTGAAGCGGTAATCGCTGATAAGCCAGAACCTGCAGGCGCTGCTGGCGTTCCTGACATGGGCGGCATGGGTGGAATGGGCGGCATGATGTAATAAGTTTTAGAAAACCCTTGGAAGGCCTGGTTTTACGGGCCCTTCAAGGGTTTTTATTTTGGGGAAATATGGTTTACAGATCATACCAGCATCCAGTACAATAAATGCAACGGAAGCAACGTGCCCTGCCAGTAATGGCGGGGCATTTTACATAAGGAGTGTTAGGGTGAAAAAATATTCAGAGAGTTTGGTGTCCACTTTTGTGTGGCAACTATTCTTATAGTCATTTCGTTATTAATCAAAGATCATGATGATACGAATATGGAACAGCTATCCTTGATGATCGTACTGATGTCTGGAGCGCTTATATCTATCGGCGGATATCGCTATCTGAGAAACAGAAAAGGTATTGAAATGATAATTGGCGGAGTTATTGTGTTAGGCATAGCTTTGTTTTACTTGTCTTTTGAAGTGTGAACAATTCAGCGCTCAATGCAAAGTGCCGACTGAAGGGGATATAATATGTTTTTAGCAGATGAAGATTATCAATATAGAAGTACATATTTTATCGTTGCGCATTTGGAGCCACTAATCTATGGTCTGCTTATATTGCTTTTAATAGTAGTGGGCTTGTTATGCTGGAATAAATACATAAAGAAGAAAGATAAGGATTAAGAATAATAGTTAGGACGAAGAGGCTTCCTGAGTAGATTAAATTAATGAATTCAATTTTCTAGACATTGTTCGGTCCACCGTATAAGGAATGGGCCACATGATGTAATAAAGGCCGACCATTCCTTTTCCAGCGCGATGAGTAGAGCTATCCCTCAAGCTCCACCTTGAGGAGGACGGCTGAAAGGCTATGCAGAAGGACTCTTTTTCCGCCTAAAAAGATAAACAGCATTTTCATCCGACGGGGGCAGAATGAGAGAAGAAAGCTTCTCGTCTAGCTCCATAGTAAACTTATCAGCGTTATAATAGGCGTCGAAATCTCCGGTAAATGCGGGATTCCTTGTCCCGATAACGATATATAGGTCAACTGAGGGTGTCTTGAATACATGTTTTTCATATGCATTTTTAGGTACAGGCCAAGAACATAGCACTACCTGGGGAGTGTATTTGAGCAGGGCCGTTTTGGCGTCCGCTTTTTCCACAAAAGAGGGGTAAGCTATATAATGGCTCCAACTATAGTCGTCGGTAGCTTGGCAGTTTATATGCTCGCCCTTCAAAAAATTAGCCAAGGTGCCGTCACCGGCAGCGATTTCAAGACAGGACTGGTTTCCGATCAGACTTGAAAGCTCTTTAATAAACGCTCGCGAATAGAAACAATAGATCCCTTTTTTATTGACCAAAGGCATTAATATCTTCTTATGGATGACGAACCTCCACCAGAACTTAAAAAGTCCCAGTGAGACGGGCTTCCTCTCAAGACCTTTTCTGAACAAAAGCTTCTGCAAAATAGTGCCATCCCAAAGATTGAACTTTACATTGTTCTCCGGGGTTTTGGATGAAACGGCGATATTAAGCTGCTCTAGCAAATAAATAGCAAATCGGGCCTTGATCACATCGGGCAAAAATACATTTATTGTTGTTTCATTGAACCTGCTTTTTTGAATTTTAGTATGAGCAATCTTTGCGCTTGTCGTATATTTATCAAGGATGGCAGTAATAAGCTTAGACTCTCTGCCGTTTCTTAGTACACCAATTTCTTGCAGGACCTCTTCTTGATACTCCGGATATTGTTGTAATAATACTTCCATGCTAATTTCATTGGCCAATATTTTCTTGGCGGTGCTACTCGCAAAATTTCTCATGTTATTCTCCAGTAATCATTTAGTGATACTACTATATAGACTGACTAAGAAACTTAACATAAGGGGAACGGAATGGAGGGGAAGTTTGGAACTGAAGGAGCGAAAGCGACGCCTTTGTCTCCGGATTTTATCCGCGAATAGCGGTACAATCTAAAGAAATCTGGAGACAACAGCGGCCGAAAGTCCAAACCTTTTCCGCAATGACGATCTAACCCCGTGTAATAAAGAGTTTATAGGAAAGTGTAAAAAAGGATAATGAAAAATGACATTGACTACTGGTATTATTGAGGAATTGAACTTAACATATTGCCTGTACGAAGGAGAGGTTCATCAATGGGTATGACATGGGATCTGAACAGCCTGTATCCTTCTTTTGAGTCTGGGAAGCTGGAGGAAGACCGCAGTCGTCTGGGTCAATATATAGAGGATTTAAAAGAATGGGCTACGGCAAATTTGCATACTGAGAGGCCTACACCTGCTTCAACCGAGGCTTTTTTGCGAATATATAATCAATATAAAGGTGTATATGTTTGCCTGATGGCCTACGCAGAGCTAGTACTCAGCGCTGACGGCAGCAGTCAGGAAGCAATAAATCTTCTGGATGATATTGAAAATGCGAATGCAGGAATTGGCGGAGTGATCGCAGGATTTAAACGCTGGTATGCTAATTGTGAGAACCTGGACGAGCTTACCGGAAGTTCAGCGTATCTACTGGAGCATCGTTTTTATTTAAGCGAAGTGCTGTCCCAATCGAGGTTTGTGTTAAATGAAGAAGTGGAGGCCGCTATTGCCAAAATGCAGAGCACCGGGTCCAAAGCCTGGGAAAGGCTTTATATGGAGACGGCTTCGAGCGTACTTGCAGAACTTGAAACGGGTGATGGGTCGCGTAAAGCAACACTGGCGGAACTGAGAAGCATGGCCTATGATCACAATCCCAAGGTAAGAAAAGCAGCACATGAGGCAGAGACTGGGGTCTGTAAATCAATTGCTCAAATCTGTGCGGCCTGCATCAACGGAATAAGCGGTGAGGCGCTAACAGTGTACGGCATGCGGGGATACGACTCACCTTTGGACAAGGTGCTGACAGCTTCAAGAATGGACCGGAAGACATTGAACGCCATGCTCTCGGCACTTCAAGAAAGCTTGCCAAGCTTTCATAAATTTTACGAGAAGAAGGCGGTACTGCTGGGACATTCAGCCAAGCTGCCTTTCTATGATCTTTTTGCGCCAATGAATGAAGAAAAGAGTGGAATCTCCTATGAAGATGCACAGAATACGATAGTATCTAGTTTCGGAGCTTTTAGCGGAGAGCTAGCGGATTTCGCCCGGAAGGTATTTGAACAGCATTGGATTGATGCGGAGCCGAGAGCTGGAAAAGGCGGCTACGGAATGTGTATTGATATTTTTTCGATTCAGGAAAGCAGAATTATGACGCAGTTTACAGGTAATTCTATGGATATTGCTGTGCTTGCTCATGAGATTGGCCATGCCTATCATAGCTCCTGTCTGGCGGGTCAGACGATGCTGAATACGGATTATCCGATTCCGATTGCCGAGACGGCTTCGATTTTTTGTGAGACGTTGGTTAACCAGACCTTAATTGCTGGTGCAGCAGAGAAAGATATTGCGCCGATTCTGGAGAGAAGTATTTCTGACGCTGGCTATTATCTTGTGGATTTCTATGCCCGATATTTATTTGAGATACGCTTGTATGAGCGGAGGGCATCAGGAACGTTGTCTGTTCAGGAGCTTAATGAGCTGATGCTTACATGTATGTCGGAAGCTTATGGGGAGAGCATTGATCCGGACACGCTTCATTCGTATATGTGGCTGGGTAAGGCGGGATATTTTATGGCAGGGAATGAATTTTTGAACTTTCCATATTCATTCGGCCTGTTGTTCTCCAAGGGGCTTTATGCGGAATATTTAAAAAGAGGCGAGGACTTTGTGGATCAGTATCGTCTGTTCCTGAGTGCTACAAGCAAGCATAACATCGTTGATGTGGCTGCCAAAATGAGCATCGATGTTCACTCCGTTGATTTTTGGAGAGGGGCGCTCAGTCTGATCGAAGAAGATATTGCAGAGTTTATCCGCAGGACCTAAATTGGATAGCGAAGCGCTCATTAGTGCGCTATTATAAGCTGTACGTATGAACAAATGTCTACACTCGCTTGCCTAAGCCCACGTTTGAGTTTGAGCGGGGCTTTGATAGCAGGAAAATATACCGTTAATTCGCTCCCTTCGGCTTATTCGTCCTAAATAAAGGGAATTTATCCCGTTAAAAAACCTCTTTTCTCCGTAATTGTCCAGCTATGAGGTGATTAACGGGATATTTTCCAGTTATCTTTAGGAAAGACGTAAATTTAATCAAAATAACAGGAACTATTCCCGTTACTCCCATGCCCGATCGAGTGAAGTGGAGCTTTCTGGCGTAATTGTCATCTGGCTGGGGGAGCTCCTTAGAACGAAAGGGTCATTTTGTACTTTAGGCTACAGGAAGTTCTTTATTGAGATATCGAAGTCATTATTGAAATGAAGTTGTGTGTTTATAGGATCCCACAGTTATTCTCCAGTTCCCACAATCACTCGCCAATTCCCATCGCAAGTCGCCTCAATATGCCCCTTCTGCTCAATATAATGCGTCACAATCTCCGATATATCGATGAGAATCTCTTTAATGACCGGTTTTCCCAGATACATCTCATAGTCGCCCCCGCCGACCGCACGGTAATTGTTCATGACAACGTCGTATTCCCCGTCATTGTCCAGCGGATTGCCATGGTAGTTCAGCAGAGTGACGCGCTGGCCGACTGGCCGGGCAATATCGAGGATGTACTGAATGCCTTCCCACATATCATAATTGTAATGTTGCGGTTTAGGCTCGATATAGGTTGGATTGATCTCAAGCTGGCCGTTTTCATCAAGCTGGAAGTAATTCGCGGTCTGCTCTAAGGCCTGCCGAATATCGCTTCCTTTCAGTCGCAGCACGGTCAATGTGTTGGGATAGATGAAGTTGGCCAGAATGTCCCGGCGTGTAATGGTCTGATCGAAACCTCTGCACTCGTTGCGAAGCAGCGGTGCTGTCGAAATGTCTATGCCCGCCGCTTCCATCTGCACCTTGTTCATGAATTCAATGAACGGGTGATCGGCCAACCGGCATTCAGCAGCGTTAGCAATGGAGAGGTCCCCCTGAACCTGTCCCACGGTGTAGTCAAGCCAGACCTGCGTTTCAGCTTCAACCGCACGTGTCAGCTCAATAATACGCTCATCCACAGCAATAGTGGAGTCTACGGATAGCAACTCGGCTTGCTTGTCCCGAAGCTTCCATTTACCATTTTCTTCGGTGAAGGTGGCTGTAATCTTGCCTAGCGCCTGCCCATTGAAGCCGGGTTGAAGCACAGTTACTCCATTGATTTCACTGGTAATGGAACGGTGCTGGTGACCGGTAATCAGCACATCCAGTCCCTCAATCTCCATACACATCGCATAGCCTTGGTTCTCTCCGGTCAGTCTTTCTGTAGGTTCCCCGGTAAGCAGATCCCGTTCGAATCCCCCATGATACGAAACGACCAGAAGGTCGGGCTGTTCGCCCGTCCGAATGTCCGCACACCACCTTTTCACAGATTCAAGGGCATCATGGAATTCCAATCCCTCAAGATGAAGAGCGTTCTCCCAATGGGGAATATAGTGTGTAGTTACGCCAAGAATCACAACTTTGATTTTCTGATCGATCCATTTGACAATATAAGGCTTGCCGAAGGCCGGCTCACCGGTATCCCTATTGGTAATCCCCGCCGAGAGCCACGGGAAGTTGGAGTCCTGCACTGCTTGGCCGAGCACATCCATCCCGAAGTTGAATTCATGATTACCGAAAACTGCTGCATCATAGCGTAGCTCATTCAGGACAGAAATTGCTGGGTGGCGGTTCTCTTTGCCTTGAGTAGCTGAATAATATGCCAGCGGCGTACCTTGGATAAGGTCACCGTTATCGATCAGCAGCAGTTCAGGTGTATGAAGTCGTTCCCTGTGAATGAGGGTTGCGATTTGGGCCAAGCCTTGATGGTGCACCTCGCGAGTCCGGTAATCGACAGGCTGGATATGGCCGTGCAGATCACTTGTGACGAGAATTTCACAGGTGATAGTATCGTTTTTTTTCATGAGTAATAGGCCTCCCCAAGATCATTTCGCTATCATTCTAACAGAAAAAAAAGTGGATTTAAGAGGTTAGGGAAGATTTTACGGAGAATTGACAATCCCCCTCCTTACTTTTAACAGAATCCCTTTATAGTTTAGAAGTACAAAAAATAGACAAATCTGGAGGTCTTAAGGTTGAAAAAAATCAGTAAATTCGTTTTGCCGCTAATGATGTCTTTTGCATTACTTAGTGGTTGTGGATCTAACAACACGAACCAGGCCAACTCCGCAGACCAAGGATCGGCTAATGCTACCAATGCCCCACAGGAAACGACGGCTCCAGTAGCGGAAGGCTATGTTCCCGAGAAGCTGACTGTACAATTTGTACCATCCCAGAATGCGGATACGCTCGAAGCTAAAGCCAAGCCGCTAGAAAAATTGCTGAGCGACAGACTTGGAATTCCTGTCCAAGTTAGCATCTCCACTGACTACAACACCGTGATCGAAGCAATGGCTTCTAAGAAAGTGGACGTAGGCTTCTTGCCGCCAACCGCTTATGTTCTTGCCAAGGAAAAAGGCGCAGCTGAAGTTATCCTGCAAGCACAACGCTTTGGGGTGAATGACGATACAGGCGCACCTACCGATCAACTGGTGGATTTCTATAAATCGATGATTATTGTTAAAAAAGATTCTCCGATCCAAACCGTTGCCGATCTGAAAGGAAAGAAGATTGCTTACCAGAACGTAACCTCTTCTGCAGGTTTTGTATGGCCGGCTGCGACGCTGATGGACGCAGGTCTTGACCCGTTGAAGGATGTTCAGGCGATCACAGTGAAGGGGCATGACCAAGGCGTACTGGCCGTGCTGAACGGTGATGTTGATGCCGCTGCTATTTTCCAGGATGCCCGTAACATCGTCCTGAAAGACTATCCGAAAGTCTTTGAAGACACGCGGGTACTGGCCTTCACGGACAAGATTCCTAATGACACCATCTCGGTTCGTTCCGACATGAACAAAGAGTGGGTGGAGAAAATCCAGAATGCCTTCATCGATATTGTGGCCGACAAAGAAGGTCATGAAATCATCAAGGATATTTATTCCCACGAAGGTTATGTAAAATCCGATGACAGCAAATTCGATATCGTTCGCGAATACAACGAGAAGGTTAAAACAGAGTAGGTCGGGTCTTTCACAACAATCTTACTGATAAGACATGAGGATAGCCGGTCCGGGCGCTTGCCCCGGTCTGGCTATCTCTTTTATTCGATAATATAAAGGAATGATTCCATTGATAGAGCTTCACAATGTATCCAAAACTTATCCGAACGGTACCAAGGGCCTGAATGGGATTAATCTTACCATCGCTCACGGCGAATTTGTCGTGATTGTGGGACTCTCCGGTGCGGGGAAATCAACGCTGCTGCGTTCGATCAACCGGCTACATGACATTACAGAGGGCGATATACGCATCGGCGGTCAATCCATTACGAAGGCCAAGGGTAGCCAGCAACGGAGGATTCGCAGGGACATCGGGATGATTTTTCAAAGCTTCAACCTTGTGAAGCGCACTACGGTTCTGCGTAATGTGTTGGCCGGAAGAGTTGGTTATCATTCTACGCTGCGCACGATCCTTGGCCGTTTTCCGAAAAACGACATCGAACTGGCATTTCAGGCACTGGACCGGGTGAATATTGTTGAGAAGGCCTATTCACGTGCAGACCAGCTCTCGGGCGGACAGCAACAGCGGGTGGCGATTGCCCGGGTATTGGCACAGGAGGCGCGGGTGATTCTCGCCGATGAGCCTGTAGCTTCACTGGACCCGCTCACGACGAAGCAGGTTATGGATGATCTGAAGAAAATCAATACAGAGCTAGGCATCACTACGATTGTGAACCTGCATTTTATTGATTTAGCGAGACAATATGCCACCCGAATCATCGGGCTGCGGGCTGGAGAGGTCGTATTCGACGGACCGGTGTCTGAAGCGACCGATGAGAAGTTCGCAGAAATCTATGGACGTCCCATCCAGAAGGACGAGCTGCTTGGCGAACCTGTGACAGAGGTGCCTGTGTCATGAGTACCAATACGGAGAAACTTCGGCCGAAAGCACCGAGGAAGCTGAAGCACTATTTTACGGCGGCGATCTTGATTATTCTGCTGTGGAGAAGTGCTGTTCTGACAGATTCCAGCTTGGGAGAGCTGGTGTCGGGCCTGCCCAATATGCTGGACCTGTTAAAGGAAATGTTCCCGCCGAAATGGTCCTATTTTGAAAAAATCGTGGATGCGATGCTGGAGACGATCCGGATGGCACTGGTCGGCACTACACTGGGCGCTATTCTGGCTGTGCCGGTGGCATTATTTAGTGCAAGCAATATCACCGTTAGCCGTTGGCTGCATCATCCGGTCCGCCTGCTATTGAATCTGATTCGCACGATCCCTGATCTGCTGCTAGCTTCTATCTTTGTAGCCATCTTCGGGCTAGGGCCACTGCCGGGGATCTTCGCCTTGACGGTCTTCTCGCTGGGACTGATTGCCAAGCTTACCTATGAGGCGCTGGAGACCATTGATCAAGGACCGCTGGAAGCCATGACTTCCGTGGGGGCGAACAAGATTCAGCGCATTGTCTTTGGTGTAATTCCACAGGTGCAAGCGCATTTCATGTCTTATGTGCTGTATGCCTTTGAAATCAATGTCCGTGCGGCGGCTGTGCTTGGTCTGGTAGGAGCGGGAGGTATCGGCCACTACTATGAGGTTACGCTAGGCTTTCTGGAATACAACAAGACCTGCACCATTATCCTGTTCACACTGGCAGTGGTGCTGATTATTGATTATGCAAGTACAAAGCTGCGGGAGAAATTATTATGAGTAAACCATGGAGTGAGATTGTTCCCAAGCCACGAAAGAACCGTTTTCGCTGGCTGATTTATGTAGCGCTGGCTGCAATTTATATTTGGGCTTTTTCAGGTGTGCCGTTTAACGGATTTAAGGAGACGGCCGGGGTAATTACGAAGGCGATCTTTAGCGGAATCTTCTCCCCTGATTGGGGATTTGTTTATTTGCCGGACGGCGAGGACCTGCTGCACGGATTGCTGGAGACACTAGCGATTTCAGTGCTCGGGACATTTATTTCTACATTTATTTGTATTCCGTTCGCTTTCTGGGCAGCGGTGAATATGAGCCGGGGAAAAGTAATCTCGGGTTCCGGTAAGCTGGTCTTGAGCTTTGTTCGTACCTTTCCCGAGATTGTTATGGCCTTGCTGTTCATCAAGGCCGTAGGCCCGGGTTCTTTCGCCGGTGTACTGGCTCTGGGGCTGCACTCAATAGGGATGCTAGGGAAGCTGTTCGCGGACGAAATCGAGAATATCGACCGTGGACCGCTGGAAGCACTGGTTTCTTCGGGTGCTAGCCGCATGCAAGTATTGTGGTTCGCGGTGCTGCCCCAGGTGTTGCCCGGGTTCCTTTCCTATACACTGTACCGGTTCGAGATCAACGTCCGCTCAGCGACGATTCTTGGTGTCATCGGTGCCGGGGGGATTGGTACGCCGTTAATCTTCGCGCTTGGAGCGCGAAATTGGGACCGCGTAGGTATCATTCTACTCGGAATTATTGTGATGATTACGGTGATTGATATTATCTCAGGTACGATTCGGAAGCGATTGGTGTAAACACAAAGAGCTACAAGACAAAACTCACACTAGCTAGATTCTGTGTGAGTTTTATTTATATTGAGACAAGGATTTCGAATTTGCGATAATATAACAGGGGAAGTGGAGAATGCAGCTTTAAGAAGGAGAAGTGGTAGATTTGGTTATTCGTATTTTAAATGCTAATGATGCTGAGACCTATCAGAAGCTTCGGTTAAGAGCATTAAGAGATCATCCCGAGGCCTTTTTAAGCAGCTATGAAGATGAAAAGGATATGCCGCTGGCTATGGTACAAACAAGGCTGCAGGCCGATCAGAATAGGTTCACTCTCGGAGCTTTTAACGATAATGGTGAGCTTGCAGGTATAGTGACTTTTATCCGGGAGAACCGAGAGAAGGTCAAGCACAAAGGGCTTGTGGTAGCGGTGTATGTGAGCCCGGAAGCCCGGAAGCTTCGTCTCGGTTTTGCTTTAATGGAGGAACTTATCGCCAGAGCGGCACAGCTTGAGGGCGTGGAGGTTCTGAACCTGGCTGTGATGTCTGGGAATGAAGCAGCGGTAAGGTTGTATGAGTCGCTAGGGTTCACTTGCTATGGCAAGGAGAAAAAAGCGGTTAAGATCGGTGATACTTACTACGACGATGAACATATGAGCCTGGATTTAAGTGAACGGAGAACATTTTGAATCCGAGGAGCTACAAAAAATTGTAATAACATTCCTGCCTAGAGCATATGTTGGTCTATCCGACTTGTCCCAAAGGAGTTGAAGACTTGGCTACTGCGCTTCTAGGCAGTTTTTTATCGGCAATGGCGACTGTTCTCGGCGTAATCCCTATTCTGTTCGTGAAGAGACTATCGGAGAAATGGAAGGATATACTGGTTGCGTTCACAGCCGGAATCATGGTATCTGCTGCCACCTTTGGCTTAATGCCTCAGGCAATCCAGGAGTCGGGGATCATATCCTTGACCCTTGGTCTGATCACCGGCGTGCTGCTGCTGGACTTGATCGAGAGCCATATTCCCCACATTGATGTGGAGAACAAGCCCGGCTACACCAATATGGATTCGAAGGCATTGCTCGTTATCATTGCGCTCTTTATCCACAACATCCCAGAAGGGCTTAGTACAGGTTTTAGTTATGCCAGTCAGCAGGCCAGCCTTGGGCCTACGGTTGCTCTGGCTATCGGTGCACAGAACATCCCGGAAGGGCTGATTCTGGCTGTATTTATGATGAATTCCCGGACAAGCCGATGGAAGGCGTTAGGGATTGCCGCTTTGACCGGACTGATGGAGATGGTATCGGCGGTGATCGGTTATTTTACGGCCAGTTCGCTGCAGAATGTAGTCGGCTACGGTCTTGCTTTTGCTGCAGGGGCGATGCTCTTTATCGTATACAAGGAACTGATTCCGGAGAGTCACGGCCATGGCTACGAGCGTTCATCGACTTATTCGTTCATTATCGGGCTTCTCATCATGGTGTATATCACACAGATTTTCCAATAGGGTGGATAAAGGATTTTTGGTAAAGTCTGTCGAACAAGAACATTTATGATGACCATATATGAAACGAAAAAATTGCCATTTTATACGTTGCTGTTATTTATTATTGCTGGAATGCTTGGAGCGGGTTTTTTTGAGCCCCGTTCCTTTTTGGCGTTAGCTGCGGTTCTTTATGCTGTAACAGCGGTATATCTGGCAGGGGTTAAAAAGTTTACGCTGCTACCGGTGCATGTTTTTCTACTGATTATTATGGTTTTATATTGGCTGGCTGTCGGATATGCCGCTGATCCTGAGCAAGCTGTTCTGGAAGCGGTTAAAGTGTCGCTGCTGCTGCCGGTCACGCTGCTATTCTCAGGCTTATCCAGTCTTCAGCGTGACCGGCTTTGGGCGGCATGGTCCTGGGGCGGTGCAGGACTCACACTTTGGGGGCTCTTCTTCGGCCTCTTCCGTGAGGGCAGGCTGGAATCCACGTTAGGCTATGCCAATGTGTACGCTGTCGTGATGGCAGCGGGCTTGGCCGCTGGCTGGCATGCCTACAGACGGTCCAGTCAGCGGAGATATTGGCTGCTAATGGCCATTCAACTGTGCGGGCTGTTGATGTCAGGTTCAAGAGCAGTATTGATTCTTGTAGCTGCCGGAACGGCCTTTCTTTTATTTTTAAATAGAAGAAGCAAAGGGGCTGTATGGGGAGCAATTATTATGCTTGTGGTCCTATTGGCAGCAGTTGTCGTCGGCGTACTCTATGGCGGCACTGGCAGCATTCGTAGCATTGGCTGGAACGCCACGGAGTTTTCTCTGCGTCGTATCTATTGGAGTGATGGCCTCCGGTTATGGCAGACGCATTGGCTGACGGGTACCGGCGGGGGCGGCTGGGCCGTGCTGTATCCCTCAGTTTTCGTAAAATATGTGCACCAGCAGTATTTGCAAATGGCTCTGGATACGGGCATTGCCGGAGCCTTGGCGTTTATTGCCATGATCCTAACTGCGCTCCGGGCCAACTGGCGCCGTGGGCGGGAAGGCTTAAGCATTATGCTGGCCGTGTTGCTTTTCTGCGCCCATCTTGCTTTTGACATCGACCTGGCCTATCCGCTGGTCTTCGGTTTGTTTGTCATGCTGCTGGCTGAAATGGAGCTTGCGGGATACAAGGGAAAAGAAATCATGCTCACCGGCCTGAGAACTACTGCAGTTGTGCTGCCTTGCCTTATCGCTATCTGCACTTTTGTTTGGATGACAGCAGGATATATGTTGATCTCTAAGGGAGAAGCGGCAAGTGCCCGGAGGGAGTGGAAGAGCGCGCTGCAAAGCCTGCAATCGGCGGAGAAAATGCTACCTTGGTCGGATAAGGTACACTACCAAATGGCTACTGCTTATTCCGGTTTGGCAGAGTCCCAAGGGGATGAGAGTACGATGAAAAAGGCAATTAACGAGATTAGGATCGCTGCGTCGAAGGTCCCTGCTAACAAGAAGTATCAGGAGATGCTGAAAAAGGTGGAGAAAAGTAAGAAATAGGAATATATCTATAGCAAATACATATTGTTATTTGTTGGAATTCATCTTATTATGGGGAAAGATTTCCAATACATAGATATCTATTTTTAGGAGGAATTATTCTGCACAAGATTATGCGAAAAATCAGCGTTTCCCTGGCAGTTGTCATGCTGCTGGCTCTGAGCGCTCCGGTCTTGACATATGCGGCTAGCATTCTCAAATTGAAGTATGATGCTTCAACCGGGGAGATCTCGGGAATTATCTATTCCGATCAGAGGGATATTTCTTTGAGTCTTGACCTGGGAGGACAAGAGGTTCCCGTCTCTTCGAACGTGGTGGGAGAAGTGTATCATTCCTATTCATCCAATATCTTCTGGGCGAATGTGAATGGGCAGATTGGAACGGGACTGGCTCCCTGGAACATTAAGGTCAGGGCGGGCGATGAGAATCTGATACCGGCCAGTGTAACGGGAACCACCTATGACTTCAATTTCGCCCCGTTGTTTCATGCTCCCGATATCTATCGGAATTTTCAATATGATTACTATAATGACGGCACTCATCTTTTTCTGAATTGGTCGCCAGTAAACCGGGGTAGCGTGTTCGGCTTTTTTCACTACAAGGTATACGACAATAACGAGCTTATATTCTCAACCCGTGACAACTCTATGTTTCCGATAACAGAACGATATGATCGACTTCCGGTATTTCCATACCATTCTTTTCACCAATTTCAGGTAAGTGCAGTGGACTGGCTGGGTCATGAGACGGAGAGGTCGGCGCCGTATATGATGAGAGCTCCGGGCTTGATGAAGGAGGCAAAGGCTGAGTATGGGGGAGCCAAACCAGGAACGAAGCTCCAGCCACTTGAGAGCATCGTATCCTTCACGCCAAGCTCGGATCAGCTGACAAGTGTCTCTTCGGACGCATTCCAACTGGATTTGAAGTTCACAGATGCCCTTGATTACGACTACAATGCCGTGCCTTATACGCTCAACTATGCTGCTATCCAGGCAAGTGATTTCGAACTGGTAAAATCGGACGGCACGGTCATTCCCGTGAGAGGATTAACGCCCAAGAATAAGACGATTAGCCTTTCTTTCCAACAGGTTTTAGATAGTAGAGCAACCTATACGTTGCGTCTCTCCAAACAGGCTTCTGGTGATGAGATTGCCCTACCCAAGGTGAACACAAGAAGCGCTGGTATTGATCTTTATGTGGAAACTCTGCCTGAACATGCCTTGAGCTATAGATTTGAAGCATCTGTAGAGGCGTTCATCGGTACATTTCCAGAACCTCCTACAGGCTTAAGAGCTACTCCAGGAGACGGGACACTAAGCTTGAATTGGAACCGTAATACGGAGGAGGATCTGGATGGGTATCTGGTATGGTTGGATGGCAAGTTGCTGACGCAATCTCCGATTCAGAAGACCAGCTTCTTCATTGATGGATTGACCAACGGAAAGACGTATCATGTCAACGTAGCTGCCGTAAACAAGGACGGTGGTCGTTCGCTGCAGGCCTTCATCTTCCCCGTACCTAAGGTACCGGATGGAAGTGGTGGTACGGAACCGGGAGGTTCAGGCCCTGGGAATGGTAACGGCGGCGGTGGTGGCGTAACGGCTCCAGCACCTGCAACGTTGGAACCGGCCCCTGCAGGTCCAGCGCTGTTAGCCACTCTAGTGGACAAGGATGGTATCTCCAAGACCTTGGGTGTTGCGTTAAGAAGCGAGAATGGCAAGGTTAAAGTACCGGTTGCAGAGGATATCAAGCAGCTTCTGTTGCCAGCAGCCGGGGAGTTATTAATTAAGGACAACACTCTGGTGATCGAAAAAGATGACTTATCGCTGGCTATCCCTGGACAGGTGCTTGAACAGCTAAAAAGCCTGGTTCCTGTAGCGCAGCTAAACACTTCAAGAATTTCTGTCGGATTCGCCCCGATCGGTAGTATCGAGCTTGCTGAAGATACAGCCAGAGCAGCTTCGCAGTCTGCTAATTCTGTAATTACGCCAAGTGGTGCAGCCTTCAACATTACGCTGTCGCTTATCACGAATGATGGAAAGGAAAGTAAGCTTAGCGAGTTCAGCTATCCGGTAACGTTGAAGCTCAAAGTTGCAGAAGGAAGCAATCCCAATCTTACGGGCATCTATTATCTGAATGAACTGGGCGGAGTGCAGTATTTAGGAGGACGGTTAAGTGACGGATATTTGACGATAGATGTCAGTCATTTCAGCAAATACGCCGTGCTGCAATATGACAAATCGTTCACGGATGTGCCTGTCAGCCATTGGGCTTCACCTGCGATTAAATCCATGGTTGCTCAGCATGTGGCAACAGGAACAAGCGATACCCGCTTCTCCCCTAATCAGCAAGTGACACGCGCGGAATTTGCTACCTTTATTGCCCGCAAGCTGAACTTGAAAGCTTCCGGTGCATCTGACTTTACCGATGTACCTTCTACCAAATGGTATAGCGATTCCGTAGCCGTCGTAGTGGGGGCGGGGATTGCCAGTGGACAGTCCGAAACGCTGTTTGCACCGGATCGCCCGATCTCACGCCAGGAGATGGTCGTTATGGTGATGAAGGCTTATGCCTATAAATATATGCTACCATTTAATGTAGGCGATGAAGGAATACCGTTCGCCGATCAGGCGCAAATATCGACCTGGGCCAAGCCTTATGCAGCCGCTGCCCATAAGCTTGAATTAGTTCAGGGTAGCGATAACAAACTTGAGCCGAATAAGAAAGCTACTCGTGCTGAAGCCGTTATGGTGATCTCTAAGCTGTAACACACTGCTCGTGCTAAGGCGTGACTGAATTGAATTATGCTATGACTCAAGAGGATGTTCCTAAAGCTATTAGCTCTAAGGACATCCTCTTTGGCATGATCCGCCCCAAAAGAATGGATGATGGCGGTTGGTGGCATATGGGCTCGTTGGCTGAACGCTCGTTGGCTGGGGGCTGCTCGTTGGCTGCTCGTTAGCTGGCTGCTCGTTGGCTGGTCGCTCGTTAGCTGGTCGCTCGTTGGCTGGTCGCTCGTTAGCTGGTCGCTCGTTGGCTGGTCGCTCGTTGGCTGGTCGCTCGTTGGCTGCTCGTTGGCTGGCCGCTCGTTCGCTGAACGCTCGTTAGCTGCCCGCTCGTTAGCTGAACGCTCGTTAGCTGGTCGCTCGTTAGCTGGCCGCTCGTCGGCTCTCCTCCAGAACACGTACTCTCTGCGCTCCACAGCTCTATCGCTGCCCGTTCCCGCCTGAAAGCTTTCCATAGGACAGCTAGCACTGGAGTATAGACTGTTGACAGTTTTCAACCACTGGGAGCGGTAAATTCCCCTTAACCAGTCGCCTTAACAGTGGAAAAGAGGAGGCTGCTCCCCAACTAACAGCATTTTTGTACCTTATTTTTCTTTAATGTAGGTTAAAAAGTTAAATAAGGGCATTATTGTATCTTATTTTTTGAAATAGCACGCTGAAAGGGGTATTCTGGAAGATTTAAGGTACAATATTGCACTTAATTTCTACTAACCGGTAGCTGCAGAGGATTTAAGGTACAAAAATGCCGTTAATTACACGTCGATCCTTCTTATATAAGCTCTCTTGCTCCTTTCCAGGCCCGGGACAATTGATCAAAGGGAGAAAGGGAGAAAGGGAGAAAGGGAGAAAGGGAGAAAGGGAGAAAGAGAGAAAGGGATAATGCACTCAAAGCAATAAAATAGGTGCTTATCAGCTAGCAAATAGGTGCTTATCAGCTAGCCCCTTTGTTATGCAAGTCATAAAGCAAAAACGGCAACCGAAGCCGGTGCAGCGTATAGCTACCCGGCTCCAGTTGCCGCTTTTTGGCACGCTTGTATTCAATTATCCGCGTAAAATGGACTCGATTTGCTCCAGCTCTTCCGCGCTAAGCTCAGGCGCGTTCAAGGAAGCTACGGCATCCTCGATTTGGCTCACCTTGCTGGCACCGATCAGGGCAGAGGTTACTCTTCCGCCGCGAAGAACCCAGGAGAGGGCAAGCTGCGACATCTTCTGGCCGCGTGCGGCGGCAAGCTCGTTCAGCTTCCGTACTTTGCCAAGAACTTCCTCAGTAATTTCATTCTCGGAGAGGAACACGCTTGGTCCGGCTGCCCGGGAATCGGCGGTAATTCCGTTCAGATAGCGATCAGTCAGAATACCCTTTTGCAGGGGAGAGAACGCAATGGTGCCGATGCCTTCTTCGGCCAGCACATCCTGCAGTCCATCTTCAATCCAGCGCGACAACATGGAGTAGTTCGGCTGATGAATCAGACATGGAGTTCCGAGCTGACGCAGAATTTGCGAAGCCTTGCGGGTATCCTCCGCGTTGTAGTTACTGATTCCCACGTAAAGCGCCTTGCCCTGGCGGACAAGCAGATCCAGTGCGGCCATTGTTTCTTCCAGCGGGGTGTTAGGATCTGGACGGTGATGATAGAAAATATCTACATAATCCAGGCCCATCCGTTTGAGGCTCTGATCAAGACTGGAGACGAGGTACTTCTTGGAACCCCATTCCCCATAAGGACCTGGCCACATATAATATCCTGCTTTTGTAGAGATAATCAGCTCGTCACGGTAAGCGCCAAAGTCTTTGGCCAGAATCTGGCCGAAGCTCTCTTCCGCAGAACCTGCAGGCGGTCCGTAGTTATTAGCAAGATCGAAATGAGTGATACCGAGATCGAAGGCGCGTCTGACCATGGCTCTGCCGTTCTCAAAGGTATCGATGCCGCCAAAATTATGCCAAAGGCCGAGGGAAATGGCTGGAAGACGGAGACCGCTATTGCCTGTCCGGTTATATGTCATGCTGTCGTATCGGGTAGGGCTGGCATTGTACATGAAAGTTCCTCCTAAATGTTTTATGAAGCTTGCTCACTTGAGATCCTTCAAGATAAAACTGACTCTGAAAAGCACTGTCAATGGTACGCTTAGGCGAAGGATTTTTCAGAAAATCCACGCTCTTTTCAGGTTTGGGCTACGTTCTTATTGTAGCGAAAGGAGTCATCCAAGCGTATGTCAGAAAGGAAGGGAATTATAGTACAATGTCCGTTTTGGCATGACTTAGCCGGAAATCCTTCGGAGAGCAGCCCTTCACCTTCTTGAACATACGGGAGAAGAGTAGCGGGTCCTGGTAGCCCACCGACCTTGCGATTTCACCTATGCTGCAGGGTGTTTCTGTTAGCAACTCACAGGCTTTGGCGATGCGGAAGTGAAGCAGATATTGCTGCGGCGGTAGCCCAACAGTGCGCTTGAACAGTGCCGATAAATATTTTCGGTCCAGCTTCAAGGCGGAGGACATCATCTCCACAGTAATCGTCTCACAGTAATGTGAATGAAGAAAATGCAGACATTGCTCCACATAGGCACTCTTTTGCCGCAGCACGGGCAATTGGATCGGAGACGCCGGGACGGTCTTAAGCAGTAGAGAAAAGAACTCATACATAATCGCTTTTAAAGACAGGTCCAGGCAATCTGCTGCCTCTGCTGTGGAGGTCAGTTGCGTATACAAGTTGGGCATTAACTGATCATCCATCGGAAATACAGGACAACCTGGAGATAAAGAAGTTTTGGACAGAATAGACTCCATCTGTTCACCGGTAAAACCGATCCAGGAATAGGACCAGGGATCATCTTGATCAGCGGCGTAATAAGTAACAATATGAGGATACGTCAGGAAGGCTTGTCCGGCGCCAAGGGTGTGGCTGCATCCGCCAACCTCGACCACACCGGTGCCTCCATGGATAAAATGAATTTTGTAATGATCACGCACACCGGGACCGACCGTATGTCCTGGAACGCATTGTTCCCGTCCCCAGTAGTGCAAGTGCAGATCGGGATTGCTCCGAAAGGGGCGTTCCGGATTATAGTTATAGATCGCCATGGCTGCTTCAGCCTCGTTTCTCCGAAAAAATAGTTCTGATTCTATATAAGTTGAACTAAAGAAAAACGAAAAGGGGAGAAGGAGTAGAGGGGAAGATTGGAACTGAAGGAGCGAAAGCGATCGCCTTTGTCTCCGGATTTCAACCGCTACAAGCGGTTAAATAGAGGAAATCTGGAGACAACAGCGACCGTAAGTCCAAGCTTCACCGGAGTGACGCCGATCCTTGTGTTAGTATCTTAAGTTCAATATATAGAACAGCACCCTCATTATACCCCAATTCCTGAATAGATGGTTGTGTACACCCCTGGTGGAATGAACAGGCATTCGTTTATCTGCTGAAAGTTTGGTTAATTAAGCTATGAAGCAGGGCAAACTAATGAGAACCAACAACAGGAGGGTACCGTTATGGATAAAAGAATTGTGGGTGTTTTTACAGCCGAACATGAGGCTTCCGCAGCCATTGAGGAATTAAAAAGACATGGTTTTCGGACCGATGATATCTCCGTCATTGCCCGTAATCCAGAGGATGCCCATACGATCCTTGAAGGAACAGGAACTAGGGCGCCAGAGGGCATGGCTTCAGGTGCAGCAACAGGAGGCGTGCTTGGAGGCGTGACAGGACTGCTGATCGGGATCGGTGCGTTGGCTATCCCCGGCATTGGGCCGATTATTGCAGCAGGACCCATCGCAGCAACTTTGGCAGGGGCGGCTGTGGGTGCCGGGACCGGCGGCCTGGTTGGAGGACTGATCGGACTTGGTATTCCGGAGGACGAGGCCGAAAGCTATGACCGGTATGTAGGCTCGGGACATATTCTCGTGATGGTAGATGCGGGAGGCGAGCGTGAACAAGAGGTCCACCGTATTTTCGGAGGGTATCATGCCGTGAATGCCAATTACTCGGATAGGGAGATTGCGGAGGAGTTACCCGAAGCTCAGGCGCTGGATGTCCGTGAAGCTACCAATGATTCTGATTCCGTGCAAGATACCGTAGAAGCCGCTTTTAACGGTTCTGGTTTGGAGGACAAGAACGATACTGATAGCAGAAGCACTCCCTCTTCAGAAAAGCTCCCACAGGACCGGGCGGCACAGGACATTCACCGTCCAGGAATGACTGGCTCTGTTGAAGAATCGGATGCACTTGCGGCAGCTGACCAGAAGGATGCCAGATCCTTGGCCTATTCAACAGGCACGATGGATGCTATGGACACGCTCCCAAGCGAACATGGAGGTAAAGGCACTGTAGGCGAACAGATCCGTGAGGAGCGACGGCGGGAGGCCGAGAAGAAGGACTTAGGTGAAAAGGAAGACTTATAGCAGTACGTTGGCCTTCACCCCCTCTAGCCCCACAGCACTCCAACCCAGCGTCAACAATGAAAAGGCGACCTGTGCCCAGAACCAATATCCTGTATGCAGGTATTAGATCTGGGCAAGATCGCCTTAATTTGTTTTCTGATACGCCTTGCTTGAATTAAAGCATTAGAACATGCTCAACGTCACTTTGCGGTCTCTGTTGCTGAGGGTCATGTTGACCTTTGTAGCGGCGCTAAATTCCCGTAAGGGAATCATCAGCTCGTTGTCTTTCATTTTAGGTACGGAGCCGGAAAAAGGCAGCGGAATGTCGTTGACCATGAGCAACCCTTTCGTTTCAGCATTCTCCGATTCTTTGCCTCCCCGTTTCATTCTGGCAATCAAATGCTCCGGTGTTTCTCCCGCCTTGGAAGCGTCCAAACGGTAGCCGATTCGGTCAAATTTCGTATTGATGCCTTTTCCGATCGTGAAGAAAAGATTGATGCCCTGTGACTGTGCTACTTCGAGGGCAGTCAGGCTGTATTTTCCGTAGGGGAAGCACAGGATGTTACGGGTATTGCCGAGTTCGGTCTGCAGCCGGTTATCCGCGTGCCGCAAATCAGCATCGATTCTGTTTCGGTATTCCTGCACGGTTTCTACCCGATTTTCTTTGGGCAGAAATTGTAAATGTGCCAGCGCAGGCTTCTGATCGCCTTCACTGTTAACAGTGATCATATGATGGGCATCGTAGGTATGGTTGTAGAAGCTCATACCGGACTTTTTCATCTCCCGCATTTGATCCCATGTTAGCTTGGGCAAACCTGGCACATGTCCGTCAACCGCGCCGACGATGACAAAGTTGGTCGCCGTATCCCCAAACTCCTTCAGGAGCGGATAAGCATAGGTGTAAAAGGATTCGTATCCGTCGTCAAACGTCAGCAGTACCGCGTTATCCGGTATCTTACCGCCCTTAAGCATGAAATCAGCATATTGATCCATTGTGATGATGTGGAAATTATTCTTTTTTAACAATTCAAGCTGGGTTCTAAATTCTGACGTAGATATGGAGGAGGCTCCCTTCTGTACCTCTGGAGAAATGGCATGGTACATCAGCGTAAGCACCTTGTCGCGGTAATAGATCCCTTTACCGGTGGGAGTCGATTCTTGCGGCAACGGGTCCCATTTGATTTTCAAGCCCAGACTGTTCTCCAGAAAAGATGCGGGAACAAATAATTCACCGTGGCTAAGCTGAAATTTGGGTGGGGGACTTTCCTTGCCCTCCACTAGAAAGCTGTACTGTATCGGAAAAATCATTCGGTACAAGAAGACAAGCAGGACGGCGCTGATTACGGTGAGTGTCAAAAGCTTAACTTTACTCGATTTCATAGATGAATCCTCCTTGGCAACAGATAAATAGTAGAAAAATTCTGATTCCGTCCAGATGTTCTGATCGTATTCAGCGAAAAAAAGGATGGCCCCTGCCGTTCCCGGCATTTGGACCATCCCCAATTTATCATATCTCGCTTAAAATTCTGTGAAAAAAAAGTCATTTTTCTGAAAATGTAAGCTATATTTTTTTTGGTAACGCTGGTGTGCGCTTGACTTTGAAAATCATCTGCTTCAGAGCTTTTCCATTAATAAGTATGGTTCCAGCAATAATGGTTATTATGCCGAGAAGGGTCACCCAGTTGATCGTTTCATTGTAAAAAAGAACCCCCACCCCTACAGCAATAGGCGGTGAAACGTACAGCCAGGTTGATGGGAAAACCGGGTTGGTCTTGGCGACGAGCCAGTAGAATAGCGTATGACCCACCATGGACCCGATCACAATAAGATACAGTACTGATCCAGCTACAGGGAAAGAGAACAGCCAATCTGGCTGCACATTCTCTGTAAAGAACGAGAGGATAAAGATGAACGCTCCGCCGTACATCATTTGGGCGGCATTCAGGGCGATAGGCGAGACTTCGGGCATATTGGTGATGACTTTTTTGGAATAAATTGCGCCTGCCGCATAGCAGAGCTCTCCGATCAGAATGACGATACAACCTATAGTCCATAAGGGAGAGACATCCACGGTAAGATTAGGCAGAACCAGCAGCAGAACACCGGTGAATCCGATAAGACAGCCGTACAGGGAGAGTGCGGGGGTCTTTTGCCGCAGAACGAGAGTTTGCAAGAGCAGAATCATAATCGGACCGGTTGCCGACAGTACCGCAGCCAATCCTGAAGATACATATTGTTCCGCCCAATAAAGGGCAGCGAAGGTTCCGAAGGTCAGTGCGGCTCCGGTGAGCAGCATTTCCTTGCGCAGCAGCAGGGAGAAGCTGGCTTTGCGTTTCCAGACCATCCATAGGAACAGAATGACACCAGCCAGGAAAAAACGCAGTCCTGCGGAGAAGAAAGGCGGCGCTCCGGCATCCACGCCGATTTTAATGGCCAGGAAGGTCGTGGCGAAGATCAGGCAAACAAGA
Organism: Paenibacillus sp. NPDC058177; assembly: GCF_042883835.1. NCBI lineage: Bacteria > Bacillati > Bacillota > Bacilli > Caryophanales > Paenibacillaceae > Paenibacillus > Paenibacillus sp. NPDC058177. Next base: position 48,734 of record NZ_JBHVVB010000008.1, on the reverse strand, counting down.
GTATAAGCTAAAAGAATCATGTTCAGTTCCCCTTTGGAAATATTGTGGAGTCGTGCTTGAAGTATTCGTTAATCATATAAGGAAGAGAACAGAACAGATTGATAAATACAGAACAGATGGTTACGGAGATAATGTACAATACGGTATAAGGAAATATAGAAAGTGCGGCAAGAATAGAAAGAACGGAAAGAACGGAAAGAACGAGAAGGAGGCTTGTGTCTGATGAAAAAAGTGAGGGGAACGGAGCAGGCGCATCCCTTGTTCCGTCAAGTATATGAGTACGCCCTGAATCGTATAGAACGGGGAGAGTGGAAAAGTCATGACAAGCTGCCATCCATCCGGCTGTTAGCCGAGGAATTAGGAGTACACCGGCTGACAGTGTTTAAGGCTTACCGTCAATTGACCGAGGACGGCAAGGTGTATGTCAAGGATAAGTCGGGTTATTATGTATCCCAGGGCAACGGGCAAATGCTGGTCCAAGGTTTTGACGAAGGAAGCGGGGTCTCTTCGTATCTGCACAGCAATCCCATGTATGACATCCAGCGCATTCCTGTGAAATATCAGTTCTCCTTGGCTCTCATTGATCCGGGGCTGCTGCCTAATCTTTTCTTATCTGACTATGTGAAAAGAGTGTTCGACATGTACCCCAAGGTGATGGGGACTTATGCCAGCGTACAGGGTGACGAAGAACTGCGGGAAACGCTTAGTGGGCATTTTCGGAAGCAGCAGCATTTGCAACTGTCATCTGGCGAGCTCTTGATAACCTCTGGGGCCCAGCAGGCGATCAATCTGATTGCCAGGATGATGCTCGGACCTATGGATTCGGTGTTGATAGAACGACCAACATACAGCGTAGCTATGGATATTTTTCGCCGGGCAGGTGCACGGCTGGTTCCGGTGGAGATCACTCCGGACGGGTATGATCTGGATGAGGTTGAGGCCTTGATGGCCAAGCATAAGCCTCGCATGTTTTACATGAATCCGACGCATCATAATCCCACAGGTTATACGGTGCCTGTACGGCAGCGTAAGCTGCTGGTGGAACTCGCGGAACGTTACCGCTGCCTGCTGGTAGAGGATGATCCGTTTCGGGATATGTATTTTGAAGAAGAGCCACCGCCACCTATTTTTGCCTATGATACTGAGGGTTGGGTCGTCTATATTGGCAGTTTCAGCAAATACGTTGCGCCCGGTCTGCGGATATGCGCTGTCGCCTGCCGGTATCCGCTGATGGAACGGCTGATCATGATCAAATCGCTTGAAGATAACGGCACGCCGCTATTAAACCAGAAGATTTTCCTGCATTACTATACTTCGCCCCGGCTGCAGCAGCATCTCGGCAAGCTGCGGATCGCGCTTCAGGTGCAAAAGGAAATTATGGAACAGGAACTGTCCCAAAGCGGTTGGCAATGGGAGACTCCCGGTGGCGGGCTGACGCTCTGGGTAAAGCTGCCGGATGGAACGCCGGTGGATGCCCTTCTTCGCAAAAGTCTGGAGCATTCCCTATCTTTTGTGCCCGGATCGGTTTTCGATCCGCTTGGCGAGATGAGATCATGGCTGCGGCTGTGCTACTCTTTTGTAAGCGAACCGCTGCTGCGTGAGGGCATGCAGAAGCTGACGGCTTTGGCGCGAAAATTATAATGCGGGGGTAAACTGTAAAAATAAAAGGAAAACCTCCTGCTAATATGCGCTTACGGCCCTAGATAGGGTAGGTAGCATTAGCAGGAGGTTTTTCAGTTTGCCATTAAACCATCATTTTCTTAAGACTGTGAATATAGCGTGATTTCACGATGAGGAAGAACACACTTTGCAGAACGAGATAGGCGGCAAAGGTGACGAGGACGGGCTCAACTACATTAACGATCCCCATCTGACCGAGAATTGGACTGATCACGACTAGGCTTTGAATGGCCGAGATGAAGATAGGGATATAGAACAGGATAGCAATCTGCTTGGTTGCAACTGCAGACATCTCTCCGGTACTTAGCCCAATTTTGGACAGCGCGCGGTACATGCGGATATCTGCGGCCAGCTCACTGTGCAGTTTGAAATACAGGAAACTTGCGGATGCGACCGAGAAGATTAGTGCTACAAAAATGCTGACGAAGCTGACCATGGCTGTGCTTTGCTTCAGTAATAGATAGTTTTCCCCACGAGCCACTAGGTAGGAAGTCAACTTCCCACTGCTTTTGTCCCGATTTGCGGCTTCAATCTGGTACAGCTTCGCCCCAATCATAGCTTCCTGACTGCTTGCTGTAGGCAGAGATCCTTTATCCCATGCCGGAACTTTGTAGAGATACTCTATATAAGGTGTAATTTCCCTTCCAACCTTGGCTGATTTGGCGGCCCGAATCGTTTCCAGCGTGGATTCTGGGATGATCACAATAGGAGTGCTTTTATTAAGGAAATCCGCTTGGTCTGAAATAATGATCTTTTTAACTGCGAGCGTCTCTGCCGGATGATCTTCCATAGTGATTCCGCCCTTGCGGATATAATCAGAGGCGATGTTGTCCGTACTGGCGAGCAGAGCAGCCTCATTGGGACCCAGGCTATTAATAGCCGGGAATCCGAGTATCCCTACAAGCTCCTTATATTGGGCCAAACCCAGCAAATAAAAGGTTTTGGGTCTATTTCCGCTTTCGCGAGAATTGGCCAACGTGGCATACAGCGTATCGATTCTCGTCTCTGTATACGCAACGCCTGCCGCTTTTAGCTCGCGATGAATTTCACTCCGGTTAGGTTCGGCGGAAGACGTCTCGTAAAAGGTCTTGGTCACGGCAAAAGGATTGCCGAAATACATATCGCTGCCAGCCTGATTGATCGACAGAACGACGCCCGCGCCCATGCTGGCGAGTGCGGTAACCACTGTAATCAGGAAGAGCATCCGTGAATTATCGCGCAGCTTGTAGCTCATCTCTGAGACCCAGAGCAGACGTGTGCCGCGCCAAGTTGATTTCCTGCTGCGCTGGAGCAGGCGCATGAACAGTACGGACAGCTGTGAGTAGAAGAAATACGTTCCAGCGATTCCCGTTACGGCGGCAAGAATAATGGTCACAGGGTTCAGTTCTATGCGCAGCGCGAAAAATCCGGTCGTAAGCAGTGCGGCGCCAAACAGAGATAACAGAATGGAGGCTTTAGGCGGTTTTTTAGGTTTTGCGTTGCCTTGCAGCAGCTCCAGCACTCTGTTTTTACGAATGAACAGTAGGGTGAAGATCGAGATCACCAGGAACAAAGCGACAAAGGAAGCCGCTGTGAACAGCATTGGCTTGAGAGGCAGATAGAACGGAAGCTCATCAATGCCGATGATTTTGGTGCTAAGCAGCAGAAAGAACTTGGAGAGCAGCATGCCGCCTCCAATTCCCGTGACAATTGCGAGCAGACCAATCAGCATATTTTCCAGAAAGACCAGCTTATTGATCTGCCCCGGACGTGCACCCAGAATAGTCAGCAGCCCGAATTCCAGATTCCGCGATTTAAGGAACGTTCCAATGGAGTACATAACGAAGAAAAAGGCGAACACATATACAATAGACGCTGCCACCTTCATGCTGATTGCGGCACTAGGTCCCATGGAATTATTGGCTACATCCGGATGATAAATGAAGACGGTATATGCAAAAAAGACCATGACCATAAAGGCGCTACTCAGAAAATAGGCGATGTACGCCCTGGCATTGCGCCGGACATTATTAAACGCGAATTGAGGAAAGTTCATGACTATTCCCTCCCCAGAATGAAAGTGTATCGATGATCTTCTGGAAGAACGCCTGCCGGTTATCCCCGCGATGAATCTCGGCTGCGAGCTTTCCGTCCTTGATAAAGACGATCCGGTTGCAATAGCTTGCTGCCAGCGGATCATGGGTCACGAGCATCAAGGTGGCGCCGTCCTTGCGGTTGATCTCTTCCAGCGACTCCATCACGATTCGGGAGGAATTGGAATCCAGTGCCCCGGTCGGCTCGTCGGCCAGAATAATTGCGGGCGAGGTGATAATGGCGCGGGCGATGGCCGTCCGCTGCCGTTGTCCACCGGAAATTTCATAGGTGCGCTTGTTCAGGATGCCCGTAATATTAAGCTGTCCAGCCACCTTTTGCAGCAATGCTTCCATTTCACTGAGCTTACGGTTATCCAGGGTTAACGGTAACACGATATTTTCCGCTACGGTCAACGTTTCCAGCAGGTTAAAGTCCTGAAAGACGAAGCCGAGCTGTCTGCGGCGAAAATGGGCGAGCTCCTTCTTGTTCATCCGGTAGGGATTGCTGCCATTGATGTTCACTTCGCCCGAAGTGGGCTGGTCAATGGTGGAGACCATGTTTAGCAGAGTGGTCTTGCCACTGCCGGACGGGCCCATAATGCCAACAAACTCACCGCTTTCGATGCTGAGATGAATATCGGTTAGCGCTTGGGTGAGCACTTTACCGGGATATACTTTGTTAAGTGCTTTAACTTCCAATACGTTCATGACGTTTCATTCCTTTCCTGTCTCAAGCGTTAATGTCGCTCTTGCCGCTTAAAGGGACAAGAGGCATGACTTCCTGCTATCAATGTACAGGAATGGGGCAGGTGTGTGCTATGGAATTACCTTAACATAATCTTACATATCCTTTAAGGTTATGTTCGTATTACTGGCAAGGCCGTTCCTTGAGGCAGGTTTTGATGTGCGGCTGTATTATTCCCCGGATCATATTCCTCATTCTGGATTAAGGTTTTGCATAGGGGATTAATCTCTGAATCCAGCGTTAAAAAAGAGGTCATCCGTAAAAAGCCGCAAGTGGCTTTTTACGGATGACCCTTGGGGTACTATCTTTGGGCAGCGCCGCTGAAAATAATCTGTACGGTCGTTCCCTCTTGAACCCGGGACTCCAGCTTTACCTGGTGTCCCAGCCGGGCGCAAATCTCGCGGACGAGATAGAGACCCATGCCGGTAGATTCATGGTATTGGCGTCCCCGTTCGCCGGTGAAGTAAGGATTGAATACCCGTTTCATGTCTTCCGGAGATATGCCGATACCCTGGTCCGAGATTTTAAGAAGTGTATCCAGGCCCTGACGCTCCGCTGTGATGGTCACCGTTTTACCAGAGCCGGAGGTGTAATTAACAGCATTGGTCAGCAACTGATTCAGCATGAACATCAGCCATTTGGCATCGCTGTATACCGAGAGGTCCGGGTCTACCCGGATCTCGGCATGAATGCCCCGCCGGATGAAGAGCCGGCGGTTCTCGGAGACCGCCGCGCTTACCGTCTGACGCAGGAGCAGCGCTTCCACCTGAAAGTCTTCTTCGAAACGTTCCAGCCTAGAAGTGTAGATTACCATCTCCAGCCCTTTACGGAGCCGTTCCACCTCTTCCTGGATGCTGGCAGCGGCATCCTCCTCCAAATCCTGGAGTGTGAGTTGGATCACGGATAGCGGCGTCTTCATCTGATGAACCCAGCGGTTCATGAAGACGATATGCTGATCCATCCGCGTGACATGCATGTTAAGCTGCTCCTGATAATGGCGATCCATCCGCTGCATCAACTCATTGACTGCTTCCGGCAGTGGAGAGTCACCGAGCGGCGCAAGGTGATCCTTGGAAGAAGGCTCCTGCTGCAGACTCAGTACAGCATACAGCCGGCGGTGCTGTACATAACGGTAGCACAGGTAAAGCAACAGAATGATACTACTAATCAGCATACCGTACAGCACAATGGATAGCGGCCTGTTCTCCCCGGATATCCAGTACAGCACGGGTACTAGCAGCATTTGCAGCAGGTAGAACAGCAGCAAGGGGAGTTGATTCTTCCAGAATAGCTTCATAGGCTGCTGTCACCAAGACTGAGACGGTAGCCTGCGCCCCTCACAGTTTCCACGATGTCTTCTAGCCCCAGCTCCTTGAGCTTTTTCCGGGCCCGGGTAATATATACGTTCAAAGTGTTGTCATCAATGAAATGCTGGTCTTCCCACATGAGGTCCAGCAGTCGCTCCCGGCTGACGACACGGCCTTCCTTGAGCATAAGTGCTTCTAGCAACACAGCTTCTTTCTGAGTCAGTTCGGCAGTTTCCCCGGCATACTGCACAACGTACCGCTCCGGATAAAGGATCAGCCCTCCTGACCGCAGCGTACGTTCTTCCTGGGTCTGCGCATAGGAACCGTAGGCCCTGCGCAGATGGCTGCGGATTTTGGCTAGTACCACCTCGTAGTGAAAGGGCTTCGTAATATAATCGTCGGCGCCGTTCTCCAGTGCCATAACCTGATCCATTCCGCTGTCCCGGGCGGAGATGAAGAGAATGGGACATAGAGAGAACTTGCGGATTTGGCGGCACCAGTAGAACCCGTCATACCTCGGCAGATTGACGTCCAGGAGTACGAGATCGGCAGCGCTGTGCTTAAAGTCCTCCAGGACACTGTTAAAATCGTCTACGATAACGGTCCGGAATTCATATTTGGTAAGATAGGCACTCAGCAGGGTGGCTAGCTTGGCGTCATCCTCAACAATGAAAATCGTCTCCATGTTCAGGTCTCCTTTGGTTCAGAGTAAAGGCAACAGCAGAAATTATTGATATTTGACGATCAGGGCATTGCTGATCTGGCGCCCAGGCGAGGTTAAATATTTTCCATTGTAGAATAGCCCGCTGGAGGCTCCGCCATCCAGATTCATTGCCTGATAAGCGCCAGCCTGCTTCATAATCTCTGCCATTTGCGGAATGGTAGCACCGCCTGTTGTCACAATAATCAGCTTATGGTCGCGTGTCAGGCCCAGTGCGCTGCGCGCGCCGCCGCCGGTCAGAATCTTGGGATCGCGGAAGCCTTCGGCCGCCACATTCAGGGATACCTTGCCGTCAAGCAGCAGACGCGGGCCAGCTTGAACAGCACCCTCAACTTGTCCGGCGTTGAAGCGAGCCTTGAAATCAAGACCAGCTACCAGTCCGGCCAAGTAATTCTTATCGTAAGCGAAGACGGCTCTGCGATCGGCTGGGCTGTCTTTGAGCAGCTTACCGTTGCTCACGATATATCCGTAAGGAGCTTTATATGATCCTTTGGTATAGGCATCAAAGAAAGTTCCGTTGACAGCAGCAATGGCACCACTGCGCTTGGCAATGCTGTTCAGATCCTCTACTTTTCCAACTGTATTTCCAGCCAGGACCATATCCAGTCTGACCTTGGGATGCAGCAGAGAGACGGTGACCGTCTGGATTTGGAAGCTGCGGCTTCCGACCTTAACGCTCTTGGCAGCCGCAACTACCCCTTGGCTCTCCGCGGGGATCAGTGCGCCACTAAGTACAGGCAGGGTGGAGGAAACGTCCCCGCTAGCGATCGTAATGGAAGAGGATGGCGCGTCCCACTTTAGCCCCAATCCCAGTGATTTGCTGACTACAGACAGGGGGACATATAAAGTGCTGTTATCTGTAAAAGCGCGTTCCGTAGTCGTTGTTGCTTTACCATTCAAAGAGGCTCCAACTTGTCCAGGTACAAGCGTGAGGACATTGTCGTCCTTAGTAATTTCAATTTTGTCTCCGGCAGCGCTCCATCCAGCCTTAATTCCATCAAAGCCATTCAGGAAGCGGAGGGGAATGTACGAATGGTTACCCTTGTCAACGTATACCAGAGTCTTGGGTGCGGGGGCCGCACCGGCGGACGAAGGCGCCGAGGTGAGCGTTGGAAGTAGAAGGGCGGCGGTCAAAATCAGTGAACTGCATGTTTTTCTCATGTTCATAATCCGTATGTATCTCCTTTGGTCTGTGCAGCATCTAATGCCGTCAATTAGGATAATATGGCCCAATTTGCATAATCTTGGGCGTACTTATCATATAACTGGTCCCCGAAACCGTCAATTCATACCATTTGGAGCGCAGGCAGAAACCCCTGTATTTTGGTTTAGGGAACCGCTTAGGGGAACCGCCATGTGCAACCGCAGCCGTCATAGTTTATACTTTAAGTAATCATGGAATATATAATGCATAAAGGCAGGTAATGCAATGACGACCACAATTGGCTTGATACGGCACGGAAGCACGTTCTGGAACAAGGAAGGCCGGGTCCAGGGCATTACAGATAACCCGCTCGATGAGGAGGGGCTGGAGCAGGCAGAAGCGATTGCTGAACGACTCAGCGGAGAAACATGGGATTATCTCTACTCTAGTGATTTGCTCCGGGCACGACAGACGGCGGAGGCTATCAGCCGGAGACTAGGTATGGAAATTGCCGGTCTCGTACCAGGTATGCGCGAGATGGACGGGGGACTTATTGAAGGCACCAATGAACAGGAGCGTGTGGACCGCTGGGGAAAAGACTGGAAAGCGATTGATCTCGGTCTGGAGAATCCTGATTTTGCCCAGCAGAGAGGCCGGCAGGCGATCGAAGAACTGGCGGAGAGACACCCGGGCAAAAATGTGCTGATAGTCAGCCATGGCGCTTTGTTGCGCCACACGTTGCGCGGGCTTATTCCCGGTCTGGATGTTAATGATCTGCTCAAGAACACCTCTATTACTCGGGTAGTTAAAACAGATGGCATCTGGAGTTGCGAGCTTTACAACTGTATCGAGCATCTGAGTGGCTAGAGGTAGTTGTTCACACAATAAGTGATTTCCCTTCTAAAATTATTAAAATGGCAGTCCGCGATTAATGTGCGGACTGCCATTTTTAAAGCAATGCACTAACGTTCAGATGTGCAGCCGGAACTATTTTACAATACTGTTGTACAGCAAGGCTGGCCTTGCTTCTCACTTCGTTCCAGTTCCGCCTTTTCAGGCTCCTTTGGACAGACTTGTTCAGAAAATGTTGAGGTGGCTTATGTTATACTTAAATATTATTATCCGCAATTTTAATATTCAATAAAGGTTGTGTGGATGAAACATGGAAGAAACCCGAGAATTTATATTAACTGTGTGCTCCTTCCTCATTGCTGTGTCAGCCGCCTATGCATCACTGCGGCTGCTTCAGGGTTATGCAGGCAAGTCCCAGCGAGTCCGGGCCATGTACACCGGCATAGTCATTATTATAAACGGCTGCGGTATATGGGGGATGCATATCCTCGGACGCGTGCGCAGTCCACATACTGACGAAACCGGACAGAATCTAATTATCTCTTCGGCGGTTTACGCCATAACCATTGCTTTTCTAATGTACCTGTGCTCCAGAATCATGCTGATTATGGCAGAAAGAGACCAGCTCAAGGAGCTGGCCTATAAGGATGCTTTGACAGGGCTGCTGAATAAGAATGGTATGGACCATTTTTGGGACCACTGTAAAGAAAATGAACAGATTGCGGTATTGTTTATCGACCTGAACCGTTTCAAGTCGATCAATGACAGGCTCGGCCATCATGTAGGTGATTTATTATTGGAGGCCGTTGGCGGCAAGCTGGCCCAGTTCTCTAGTAAGGGGCGGCGGCATATTTATCGGATCGGTGGAGACGAGTTCGTCATCATTGCCAAGCGCTACAGCCAGAAGGAAGCAGAGCAGCTCGCCGTCCGTATTCTGGAGAAGACCGCCAAAAAATATAGCCTGGAACAGCATAATCTGTTCGTATCAGCCAGTATAGGTATCACCATGAGCCACGGCAAGGTTGACCGCTACCGGCTTCTCAAGGAGGCTGACATCGCCATGTATAATGCAAAGCAGCTTGGAACCGGACGTTACTCCGTATATAAACCGGTCAGCAACACATTGAATGCCAAATAGGATGACATTTTAAAGATCGATCGATGTGATAACACGGGTTTCTTTTGTTCAGGCACCCGGGGTTCGATAGGGACTGGCGGTACTCTTACGTCCCTTTATTAGCAGCAGGCAGAGCAGAGCCACCGCCATACTAAAGGCTGCGCAGTAGAACAGTACAGAATATCCTAGCAGATCAATTAATAGACCGAGAATTGGCGGAGACCCGACGGCGGCCAGGGAGGACACCAGATAATACATTCCCGTCCGAGTGCCGATGCTCTCCTCAGTTCCTGTAGACACGAGATAAGGATAAGAGTTAATGTTGATGCAGGCCCAGAAGATGCCCCCCAGCACTAGCTGTCCCCGCAGTATAAGCAGATTCTCAGCCAAACCTACAAGCGCAAACACAGTCATCAGACCGCATACGCCGGTAATGATGACTTTTTTCTTGCCGAACCGCCCTCCCAGCCAGCCGCTGGGAATGGCGAAGAGTACAAAGGCCAGCGAGAAGAAGGTGAGTGAGAAGGAAGCTGCCTTTTCGCTAAGACCAAGGTGGTGTTTGCCATACAGCGTAAACAGCGTTTCCACCCCTTGGTAAGCAACGAACCAGAAGAAAATAGCAGCTAGCAGAAATAAGGTGGTCCGGTCCAATTGGCTTTTAAATGAGATGCGTCTAGCTTTGGCAGTGAGTGGTACAGAACTCGGTAGTAAGTTCTTTTCGCCGATAAGAGGGGGTTCGGTTGACACTTCATCAGAAGGCATAGCTGCATCGTTCACCCGGTCCCGTTTCTCATTAATAAATCGTGATACAACTAGCAGACAGAGTAGTGTAATCAGTCCGGCCACAATAAAGGGCAACGCCGGGCTGGAATCATAAAGGATAGATCCCACACCAAAGGCCAGGATGGAGCCGATTCCACCCATGAAGTTGATTAGTCCGTTCGCCTTCGTCCGCTGGTTATCTGGTGTAATATCGGGCATCAGCGCCACAGTGGGCGAACGGTACAGGCTCATCGCCAGATTCATGAGCATCATGAAGAGTAGCAAGGTGAATAGTCCGGTGTGGAACGGAATCAGCATCGTCAATACAGCGGCCAGGGGCATGCCGATTAACAGATAAGGCATTCTGCGCCCATAGCGGGTCACTGTACGGTCGCTGCGGTTACCGATCCACGGCTGCAGGAACAGCGCAAAGTAATTATCAATGGTCATCATAAAGCTGATCAGAGCTACACTGTGCACATACTTTTCCAGGAAAAAAGGAACAAACGCGTTATACAAGCTCCACGTAATGCTGATGCTGAAAAAGCCGAAGCCGAGCAGCCAGACCTTTTTCACCATGTCACACTCCTTTGGCAGCCAGCAGTCCGGCCAGAATGTCAGGATGGTCCGTAATGATTCCGGCTACACCTGCATCGATCAGGTATTTCATCCGCTCAGGATCATTAACAGTGAACGGATGGTAGACGACGCCACGTGCCGCAGCTTCCGAAACGAATTCCGGCAGTACCGCGTAGTGGCTAGCGTGCAGCGCAGTGGCACCAAGTGTAGCGGCATAATCCCAAGGACGGTACAGGCCCTCCATGTACAGGATACCCATGCGGATCTCCGGGGCCAAGGCGTGGAAATAAGCAAGAGAGTAGTGATTAAAGCTTGAAATAACAACCCGTTCACTCATTCCCCATTCCCTGACAGCGGCAATCACTTTTTCCTCCATGCCAGGGTACGGGAACACTCCGTTTTTAAGCTCAATATTGAGAATAGTGTCAGTCTTGTGGAGCAGCTCCAGGAGGTCTTCCAGCAACGGCAGTGGTTCCCCTGCAAAGTCTTTTCCGAACCAGGAGCCGGCATCGAGGCTGAGCAGCTCGCGCAGTGTGTGATCCTTCACAGCACCGATGCCGCTTGTGGTGCGTTCCAGCGTTTCATCATGAATGAGAATAAGTGCGCCATCCTTGGACATTTGAACGTCAGTTTCGATCCCGGTTGCTCCCAGCTCCAGGCTCTTGCGGAAGGCCGCCATCGTGTTCTCCGGGCAGACTGCGGATGCACCGCGGTGGGCAAAATTTATAATTGAAGTCATCGGTATACTGTCCCTCCAATGGTTTGTTTAGTGTGCCTGAGAGGTCAGGCTATCCCCATTCTATTTCCACATGCAGCAAAGAAACCCTGTCCGAAAAAGCCGGCAGGGCTCCAATTTCGCAAATTTAACGCAGCCATTACATCCCCTTGTTGTTTTTCAGCCATTCCAGCAGAGTAGCCACACTTTCTTCGGGGGATTGTTCTGCTGTATGCAAGGTTAGCTCCGGATGTTCCGGGATTTCGTAGGGATCAGTGATGCCTGTGAACAGGGGGATATCGCCACGGCGCGCCTTGGCGTATAGTCCCTTGACATCCCGTTCCTCGCATACCTGTAAAGGACAGTCCACATAGATCTCGGCGAAGCTTGACAGGGTCTGCCGGGCGTATTCCCGCATCTCGCGGTAAGGACTGATCACAGATACGATTGTGATTACGTCATGACGGTTCAGCAGCCCTGCGAGATAGACAGCGCGGCGGATATTTTCGAACCGGTCCTCGCGGCTGAAGCCCAGGCCCTTGCAGACATGCTGCCGGAGGTCATCGCCATCTAACCATTCCACAGGTAGGCCCAGCTCTTCCAGTACTGCCGTCAGTCTGGAGGCAATCGTTGATTTGCCGGCACCGGACAAGCCGGTTAGCCACAATGTAAATCCGGTATTCTTGTTCTCATTCATAGGTTCATATCTCCGTATGGGATTCGCTCCAGCAGCCCGGAGCCATAGATTTCCTGCAGCTCCAGATGGGGCATATGGATGTAGCCAATATAGCAGTCGCAAACGTTCATTCGGCAAGCCCGCTTGGCCGAGAGGACTTCCAGTCCGTCCCGGTACAGGTTGCCGATTACACCCCGGTCTTTGTAGCAGCGTTTCACCAGCCCGGCACCCTGGACATAGAAGACGGTGCTGCCAGCGCTGCAGAATTTACCGAGGCTTTCATAATCTGTTGCATTAATTTCGAAATGCGGGTCCAATCCTCGCAGATAGGCCAGATCTTCAGCCGTGTAGTAATCCGGGCGATCCTTGTAGGCATTGATCCACAAGTATACGTCCTCAGGCAAAGAGGTACGCAGTGAAGTTATAGCGGGAAAGGCACTGCGGACGCCCACACTGCCTACACTGAAAGGAATTCCGCTGTTGTAGAGTTTCATGCACTGGGCGAGAAAACGTTCTTCTTCCACTTGTCCGGGATGATAGGTTGCCCAGAATGCTACCTTGGCCGGGTCCAGCCCGGCGGTGAAATCCAATCTGGCCGACAGATTGGTCTGGATCGCCACCTTATCGACATGCTCCATACCTGCAAGGGTCGTGATGGCGTCCTTGTACCAGCGGTGAGTCAGGCCTTCACCGTACGGATTGAAGAAGATGGAAAGGCGGTGACCGGATTTTCCCTGATCGCCCGCCCATTGTACGAACCGCTCGACGCCCTCGCGGTCTTTGGCGAGTGTGGCGGCGCTATCCCGTGTTTTGCCGAAGGGGCAGTAAGGGCAGTCATAGTTACAGGAGGTGAGAGTGCCGCGGTAATAGAGAACGGCCTTCATGGGAGGACGAACCTTTCCATGCGCTCCCGGATGTCGGATGAAATAAACCAGTCACCAATAGAGTCAGAGTAGCCGAGGGCTTCGCCAGTCAGGCGCAGCACATCGTCTTCCACAAGGCCGAAGCCTGAGTCGGTAAGCAGCGCTAGCTCAGGAAAATCGCTCCACAGCAGGGTGCCGAAACGTTCCGTATACTGAGACAGCTTCAAGCCCTCGCTGTGCAGAATAGCCTTCAGGATAAAGCGGCGTTTCTGTTCTTCCGGCTCCAGCACAATTCCGTAATCGGCGGTATCATAACGTTCTGCGGCCACATAATCGGCGATGATGCTCTCCGTAGCCTTGCGGCTGACTCCATAACGAGAGGCATAGTGTACGCCCCGGGTATAGGAACGGGCTCCGCACCCCAGCCCCACCATCCCTTCTTCCTGGCAGCTGTAATCCAGAAGCGGCTTGTGACTTTCGGCTGTCTCCTTAGCGAAGCGGCGCATAGAATACTGACGGTACCCATGACGTTCAAGCAATTCCCGGGCAGCATTATAGCACTGTAGCCGGATATCCTCCTGTCGGTCCAGATCGCCGGGTTTCACTATCGTGTGCTCACGGGTGTAGAGGGGATAGATGAAGATTTCACCTGGATTATAAGACAGCGTCTGATTCAGCGAATACAGCCAAGTCTCTACGGTCTGACCTGGAAGTCCATAGATCAGATCGAGATTCAGAATTGGAAAATCATATCGCCCCAGCAGCTCCAGCGCCCGGTAGACAATGTCAGGGTCTTGAGGCCGGTAAATCGCTGCCGACTCTGAGGCGACGAAGCTTTGAATGCCCATGCTGACCCGGTCTACGTTTGCGTCTTTCAGAATTTCCAGTTTTTCTACAGTAAGGGTCTCTGGCGAAGTTTCTACCGAGATCGAGACTTTGTCTGTTGCGAGCCCCATGATGTCCGTGGCAATGTAGAACAGGCGGCGGAGCTGATCCGGGGCAAGTAAGGTCGGGGTGCCGCCGCCAATGGCAAACCGGGCATATGGCTTATGGGCCGTGAACGGCGCCCACTGCCGGGCTTGACGCTCCAGAGCATCCACATAGCGGGCGTGCACATCAGCCCGTTTGTCCGGCAGTGTGAACAGATTGCAGAACCCGCAGCGGGCACCGCAGAACGGGATATGCATGTATAGAAAGAACGATTCGGCAGGTTCGTCACGCCATAGTTCATTCAAGGGCAGCGGCGGTTCCAAATCACGGTAAGCCGTTTTATGCGGATAGGAATACAGATAAGAACGATAAGGATTAGCGGTAATTCCGCTTTTCCATTGCAGAAGCTCCTCCGATGAGGGGGACGGGCTAACGTCGCCATGGAGCAACCGGGGATGATACGATGACGCCATAGACTGTTCTCCATCCTTTCGGAATCCATTTGGTATCACAAAATAAATTCGCGGTATGGAACATTCCATACCGTCTCATGCGCGAGCCGGTGACCTTGATAGCCATCTTCGCCATAGGCTGTGCCATGGTCGGAGAAGGCCAGACAGAATGTCGGATTGCCGCGCTCACGGAAGGCCTGGAATAGACGGCCGAGTTCTCCATCGACGTAGCGGAGCGCAGCGCGCTGGCTGTCGACGGAGTCTTTTTTGGCTCCTGGCAGGAAATAATGGTTCGGTCCATGGATCGCGGATACGTTCAGGAACATGAATAACCGCTGTGACCGATCCACAGTATCCAGAATTTTAAGGGCATGATTCACCTGATGCTCTGTAGAACGGGGGTTCGTCACACCGAAGTTCATACGCCAGTAGCTTTGTTGAAAATAACCGGGCAGTACCCGGGCGAGCGGATTCTTCTTGGTGAAAAAAATAACGCCCCCGATACAAACCGTCCGGTAGCCTTCAGCCGCCAGTCCGGAGACGATGTCCGGTGTATCGAACAGCCAGGTATGGGGATGGGTCTTCATCCCGGTGTTCTTGGAATGGAACATGCGAATATGTTCCGACTTGTCTGTTGTTGCAGGCGTTGGCAGGAAGCCGCCGAAAAATGCGTGATGAGCCGCATAAGTGAAGCTTCCCGGCGTATGTCGTTGCTCCCATGATCCGGTTCCGCACAGGTTGGGACAATTCTCTTCCTCCAGAACGGCAGCATCATAACGTAGAGTATCGAGTGTAATCATTAGGATGTCATGGGTGCCAACAATAGTGTTCATATCTGTCATGATGATCCGTCCTTTATAAACGATGTTGAGGGAGGGAAGGCTGGGCTCTGTCAGCCAGCATCTTCATCTCCCATTCATAGGTACCGTAGCCGTGGTACTCCACATCATACAGCAGATCGCCGAATGGATTAACATCGGCAATATATGTGCGCTGCGGGTTGCCAGATACCAGTACATCCATCCCCGCAATTGCGGAGCCTGGAAAAGCAGCAAGTGCCTGCCTGGCAGTCTCCTGCACTTGTTCCAGCATCTCTTCGGATAGCCCGGCTTCGGTGGGTGTCATCCGCTGGCTGCGCAGATGCAGATTTGTGATCGGTGTCGTGCTGCAGCGGGCCACAGCATGGCAGGCCTCTCCGAAGACGACAAGCTGACGGATATCAAAGGATCGTCCGCCTTGACTAGCCTTGGGCACCCACTGCTCGGCATAGGCCCCGTGCCGATAGAGCCAGTTGATAATAGCTTCGATGGTTTTTCGGTCGGTATAGCGGCGCAGCTTGCCGGAATTATAATAGACTGGAGGCCGGGTAATGAAGGATTCTACCCCGACGGTTGTTATCGCCAGTTCCGCCCCAGTGGAAGGGTTCACCTGATAAGCGATCACGCCGGAAGCGGCAGAGCCGCAGGCCAGCTTGATGAACACACGGTGCATTCGTTCCGCGGCCATTTTCTCACGGAGCGAAGCATAGTCCACAGGGGGCTGAGTGCCACCGAGCGGGCGCGGCACGGGAACTCCCGCTGCTGCGAGAGTTCGCTGTGTCTCCCGCTTGTCGGTCATGGCGATAATCTCCGCCGGATCATTAAGCCATTCCGCGCCGGGCCAGGCCGCCGCCGCCTCGCGCTTCAACCTTCCCAGCAGCCGGCAGTAGCCGCGGAACCACTGGGAAGGATGGTGCAGCACGCCCGGCAGGTCCTGCAGCCGGAGCGCCGCCTTGACGCTGAGCGGCAGCGGGCCGAGCTGTGGCCGCTCAGCGCTATGGGGCAGCGAATCGAGTTGTCGCTGCTCGGTGTTTGGCGGCAGCGAACCGAGTCGTCGCTGCTCGGTGTTTGGCGGCAGCGAATCGAGCTGTCGCTGCTCCATGTTCGGAGGCAGCGAATCGTGTCCGCGCTGCCCAGTGCCCGGCGGCAGCGAGCTGTGCTGCTGCCGCTCCAAGCCAGGATACAGCGCATCGCTGGCATCCGGGGCGTCCGGCGCGCCCAGGGCAATCAGGGCGCGCTCACTCTCGAAGCTGCCGCCTGGCGAATCCAGGCGCAGCAGCGGGGAAACGCTGCCTCTGCCGGCAGCGTCGGCTATTGCTGGCTGCTGCTCAGCCAGCAGCTCAGCTATATGCCGGCCCTGGAGCAGTCCGGCGTAGGGCAGGATGATGGCGGGCGGGAGGCCAAGCCTCTCCCTGGCCTGCCGGATGCCCTCGGTCCGCCGGTCGCCAGGATGGCCGATGACGATCAGCGGCTGCATCTCTGCGTTACTCCGTGATGGACGGATAACGCCAGTCCTCGTCATCATCGCTTTGCTGCTGGTCGCTGACATCGACAGGCAGTCCGCTCTGCTGCCAGCGGGCTACCATTTCATTAGACATATAATGATAGCTGAGATTCAGCGCTTTTAATTTCTTGATTCGATCACTGGCGAGCAGTGCTTCAGCACCGGTATCGCTTAAAGTGCCAAGGGACAGGTCGAGTGTGTCGAGCTGATCCAGAATTGGAGCATCTGCGATCGCTGCTGCGATCTCGTCCTGCATCTCGCTATTTTTCAACCCTAGATAGTTGAGCTTGGGGAACTTGCCGGGTTCAATCAGTGGGAGAATATCCTCCAGACTGCCGTCAAATCCGTATTCATCTACACCGAGGTACAGCTCTAGCTTGCGTAGATTCGGCAGACTGCTGCCGGCAATTTGCGCAAGAACATCCTTGCCCAGGCCGCCACAGATGATTCTCAGTTCCTCCAGCTTGTCATGCTTCAGATGGCTCAGGCTCAGATTATTCGAGCCTTGAATGGTGAAGGATTGCAGCTCCGGAAAGGCAGTGAGCAGCGGCGACAGATCACTTTGGGTAATCCACGAAATCTCGCATTCCTCAGAGTCCATCTCGCCGATGAACAGCTTACGAAGCAGTGGGAAGCTTGCACTGTGCTGGACAAGGGCCTCTACCACCTCTTCCGAGCTGTTCTCATAGGTCTGTCCCCAATCGCCAATAATCAGGCTGCTCAGTGCTGCACTTTCAGCGCTCTGGCTGAGCTTTTCAATCTCTTCACCAATCCGCTTACCCTCTTCGAATTCGTCGTAGCCAATCGTAAGCTTCACTTCAGTCATGATGTTCCCTCCCGGAAAAAGTTTTACTTCGAAACTACCCTATCATTTGGCGAAAGGGGAGTCAAATGACCAAAGACCCAGCAACGCTGCTTGCAGATCATCAGTTTTATCCTCATGAATAAACGGCAAGCCCCAACTCCCGGGGCTTGCCGTTTATTCATAAAATCGTGCTTCGTTATTGTTTTTTGTAGTACAACACTGTGGTGTGGAGTTCTCCATTCCCGGAGCGGGCAAAATACGGGATTCTGCCCGCCTCAATAAAACCGCGCGACTGGTAGAGCAGGTTGGAGGGATCACCCTCACGGGTATCCAGTGTCAACAGCTCACGGTCTTCTGCAGCAGCTGCAGCCTCGGCGGTATCCATGAGCCGCCCGGCAATGCCTTTTCTGCGATGATCCGGGTGAACCATCAGTTTGGCGATCTCCGCACGGTGGAGCGCATTGGCCTTTCTAGCCAGCTGCAACTGGATCGTACCTGTAACGGTATCTCCTTCCCGCGCAATCCAGAGCAAGACACCGGGACCCAGGACGCTCCGCCAATAATCCACGGCTTCGGCTTTGTCTAATGGCGGGAGGAAGCCGATGGAGGCTCCATCATTCACAACGGAGATCAGCATTTCGCTTAACCCAAGTTCAATTTCTGGAGTCAATGATTCCACTAGTGTGATTATAGGTTCGGTAGTCATGTGCGACCCATCCTTTCAATATGACGATGATGAAATATACTAATTGTCATTATACTGATGTGAACTATATTTACAATAGAATTCGACAGTAGGGTGATTATGTTACATGTATGTAATATATAAAAGTTTACGAGGTAATTATTTACCTAATAAAGTCCTGAATTGATGTAAAATTGTAAAAGCTCCTTGGAACGCAGTACAATGAATGTAGATTATTGTAACTTATAGAGAGATTGGATAAAGCCATATTAGCAGTATTCATAAGGAAGACATGGATAGGGGGAAGAGTGACTATGCTATTGGAAGTGATTGCGACAACCTTAGGGGATGCTGTGACAGCCGAGCGTTATGGTGCTGACCGCATAGAACTGATTGCAGGCATCGCTGAAGGCGGTTTAACGCCAAGCCTTGGCCTGATTGAGCAGGTGCGAGCGGCCGTAAAAATCCCGGTCCGGGTAATGATTCGTCCGCATGCTCGCTCTTTTGTATATGATGAATCCGAGCTTAGAGTTATGCGCAGAGATATCCGTCACATTGCGTCGGTAGGCGGGTTGTCCTTGGTGTTGGGGGTGTTGCACCCTGATGGTACCATTGATGAGCGGGCGCTGGCTTCGCTTCTGGAGGAGGCTCCTGGTGTGCCGGTTACCTTCCACCGGGCGTTTGATGAAGTGACCGACCAGTTGGAGGCTCTGGAGGTGTTGCTTGGATATCCACAGATTACGGATATTCTAACGTCCGGTGGCCGCCGGACAGCCCCGGAAGGGGCGGAACGGTTGGCCGTACTGGAGCGGCTGACTGTGGGGAAGCCGCTTCGTATTCTGGCCGGCAGCGGTTTGACCGCTAGTGGCCTAAGTGATTTTGTGCGCGACACAGGCGTGCGCCGTTTGCATTTTGGCTCCGCCGCTCGGAAGAACGGTGATCCGCTGCGCCCGGTGGACGCGGCGCGGGTCACCGAGATTCGCAGGATTCTGGGGTCATTGAAGTAGTCGATTTACCGGAGCAGGATCTTGCAACAGCTTGGGCAGCCATGTCAGCAGCTTCTCCCTGGTCAGGGCATCGGAGGCGTTCCATTTAGCCCCGTCCAGCAAATAGACGAGGCCGTTTTGCACAGCCGGCAGGCTGGCCCACTCGGGACTTCGCAATAGCTCTTCCATGGCCAAACGGGAATCCTCCCGTTCGGGGATGAGCATGAAGATGCGGTCGCCTGTGTAGGCAGCCATGTCACCGGCTTCAATCTCGCCGAAGCCGAGATCCTGGTCCAGAATTTCCACTTTGATCCTGTCCACAGGCATAAAGCCGCCCGGCGCATAGAGCGCCGGGGCCAAACCGGAGCAACCCATGACAAACAGGCGGTTTCCATGGTCATGAATCAGAACAGAGGCCGTTTCACCCGGTTTCACCAGCTCTTCAACATACAGGCGCTGCCACAAGGCAGCGTTTTTTATGTTGAAGCTGTCCAGCCAGGCTGCGGCCTCACCTTCTTTGCCTAGCCAGCTTCCCAGCAGACGGAGTCGATCCTGCAGCGAAGCAAATGAATTGAAGGCCAGCGTCGGCGCGATGGTGGAGATTCGGCTGTACTCTTGATCATTGGAATTGGCCAGAATGATCAGATCTGGACTCAGGGAGTCGGCTGCTTCGGCATCCATAGGGAAGCCGACATTGACCAGCTTTTTCAGTCGGTGCTTGTAGACCCGATTCCAGGAGAAGGCATCTTCTCCACCGATAGGCTTGATCCCCAGCGCCAGCAGATCGCCGATCGTCTCGCCGTGATAGATGATACGTTTCGGCTTCTCCGGAATTTCTACTTCATGACCAGTCCAGTCGGTTACCCGGCGTGTTGGGCGATGGGAATGGGCGTACTGACCCGGGGCGATCCCTGTTCTCTGCCGGAAGCGGCGATTGAAGTAATACTCATCAGCATAACCGACCTGGCGGGCAATTTCCCGTAGCGGTTCACCCGAGTGGAGTAGCAACTGCTTGGAGTGTTGAATGCGCAGATCAGTCAAATACTCTAACGGCTTGCTCCCGGTAAGGTTCTGGAAGATTGGGGTGTACTGCCAGATGGACATGCCGGCAATCTCGGACAGCTGCTTCACTGTAATGTTCTCCATATAGTGATCCTGCAAGTAACGTATCGTACGTTCAACAGATTGGGTAGGACTTTCAATGTCTTCAGAACGGAAATTGTACTCGAACAAGAACAGCAGTAGCTCCTGAAGTTTAAGATTCTGCTTCATACGACTGATCTCATCGGTATACGTACGTTCTGAGTATAATTCTTCCACAAGCCGGATCAGCTTGGAGAACGGATAGGCGACCAGTTCCCGTCGGCCTGTCAGCAACCGGCGGGAATACGCTACAGGTGAATTGTTTTCACTGGTATAAATGGATGTAAAACTAACCTCATAGTAATAGAGCGTTGACTCGTTGTCGCAGATTTGGAGAGACTCCCCGGGGGAGAGTAGGACGCATGCTTCTGTTCTTAGCATCACAGTCTCGTCGCCTGCTTGCAGCTCTCCTGTACCGCTGGTAAAGACGAGCAGAGTATACTGCTTAGCGGGTGCTGGCTGGGAGGATGTACCGGCAGTTTGCATTCTTAGTTCAACATCCGACAGTTGAAACAGTAAGGAATGTAGCGGCGCGGTAGGGGGTGTGGGGTGAAGCATAGGTAGTGTCCTCCTTGGTTCAGTGATAATCATTATCAATTATATCTATTGTATATAAAACAAAGAAGCCGATCAACAGATGTTGATCGGCTTCGAATCGTTTGCTGCAGCGGCAACTCCGTTTTACTTTTCGGAAATCAGGTTCGGAATCTGCTGCAGGAGCCAATCTCTGGTGGAGGCGTCAGCAGATGTTTGCTCGATATCCTGGAAGTATACATATCCGTTTTTGACGGCAGGGAGGTTCTTCCACATCTGGCTGCTAATCAGCTGTTCTGTGGATTTTTTGGCTTCGTCCGCTACCGGATTCAGGATGAAGATACGATCACCAGCGTATTCCTTAAGCAGCTCCATGGATATTTCCTCGAAGCCTTTCTTATCATCCAGTACCTTCTGGATTAATGGAGTTGGCTTAAAGCCATTCTCCTCATACAACACCTGTGAAAGTCCTGTAGTGGCCATAACAAACAGGCGGTCGCCAGGGTAATACGTGAAGACCGATGCGGTCTCACCTGGCTTCATGCCGGAAGCTTTAAGCTGTTCCCACATCGCTGCTTCCTTAACCTTGTACTGGGCCAGCCAGGATTCGGCTTCTTTTGTTTTACCAAGGATTGTTCCAAGCTCCAGCATCCGTTCCTTCAGCGGTGCAAAGGTATCGAAGATGACGGTAGGGGCGATTTTGGACAACGCTTCAAAATCTGCTTCATCCGTAACGGAGTAAATGATCAAGTCGGGCTGCAGATCAAGTGTCTTCTCCAGGCTGATGGGTAAGCCAACATCCTCTACGCCTTGAACCTTATCCTCATAAATTTGGTTCTCATACAATACTTTGGCCGCGCCAATGGCTTGTACACCCAGAGTCAGCAGGTCGCCGTAAGTCTCCCCGAAGAAGACAATTTTCTGCGGGTTATCTGGAATTTCTACAGTATGTCCTCTGTAATCTGTATACGAATGGGTACCCCCAGTCTTTGTAGCCGTATCGCTTGTAGCTTCCGGTGACGAAGATGCCTCTGCAGTGGTGTTACTAGTGCTGGTATTGTTCCCTTTGTTATTGCTGACCTGTGGCTCGTTCTTACTGCTGCAGGCGAGCAGCAGCGTGCCCATCAGTACGATCATGCATACTACGGCTATGGATTGTCTAACTTGCTTCATTATAGTTTGTCCCCCCATATAGATATAATACCATCACCAATAATGATAATCATTCTCGATAAAAATTATCATAAAGGAATGTGCTTCATGACTCAATGGACAAACCTAAAGCGAACAATTGGTTTTGTGCAAAAACAGTAGGAATGAGTCGCTTAAACAAAGAAAATGAACAATACAAACAGTGAACATGAACAACTCAAAAAACTGTTAATAACATATTGATAATAACAAAATGTCATGTTATTATATTGTTAATAACAAAATGTTAATAACGAAAGAGTTAACAACAGGAGGTTTTGTCCATGTTCGGATTCAGATTTGTGAAGTTCCAGCCCAGTGAATATGTACTGAAGGTGAAGAACGGCAAAGTCGTCCGTGAAGGTATCGGTCTTTCTTTTCATTATTATGCACCTACGACCTCGGTGGTTGTTGTTCCAGTATCGTCGATAGACGTTCCGTTCATATTCGAGGAGATTACCCATGACTATCAGACTGTGACTGTACAGGGGCAGCTAACTTATCGGATCGTCGACTACCGTAAAACAACGCAAATTTTGAATTATACCTATAATCTGAAAAAAAACATGTACCTTTCCGATGATCCCGGTAAGCTGGCCCAGCGGGTCATTAATATCGCCAAAGTGCTGACAAAGAAGCAAATGGAGCAGCTTCCGCTCAGGGATGCCATTCAATCCAGTGAACGTCTGGCCCGGAGCATTACACAGGAAATCGCCAGAAATGAAGAGATTGAGAAGCTGGGGATTGAACTAATGGGCTTGTCGATTCTCGCCATTGTGCCGAACAAGGAGACGCTGCGGGCGCTGGAAGCGCAGGCTAGAGAAGAAATTCTGCGCGATGCCGACAATGCGCTGTACGAGCGGCGCAATGCTTCGATTGAACAAGAGAGACGGGTTAAGGAGAATGAGCTGAGCACCGAGATCGCTGTAGAGACGAAGAAAAAACAGATCCGCGAGACGCAGCTGGACGCCGAGCGCGCGGTGAAGCAGAAGCAGAATCAGATGAAGGAAGAACAGCTCAGCTTCGATACGGCACTGGAAGAGAAGAAGCAGGAGCTAATTGAACTGGCTATTGTCAATAAAAAAGCAGAAGCAGATGCCCGTGCCTATGAGCTGTCGGCCATTATGAACTCGCTGCAAAATGTGGCACCGAATGTGCTACAGGCTTTGACCCAGGTGGGCATGAATCCGGAGAAGCTGATCGCCATCGCGTTTCAGGATCTGGCCGGCAACGCCGGAAAGATCGGGCAGCTTAATATCACGCCTGATCTGCTGCAAGGACTGATTGCGAAGCCTGACGGCATCGCAGCGCCAGCGGGCAGAGGGGCGGGCGGCCGATGAGTGGAGCAAGATCGGAGAACAAGATTGTTTTGGTGAAACGCAAGACCCGGCTGGAGGAGCTGGTCGTCCGCTATAATACGATCCAGCAAGCCCAATTCTATATCGAGCGGCTTGGGGCAGACTTCAGTGACTATGTGTCTGAGGACTTTCATTATAGGGCAGCCGTGGAACAAGCCGTAATTGAGCTTGGCGCATTGGGGCGGGTGCAGGTGCTGGACCGCCAGCATGTCCCGAACTTTATCTTTGGAGAAGAGGATACAGTGGTGGCTGTCGGGCAGGATGGACTTGTCGCTAATATCCTCAAATATCTGAACGGCCAGCCGCTGGTTGGGGTCAACCCCGACCCAGGCCGTTGGGACGGAGTGCTATTGCCCTTTACGGTCAAGGATCTGAAACTGATCATTCCAGATGTACTTCGCGGCAGACGTCAGCTGACAGAAGTAACACTAGCCAAGGCTCAGCTTAACGATGGGCAAAGTCTCTACGGTGTCAACGATCTGTTCATTGGCCGAAATACACATGTGTCCGCCCGTTACCAGTTGCAGGTTAGCGGGCAGACAGAGCAGCAATCCTCCAGCGGGGTTATCGTATCGACTGGGCTTGGCTCGACTGGCTGGCTCAAAAGCGTGCTGGCTGGGGCTGCTGGTATATCGAAGAGGGCGGCAGAAATGAAGGTGATGTCTATGTTGGAAGATACGGATAGCAGCAGAGGTAATGCTGCTACAGGAACTCAGGATCCGCCGGAAGTCAGGCTGCCCTGGGATCATTCCAAGCTGTATTTCACGGTAAGAGAGCCATTTCCCAGCAGAGCCACCTCTGCCGAATTGGTTTTTGGACAGATTGGTGAGGAGAGTCCGCTGCGCATCACTTCGCAGATGCCGGAGAACGGGGTAATCTTCAGTGACGGTGTGGAGAGTGACTTTCTGGAGTTCAACTCCGGAGTGGAGGCAACGATTAGTCTGGCCGAGAAGAGAGGCCGATTGGTTATATAGTAAAAGGCCTTATGAAGGCCGGCAGGTCGGTGGGTTAGCAGGTCGGCAGATCGGCTGACCAGATGATCAGCATTAGAAAAAGGCGGACGGTGACCCGTTCGCCTCTTTTTTACCATGGTATGCTGCTTATTGATAGCTTCTGTTGTTGTTTGGCATGGAATTGTTCGGCATGGAATGGTTCATACCGGAACTGTAACCTGTGTTATATCCGGAATGATTCGAAAACCCTGAATTGTTACCCATGCTACTGCTTGATTGCATTGGAGAATGCTGTGATGTATGCATAGGTTGCTGCTGGTTAAACGACGGGTTATAAGACGGGGTGAAGGATGGAGTGTAGCTTGGCATTGAAGTGTTGTAGCTGCTGGTCTGTGCACTGCTCTCAAGCTGTCTACAGATCTGAGAGATCTGCTGCATTTGCTGGATGGCCGTTTGATGACCTTGCAGGGCACTTTGAATCATTTGGGCAGCTTTATGTTCACGCTGGGCAATTTCTTCAAGTCTTACTGCATTTTGCTGCTCCTGTTGCAGCAGCTGTTGGTAGTTTTGGCTTGCTTGTTGCGTTTGGTTCACGAGTTGCTGAATAATTTGCTCACATTGGTTGATTTGGCTGGAAAGATTTGAATTCAATTGGGTAGCCTCCTTGGCGGGTTCGGTTTATAATGCGCTTTTATTATGACTTGCAGCAATTTGGATTATTCTGTAGCCCCATTATTTACTAGCCCTGTGGTGCCGGATTGGTGGACGGTTATGTTATCGCATTTGTTTCGGGAAAGAAACGGTAGATCCAACGTGGACAAGGGTAACGAAATAGGTACAGGTCGTGGTGCAACAATTACGGCTGGTTTTCGTATGTAAATAAAAGTGTTTCATCTGGAAACACTCAACGACTTGTCGGAGGTGCATACATGAATTTTTGTTTGACGGAAGGCCGTTTGCGGCTTTCCCTGAAGCGGACCCTTGGGCTTATGCTTGTGCTCGGGCTGCTGTTCACAGCCTGCATAGGGGGCGTGGCGGAAGCATCCGCCAGCACGGACCTGCTGATTGTGAACAAGAAAACCAACAAGCTGGCGTATTTCAGCGGTGGGAAGCTGGAGAAGACTTTCCCGGTAGCTACAGGTAAGACCAAAGCTTTAACCCCGGAAGGCAGCTTCAAGATTGTTGTCAAAATCCAGAACAGACCCTATTATAAAGATAAGATTCCTGGAGGAGATCCTTCTAATCCGCTGGGCGACCGCTGGCTGGGGCTGGAAGTAAACGGGACGAAAGGCACTACTTATGCGATACATGGCAATAATAACGAATCATCTATCGGAAAATATGTAAGTGCCGGATGCATCCGCATGCATAATGAAGATATTCGCTGGTTGTATCCTCGGATCTCCAAGAATACTACAGTTGTTATTATTTCGACTTCTGCCGATATGGAGAGCATTGCGGTCAATCATGGATACGCTGTAGGGAAGACCATTGTTCCCGGAACGTTCATCGTAGGCGGGGTTTCCACGAAATTGCAAGAACCGTTTGTCGTTGAACAATCCCGGGTCTACGTTCCGTTAAAGGAATTGGTCACTCTGAGCGGAGGAACGATGAACCGTAACGCCGGAACAGGTGAGCTGACCATAGCAATCGGGAACCGTTCGGTGACGCATAAGCCATTGTCTGATAAGGCTGTAGTTAATGGTACGAGTGTTACTATGCTGCCCTCCCGGAATGTGAATGACCGTCTGTTGATTCCACTCAGCAGCGTGCCCGCATTGTTCGGGATCAATGTGAAATGGAATCCACAGCAGCAGTCGGTAACGCTTTTGAAATAATAACGAACTTATTTTCTATTATTAATATTATGAAAGCAGGATCGGATTACGATGAAGATTATTCCTTATGAAGCACAAGCGCATGAACAACTAGTGGAGATTTGGCTGCAGGCTGTGCGGGCTACACATCATTTTTTGACGGAGGAGGACATTCAGTTCTTCCATGGAATGGTGCGTGATGAAGCGCTGACCAGCGTGGAAGTGTGGATGGCAGTAGACGAGGCTGGGAAACCGACGGGTTTTATCGGCCTGGATGGACCGAAGGTAGAGATGCTGTTCGTGGACCCTAAGGTGCATGGTCAGGGAATTGGCAAGGGATTGTTAAATAAGGCAATCAGCCTGAAGGGTGACAAGCTACAGGTAGATGTCAATGAGCAAAATCCAGGTGCCTGTGCTTTTTACACTAAGTTCGGTTTTGTGCAGCAGAGCCGTTCGGAGCTGGATCCTTCCGGTAAACCATTCCCTATTCTCCATATGAGCCTGTAGATTGCTGATTATCTGTTCTATAAAGCAAGAAGCCGGGAGCCTTCGTTTACACGAAGACTTGCCGGCTTTTTTGGTCTCTTTGACAGCAGAGAGCTGTTCATCACGCCTCGTTCTAGCTCCTGTAAGACATATTACACAATAGGCAAGACCTTATATACATGTCTATATACAGTGTCTTTGAAATGATTGAATTCATCTTCATTTATAGGACGGCCATGACTCATGATCTTCAAAGGCAAATCATCCTGACCCTCTCTGAGCGGTGGCTGCATATAGTCATACGTATTTAGACAGAAGCCCAAACGTTCATAAAAACCGATTCTTCTGCGGGACCATTCATCAGCCGGTGGTTCCACCTCAAGCAGTACCGGTATTTCCGATGCTGCGATGTAGGCGCGCATGAGCTTGTCCCCTGCACCTTTGCCCCGAGCAGCCGGATCGACGGCGATATGCTCCACAAAGCGGAATTCGGGAAACTCCCACACACCCATAAACGCTATAACGCTACCCGTGTCATTCTTGTCTGTAATGAGGCGGTAACGTGGATGATTCAGTAGAGCCTCCTGTGCTTCACGTGTTCTGAATTCCGAAATTGGGAACGAAGCCTCCATAATGGTAAAGACCTCTTGAAATGAATGTTGCAAGCTACTCAAAATCTCACTCTCCTATGTCTAAGCTGGTTAAGATGTCGCAAGAACCCAATAGGGTGCATTATTCTTTTGCTCCAGCCACGGTTATCTAGTTAGGTTAATCAAAATATAAACTATATTATTCCTATGGTACCCATACATACTGAAAGGCGTCAAGAATAGAACCGGATAAGCTCATTTGAACACTAGCCCGTAAGGTGAATCCCTTTGAATAAAAGTGGTCTTTTTATGGGTTATTTGCTTTTCAATCGGATTAATCGGAAATTGCTATGAAAATAATCATAAATATTTTTGTTTATAGGTCGAATTCGTGAAGGAATTTCGGTTTTTTTGTCGAAATATAGGATTGATTTAACAAAGTCTAGTTTGTTTTGATTTTCATTCATGAGAGGAAGGAGTATGCGGCTTCTTTACTAATTATATTTTTTCGAAAAAAATATTGGGGGTTACCTTATGGGAGAAGGCTTCACGGCATCAAGGTTAGCGAAAATAGGCCTGTTGTTATTCAGTATATTTATTCTTTACAGCATTCATCCCTCCGCTTCATTCGCAGCAGGTGCTGCACCCGACACCTTTATTACCAAGAGCAAATCAGATTTGCCCAGTTCAGCGATGACCAATATTGCTTACGGCAATAATCTGTATATTGCAGTCGGCTACTATGGTGCAATTATCAAATCGACGGACGCAGAAAACTGGAGTAATGTAAAAACGCAGGCGGATGTTAATTACACCGGCGTGGGCAATCCCAGCTCTTTTGTCTTTTACGGAGCAGCTTATGGAAGTGGAAAGTTTGTTGTTACCGGAAATGAGGGTGTGATACTCACCTCTACAGATGGTACGAACTGGACACAACGGACTTCAGGTGTGACCAAAACAATCACGAATGTGAAGTACCTGGATCATAATGGGGTCTCTGCATTTTATGCGCTAACGGAAGGCAAGCTGCTGAAGTCCGCTGATGGGATCACATGGACCGCAGTTGTGCCAACAGGTTTGAATGCTACGACAGCGCTAACACAAATCACCGTAGGCAATAATGGTAACCGCCTTGCAGTTGGTGATACTTCAGGATTCATTTACTCTACAACCAATGGTACGACATGGACGTCTGCACGTCCGGTGAATCCAGAGGGCAACCCCTCTATCGGTACCAATATGCTGGTTTGGATGAAAGACCAGTACTACATTTCAGACCCTTGGGGTTATATGTGGACGTCTACAAATTTGTCTGCATTTACGCTAGCGGGTGCTCCGTTTAAACAAAACTCCTCACAAGTAAATAATCAGATGTTCAATGGATTCTACGATGGCACCAAATATTATTTGTTTGGCTTTCAAGCTCCTTATGGTTATGGGGCGGTTTACACGTCTACAGACGGTAACTCATGGACCATGCAGCCCTATAACAATTTTTTCGTGACTCAAAGTTCATCCTTCCTCAACGGGAAGTATTTCCGTCTTGGCAATGAGGGGCTTATGGTTTCTTCCAACGGCTCCGATTGGAGCTACAAGTGGGGCGGAACCTATAATGAAGTCATTCATGACGGCTCGAAGTATATCGCAGTGGGTAAACAAGGAAGCGACGGGGCAATATGGACCTCGAATGATCTGACTTCCTGGAACCCGGCAAGTGTGTCGGCAAGAGCTAACAGTTTTAATGCCGTTGCTTACGGTAATGGTAAATACGTTGCTGTAGGCGACTGGAACCAGGATAAAACCACAGTTGCAACTTCCGCAAACGGTTCCGCCTGGACGGTGCAGACGGGTGTTACGGACTCTACTCTTTTTTCAGATATCGCTTTTGGAAATGGCAAGTTCGTAGCGGTAGGTACGAAGGGGTACACGAGTCCTTCTCTTAAAACATCAGCAGATGGTGTCGCATGGAGTGATCCTGTCGTGCCAAATCAAGCTATTCAGGCGTTGTTCTCTGTGACTTTCACCAACAATCAATTTATTGCGCTGGGTTACTCCTACGATAACTCCGCTAATGTGAACGGATTGAGCATTTGGACATCCCCGGACGGCACCGACTGGACCAATCGCTCTAGTAGCTATCCTAACCAGACGGATGCTATCAGTGATATTCTCTATGACGGCACCAAATATATTTTGCTAGGCTATGATCCCTCATATAAAATGTTCTCCCGTACCAGTACGGATCTGGCCACCTGGTCTGCGCCAACGGTAATAGGGAATGACTCCTTATTCGGTTTGACACCGGTATTGGGGGCAAAAGGGAATAATATCTATGCACTTGGAGCAGTTTCCGGTACCTATAAACCAGAAGTCTATTATTCCAATGATCAGGGAACGACTTGGCAGAATGCCAACGTTGATTTAACAGATGCACAAGCGTATTCACTGATGTCTGTGAATGGTCAAGTGATCATCTCCGGAAATTCACAATTGGTGCTGACCACGACCTCACCTGTATCATCCACTATCAGCCCGGACACCGCCAACTTTGACAAGAACGTTGCAGTACAAGCGGATGTAACAACTGCGCTAACGTTGAATGGCAACACGCTAACTAGCATCAAGAATGGTGCAGCAGCATTAGTGGACGGCACAGATTATACGGTTACAGGCAACACAGTGACAATTGAAAAATCGTATTTAGCGGCGCAAACGGTTGGTACGACAACACTAACCTTTGAATTCAGCGCAGGGAACCCACAGACACTGGCAATCACAGTGAGCGACAGCACGCCGAAGAATAGTGAGCTAAGCACAAACACCGCTAACTTCGATAAGAAAGCTTCTGCACAAGCAGATGTGAGCGTAACGCTGACGCTGAAAGGCAACACGTTATCTAGCATCAAGAACGGAACAACGGCTCTAGTATTGGGAACCGATTACACGCTAACAAATGAATTAGTTACGCTAAAGAAAGAGTATCTGGCTACACTGCCTGAAGGAGTCACGAACCTGGTGTTCACGTTCAGCGCAGGCAACCCGCAGACACTGGCAATCACAGTGAGCGACAGCACGCCGAAGAACAGTGAGCTAAGCACAAACAGCGCTAACTTCGATAAGAAAGCTTCTGCACAAGCAGATGTGAGTTTAACGCTGACGCTGAAAGGCAATGCGTTATCCAGCATCAAGAACGGAACAACTACTCTAGTACTGGCAACCGACTACACGCTAACAAATGAAGTAGTTGCGCTTAAGAAAGAGTATCTGGCTTCACTACCTGAAGGAATCACAAACCTGGTGTTCACGTTCAGCGCAGGCAACCCGCAGACACTGGCAATCACAGTGAGCGACAGCACGCCGAAGAACAGCGATCTAAGCACAAACACCGCCAGCTTCGATAAGAAAGCTTCTGCACAAGCAGATGTGAGTGTAACGCTGACGCTGAAAGGCAACACGTTATCCAGCATCAAGAACGGAACAACGGATCTACTATTGGGGACTGACTATACGCTAACAAATGATGTAGTTACGCTTAAGAAAGAGTATCTGGCTACACTGCCCGAAGGAGTCACGAATCTCGTATTCACGTTCAGCGCAGGCAACCCGCAGACACTGGAAATCACAGTGAGCGATACTACGCCGAAGAACAGTGAACTAAGCACAAACACAGCCAGCTTCGATAAGAAGGCTTCTGCACAAGCGGATGTGAGCGTAACGCTGACGCTGAAAGGTAACACGTTATCTAGCATCAAGAACGGAGCGACTGCTCTAGTGTTAGGGACTGACTACACGCTAGCAAATGATGTAGTTACGCTTAAGAAAGAGTATCTGGCTACACTGCCCGAAGGAGTCACGAATCTCGTATTCACGTTCAGCGCAGGCAACCCGCAG
>NZ_JBHVVB010000008.1:0-17263 GCF_042883835.1 Paenibacillus sp. NPDC058177 | reverse complement strand
CGTAACGCTGACGCTGAAAGGTAACACGTTATCTAGCATCAAGAACGGAGCGACTGCTCTAGTGTTAGGGACTGACTACACGCTAGCAAATGATGTAGTTGCGCTTAAGAAAGAGTATCTGGCTACACTGCCTGAAGGAACTACGAATCTCGTGTTCACGTTCAGCGCAGGCAACCCGCAGACACTGGCAATCACAGTGAGCGACAGCACGCCGAAGAATAGTGAGCTAAGCACAAACACCGCTAGCTTCGATAAGAAGACTTCCGCGCAAGCGGATGTGAATGTAACGCTCACGCTGAAAGGCAACACGTTATCTAGCATCAAGAACGGAACAACGGCTCTAGTGCTAGGAACCGACTACACGCTAACAAATGACGTAGTTACGCTAAAGAAAGAGTATCTGGCTACACTGCCTGAAGGAATCACAAACCTGGTGTTCACGTTCAGCGCAGGCAACCCGCAGACACTGGCAATCACAGTGACCGATACGACGCCGAAGAACAGTGAGCTAAGCACAAACACTGCCAGCTTTGATAAGAAGACTTCCGCGCAAGCGGATGTGAGTGTAACACTGACGCTGAAAGGCAACACGTTATCCAGCATCAAAAACGGAACAACGGCTCTAGTATTGGGAACCGATTACACGCTAACAAATGAAGTAGTTACGCTAAAGCAAGAGTATCTGGCTTCACTGCCTGAAGGAATCACGAACCTGGTGTTCACGTTCAGTGCAGGGAACCCGCAGACACTAGCGATTACAGTCAGTGACAGCACGCCGAAGAACAGCGAGCTAAGTACGACCACTGCCAACTTCGATAAGAAGACTTCTGCACAAGCAGATGTGAGTGTAACGCTGACGCTGAAAGGCAACACGTTATCTAGCATCAAGAACGGAACAACGGCTCTAGTGTTAGGAACCGACTACACGCTAACAAATGACGTAGTTACGCTAAAGAAAGAGTATCTGGCTACACTGACTGAAGGAGTCACGAACCTGGTGTTCACGTTCAGCGCAGGCAACCCGCAGACACTGGCAATCACAGTGAGTGATAGCACGCCGAAGAATAGTGAGCTAAGCACAAACACAGCCAGCTTCGATAAGAAAGTTTCAGCGCAAGCGGATGTAACAACTGTTCTGACGTTGGATGGAAATACGCTATCCAGCATTAAGAACGGAACAGCAACATTAGTGGCCGGAACGGACTACACGGTAACAGGCAACACAGTAGCAATTAAGAAATCGTACCTGACACTTCAGCCAGTTGGGTTAACTAGTCTGGTGTTCACGTTCAGCTCAGGCAACCCACAAACACTGGCAATCACAGTGAGTGACAGCACACCAAACAACAGTGTGATCACGCCTGCAACCGGAAGCTTCGATAAGAAAGTTTCAGCGCAAGCGGATGTAACAACTGTTCTGACATTGGACGGCAACACACTGATCAGCATTAAGAATGGCGCAGCAACATTAGTGTCCGGAACGGACTACACGGTAACAGGTAACACAGTAGCGATTAAGAAATCGTATCTGGCATCACAAGCGGTAGGCACGACAACGCTAACTTTCGAGTTCAGTGCAGGTGCAGCGCAGACATTAATAGTGACCGTCACTGATAGCACACCAAACAACAGTGACATTGGTCCGACAAGCGCGAATTTTGATAAGAATACTTCTACGCAAGCGGATGTAGCGGTCACCTTGACGCTGAACGGCAACACATTCACAGGCATCAAGAACGGTGACAATGTGCTGATCGAAGGCACAGATTACACTTTGATTGGCAGCACAGTTTCTATTAAAAAAGAGTACCTGTCTGTTCAGCCAGTTGGCACAACCAACTTGGCGTTCCAATTCAGTGCAGGCACGCCACAAGTATTGACGATTACGATTACTGATTCCACTCCAATCGTAGAGGGTCCCCCGGTGCTGCAATCCGCAGTTGCAGGCAATACGGAGGTTAACCTGATTTGGACGCCTGTTAAAGGCTCTACCGGTTATAAAATTTACTATAGTCTCGTTTCAGGCAACTTCGGGACTGAAGCGGCGACTGTCAGCAGTTCTGTATACAGCTATGATGTAAAAGGCCTGATTAATGGCGCAACTTATTATTTTGCAGTACGGTCCAGTCTCCTGGATGGGGAAGGTTCGCTGTCCAATGAGCTTAGTGCAACGCCAAAAGGCGCGCCAGAAGCGCCAACGAACGTAACTGCAACTGCAGGGGACGGTCAAGCTACAGTGTTCTTTACTTCTCCTGTCGGGAATGGGGGAAGCGAGATTACGAGGTATGACGTTCTGGATGCTACGGGTAAAATCGTCGGCACTGGAACTGCCAGCCCGATCACAATTACAGGTCTAAGCAACGGAACATCGTACAGCTTTACAGTAAAAGCGGTCAACACCGAGGGCAGCAGCGCAGCTTCGGCAAGCTCTAACACCGTAACGCCAAGCGCACCTTCAACTGGTGGTGGGGACAACCCAACGCCTACACCACCGGCTATTCCGAGCACGCCAAGCACTCCTAGCACCCCTAATCCGGGAAGCACAGGTGTGGATATTATTGTGAACGGTAAGGTTGAGAAGATTGGTACGGCTGAATCCACGCAAGTGAACAATCAGACGGTTACTACAATTTCGGTTGACCAGTCCAAGCTGGAAGAGAAACTGGCGAATGAGCCACAAGGGGTTGTGATTACGATCCCTGTGGTCACAAATACAGATGTGGCCATTGGTCAACTGACAGGTCAAATGATCAAGGAGATGGAACAAAAACAGGCGGTGCTGCAGCTTAAAACAGAGCAAGCCACTTATACATTGCCAGCACAGCAAATTAATATCAATTCCATTTCGAGTCAATTCGGATCAGCGGTATCCCTTCAGGATATTAAGGTCCTAATTGAAGTCGATAAATCTACTCCGGAAACGTTAAAAGTTGTAGAGAATTCAGCGGCCAAAGGGCAGTTCACTTTAGTTGCACCACCGCTTGAATTTAAGGTTGTAGCTATTCATGGCGACAAAACGATCGAAATTTCCAAGTTCAACGCCTATGTAGAACGTACGATTGCGATCCCTGATGGTGTAGACCCTAACAGAATCACTACCGGAATCGTTGTCGATCCGGATGGCACTGTCCGTCATGTACCAACCAAAATTGTTGTTATTGACGGCAAATATTTTGCCAAGGTAAACAGTCTCACCAACAGTACCTACTCCATTGTATGGCATCCGGTAGAGTTCAAAGATGTTGACAATCATTGGTCTAAAAATGCAGTGAACAACATGGGCTCCCGGATGGTTATTGACGGTGTTGGGAACGGTATGTTCAACCCTGGACAAGAGATTACCCGCGCCGAGTTTGCGGCGATTGTGGTCAGAGGACTGGGCCTGAAGCTTGAGAACGGCGGATCAGCATTCACGGATGTGCGGGATTCAGCTTGGTACAGCAGTGCGGTCCAAACCGCAGTCTCTTACAATCTGATCAATGGTTTCGAAGATGGTACCTTCCGTCCAACAGACAAAATCACGCGCGAACAGGCGATGAACATCATTGCCAAAGCTATGAAGATTACCGGTCTGAAAGACAAGCTGGCAACACAAGCGACAGACACCGGGGCAGGCCGCTTTACAGATGCTGGGCAAGTATCGGAATGGGCGAAGAGTGCCATTGCAGACAGCCTGCAAGCAGGCATTGTCTCCGGTAGAAGCAGCACTGAGTTGGCTCCAAAAGCAAGCATTACACGTGCAGAAGTAGCTGCGATTATCGAGAGACTGTTGCAGAAATCAGATTTGATCTAATAAAAGAATAAAGCTGGGCTTACGCCTCTATATTTGCTGATTGCAGCAGATGTAGAGGCTTTTTTTGGGAGAAAGGGAAGTTACATGTCTATTTTCGCTGGAGTGAGGCGAGGTCAAACTGATATAATGAGGCAAATAAAGTGACCGTGAGAAGGAAGGTTCCTGGATGCGGCTTGAATTGCATGACAATGAATATAAAGTTAGTGCCGAAGGTCTTACAGTGGAGCTGCTGCCCAAAGAATTCGCCCTTCTGCGATTTCTCTACCTGAATAGAGGGCGCACCTTCAGCCGGGAACAATTGCTCGACAAGGTGTGGCCACTGGAGTATCCGGTGGAACGGACGGTGGATGATCATATTTACCGACTGCGTAAAAAGCTAGGGAGTTTCCGCGGGCTGACGATCCGAACAATCCGTGGTCTCGGCTACAGTTTGGCAGTAATAGATACCGCCGGATCGCTCATTCCTCCATCCATTCAAGATACAGCGCTGCATGAGACAATGCGAGAGGTTTTCGTGAAATATCATCAATATGGACAGGGGAAATCTATGCAAACCCTGGCGCGGCAGCAAGATGTGCTCGGTTATGAATTAGACCCTTTTTATGCTGTCTACGTTCATTTTGTACAAGGTGATCTGGAATGGCTGCTGCACACAACAGAAGCTCCGCTGAGGGATCGGCTTTACTCTTTGATGCTGTTCTTCATGTTTACTGGCGATCCTGTAGATCGGTTGGCTAGCTGTGAGTTAATGCTTGAACGAGAGATTTTGCCACAGTTTCAGCATCAGGAACTGAAAATCCTGAATATACTTGATCTTTATGCCGTGGTTGGGAAGACGGACAAAGCACTGGAACGTTTAAAACTCACCTATACAGTCATCCAGGAACCGGAGTACGAAAATTTTGAACTACCGGTAGCCATTAGCGAGATGTTCGTTCACCTGGCGGCCGGAACGCCTGACGTACAAGTGGCAGCAATGCTGGGAGACATAGAGGAGCGTCTGAGAGCAAGGCCTTTTCTACGTGAGAGAGGCAGTTACAACATCACCAAGGGATTATGGAAGCTGCGGCAAAAGAATTGGCGTGACGGTGAAGCGCTTCTGGATGAGGGACTGCAGATTCTGGAGACTTCAGAGTTTGTCCCCTTATTCCTGCAAGGACTACACCGAATCGTGAACTGTGGGGTGATTTTTTCATTCCCCCAGGCTCTACAGGATAAATACAGGAAAATGTTCGAAGCGGAACAAGTGGCCCGGGGACTGGACCGATGGTTAAGGCCGCTTGAGGCCATTATTCGTGGGGCAATTCATCCCCTCTGATCTTTCTCTGACATTCCTCTGTTACTTTGACATTAGGATCAATTGGATCCATTCAAGCAACTGGAGGAATGTCTTATGCAAGTTATATCTCAAGCCAAACCAAGCCTATTGCGCAATAAAGTATACCTGCGCGTCTACACCGCCTACGCCACTGCGACCTTCGGTGACTGGTTCGATGCACTCGCGATTCAGGTGCTTGTGGGCTATCGATGGCAGGCTAGCCCGTTGATGCTTGCGTTGATCCCGGTATCGCTGGCATTGCCCGGCATTTTGCTAGGCTCTGTGGCAGGCGTGGCTGCTGACCGGCTGAACCAGCTTAAGCTGATGCGCATTTGTGATCTGCTTACAGCCATCCTGACTGTTCTGGTGCTGTTGGCCCCGAATATGTGGTGGCTGCTCCCCTTGCTGATGCTGCGTGCGGGACTCTCTACATTAAATGTTCCTGCTCAGCAATCCTTGACTCGCAGCATTGTGCGGGAGGACCAACTGCTACAGGCTACGTCTCTGAATGGGATCGTGAATCAAAGCTCCAAGATTGCCGGTCCGCTGCTCGGCGGGCTGGCGTTGTCAGTACTTTCGCCCCAATGGTGTATCTTGCTCAATGCCTGCCTGCGAGCCGGATCTTACCTGCTGCTGCTCACTGTCAAAAATGCTGGGGCTATTGCAGAGAAGCGACATTCAGATATTCCGGAGGAACAAATTCCGCTTAGCCAGATGTGGAGTGAAGGCTGGAGTTTTATTCTGCGCAGTCGCTTACTGCTGAGCACCATGATATTTGGTCTTATCGGATCGCTGGCGATCCAGATGATTGATTTTCAGTTCACTAGTTTATTTCGGATCATTGCTCCAGAGCAGGAGGCGATGCTGGGCTGGATGGTAGCAGCTTCGGGTGCAGGAGCTTTGCTGATGATTATGGTGATGAACAAGATGAACTCTAACGCTGGATACGGTTGGAAGATGGGCTGTGGTTATATACTGATTGGAGCAGCGTTTTCTGGACTGGGATTCCTCTCGCCGGGTGCTGGGCTTTTTCCTGTACTAATGATGGGGGGACTACTGGGGCTGGGGAATGGGATGGCGATGATCACCTTTAATTATTGTCTGCAAAAAGAGACGCCGCCGCACATCATCGGCCGGATATTTGGCATCCAGAGTACCATTCTAAGTGCCGTTATGATTATCGCCCCATTGCTTGGAGGAATTTTAGTACAAAATGCTGGCCCTGGCGCCATTTTTGTTAATTTCGGGATCGTTATTGCGGGGATCGGACTGCTAGGTTTTCTGTTGCAGCGAGTGCTGTGGCCTGCAGCGAAAGAGGCAAATATCCGTGTTTCCGCAGGGGATTTTGCAGGAGAATAGAGTGTAGAGTATTGTTGCAAGTATTACTCAGATTGCTTGTTGCACTTGTATTTCTGCTTTTGCGGAGAAAGTTTGTTGATGGAATCTTTCAAGAGAAAGTATGTATGACATCGCTATTATGCTCACGGACGGCCCGGAACATTTTCTGGAGTAAAAACATGATGGTAATAGGGCGGCACCAAGTAATATTGAAACGTATAATAAGCTATTTATCTGCGCGCGAGTAGCATTGGAATTATACTGTATGACAAAAGAGGGAGTTGCCGATCGCAGGCAACTCCCTCTTTCGTTACGCCTCTTTTGTCACGCTTAGCGGCGTTACAACCCATAGAACCGCACGGTGTTTGCGGTTAATATCTCTTTTGCCCGGCTCTCCGAATAGCCGTGCAATGCCCCCCAAGCAGCGGCCACGTCGTGGATCATGGCCGGGTGGGTGGTCCGGCCTGCGAATGGCCCTTCAAAGGGCCAGGGGCCGTCCGTCTCCGCCATCACCAGCTCCTGCGGGTAGCGGCGGGCTAGGTTCTGGATCTCCTGTTCATACAGGAGATCGGGCGTGAAAGAGATATAATCGCCGCGCTGGATCATCCGTGCGATGGCTTCTTCCGGGCCCTTGAACCAGTGAAAATGGGCCCGGGTAATGCCGTGCTTGTCCAGCAGATCGCAAGCGATCATGGCGTCCTCGTACACGGCATGCAGCACGACCGGCTTGCGAAGGCGCGCCGCCAGCTCCAAGAACTTATCGAGCAGCGCAATGTATGGCGCCATCTCGAAAGATTCGCCGCGTTCGAGCGCTTCTGCCCGCGTATAATAGGGCAGCCCAATCTCGCCTACGGCTGTCAGCGCGTCTGCACGGGCTTCAATCCATTCCAGCAGCAAGGCGATCTCCTCCGGTGAAGGCACCGGCTGCTCCGGGTGGAAGCCGTAAGCTGGCTGGACAATTCCGGGGTACTGAGCGGCCAGCTTTTCCGTGCGAAGGCAGGATTCGTAATTCATGGAGACGGCCAGTAACGCTTCGACGCCCGCGCCGGGCAGCTCACGCAGTGTGCTTGTAATAAACTCCGGTTCATATTGTTCAAGGTGAATATGAGCATCAATCATTCAAGGTGTCCTCCCAAGTGTGCAGCTTATGTGATAGCAGGGTTGGTGTCTCTCTCTTCTATTTTAACCCATAGGTAGCTTTAGGTGTGAATGTGCCCGCTCCCTTTAATACATAATCAAAGAAATTAAGAATAATTTGATTTTCTGTTTCAATGCAGTAATGCGTATCAATATCTGCTTTTCCGCCCTGAAGCATATTGGCCAGTAGAGGGGAAAACAACGGTAAGTCCGTCAGGCTTAAATGCTTTGCACCTTGAAAATGAACGGTATACATCTCTGAGAAGTGTTGATCAGCTACTTTATTTGCAACATAGACAGATGGTTGGTTATCAAGCTGTTTCCAAACATCGTCAGAATAAATATTAAGAACGGGTGTTGTGTAGGGCTGGCCACTTGCGACGAGGTCATTAGTCTTTTTATCGTAATTCAACTCACTGAACATCGGGGCATCAATATTGACAACGGCACGCACATCACCACGCTCTCTGCCAATCCAAATACTTGCTGCACCACCCATGGAGTGTCCGAACACACCTATTTTATCCGTGTTAATTTGTTTATAAAGTGGGTTAGGATCACTTTTGGTTTTTTGCAGGATCGTATCGATGACAAAATTCATGTCATCTGTTCGCAGCTTCATCCATTTTTGAAAGAGTCGATAGAATTGCTCAACCGTGTAAATACCATCTTTGTTGGCATTGCTGAATTCCTGATAAAATTCTTTATTGATCGTAACCATCGTCCCATCCTCTGAAATTGTATAGAAAGAATGATAAGGGTGGTCAATAGAAACTACGACATAACCATGGCTGGCGAGTTCAGTAAAGGTAGAAGCATTACTTGACTTAATTCCGTATGCACCATGCGAGAACACCAAAAGTGGTAAGGAGCCATTCCCATGCTCGGGATACCAAAATTCCACATTAACAAATCTGTTCTTCCCCGTGTCATTAAATTCTTCAATCCGGTTGTTGTCAATGTAGGTGTAAGTAGCGGTTGCGACTTTATATTCACCTGTTACTTTCAGAGGTTTATACTGGGGAAAAACAAGTGCAGGTGCAAGGGCCAGCATCAACGTGAGTATCATCACAATTGCTTTTCTGACAATACGCGTGCTTTTGTAGGCTTTGGTAGTTGTTTTGTTGCGGAGAAGAGAAACCACGCTAAATACCGCGGGTATGAACAGCAGTATAGCAAGCAACACCCAGCGGAAGCTCCACATGATGATTGAGGTCAAGGTAAGTGTGGTAAAGACAGCAAAGATAGCTATTCTAGCCCAATTTCTTAATTTCTGATGGTTGTGCTTCGTGATCAGGCAATAAATTGCAAGGGCGATCTCTAAGATCGCAGCAAAACAAAATATCAATATTTCCATCGTTGTTACTCCCTTCGAGTTCGCGTTCATTTTTATGACATCATCATAAAAAACGGATAGAAGGAAGTATATAGAAAAACAATAAGCTGTAGCTACAGGGGAATAAGTTGCAAAAAAGAGCGATAAGCTATCCGCTCACCGCATCATTTTTAATTTCTCGTTGATTTTTTTGGCTTCTTTTTTATCATTTTGCCATGATAGCAGACGAACTATAACATAGATTACCGCAATTTCTAATGCCATAATGATGACGTGTAAGGCATTATTTACAATACCAAGGACAGCAGCAAGGGAAATCAAGATCAATTCTAAAGCCCCAAAATGGACAATAATTCTTACACGCATCTGCTGCTCGCTTAAATCATGAGAAGAATACAAAATAATGTTCATTAATGACCCTAAAAGTGAAAAGCCCATGATGATATAAATGGACTTCAAGTCAAAGGCAAGATCGGGATAGAAGATGGTTCGCAAGATCGTAATGATGAGGATGATTAATGCGAAGATCATCAAGAAACTATGTATAATATTTTTTGCGAATTCGGAAAGCTTCATAGGTATCTCTCCCTCCTTACAATCCCAGCATATTTTTAAGCACAGGCACATACTGCCTGGATATCACCACGCGTTCGCCGTTATCAAGCACCGCTTGGAATCGGCCGCTGAGGGTCGGATGAATTGCTGAAATTTTGGATATGTTCAAAATCGTTGATTTCGAGGCTCGAAAACAGCTCTTTTCTTTGCACAATTCCTCCAATTCATAAAGCTTTTGCTTTACCTCAAAAACGTTGTCCTTGCTATAAAGAAAAACCTTCCCGTCCACTGCTTCGAAATAATAGATATCGCTAAGTTTGATACGATGGACCTTGTCGTTATGATGTCCAAGCAAAGTGAAGTTATCTGTTTGTAGCTTATTCACTATTTCGTATATTTCGTCATTTACCTCATGGCACCGGATGAGAATTTCCTCTTCCTGGTCTTGGCTTATTTCTTCAATTGAAACTTTCATCTGCTCACTCACTTTATCAAATAATTAGTACCAATGAATTTAATAGAACTATATCATAAATAGTGGAAAATCAAAGAGTCCGTATATAAAAATACACACACCCCATAAAATGTCGGAGTGTGTATTTTTATATGGAGTAAATTATTTATATATTATAGTCTCAGTTATGAAAGTTAGATGCAGACGGGTTGGTGAACCGGAAAGAGTACTCAAGTTCCCCTACCAAAATAATTAAATTTGTGGAAGGTGGCCTCCTTTGATTATGAAACGAATGATGATCCTCGGTCTAGCGCTAATCCTTTGTCTCTTGATACCATTAGCAGATATGGTGTCTGCTAATACTGCAAATGCACCAGTCCTTTTACAAATCAATCAATATTACGTGACCTATACCGCACCACAATCACCCTACCTTGATCAGAACAATCGCTTGATGGTTCCTTTGCGGAGTCTATCCGATTTATTAGCTGCGGAAGTGGCTTATGATGCCGTGAACAAAAGTGCGGTAATCTCCAGAAAGAACCTGCTTCATGAACAAGGGAAGAGCTACAGCTTAAAGTTGACCGTTAGGTTAAAAGATATTGAACTTAACGGTGTAGCATCCCAAATGGATACGATTCCTGTCTTGATTAAAGGAAGTGTGTACATTCCGCTTAGCGTAGTTGCCAAAGCCTTTCATCTGGATACAAAGTGGGATTCGAGTCGAAAAATCACCCATTTATACGAAGATCCTGGTTATCTTCCTTCTGGAGTCGTAAGCGATGAGGAGCATGTTCTGGGGCAACATTCCGATCTTTCTGTCAGGCCCGTACAATCCGTCATTCAAACAATAGACCAGAAAGACGGAGGTTCTCTGATCCAAATGAGGTTGACTTCTCAAAATACGGGGGAGTCGACGCTAGGCGATAATCATTATTTACGTTTTTATGTTCAGGATTCGAACTTTAGCCACTTTGACATCTATAATCAAGCTCAAATCAAACCAAGTGCCGCTTTTACTATAGAGACTACAAATACCATTCTGGCGAAATCGCTTAGGTACATTCTGGTTGATGCATGCGTCGATTAGAATGGCAATTGATCATTAGGACAGTAAACAGCTTCAACGAAATGCTATACGTTTTTCTCAGGATAACAAAAAAAGAACCCGACGAATTTCGCCGGGTTCTTCCGCTGAATAAATGGATTGCGTCCATTTAAGCATTATGCTATAGTTAAATCATTACTCATTTTATGTAAAAGGTTATAATTATTGCATCTTATTTATATTTTAATCTTACCATGGGGATTCAGGGTTTGTCAAATGTCTTTTTTTTCATCCTCAAACGCGAACGAAAAGGAGTGTGTTCAGGAGATGATTAACGGTAAGGATTGGCAGCAAGAACAGGAACGACTGGATGCCGTTACGGAAGAATTACAGACAAGAAT
Organism: Paenibacillus sp. NPDC058177; assembly: GCF_042883835.1. Lineage (NCBI taxonomy): Bacteria > Bacillati > Bacillota > Bacilli > Caryophanales > Paenibacillaceae > Paenibacillus > Paenibacillus sp. NPDC058177. Next base: position 5,883 of record NZ_JBHVVB010000008.1, on the reverse strand, counting down.
CGCTGAAGTGGAGCCGGAAGTGAGCGGACTGCGTGATCAGGTGGTGGGTATTCGCAAGCAGTTTTGGGAAGAAGTTACGGTCAATACAAGCACGGATGAAGATTTCGAAGAGACCTTCTATAGTATCAAGCAGCAAGAAGCGCTGTTGAACGAGCGTGAGCGCAGTCACAAATTACGGCTACAGCGCTATAAGAGCATGAAACGTCTGTTGCCGTCACCGTACTTCGGGCGGATTGATTTTCATGAGGATGGATTGAAACTTAACGAGCAAGTTTATATTGGTGTTTCTTCCTTTGTCGATGAAGACGGACTAAACTTTCTGGTCTATGACTGGCGGACACCTATTGCAAGTATGTATTACGATCACTCCCCAGGGACTGCCGAGTATGACACACCGGGCGGACAAATCACGGGAAATATGACCTTGAAGCGGCAATATCAGATTCGGGACGGTAAGCTTCAGAATGTGTTCGATACGAGCGTAACGATCGGGGATGAATTGCTCCAGCAGGTGCTTGGTAAGGGCGCGGATAACCAAATGAAGAGCATCGTGGCGACGATTCAGAAGGAACAGAATGTCATCATCCGCGATGATAAGAGCCATATGCTTATTGTGCAAGGGGCGGCGGGAAGCGGCAAAACCTCTGCAGCGCTGCAGCGGGTAGCCTATCTATTGTATAAGCACCGGGAGCGGCTCAGTGCAGACCAGATCGTGCTTTTTTCGCCCAATCCGATGTTCAACAGTTATGTATCGACCGTTTTGCCTGAGCTTGGTGAGGAGAATATGCAGCAGACGACCTTCCAAGAATACCTCGCGCATTGGCTGGGCGGTACGATGAACCTGGAAGATCCGTTCGAACAAATAGAATATGTGCTGACAGCGGCGGGTTCAGAGGGGGCTGAAGCACGGCTAATCGGTATGAAGTATAAAGCTTCCGAGGCTTTTCTGCATGCTCTCCAGAACTATGCGCTTTGGTTAGGGAAGGAAGGCATGCTGTTCTGCAGTATTATTTTCCGGGATCGCGAGCTGATTACCGCTGAACAAATGAAAGCTCAATTCTACAGCTATGACAGTTCCATCCGGTTGATGAATCGCGTGTTGCTTCTGCAGGAATGGCTGCTGAAAGAGCTGGCGTCGCTTGCGGGGCAGGAGCTGGAAGCGGAGTGGGTTCAGGATGAACTGGATTACCTCGATTCGGATCACTATACGGAAGCCTATAGCATGCTCCGTAAGAAGTACGAGCGGGAACAGGCGGTCTTTGATTTTACGCAACAGTATGTGGATCTCTATGGGGATCGTCCGGAGAAGGAGCAGGGTGAAGAGGAAATCTTCGATTCTGCCCTGCAGCAAGAAGAGATACTGTGCCGGATGATTGTGAAGGCACACTTCAAGCCGCTGCGGCGGGATGTGAAGCGACTCCGGTTCATCGATGTGAATGGACTCTACAGTCAGCTGTTCGCCGGTGAAGCGTCATATCTGCAGATGACAGGTGAGGCCGAAGTACCTCAGCGGTGGACGGAAATTTGCAGACAAACGAGGGATAAACTGAACCGGCATGAACTTTTTTATGAGGATGCAACCCCGTTCCTGTATTTAAAAGAACTGCTCGAAGGTACGCGGACGAACACCGTGGTGCGGCACATTTTCGTTGACGAAGGCCAGGATTATTCGCCGTTCCAGTATGTCTTCCTCAAACGTTTATTTCCTCGTGCCCGCATGACCGTGCTTGGGGACTTTGGGCAAGCGATTTTTCCGCAATCTACGCAGCTGCATGATGTCAATTCGCCGCTAATCGGTCTATATGGTCCGGAGGACACGAGCCTGATTCGGCTTGTTCAGAGCTATCGATCTACTCGGCAGATTGTGGAGTTTACGAAATCATTGCTACCGGGCGAAGAAATCGTACCTTTTAATAGAAGCGGCGAGAAGCCGTCGCTAGTGGTTACGGATACTGTGGAAAAGCGCGCAACCCGCATTCTGCAGGATCTTGCAGCGCTTCAAGCGGAAGGCTACAATTCCATCGCTGTAATTACTAAAACCGCAGCCGAGAGCCAAGAAGCGCACGGAGCGTTGATGGCGCAGGGAGGCGCAGAATTGCGGCTCATTACGAAGGAGACCCAGCGCTTCGAGAAGGGGATATCGGTGCTTCCTGTATATTTGGCTAAAGGCGTTGAGTTCGACGCCGTGCTGATCTATGATGCATCTCCGCAAACGTATCAGCGAGAGAGCGAACGCAAGCATTTTTATACGGCATGTACTCGTGCGATGCATCGGCTGTTGCTATATACGACAGGGGATTGGACACCGTTGGTTCAGGCACTTGATTCGGCTTTGTATGAGGAAGTGCGGTAAGAAGGGATGAATGGTAAGTTTTTTTGGAAATAATGAGATAAAAGGAGAGATGGAAATGTCCTATATCGTTGATTTTAAAAATGTATCTACAGTTGGCTTAGAGTCCTCACCTGTAGCAGAAGCGCTTGCTGGCTTACGTGCGAATGAGGCTCGTTATTTTATGAACAAATACAAGCATGAGTTTACGGTTGTACCGGCTAGCGAAAGTCAGGAAAGCCTTGATTACGTGAACCGGATTTTGAAAGAAGAGCGCGATATTGAATTTGCGGCCAAACCTTTAGAAACATCGCGTTTTCAAGTGGAAAATATTCAATTTACCTATGTCTTTTATGAGGATGGTCTTGGGATTAATGTCATGTATACGATTGATGACCCTAAGAAGCGGGCCGTTGGGTTCAAACTTTCTGAGGGGATGGAGATCCCACAGGAATTAGAAGGGAAGTTTAAGTTCGCCCGGCAAAAGTCCAAACTAGCGGGAACGATTCGGGGCTCGTTTTTTGTGATTAAAGGAGAGTATTGAAGAATTGATCATCGATTGGTGTATCTTATATTGCAAAAATAAGCTGGCTGATAAGGGATTTACGGGTTCGGAAGACTTGCTTTTCAGTGAGGCTTCCGAACCCGCTTTATTTACAGATGAGATCCACCGCTTGCATCAATCAATTGGCCGGTTACCCAACGACTATTCGTAGAGGCGAGAAAAGCGGCAATATCGGCCACATCTTCCGGCTCCCCCCACCTGTTAAAAGTTGAAAGACCCGCGGCAGACTTCTGTCCATTAGGATCTTGGAGCGTCTGCGCATTCATCTCCGTATTAATAATGCCAGGTTGGATGGCATTCACCGTAATATTCCGGCTACCAAGTTGCTGAGCCAGCATGTGGGTAAATGTGTCGATTGCCCCTTTTGACATGCTGTAGGCAAAAACACTTGGGGAGGCCACTCTGGATACAAACGATGAGATATTAATAATGCGTCCCCCATCTTTTAGACGTGGCAAAGCTTGTTGGGTAACAAAAAGTGGTGCTTTAACATTAATGCTCATGACCTCTTCAAAAGATTGTTCCGTCGTCTCTTCTATTGAAATAATTTGGCCAATTCCTGCATTATTCACAAGAATATCGAACTGGCTGCCGCCTGTACGATCCCGAAGGTTCTCATCCAACGTCGCATATAAATCATGTATACCGTTAAGAGTGCTTAAGTCCGCACCAATTGCGAATGCGTCCCCGCCGCTTTGTTGAATGGTATGAACCACTTTATCGGCTTGATTCTGTCTTGTTCCATAATGCACGGCGACACATGCGCCATCCTGTGCCAGACGCAATGCAATGCTCCGGCCAATCCCCCGGCTTGCACCTGTTACTAGAGCGACTTTCCCTTTCAAACTAATCATTCTCTCATCTCCTTGTTGGGAATACATGTCTAGTTATATCACGGGGGGACTTTTGAAATGTTGCTCTCTCATTCGGAGTGCGTGGCTGGCGTAAACGGGAATAAACTAGGAGGAAGTGTAAGTTTTTTAGCTGTCGTACGCTTGAAGGCCTCTTATACTTGCTAGATAGATTGGTGCAATATTTAGATAACGGATGTATTCACGAAATATATTTGCAGCGGTAGTTCAGAATTTGTGAACAGGGAGGAAGTCAATTGTGCTGTTTCGAAAAGCTAGTACAACCGATATACCGCAGTTAATTAAATTTCGTAAGATTTTGCTAGGTCATGAGGACAACAGTAATATGGATGAAATATTTAGTGACTACTTTGATTCCTCATTATCAGATAAGTCACTCGTTGTATGGGTAGCAGATGATGACGGGGTAGCCGTGTCAACAGTATGCTTTTGCCTATGTCGATTTGTACCACGATTTGACAATCCTTCTGGATTGGTTGCATACATGACTAATGTTTACACAATCCCCAATTACCGCCGCCAAGGTATAGTATCCAAACTTGTTAGTGAAGCAATAGACGATTTGAGGACACAGGGAATTAAAAAAATTCTGCTACATTCGTCTGATATGGCTATACCGTTGTATGAAAGTCTTGGCTTTGTTGAAGGAAAGAACTATATGTCAATCAATACTTGATACTAGGAATGGGGCGACTGATTTGTCAAAAATGATTGGAGCAGCAGCAGTTATCTTGGATCCCGAAGGAAGAGTATTATTGGTAAAGCATAGTTATGGAAAAAACAACTGGGACCTCCCTGGCGGCAAAGCTGAAGATAATGAATCTGCCGAGGAAACAGCAAAAAGAGAAGTGCACGAAGAAGTAGGATTACAAGTAGGAGTAAGGCAATTGACAGGTATTTATTACGACCCGAACTATGATATGCATCATTTTGTATTCATTGCAAGTAATGAGAGTGATGGGGCACCTCAACCAAGCTCCCCTGAAATTTTAGAATGCAGATTTTTTTCAAGAGATGATCTTCCTAGACCGATAAGTGATTTCACGTGTAAACGAATAGAAGACGCAATAAATGATGATAGACATCAGCTATTCCATATTATTGGACCGAGAAAATGGATTGAATAATAGTGTTTAAAAGCGACTCAAAGCAACAAATACAGTTAACGCGAAGAAAACAATATTCACGCCGATATCCCGATACTCTTTTGATTGGGGAGCGGCTCATATGGAGCATATGAATGAGTTATACGGAGAGGATTCTTCTGAGATAAACCTAGATGAAAAGAGGGGAGAGATCTAAATGGGAAATACAGATAAGTTTGAAATGATAGCGAACACATACGACACTCCTGAAAGAATTCAGGTTGCCAAGGTATCCTCTGATGCCATTCGTGAATATTTAGTTGATGCTAAGAGCAAGACGGCTATTGATTTTGGGAGCGGAACCGGTCTCCTTGGCATGAACCTTCTGGGCGATTTTCACTCCGTGCTTTTTCTTGATACCTCACCAAATATGATTAATCAAATTAAGCAAAAAATCTCCGAGTTCAATATTCAAAATGCAGATACATTGTGCTTTGATTTTGAAAAGGAAGGTTTATCGGATTTGCGTGTGGACTATATTTTTATGGCTCAGGTTCTGCTTCACATTGCAGATTATGAACTGGTTTTATCAAGATTATATGATGTTCTCAATGAAGGGGGACATTTGCTGATCGTTGATTTTGATAAAAATGAAAATGTCGCTTCAGATCTCGTGCATAACGGATTCCAGCAAGATGAGTTAACCGGCAAGATGACGAAAATCGGGTATCGGAATATCCAATCCAAAACTTTTTATACCGGAAGTAAGATATTCATGGGACAAGATGCTTCGATGTTTATTCTTGATGCGCAAAAGTAATTTGTGTGTGCTTTTAGAATAAGTTGTATACACGAAATGCTCCCTGTTCCGTCTGCTAACGGACCCCAGAGACGTTATTTCCCAGTAACCGACAGGTTCCAGAAAATAACGGACTCCATGCAATTAGAATAAATAGTGGACACTCGTTAACGGACAGACCGATAATGACAGTAGTGGAGGTGTGTTCACTTGGGAGAACAAAGACAACGATA